>NZ_JBVIZF010000032.1:0-79818 GCF_055591805.1 Streptomyces sp. NPDC041200 | reverse complement strand
TCAGAGCGGTGGTGGCGACGATGCCACGGACGGCTGGACTGATCATGGAGCCTCCAGGCTCGCGGGATGCCCCGGACCTCCCGGATCCCTGACCGGTCATTCCATGTAAATGATCACTTTTGGGCAAGGCGGCCCGCACAAGCGGACCGATGTGCCACCCGGTCAGATGCATCGCCCGGGCCGCGCGCGGTCTTGAACGCCGCTCCGTGCCATGTCAGCGTGACGAACCGTCCGGCCCGTCCGACCATTCGGGAGACTTCTGGTGACCGCATCCCCCTCCCTGCCCGTGGACATCGTGCGCGCCCGGCGCCACGGCATCGCCGATCTGCTGGCGCGCAGCGCCGCCCGGCTGCCCGGCAAGACGGCCCTGGTGTTCGGCGCGCTGCGGCAGACGTACGCGGAGCTGGACGCCCTGGTGAGCCGCACGGCGGGCGCGCTGGCGGCGCGCGGTGTCGCCAAGGGCGACCGGGTGGTGCTGTTCGCGCGCAACTCGCACGGCTATGTGGTGGCGTACTTCGCGCTGGCCCGGCTGGGCGCGGTGTCGGTACCGGTCAACTTCATGCTGCGGCCGCCGGAGGTCGCGTACCTGCTCGCCCACTCGGGCGCGGTCGGGGTCATCGCGGGGGACGGTCTGCTGGAGACGGCCGACGCGGCGCTGGCCGAGGCCGCGCCGGAGCGCCTCGTGCTGCGCGCGGCCATCGCCGCGCAGGGGCGGCAGGAGCGGGAAGAGCGGGAGGGCTGGGAGGACTTCGCGGCGCTGGGCGCGGAGTACGGCCATCCGGTGCCCGACCCGGCGCTGGAGGACGACGATCCGGTGCAGCTCATGTACACCTCGGGGACGGAGTCGCGGCCCAAGGGCGCGATCATGACGAGCCGGTGTCTCATCGCGCAGTATCTGACGACGATCGTGGACGGCGGGATGACGGCCGACGACGTCGAGGTCCACGCGCTGCCGCTCTACCACTGCGGCCAGTTACACGCCTTCCTCACCCCGGACGTCCATCTGGGGGCCACCTCGATCATCCTGCCCGGCCCAGATCCGGCGGCGCTGCTGGCGACGATCGAGGAGGAGCGGGTGACCAAGCTGTTCGCGCCGCCCACCGTGTGGATCGCGCTGCTGCGGCATCCGGAGTTCGGGCGGCGCGATCTGTCGTCGTTACGGAAGGGGTACTACGGCGCCGCGGCCATGCCGGTCGCCGTGCTGGCCGAGCTGCGGCGGCGACTGCCGGGGATCGCGTTCTACAACCTCTACGGGCAGACCGAGATGTCGCCGATCGCGACCGTCCTGGGCCCGGCCGACCAGGAGCGCAAGGCCGGGTCGGCGGGGCGGGCCGCGCTCAACGTCGAGACGCTGGTGGTGGACGGGGACGACCGTCCCGTACCGCCGGGCACGGTCGGGGAGATCGTGCACCGAGGCCCGCACACCATGCTCGGCTACTGGCGGGATCCCGAGCGCACCGCGGAGGCGTTCCGGGGCGGCTGGTTCCACAGTGGCGATCTCGGGGTCATGGACGAGGAGGGGTATCTGACCGTCGTCGACCGCAAGAAGGACATGGTCAACAGCGGCGGGGAGAACGTGTCCGGGCGCGAGGTGGAGGAGGTCCTGCACGCCCACCCCGCGGTGGCGGAGGCCGCGGTGTTCGGTGTGCCGCATCCGTACTGGATCGAGGCGGTGACGGCGGTCGTGGTGGCCAGGCCCGGAGAGCGGGTGTCGGCCGACGAGATCACGGCGCACTGCGGGGAGCGGCTGGCCGGGTTCAAGGTGCCCAAGTACGTGGTGGTGACCGCGGCCCTGCCGAAGAACCCCAGCGGCAAGATCCTCAAACGGGAGCTGCGCGACACCTACGGACACCTCGGCACCGACGGTTGACGGTTCTGTGTCAACTGTTCGGGAGGGCCCTGGAACCCGGTTTTAAGATGCGGTATTCCCCTGCTGTGACGACGAACCGCCCGAGGGCCCTTCATGAGCAAAGTCCTGAATCTTGACGCCCTACCCGAGCCATCCCGGCTCAAACGTGTGAAGCGACGGCGTCCAGGACTGCTGGTGGCCAATGCCGTGGTGCTGGTGTTCGCCGCGATGGCGGTGACCACGATATTCACCAACCCGCGCTTCGAGTGGGACACCGTCGCGAAATACTTCTTCGAGATCCGCATCATGAAGGGTATCGGGGTCAGCCTGGGCATGACCGCCGTGACCATGGCATTCGCTCTGGTGCTGGGGACCGTCGTAGCGCTCATGCGGATGGGTTCCTCACGGCTGATGTCGGCGGCCGCGGGCACGTTTATCTGGGTGTTCCGCTCGATTCCCATGCTGGTGCAGCTGCTGTTCTGGTACAACCTGGCGGCGCTGTTTCCCACCCTGTCCCTCGGCATTCCCTGGGGCCCGCGTTTCGTCACCTTCGACGCGAATTCCCTGCTGGGTCCGCTGACCGCCGCGGTCATCGGATTGACCCTGCATGAGACGGCTTACGTGGCAGAGCTGATCCGTTCCGGTCTGCTCTCCGTACCGGAGGGGCAGCGCCAGGCGGCCGCCGCACTCGGTTTGACGCCGACTCAGATCTTCTTCCGCATCACTCTCCCTCAGGCGCTGCGCGTCATCGTGCCGCCGATGGGAAATGAGCTGATATCTCTCCTCAAGGCGACATCTCTGGTCAGCGTGATCTCCCTGGCCGATCTGCTCTACTCGGTGCAGCTCATTTATTCGAAGAACTTCCAGACCGTTCCCCTGTTGATCGTGGCCGCGATCTGGTACATGATCATCACCGGCGTCATCACCCTCGTGCAGCAGCGCCTGGAACGACGCCTGGGGCGACACACGCTGATACCGGCCGAAAAGGTCGGGAAAGTGAAGAGGATCGAGCACTCGGTATGACCGTGGCATCGGAAAGGGGAGCGCAGCCCATCGTCTCCCTGCGCGGAATCGTCAAGTCGTTCCGCTCCACGGAGGTGCTGCACGGCATTTCCCTGGATATCCACCGGGGTGAGACGGTCTGTGTCATCGGCCCGTCCGGATCGGGCAAGAGCACGCTGCTGCGCTGCGTCAACCACCTGGAGGTCCCGGACGACGGCATGGTCGTGGTCGACGGCAGCGTCATCGGCTACCGGCTGCGCGGCACCTCCCTGCATGAGCTGGGCACCCGCGAACTGGCCGCGCAGCGCTCGGCCATGGGCATGGTCTTCCAGAGCTTCAATCTCTTCCCCCACCTCACCGCCCGCGAGAACATCGTGGAGGCGCCGCGCCGGGTCCTCGGGCTGTCGAAGGCGGAGGCCGACGCCCGCGCCGAGGAGCTGATGCGCCGGGTCGGGCTCGACCACAAGCTCGACAGCTACCCCGAGCAGCTGTCCGGCGGCCAGCAGCAGCGCGTGGCCATCGCCCGGGCGCTGGCGATGCGGCCGAAGGTGATGCTGTTCGACGAACCCACCTCCGCCCTGGACCCCGAGATGGTCCAGGAGGTGCTGAGCGTCATCCGGGACCTGGCCCGGGAGGGCATGACGCTGGTGGTCGTCACGCATGAGATGCGCTTCGCCGCCGAGGTCGCCGACCGCGTCGTCTTCATGGACGACGGGCGGATCGTCGAAGAGGGCCCGCCGGACCGGCTGTTCGGCTCCCCCTCCCATGACCGCACCCGCACGTTCCTGTCGAAGGTCAGCGCATGAGCACCGGACGACCTCTGCCCGCCAAGACCCGCGCCCGGCTGGACCTGTGGGACGGCTACCGCTCGTACCACTACCTGGAGCCGGGCGCGGACTTCCAGGACTTCCCGCTGGTGCCCGCGGTGGGCCGGGTGCCCGGCTCGGCGCCGGTGTGGAGCGAGGACGTCGAGACCCGGGCGCGGGACTTCGAGGAACGCCATCTGGTGATCTCCGCGCACGACCATCTCTCGCTGCGGCCCGCGGACCCGGCGGACTTCGCCGCGTTCCGCCGCCAGGGGCGGGAGGCGATCCCGTACGAGGGCATGGCGCACTCGGGCGTGGACCTGTTCTTCGACGGCGGCCCGGCCGCCGTCAGCATGATCCGCTCGCACACCCCCTGGGACTGGGACGACGCGGTGAGCGATCTGGCCATGCGCCAGGCCGACTTCGCCCATCAGCGCCTGGTGGCCCCGGTCCGCACCCTGGAGGACGCGGAGCGGGCCCGGGCCGGGAACCAGGTGGGCGTGGTGCTGACCCTGGAGTCCGCGTCCCCCATCGGCAACGACGTCGACCGGCTCGATCTGCTCTACGGGCTGGGCGTGCGGCTGCTCGGGCTGGTGTACAGCGAGAGCAACCAGCTCGGCTCGGGGCTCGCGGACACCGGCGACACCGGGCTCACCGCGCTCGGCCGCCGCGCCCTGCGGCGGATGAACGACCTCGGCATCATCGTCGACGTCTCCCACTCCGGGGACGCGACGGCGCTGGACGCGGTGCGCCGCTCCACCGATCCCGTGGTGATCACCCACGCCGGGTCGCGGGCGCTGTGGCCGACGCCGCGGATGAAGCCCGACGATGTGATCCGGGCGTGCGCGGGCTCCGGCGGGTTCATCGGCGTCGAGGCGGCCCCGCACACGACCATCACCACCCGGCACCCCCGGCACAGCCTGGAGTCGGTGATGGAGCACGTGGAGCGCTGCCTGGACCTGGTCGGCATCGACCACGTGGCCTTCGGCCCGGACACCAACTTCGGCGATCACACCGCCTGGCACCGCACGTTCGCCCCGCTCTTCGGCAAGGACGACGCGCACGACGGCCAGAGCGCCGGACCGCCGCCGCACGAGCCGGTCGACTACGTCCACGGCTGTGAGAACCCCGCGGAGGCCGTCGGCAACATGATCCGCTGGCTGTTCGACCACGGCTACTCCGAGGAGGACGTGGCCAAGCTCGCCGGGGGCAATGTGCGGCGCGTCGCCGAGACCGTCTGGGGTCGCTGACCCCAGTCCCCCAACCCCCCACATCCCCCCTCATCCGGGTCAGCCGGATCTCCCGAAACGGAGCACAGCCCATGCGTCACCGTCCCAGCGCCGCCGGGTGCGCCCTGCTCGTGTCCCTCGCGCTCCCCCTCACCGCCTGTTCGGTCGACGACACTCCGGACGACAAGGGCAAGTCCAAGGAGGCCATGCCCACGCCGTCCCTCGCCCTGGAGCCGAAGGACGGCGAGCTGGCGGCGCAGGTGCCCGCGGAGTACAAGAAGAAGACCCTGGTCATGGGGGTCAGCGAGTACGACCCGTATGTGACCATCGGCTCCGACGGGAAGATCACCGGCCTGGTCCCGGATCTGGCCAAGCAGCTCGCCTCCCAGCTCGACATCAAGATCAAGGTGACGCGGACGCCGTTCGACGCGGTGATCCCGGGGCTGAAGTCCGGCCGGATCGACCTCAGCGCGCCCTCCGGCGACTTCGTCGAGCGCCAGAAGGAGGTCGACTTCGCCGACTTCGCGCAGAGCCAGGTGACCGTGATGGTGAACAAGGAGAGCGGGTTCCGCCCGGAGTCCGGCATCGGCGTCTGCGGGCACAAGGTCGGCGTCGAGAAGGGCGCGGGCACCGAGAACGTCCTCGCGGGGCTGAGCAAGCGGTGCGCCAAGAAGGGCAAGGAGGCCGTGCGCCCGCAGGCGTACGGGGACCTGGCCGCCGCGAGTTTGGCGCTGCAGAGCAAGCGGATCGACGCGGTGGTGGCGCCCAGCGCCTCCAACACATCCGTCAGCGAGAACTCGGACGACAAGTTCGAGACGCTGGAGCTGAAGGACATGCTCAGCCTCCCCGCGGCGACGGCGATCTACGGCATCCAGGCCAAGAAGGGCACCGGCCTCGCCGCCGTGATCGTCAAGGGGCTGCGGGAGATGCAGGAGTCGGGCACCTACGCGAAGCTGTTCGGCGGCTGGGGGATGCCCCTGTCCACCGTCACCCGGTCGGAGATGCTGCTCAACGGCTCGAAGCAGTCCCAGACCAAGTGAGCGGCTCCCCCATGGCACCGACCGGGCGGACCGAGGCCGCGGAACACCTCGGCGGAGGACTGTGGCGCCACCTTCTGCGCGTACCCGTACGGGACGGGGTGGTCCTCGCCGCGGATCTGTACGCGTCCGGGGAGCGGCCCGGTCCGCGGCCGGTGATCCTGGAGCGCACCCCGTACGGCCGCCGCGAGATCCGCGAGTCGGACCGCTGCCGCCATGACGAGCCGGTGCCGACCCCCGAGGAGACCTCCGCCTTCTTCGTCCGCGCCGGATACCACGTGGTGCGGCAGGACTGCCGCGGCCGGGGCGACTCCGGGGGCACCTTCGTGAAGTACCTGGGCGAGGGGCCGGACGGCGCGGACACCCTCGACTGGATCGCCGGACAGCCCTGGTGCGACGGGCGGGTCGTGATGATGGGGGTGTCCTACTCGGCGCACGCCCAGACGGCCGCCGCGGCCGAGTCCCCCGCCCCGCTGGCCGCGATGTTCATGGACTCCGGCGGCTTCGCGAGCGCGTACGAGGCGGGCATGCGGATGGGCGGCGCCTTCGAACTCAAGCAGATCACCTGGGCGTTCCGGCACGGTGAGGAGAGCCCGGAGGCGGAGCGGGACCCGCTGGTGCGCAAGGCGTTCGCCGGGACCGATCTGCGGGACTGGTTCACCGTGCTGCCGTGGCGCACCGGCGTCTCCCCGCTCGCGCAGGTCGGCCAGTACGAGCGGTATCTGCTGGACCAGTGGCGGCACGACGCGTTCGGCGCGTACTGGCGGCAGCCCGCGATCTACGGGCGGGGCCACTACGACCGCTTCCCGGACGTGCCGACGCTGCACATGGCGAGCTGGTACGACCCGTATGTGCGCTCCACCATCGAGAACTTCACGGCCATGGGGCGGCTCAAGACGTCCCCGGCGTATCTGGTGATGGGGCCGTGGACGCACGGCGCGCGCTGTGTCACCTTCGCCGGTGACGTGGACTTCGGGCCCGCCGCGACGTTCAGCGACAACGTGGACACCTCGTATCTGACCTTCCGGCAGCGCTGGTTCGACGCGGTGCTGCGCGGCGCAGACCCCGAGGAGATCCCACGGGTGCGGTACTTCCTGATGGGCGGGGGCGATGGCCACCGCGACGCGGCCGGGCGCATGCGGCACGGCGGCCGGTGGCACACCGACACCCAGTGGCCGCCGACCGGGACCCGGGAGACCGCGTTCTACTGCCACACCTCGGGTGAGCTGAGCCGGGAGAGACCCGTGGGCACGGACGCGTGGGTCGAGTACGACTTCGATCCCGGCGACCCGGTGCCGACCCTGGGCGGCCAGGTGACCTCGGGCGAGCCGGTGATGGTCGGGGGCGCCTTCGACCAGGTGCCGGACGAGCGCTTCTACGGCGCCCGAGAACCGTATCTGCCGCTGAACTCACGACCCGATGTGATCTCCCTGGTCACCCCGCCGCTGGCGGAGCCGCTGGAGGTGGCGGGGCCCGTCACCGCCCGGCTGTTCATCTCCTCGACCGCGCCGGACACCGACTTCACGGTGAAGCTGGTCGATGTGCACCCGCCGAACGAGGACTATCCGCACGGGTTCGCCATGAACCTCACCGAGGGCATCTTCCGGTGCCGCTTCCACGCGTCGTTCGAGCGGCCCGAACCCCTGGTGGCGGGCGAGGTGTACGAGATCGAGATCCCGGCGCCGGACACCGCCAACCGCTTCGGGGCCGGACACCGGCTGCGGGTGGACATCTCGTCGAGCAACTTCCCGCGCTTCGACGTCAACTCGGGCACCGGTGAGCCCGAGGCCGTCACCCGGCGCAAGGTGGTCGCCACCAACCGCGTGCACATGAATGCCAACCACCCCTCGGCGGTGCTGCTGTGGACGCGGCCCGGCGCGTAACCGTCAGCGCATGATGGTGGCCAGTACGTCCTGTCCCAGCCGGAGCAGGGTGCCGGTGGCCAGCCGGTGGTACACGTACTTGCCCTCGCGCTCGGACTCCACCAGCCCGGCGTCCCGCAGCTGCCGCAGGGTGCGCGAGACGTGCGTATCGTCCAGGCCCAGGCGCTGCGCCAGTTCGGAGGTGGTGATCGGCTCGCCCAGCAGATGGCGGCACAGCTCCATCCGGCCCAGCGAGGCCAGCGCGGACATCCGTTCCCGCAGCTCGCGCTGGGTGAGCTGCCCGTCGACCTGGCCCTCCAGGGCGGCGAACTGCAGCACGACGGGACGGGATTCCTCGTCCTTGACGGTCAGATGCGGCCAGACATGGACGGACGGGATCAGGAAGAGCGGGCGCGGTCCGATGTCGATCTCGGCGACGGCCAGCTTGTCGTAGCGCACCCGCGTACCGCCCTGGGAGACGACCGCGGTGGGGCTGAGCCCGGCCAGCACCTCGGCCAGACCGCTTCTGCGGATATCGGTACGGAACCGCACCACGGCCGCCTCCAGCCGGTCGTGCACCGCACGCCACTCGGCCGCGAAGAACGCGGTGCCGCAGCGCTCCAGGAAGTCGATCAGCCGGGCCCGCATCCCCTCCGGCGAGGCCATCAGCTCATGCGCCAGCTCACCGCGCCGGAACGAGCGCCGCTCGCACTGGGTGATGAAGCGGCAGGCGGCCTCCGGGTCGTACAGCAGGCTGTGCGCGTCGGGCACCCGTTCCCGGAAGCCCAGGACGCCCTGCGCGCACAGCTCCGTGAACTCCTCCAGCGGCAGCTTCTCCAGCAGCCGCAGCTCGTCCTCGAAGGACTGGTCCAGCGGCAGCGCCAGCGGGAACAGCAGACGGCAGCGCAGCCGCGCCCACAGCGGCGACAGGGCACTCATCTCCTGGGTGAGCGGCACGTCGAAGGTCGTGCCCAGGCGGCGCGTCCAGCGCTGGGCCTCGGGGTGGTGGTCGGGCTCGGCCAGGATGTGCAGCACCGACATGAGCTCGGCGAGCGGCGAGCGCCCGACGTGGACGTCGGCCGCTCGCGCTGACCGGAGGTTGAGCGTGATCCCCACCCGCGCAGCGTACCGCCGGACGCGGGCAGGGGGATCAGTCGCGGGGCAGGAGGGGGCCGAGCGGGCCGAGGTCGAGGTTCAGGTCGTCCTCGGTGAGCCCGAAGTGCTCCCTCAGCTCCTCCATGTTCTTCTCCAGCGCCATCAGCGTGAGCCCGAGCTTCTCGATCTGCTCGTCGCTGACGCCTCCCTGGTCGACGCGGCGCAGCGCCTGCCGTTCCATGAGCTGGCGCAGCAGCTCCACGATGGTCAGCACCAGACCGGCCAGGCTCTTGCGGACCGACTCCTCGTCCACGTCGAGCCGACGAGGGCGGTCGGAGCGGTCGTGGGGGGCGCGGCGGTCGTCAGAACGGCGATCGTCAGGGCGGCGCTCGATGCTCATCCTCGTCTTCCATCCGTACGGAAGCGATCAGCGCGCGAAGGGAAATGCGCACCAGATCGATGTCGGCGATGCTCAGCGTGATCTCTCCGGCGATCACGACGCCCCCGGCCAGCACCCGGTCGAGCAGATCGACCAGGGCCACCTCACGCCGTTCGATCGCGTGGGTCACGACGCCTCCTCACGCTCGGGCGGCGCGGTGAACGAGTACGGCGGCCACGGACCGCTCACCTCCAGGTCGACGTCCGCATACCGCTCCCCCAGCGCGGTCACCGCGGCGGTGAACTCCTCCGTCCGGTCGTCCGGAACCAGATAGGAGTTGTTCAGCACCATCCAGCCCTCGTACGCGGCCAGCCGCGCGTCCTGCGGCGGATGGGCGGCGCTCGCCGCGGCCAGCGCGGTGAGGGCGGTGTGGATCTCCTCCGCCCGCTCGGTGGCCCGCAGATGGGCGGTCTCCTTGTCGTCCCGCTGGGCGCGGCGGCGCAGCAGATACGCGGTGCCGGGGGCATCGCCGCCGGAGCCCTCCTCGTCGCCCGGGTCGGGCAGGAAGGCGCGCGGATCGACATACGCCTTGACGCCCCACTCGGTCCGTCCGGCGACCCGCGCCAGCGTGTCCGTGAGGTCGTCCCGCCGCTCCTGGAGCATCGTGCGGACCCGGGCGTCGTCGTGGTAGATCGTGGCGAAGCGCAGCGGAATGACCTGTCCGTATCCGGCCGCTCGGCCGATGACCCGGTGGTGGGCCCTGGCCGCCCGCTCCAGCCAGGGCAGATCCTCCAGGTGGGCGCGCAGCGGCTCCTCACCGAAGTCGGCCAGCGGTACGGAACCCACGACGGCGGCCAGTCCGGCGTTCTCGACCAGGCGCACCGGTTCGTCCGCCACTCCGGTCAGCCCGGGCGGGGCGCCGCCGCTCGCGTCGCGGGTCGCGGTGGTCACCGCGTACAGCCAGGTGGCACGGTCCTCCTCGGTCACGGTTCGTCCTCCCGTCCCCGCTCACCGGCGCGGCGGTCCGCGTCACGGCGGTCCGCGTCGTGGCCGGACTCCAGCTCACCGACGCGCCGCCGCAGCCGCTCGTTCTCGTCCAGGACGTCGCGGGCGCCGGAGGAGAGCGTGGGGTCGTGCTCCCACCAGTCGATGCCCATCTCCTTGGCCCGGTCGACGGAGGCGACCAGCAGCCGGATCTTGATGGTCAGCAGCTCGATGTCCAGCAGGTTGATCTGGATGTCCCCGGCGATGACGATGCCCTTGTCGAGCACCCGCTCCAGGATGTCGGCCAGGCTCGACGACTCCCGGCGGGCCGGTTCCGGCGGGCCGCCCATGCGCCTGCTCGGCACGTTCCAGTCGGCGCCCTGGCTCATGTCCGCTCCTCCGACCTGCCGCGGTAGTAGCGCCGGGCGCGGCGGTACGTCACGAGTTCGCCCTTGTCGTCGACCTCGACCCGGTACTCGGCGAGGATGTCGGTGGAGTCCGGGATGCGGTGGGTCTCCAGCACTTCGACGCCGATGAGCCAGCCGCCGCCCTCATGGCGCTCCACCGAGGTGACGCTCTCCGGGTCGTGTCCGGTCAGGTCGCGCAACTGGCGGGCGGCGCTGCGGGCGGCGGACCGGGCAGTGGTCGCGGGACGGCGGGCGTCGGCCGCACGCTGGTTCTCGGACGTGGGACGCCGGGCGTCGGCGGACCGGCGCCGGTTTTCGGGCGCGGGGCGCCGGGCGCGGCGGGGCCGCTCCCGCTCCTCGCCGTGGTCACGTCCGTCCCGCTCCTCAGGGACCACGGCTCACACCTCCAGGCCCCCGCCGGGCGGGCCGCCGGCCATCAGCCGTCGGACCAGTTCGTCCTCCTGGCGGGCCGCCTCCTCCTCGGTCAGTTCCCCGGATTCCCGCTGCTCCGCGACCTCTTCCAGGCGCTGCTGGATCACCCCGGGGTCGTACAGCTGCCGGTGGGCCTCGTCGTGGAGCTGCTCGGCGATCCAGACGACGCCGCGCACCGGGGCCAGCGGCCAGGTGACCAGTCCGCTGAGCAGTCCCATGGCTATGCGCCTTCCTCGGCCGTTTCCTTGGCCGGGCTCATCGCGTCGGCCACGAAGTCGTACGGGGCCAGGGGGCCCAGCAGACGGATCCTGACCCGGCCGTCCCAGTGCTTGGCCAGTTCCTCGGCGGCCTGCTCGAACGCCGTGCGGCGCTCGTCCTCGACCAGGAAGGAGGCGTTCACCAGCCCTTCGGCGGAGGACGGTTCCGTGCTCACCGAGGCGAGCACGCACGGGCCCAGCCTGCGGTCCACTTCCAGCACGTCGACCGCCCGCTTGGCGGCGATGGCGTCCATGACCAGCTGGCCCAGCTGGATGCGCTGGTCGTACCCGGCCTCTTCCGGCAGCCCCCGCAGCTCCTCGCGGAGCCGTACGGCCTCGGGCTGCTCGGTCAGCACCTCGCGCAGCACCGCGTCCTGTACGTAGCGGGCGCGCACGGTGAACTGGGAGCGGCCGCGCAGCCGGTCGAGGGCGCGCGCGAAGTCCTCGTGCCCCTCGGCGAGCAGTTCACCGGTGACCGCGCTGGTGTCGCGCACCACCGTGCCGAACCGGAACGGCAGCACCGGGGAGGACCTGGCCGCCAGGGCGTCCAGCACCCGGGCGTGGGCGCGCAGATCCTCGGGGGTGCCCAGTGGCTTGTCCACGGGCACCTCGCTGACCACGGCGGCCTGGCCGCCATGGCGCACCAGGGTCACCGCGGCGTCCGGATCGCCCACGCCGCCCAAGTCCCTGACGGCGTCGTCGCTCCGGTCGCCCGGGACGACCCCGTATACGTAGCAGGCACGTCCGTCCTCGGCCATCACCGCTCGCGCTCCCTGCTCGAACTCCGCCGGTGCCGGGGCCGGTCACCGGATTCCCGCCGTGGCGCTTCCTCGCGCTCCCCCGCCTCGTCCTCGAACTTGTCGCTCTCATCGGCCTCGTCGTCGCCCTGGAGCAGATCGGAGACGGTGTCCTTGACGCCTTCCAGGGCGCCCTTGGTCTTCTTCCGCCCGCCGCTCTCCTGGATCTCGTCCATGAGGCCGGGCAGTCCCTTGGTTTCGGTGCCGCTGCGGGCGAGGTCGAGGCGGTTCGTCGCCTCGGCGAACCGCAGATAGGTGTCGACGCTGGCGACGACGATGCGGGCGTCGATGGTCAGGATCTCGATGCCCACCAGGGAGACGCGGACGTACACGTCGATGACCAGTCCCTTGTCCAGGATCAGGTCGACCACGTCGACCAGGGCGCTCGAACTGGCCCGGTCGAGATACTGGCTCTGCTGGCTTGCTACGGTCACCACGCTCACCTGTTCCGGGGACAGGACCCGTCAGCGCCGCGAAGGCTGCGCCCGCTCCTCGTCCTCCTCGGGCTCCTCCTCGTACTCGTCCTCGGGCGGCTCGCCCTCGTCGGGCTCCTCCTCTTCGGCCTCTTCCTCGTCGTGTTCGGACTCCGCCTCGCGGTCCTCCTCCTCCACGACCTCGCCGTCGCGGATCTCTCCGTGCCAGCCCTCGATCTCGTCGGGGTTCAGCAGCACCTCGGCCATCAGATGGCGGCGGAAGTGCTTCAGCTCCAGGCGCACCCGGCGGCCCTGGGCACGCCAGATGTTCCCGGTCCGTTCGAAGAAGCCCTGGGGGTAGTACTGGAGGACGACCATGATCCGGGTCAGCTCGGGGGCCAGCTCATGGAAGGTGATCGCGCCGTTGACATGGCCCTTCTCGGCACGCGACTTCCAGACGATCCGTTTCTCGGGAATCTGCTCGATGATCTCGGCGCGCCACTTGCGGTGCGACCAGAAGACCTGGGCCTTCCACTCCATCTCGGTGTCGGACTCCTGCTGGACGTCCTCGACCTTCTTCATGAAGGTGGGGAAGTCCTCGAACTGGGTCCACAGGTCGTAAGTGAGGTCGATGGGGGCACCGACGTCGATCTCCTCGACGATGTTGGTGACCTTGAGCTTCTTGTCCTTGTCGCCGTCCTTGCCGCCGTCCTTGCCGCCGCCGAGGCCCGGGATGGCTTCCTTGGCTTTGTCCACGGTCTGCTCCTTGACCTGCTGCAATCCGGCCTTGAGCAGCGGCTTCACCGGGAGGTTGAGCCCGGAACCGCCGCCGTCGGCGAGGTTGGTCACCGAGGTCAGGGCCTTCTCGCCGAGTGCGGTGACCAAGTTCTGCGCTTCCTTCATCAGCCGCTCGGTGGGCAGCTCCTTGGCGAGCGTGCCGAGGGCGCCCGTGCGCCCCTCGTCCGGTCCCTCAGCCATCACCGATCACCCTTGTCGCCCTTGTCGCCCTTACTGCTTCTGGTCTCGCCGCCGCGGCCTCCCTCGGACGCGGTCCGCTTCCGGGGCCGATCCGGACGGTCGCCCGACGACCGCGTACGGTCTCCTCGCGACGACTCACCGCGGGACGAACCGCTTCGCGACGACTCACCGCGCGACGAACCGCCTCGCGATGCCTCGCCGCGCGGCCGTCCGCCGTCCCCGCGCCGCTCGTGTTCCTCCTCGTCGTCGGCCTTGTGCCCGTCCGGACCGTGGCCGTTCGGGCGCAGCGACGAGGCGCGCTCCTCCAGCCGGTCGCTCAGCGCGTCCATGCGGTGACTGGCCGCCGACAGCGCCGCCGACCGCCCCGCGGACACCAGCTGGCCGCGCAGCCGCCCGATTTCGGAGGACGCCAGCTCCTGCATGCCGCCCGGGAGGTGTCCGGACGCGAGGCGCCGGCCCGCCGCCATCCCGGCGAGGGTGAGCGCCAAGCCCACCTTGTGGCCACGCCCGAAGAGATAGCCGCCGGTGAACGCGAGTGCCGCCTGGCTGCCCTTCATGATCACTCCTCCTCTCGCCACGCAAGCGATACGCCCATATGGGCTTATTTTCCAAGTATGGTGCATTTCGCCCATTCGGTCATCAGGGGCTGCGCGGCCACCCCCCGGCCCGGACACCGGGCATCCCGGGGCCGCCGACCGGTCCCCCGGCTTCGCCCCGTGGCCGGGGTCAGTCGACCGGGACCCAGTTCAGGGTGCGCTCCACGGCCTTCTTCCAGCCCGCGTAGCCCTCCGCGCGCTGGTCCTCGCTCCACTGGGGCTCCCAGCGCCGGGATTCGCTCCAGTGCGAGCGCAGCTCATCGGTGTCCCGCCAGAAGCCGGTGGCCAGGCCCGCGGCGTAGGCGGCGCCCAGGGCGGTGGTCTCGGCGATGACGGGGCGGCTGACCGGGACGCCGAGGACATCGGCCTGGATCTGCATGCACAGTTCGTTGTCGGTGACACCGCCGTCCACGCGGAGGACGTCGAGGTGGATACCGGAGTCGCGCTCCATGGCCTCCACGACGTCCCGGCTCTGGTAGCAGATGGCCTCCAGGGTGGCGCGCGCCAGATGGCCGTTGGTGTTGTAGCGGGTGAGGCCGACGATGGCGCCGCGGGCGTCGGAGCGCCAGTACGGGGCGAAGAGGCCGGAGAAGGCGGGGACGAAGTACACCCCGCCGTTGTCCTCGACGGTGCGCGCGAGCCGTTCGCTGCCCGGGGCGTCGTCGATGACCTTCATCTGGTCCCGCAGCCACTGGACGGCCGAGCCGGTGACGGCCATCGAGCCCTCCAGGGCGTACACGGCGGGGCTGTCGCCGAACTGGTACGCCACGGTGGTGAGCAGCCCGCTGGTGGAGCGGACCAGCTCGGAGCCGGTGTTCAGGAGCAGGAAGTTTCCGGTGCCGTAGGTGTTCTTGGCCTCGCCGGGGGCGAAGCACACCTGCCCCACGGTGGCCGCCTGCTGGTCGCCGAGGACACCGGTGATGGGGGTGGCGGTGCGCAGCGGGCGGGAGGTGCGGGCCTGGCCGTACGCCTCGGGGTGGGAGGAGGGGTTGATGACGGGGAGCATGGCGCGCGGGATGCCGAAGATGGCCAGCAGCTCGTCGTCCCAGTCGAGGGTCTCCAGGTTCATCAGCATGGTGCGGCTGGCGTTGGTGACATCGGTGGCGTGGATGCCGCCGGAGGGCCCGCCGGTGAGGTTCCACAGCACCCAGGCGTCGGTGTTCCCGAAGAGGGCGTGGCCGGCTTCCGCCGCCTCGCGGACCCCGTCGACGTTCTCCAGGATCCACTTGATCTTGCCGCCGGAGAAGTAGGTGGCGGGCGGCAGTCCGGCCTTGCGGCGGATGGTCTCGCCGTGGCCGTCGCGTTCGAGGGCGGAGGCGATGGTGTCGGTGCGGGTGTCCTGCCACACGATGGCGTTGTAGTACGGCTGACCGCTGCGCGGGTCCCAGATGACGGTGGTCTCGCGCTGGTTGGTGATGCCGATGGCGGCCAGGTCGGCGGGTGAGAGGCCACCGGAGCGCAGCGCGTTCTGCATGACGGAGTTGGTGCGCTCCCAGATCTCCACCGGATCGTGCTCGACCCAGCCCGCGCGGGGCAGGAGCTGGTGGTGTTCGAGCTGGTACCTCGCCACCTCGCCGCCGTCGTGGTTGAAGATCATGAAGCGGGTGCTGGTGGTCCCCTGGTCCACGGCACCGACGAAGTCCGGCATGCCCACTCCTTCAGCTCTCGGGACCCTCGGGGGCCGGGGTGCGGCCCACCTCCTGGGGTCCGGCCGCCGGGAGGAACCGGCTGATCAGGACCTTGTAGAGGGCGGCGCCCAAGAGGCCGCCGACCAGCGGGCCGACGATGGGCACCCAGAAGTAGAGGTTTCCGTACTGGTCCCGCCAGGCGCTGTGGTAGCCGGTGAGGAAACTGGCGAGCCGGGGGCCGAAGTCACGGGCCGGGTTGATGGCGTATCCCGCGTCGGCGCCCCACGCCATGCCGATCGCCACCACGATCAGGCCGATGATGAACGGCGCCAGGTTGGCCTTCGGGGGCTGGTTCAGCAGATCGGTGACGGCGAAGATCAGCAGCACCAGGATCGCGGTGCCGATGATCTGGTCGCGCAGCGCGCCCCACTCGCTGACCGGCAGCACCCCGTTGCCGGGGAGGGTGGAGAACACGAACTGGGTCTTGAAGGTGTGTCCGGGGTCGGCCGCGCCCAGCACCTCGGTGTAGTTCCAGCGCACCAGCAGCGCCGCGACGAACGCGCCGAGGGTCTGCGCCACCACGTACGGTCCCACCTTGTGCCACGGGAAGCCCTTGAACGCCGCCAGCGAGACGGTGACCGCCGGGTTGATGTGCGCGCCGCTGAGCCGTGCCGCCACGTACACGCCGAGGGTGACGCCGAGCCCCCACGCCCAGGCGATGGAGTCGTGGTCGCCGAGCGCGCCGACCGGCTTGGTGAGCGCCCCGCCCGCCACCACCTGGGCCACCACGCCGCAGCCGAAGAGGATGAGGATCATGGTCCCGGCGAATTCGGCACAGAGTTCACCGCGCATCCCGCCACGGGTGCCGGTGTTCTTCTCCTCCGCCATGGCCACCCCTCTCCAGCGGTGTGCGAGCGGCGGTACCGATCGCGTTCGCACCATCGTGTGCGCGGCCCCGGTCCGGCGGCCCGTCCTGCTGCTCCGTACGGGTCACATCGGGCGGCGGCACGGCGGTCTGTACGGATCAGGGGGCGGGCCTGTACCAAGGTCCTTGCCACGTCCCCCCAGGCCCGGAGCGGGCCCGGCCCCCAGCGAGAAGCAGGAGTGCGGATGCTGACCACCGGAGCCACCACCAACTGGGCACGGAACATCACCTTCGGCGCGGCCCGGGTGCACCGCCCGGCCTCACTCGGTGAACTGCGGCGGATCGTGGGCTCCGCCGACCGGGTCCGGGTACTGGGCACCGGCCACTCCTTCAACCACATCGCCGACACCGACGGCGATCTGGTGTCCCTGGAGCGGATGCCACAACGCGTCGAGATCGACCCCGGAGGCGCGACGGCCACCATCGCCGCGGGCATGCGCTACGCCCAGGTGGCCGAGGAGCTGCACCTGGCGGGCTACGCCCTGGCGAACCTCGCATCGCTGCCGCACATCACGGTCGCGGGCGCCTGCGCCACCGCCACCCACGGCTCCGGCAATGTGCAGCGCTGTCTGGCCGCGTCGGTGGCGGGCCTGGAGATCATGGGCCCGGAGGGCGACGTGACCGAGCTGCGCCGGGACACCGGAACCGACCGGCTCTCCGGCGCCGTGGTCGGGCTCGGGGGCCTGGGGGTCGTCACCTCGATGACGCTGGACATCGAGCCCGCGTACGAGGTGGCGCAGTGGGTGTGGACCGGGCTGCCGCTGGACCGGCTGGGCGACAGCTTCGACGAGATCTTCGCCGCCGCGTACAGCGTCAGTGTCTTCACCGACTGGCACTCGGACGAGGGCGTGGTGTGGCTGAAGTGCCGTACGGATCTGCCGGGCCCGCCGGAGCCGGGCCAGCCGTGGCTGGGCGGCCACCCCGCCGAGCGCCACCACCACCCGGTGCCCGCGATGCCACCGCTGCACTGCACCGAGCAGTTGGGCTCGCCCGGGCCGTGGCATGAGCGACTGCCGCACTTCCGGCCGGACTTCACCCCCAGCAACGGGGACGAGCTGCAGTCGGAGCTGATCCTCCCGCGCACCGCCGCCACCGAGGCCTTCGCGGCGCTGCGCGGCCTCGGGGACCGGATCGCGCCCGTGGTCCAGGTCTCCGAGGTGCGCACGGTGGCGGCGGACGAGCTGTGGCTGAGCCCCGCGTACGGCCGGGACTGTGTGGCCCTGCACTTCACCTGGGTGCCGGACCACGCCGCGGTCATCGAGGTGGTGGCCGCGATGGAGGAGGAGCTGCTGCCGCTGGGGGCGCGGCCGCACTGGGGCAAGCTCACGGCGGCCTCGCCGGAGCGGATCGTGGCCTCGTACGAGCGGGCCGCCGACTTCGGGCGGCTGCTGGCCGACCACGACCCCGCGGGGAAGTTCCGCAACGCCTTCCTGGACGGCTACTTCCCGGCGGACTCCTGGCGAGCTTCCCGGTAGACCTCCGGCTAGCCGGTCCAGGACCACTCCGCGACCTCGGGCATATCGGTGCCGTGGTCGCGGATCCACTGGTGGTGGCGGGCGCGGGCGTCCTGCATCCGCTGCCGTACGGACACGGCGCGCACCGCGGGTCCCGGGGTGCGGTCGATGACGTCCATGACCAGGCGGTAGCGGTCGAGGTCGTTGCGGACCACCATGTCGAACGGTGTGGTGCCGGTCTCCTGGTAGCCGCGCACACGCAGATGCGGGTGGACGGTGCGCCGGTAGGTCAGCCGGTGCACCAGCCACGGATAGCCGTGGTAGGCGAAGATGACCGGCCGGTCGCGGGTGAACAGGGCGTCGAGCCGGTTGGAGGAGGTCTCGTCGGGGCCGACGAGGCGGAAGTCACGGCGGTCGGCGGTGTCCTCCATGATCTGCTCCAGCAGCCCACCGAGGACCCGGGTCGGCTCGTGCAGGGTGGCGCCGGGCTTGTCGACGGGCACCGCGTACCGCGCCAGGTCGGGCATGGGCAGATCGCGCAGCAGCAGTCCGCCGTTGGCGTGTGGATTGGCGCCGAGCCGCCGGTCGCCCTCGGGTACGCAGGCCAGGACGTCCGGGTACGGACGCCCCTGGTCGTCGAACAGCTCCTCGGGACGGTACGAGCGCAGCCACCGCTCCAGCTGCCGCAGATGCTCCGGGTTCTCCCGGACGGCCGGCAGCGGCACCTGGTGGGCGCGCCAGTGGGCGTCGAGGGCGCGCAGTTCGTGCTCGGTGGGGGCGGTGGGGGCGTTCGGCGCCGTCGTCGCTACGCCCCCTTTTGCCGGTCGGGTCACGGTCGGGCCCGGGCCGTTCGGCCCGGACCCGACCCCGGGCAGCCCAAGTGGGCGGGCGGGCGGCCGGTGGAGGCTGGTCCGCGAGGAGGCGGGGATGAAGCATCGCAAAATCGGCAACGTGATGACCGACGACGTCATCCGGGTCGGCCACGGGGCCTCGTCCGAGGAGGCCGGGGCGCTGCTCGCACGGCACCGGATCGGCGGGCTGCCGGTGGTGGACGAGGACGACAAGGTCGTCGGCGTGATCACGGGCACCAATCTGGCCCACACCGGTCCCGCGACGGCCGGGCAGCTGATGTCCCGCCCCGCCGTCACCGTCCGCCCGCAGGACACCATCGTCGACGCCGCCCGCTCCATGGCGCGCCACCGGGTGGAGCGGCTGCCCGTCGTCGACGAGGAGGACCGGCTGATCGGCATCGTCACCCGCCGCGATCTGCTCCGCGTCTTCCTCCGCCCGGACGACGAGATCCGCGCGGAGGTCATCGACGAGGTGCTGGTGCGGTCCCTGTGGCTCGGGCCGCACGCCGTCGGGGTGACCGTCACCGATGGCGTCGTAAGGCTGGAGGGGGAGCTCGACCGGCACAGCGAGATCCCGATCGCGGTACGGATGGCCGCGCAGGTGGACGGGGTGGTGGCGGTCGTGGACCGCCTCACCTACCGCGTCGACGACTCCCGTACGGCGGCCCCCTCGGGCGGTGCGTCATGACCGACCCCGTGCGGCCGGCGTCGTGGAACGGCGGCCGGGTCGTGGTCGGTCTGGACGGCTCCGACAGTGCCTGGCAGGCCCTGGACCGGGCCGTCGGCGAGGCGCGGCGGCGCGGCGCCACGCTGGAGATCGTGCACGCCTGGCCCTGGGCGCGGACCGATCCGCTCGCCTTCGACGCGGACACCGAGCCACAGCGGCCCCCGGTCGAGGTCGCCCGGACCGTCCTGCGGCTGGCCATGGCCCGGGCCGCCGAGCAGGACCCGGAACTGCGGGTCGTCCCCACCCTCACCCCGCAGGACGCGGTGCCCGAACTGCTGCGGATCGGCGAACGCGCCTCGCTCATCGTCATCGGCACCCGGGGGCTGGGCGGCTTCACCGGGCTGCTGCTGGGCTCGGTCGGCCTGCGGCTGGCCGCCCACACCCACCGTCCGCTGCTGGTCGTACGCGGCGACACCCCGGCACCCGCGTACGGGCCCGAGGGCCACGGCAAGGTGCTGGTCGGCGTGGAGAGCGGCGCGGACGAGGCGGCGGCCCGGTACGGCTTCGAGGACGCGATCCGCCGCGGCGCGCGCCTGCGCGTGCTGTACGCCTGGGCCCGTCCCCGCCTCTTCGCGGGCGACCACGCCCTCCCCTCCCGCGAGGCCGTGGCCCTGCGGGCCGAGCGGGACCAGGAGGTCACGTACCGCGTGGTGGCCGCGCTGCGCGAGGAGTTCGGCACGGTGCGCGTGCAGGAACACACGCCCCACACCGCCCCGGCCCAGGCCCTGGTGGAGGCGTCGCGAGCGGCGGACGTCCTGATCCTGGCGGTGCAACGCCGAACGGCCCGCCTGGGCATGCAACTGGGCCCGGTGACCCACGCGGTCCTCCACCACGCCCACTGCCCGGTGGTCCTGGTCCCGGTGGGCTGACGGGTGATGCGCCCGAGGGGTCAGGGTCCGGGGCGGAGCCCCGGCGGGGGTGTGGGGCGGAGCCCCCACCGGCGGCCGGGGCCGGTTGGGCCGGTTGACCTGGGGTGGGGCCGGTTGGCCCTAGGCGACGGGTGGGGGCCTCGTGGTCGGCTGGAAGCGGCACCGGGGGCATTCGACACGACGCGGAGAAGCGGACCGGCAAGCACTCACCGCGCACCGCGCACCGCGCAATCCGGGCCCACGAGAAGCGGGCGGCCCCCGGCGCCGCGACGCCCCGCACGAGAGGAAGTGGCCATGAAAGCACTCGTCTTCCAGGGTCAAGGGCTGACCTCCTGGCAGGACGTGCCCGACCCCGGCATCGAGGACGCCACCGACGCTATCGTCCGTGTCGACACGGTCACCATCTGCGGCACCGATCTGCACATCCTCAAGGGCGAGGTGCCGGACGTCCGGCCCGGTACGGTCCTCGGTCACGAGGCCGTCGGCGAGGTCGTCGAGACGGGCCGTGAGGTGCGCGGCGTACGTCCCGGGGACCGGGTGCTGGTGTCGTGCATCTCGGCCTGCGGCCACTGCCGGTTCTGCCGGGAGCGCGCGTACGGGCAGTGCCGTGGCGGCGGGGGCTGGATCCTGGGGCGTTCGATACACGGCACGCAGGCCGAGTACGTCCGGGTGCCGTTCGCCGATCTGTCCACGCATCCGCTGCCCGCGGCGGCGGACGCCCAGTACGCGGTGCTGCTGGCGGACGTGTTCCCCACCGCCTACGAGGTGGGCGTGCTCAACGGCCGGGTCTCGCCGGGCGACACGGTGGCCGTGGTCGGCGCGGGCCCGGTGGGACTCGCCGCGATCGCCACCGCCGAGTACTTCTCCCCCGGCCGCATCATCGCCGTCGACCTCGCCCCCTCCCGGCTCGACGCGGCCAAGCAGGTCGGCGCCGACGCGGTGGCGGACGCCGCCGAGGAGCCCGAGCGGCTGATCGACGACCTCACCGAGGGGCTGGGCGCCGATGTGGTGATCGAGGCCGTGGGGACGCCGCGGAGCTTCGAGATCTGCACCCGCATGGTGCGCCCGGGCGGACGGATCGCCAACGTCGGCGTACACGCCCGGCCCGCGACGCTGCACCTCGAAGAGCTGTGGAAGAAGAACATCACGATCACGACCGGGCTGGTCGACACGTACTCCACGCCCACGCTGCTGTCCATGCTGGCGGCGGGCCGGCTGCCCGCGTCCTCGCTCATCACCCACCTGTTCGAACTCGACCAGATGGAGGAGGCGTACGACGTGTTCGCCCGGTCCGCCGACACCGGCGCCCTCAAGGTGGCGATCGGCGGACACCATCCACCCCTGGTCACCCGAGGGAAGTGAACGGCGATGGCCGAAGCATCGAGGACGGCTCACGCGGACACCCGGCCGGTCGGCGACGGAGGCGGCGGCGACCTCGGCCGCCGGGTGGCGCTGCGGCGCGAACAGCTCGGCCTCTCCCGGGCGGCTCTGGCCGCGCGGGCGGGCACCTCGCCGGGCTATGTGCGCTACGTGGAGGAGTACCCCGCCGATCCGGGCGCCGGAGTCCTGCTCCGGTTCGCCGCGGCGCTGGAGACCAGCGCGGCCGAACTGCACGGCGGCACCGCCGTGTCACCGCCCGGCCTCGGCAGGGCCGCGTCCCACGCCGACCTGCTGGAGCTGAGCCCGCGCGAGTGCCGGGAGCTGCTCGCCACGCACGGCGTGGGCCGGATCTCGGTCTCCACCGCGCCGGGCCCGGCCATCGTGCCCGTCAACTACGGCGTCGTGGACGACGCGGTGGTGTTCCGGACCGCGCCCGACGCCACACCGGCGGCCGCGGCGGGCGCCGAGGTGGCCTTCGAGGTGGACCACATCGACGAGGCACTCAGCGAGGGCTGGAGCGTGCTCGTGGTGGGCCGCGCGCAGCGGGTCACCGACCCGGCGGCGGTACGGCGGCTGGACGACGCCGCTTACACCCCGCCGTGGCCGGGCGGCGGCCGCGACCTGTGGCTGCGCATCGAGCCCGAGCGCGTCACCGGCCGCCGGATCCGGACGTACGGCGGCTCGGGTTGACCCAGCGCTGAGACAGCACTCAGACAGGAGGATTCCGTGTCCCGGACCGCGCGCATCGTGAGCGATGTGATGACCCATACCGTCGTCGCCGTCGGCCGCGAGGCGCCGTTCAAGGAGATCGTCAGGACGCTGGAACAGTGGAAGGTGAGCGCCCTGCCCGTGCTGGCGGGCGAGGGCCGGGTCATCGGGGTGGTGTCCGAGGCGGATCTGCTGCCCAAGGAGGAGTTCCGGGACAGCGATCCGGCACGGCTGGCCCAGTTGCGCGACCTCCCGGGCATCGCCAAGGCGGGCGCGGTGAGCGCGGGTGAGCTGATGACGAGCCCGGCCATCACGGTGCACGCGAACGCGACGCTCGCCGAGGCGGCCCGGATCATGACCCACCGGCGGGTCAAGCGGCTTCCGGTGGTCGACGCCGAGGGACGGCTGGAGGGCATCGTCAGCCGCGCCGATCTGCTGAAGGTGTTCCTGCGGCCGGACGAGGAGATCGAGGACGAGGTGCGCCGCGAGGTGGTGGCGCATCTCTTCCCGGCGCCGGATCAGGCGGTCGAGGTGCGGGTGAGCGAAGGCGTGGTCACCCTCACCGGGCATGTCCGGGACGCCGTGCTGATCCCGGCCGCGGCCCGGCTGATCCGGGCGGTCGAGGGCGTCGTGGACTTCGACAACCAGCTGACCACCGCCCATCTGACGGCGGGGCCACCGGCCTGAGGATCGTAAAGGACCGCCTACGGGCTGCTTCACGTGTGGCGGCTCCACGCGTGGCGGAACATGTGGCGGCTTCACGTGTGGCGGCGCGTCCAGCGGGGCCCGACCTCGGCCCACGCCCGCTCCCACTCACGCTCCCGGCCGCGGTCCAGCCGCCACCGCACCACCCCACGGCCCGCCAGCGACACCAGGCACACCCCCGCCGACGCCGACGCCCCGGCCAGCGTGGCCCGGGTCGCCGCCTGCCGCTCCGTGGGCGGGTCGGAGACGAGACGGCCACGGTCATCGGTCCACACCCTGGTGGCCGTACCGGCCCGCTTGCCCTCGTCGACCCGCGCCGTGCCGGTGTGCACGACACCGTCGGGTCCGGTCCACCGCACCTCGGCGCGTACCCGGGCGGTGTCCGTGCCGTCGGCTGCGGGCAGCGCGGCGGGCGCGTTCTCCAGCAGCACCGCGGGCACCCGGTGCCGGTCCGCGCGCTCCTGCCGCAGGCCGTCCGCCACGGCGTCGCCGGTCGCGACGCCCGCCGCCGGGCCGCCGACCACCATCACCAGGCCGGTCACCAGGACCACCCAGGCTTCCACCACGTCCGAGCGGCGTTTGAGGGGATTGCGCCGCCATCGCCACAACCACCGCCCCCGCACGTTCGTGCCCATGATTCAGACCGTGGCACGCGCGCGGAGGTAAGACGAGGGCCGTGCAGCCCTCTCCTCCGGGGGCCTTTCGGTCCCGTCGCGGCCGTGCGGGGGCCCGTTCGGCCCTGGTGCGGCGCGGGGCGGATGCGCCACGCTCGACAACCGGGGGCCGGGCGGACGGACGGACGCAGCGGGACGAGCGGACGAGCGGCGAGGGCGCCATGACCGAGACCTGGGCCGGGACACGGGTGACACCACCGGCGCCCATCAGGGTGTTCCTGCTCGACGACCACGAGGTGGTACGGCGCGGGCTGCACGATCTGCTGGACGCCGAGCCGGACATCGAGGTCGTCGGCGACGCGGGCACGGTGGACCACGCGCTGGCCCGGGGCCCGGCGCTGCGGCCCGACGTGGCCATCCTGGACGTCCGGCTGCCGGACGGGGACGGCATCACGGTCTGCCGGGAACTGCGTTCCCGCATGCCGGGGCTGGCCTGTCTGATGCTCACCTCGTTCGACGACGACGATGCGCTGCTGGACGCGATCATGGCCGGGGCCGCGGGCTATGTCCTCAAGCAGATCAAGGGGTCCGACCTGGTCTCCGCCGTACGGACCGTCGCGTCCGGCCAGTCGATGCTGGACCCGGCCACCACCGCGCGGCTGATGCGGAGCCTGCGCGGCGACACCGCCCCGCAGGAGCCCCGGGACGAGGCGCTGGCCGGGCTGTCGCCGCGCGAGGGGGAGATCCTGGCGCTGATCGGCGAGGGGCTGACCAACCGGCAGATCGGCAAGCGGCTCTTCCTGTCCGAGAAGACGGTCAAGAACCACATCTCACGGCTGCTGGCCAAGCTGGGCGTCGAACGCCGCGTCCAGGCCGCCGTCCTGGCCAGCCACACGCCCCCGTCCCCGCCTCCGGCGCAGGCTCCCGACACCCGTCCCGCCCCGCCCCGCTGACCCTGTCCCCGCTCCGCTGACCTGACCCCACTCCGACCATCGGCCCGCCCCCGGCGAGGAGAAGACCATGCAGCCCGCAGTACTGGACGCGGCGACGCTGGAGAAGCTGATCTCCGCCGCCGTCGCGGCTCCGTCGATGCTCCACACCCAGCCGTGGCGGTACCGGCTGAACCCGGACACCGTCACCCTGGAGGTCCGGGCCGCCCCGGAGCGCGGGCTGCGGCAGGCCGATCCCATGGGGCGGGCGCTGTGCGTCTCCGCCGGGGCCGCGGTGTGCAATCTGCGCGTGGCCGTGGCCCACTTCGGCTGGGAGCCGGTGGTGCGGCTGCTGCCGCACCGCTCCCAGCCGGACCTGCTGGCCACCGTACGGCTGGCCCTGTCCCCGCACACGGCCGCCCCGCACCCCGACGGCGCCCACCCCACCACCCTGTACGACATGATCTGGCGGCGACCCGGCGGCCGGTTCCCGTTCCCGGGGCGCCGTCTGCCGCCACGGGAGCTGGGCGCGTTCACCGAGGCCGCGCGCCTGGACGGGGCGTCGCTGTATCCGGCGGGCCCCGAGGAGACCGCGCGGCTGCTGGAGCTGACCGCGGAGGCCGAGCGGCGCAGCGCCGATGACCACCGCCACGGGCAGGGGGCGGGCGACTGCCGGGGGCGCGACAGCGGTCCGTACGGCATCGCCAAGGGCCTCCCCGTGACCGCGGTCGTCGAGAGCAGGCCGACGATCGCCGTGCTCACCACCGCCCACGACCGGCGCGCCGACTGGCTGCGGGCGGGCCAGGCGCTGGAGCACGTCCTGCTGCTGGCGACGGCGCACGGCATCCGGGCCTCGCTGCTGCACCAGGCGCTGGAGTGGTCCGATCTGCGCTGGGCGCTGAGCGACGGGCGGCGCGCGCCCGGCCATGTCCAGATGATGATCCGGCTGGAAGGTGTCAGCGCTCCGGAAACGGGCGGCAACGGCTCGGAAACGAGCGTCAGCGCTCCGGAAGGGGCACGTCCCACACCAGCCGGGTGCCCCCGTCCCGGGGCGCGCTGAGGTCCAGCCGCCCGCCCAGCTTCTCGGCGCGCTCCGCGAGGTTGCGCAGACCGCTGCGGCGGCCGCCGTCCGGGATGCCGACGCCGTTGTCCGTCACGGTCAGGGCCAGCCGTGCGCCCCGTACGATCAGCGTCACCTCGGCGGCGTGCGCCCGGGCGTGCCGGGCCACGTTGGACAGCGCCTCGGCGAGCACCGCGACCATGTCGTCCGCGACCGGCCGCGGCACATCGGTGTCGACCAGGCCCTCGGTGCGCAGCGCGGGGGTGAAGCCGAGCGCGGGCACCGCCTCCTCGATGGTCTTGGCGGTACGGACGCGCAGCCCCTGCACCGAGGGACCCGCCTCGTGGGAGCGCAACCCGAAGATCGTGGAGCGGATGATCTTGATGGTGTCGTCGAGGTCGTCCACCACCCGCAGCAACCGTTCGGAACCCTCCGGGTGCTGGACGAAGCGCAGGGTGCTCTGGAGCGTCATCCCGGCCGCGAACAGCCGCTGGATGGCCAGGTCGTGGAGGTCGCGGGCGATACGGTCGCGGTCCTCCAGCAGGGCGAGCTGTTCGGCGTCGCGCCGTCGCTCGGCCAGCTTCATGGCGAGCGCCGCCTGACCCGCGAAGCCGAGCAGGGTGTCCGTCTCGATCTGGGTGAAGGCGGGGCTGCGTTCCGTACGGGCGAGGGAGAGGACGCCGCCGACCCCGTCGCTGGTGCGCATGGGGACCGCGACGGCCGGGCCGAGGCCGTTCCAGCGTTGGGGGCCGACCGTGATCCGGGGGTCGTTCGCGACATCGGTACTGGTGACCGGCTCGGACGCGGTGAAGGCGGCTCCGGCGAACGTGCCCTCGCGGGGCAGCACCAGACCGCGGTGCGCCTCGGCGTCGGTGCCGGACGCCAGCGCGACCTGGAGGGAGTCGGAGCCGGTGACGGGCAGCATCAGCACGCCCAGGTCGGCGGAGAGGATGCGGCGGGCGTGGTCGACGATCAGCTCCAGCACCCCGGTCTCGTCCACGCCGGACAGCAGGTTGTTGGTGACCTCGGCGTTCGCCTCCAGCCAGTGCTGGCGGTGCCGGGCCTCCTCGTACAGCCGGGCGTTCTCGATGGCGACCCCGGCGGCCACCGCGAGGGTGGACAGCACCGTCTCGTCCTCGCCGTCGAACTCCTTGCCCCCGCGCTTCTCGGTGAGGTAGAGGTTCCCGAACACCTCCTCCCGCACCCGGATGGGCACGCCCAGGAAGGAGTGCATCGGCGGATGGCCGGGCGGGAATCCGTACGAGGCGGGGTGCTCGGACAGCTCGGCCAGCCGCAGCGGCTCGGGGTGGCGGATCAGCTCGCCGAGGATGCCGTGCCCGGCCGGGAGCGAGCCGATCGCCTCGCGCTGCTCCTGACTGACGCCCACCGGCAGGAACTCGGCCAGCCGCTGTTCGTCGCCGACGACAGCCAGGGCCCCGTACTCGGCGTCCACCAGCACCACCGCGGCCTCGACGATGCGCCGCAGCACCTGGCGCAGATCCAGCTCGCGGCCCACCGAAAGAACCGCTTCGAGCAGGCTGTGCAGCCGGTCCTGGGTGCCGCGCACGGCGTCGATGCGTACCTGAAGCTCCTCCAGCAGCTCGTCCAGGCGCAGCCGGGGCAGGTACTCGGAACTCCTCGCGCCTCGCGTATCCCTCGCGTTCTCCATGGTCACCGCGCCTCCGTCGGCCCCACCGCGCCCGGCGGGGCATTCCGCACGGTCCTCCCCTTCACGGTAGCCGCGCTCGGCGGGGCGGCGAGTCCTGTCCGATGCCTTGGCCCGATGAAATGCGTTGACTAATGTGCGGACCTGTTGATTTTGGAGCGTTTCTCACCCATAGAAGGGTGAACCACCAGATGTCCCGACGCCCCCGTCTCCCCCGGCTCGCCGCCCTGGCTCTCGCCTTAGTGCTCGCCGCACTCGCCTCCTGCGGAACGTGACGGCACCGGCGGCGGATGGCGCGGACCCCGGTCACCCGGCCGGGGAGCCCGCGCCGTCCGCCCCCCGGACCAGCTCTGCGAGCCGGTCGAGGAAGAGCTGCTGCTTCGCGATGATCTTCGTACGGGCCAGGTCGAGGTCCAGCCAGGCGACCCGGTCGATCTCGGGGAACTCCCGTGTGCGGCCGGATCCGCGCGGCCATTCCATGGCGAACGTGCCGGGGGTGATCCGCTCCGGGTCGAGGTCGCCCGCCAGGGCCCAGACCGTGACCAGCTTGCCGCCGGTCTGCCGTACGGTGCCCAGCGGACGGAGGTCGCCCACGGGCGGCGGCAGCCCCAGCTCCTCCTGGAACTCGCGCCGCGCGGCGGCCTCGGGAAGCTCGTCCTCCTCGTACTCGCCCTTGGGTACGGACCACGCGCGCTCGTCCCGGGCGGCCCAGAACGGCCCGCCCATATGACCCAGCAGGACCTCGGTGGCCGGGCTCGTCCCGCGGTACAGGAGGATCCCGGCGCTGCGTTTACCCGTCACAGTGCCAGTGTGCGCCGGAACGCGCGGGCTGCCGCGCTCAGCGCTTCACGGCGTATCCGAGGTAGGTGACCAGCGGCCGGGCGTCCGGGGCCAGGACGAACCCGGCCAGCGGCGGGATCTGCTCATCGGTGATCCGGCCCCGGCGGCGGGCGACGGTGGCCTTGATGAGGCCGCGCGGGTCCCGGGGGCGGAAGTCGCAGATGTCCTCGTCACGCAGGCCGTGCCGGTCGAGCGCGGCGGTCAGCTCGGCGGGGGTGCGCAGCCGGGCGGCGGTGTAGCGGCCCGCGGGCATGATCCGGGTGAGCGGGAGGCGCTGGAAGGCGCCGAGGTAGATGAGCCGGGACAGCGGGGTGCGGTTGACGGTGTCGTAGACGAGGACGCCGCCGGGGCGCAGCACGCGGGCGGCCTCCGCGAGCGCCCGGTCGAGATCGGGGGTGATCTCGAAGGTGTCCGCGTAGTAGGCGAGGTCGAACGAGGCGTCCGCGAGGCCCAGTTCCCCGGCGGGCGCGGTCCGGTAGTCGACGGCGGGGTGGCCGTGCGGGTGGGTCTCGCGGGCGACGCGGGTGGCGGCGGCGGACGGGTCGACGGCGGTGACGCCGAAGCCGAGCCCGGCCAGACCGCGCGCCAGCAGCCCCCGGCCGCTGCCCACGGCCAGGGCCCGGCGCCCTGCGGGGGTCCGGCCGAGGGCGGCGAGGGTGGTGCATACGTAGGACAGGCGGCACTCCTGGAAGGCCACGGCCCTGATCTGGCGGCCGTCGACGGCCTCGGGCGAGCGTGCGTCCAGCTCGACGCGCGGGGTGGCGGCCATGGTCTTCCTCCGTCGCGGGGGTGGGTTCCCTGAGGGAATTCATGAGTTCCCTCGGGGAACTTAACACCTCGGGTTCCCTGGGGGAACGCGGATAGGCTCGGGGCATGACCCGTACTCCGCTCACCGACGTGGCCTGCTCGATCGCCCGAGCCACCGACCTGTTCGGCGACGCGTGGACCGCACTGATCATGCGGGACGTGCTGTCCGGAGTCAGCCGGTTCGACGACCTCGCCCATGACCTCGGCATCTCCCGCAAGGTGCTGGCGGCCCGGCTGGCCCGGCTGGTCGAGGAGGGCGTTCTGGTCAAGGAGCGCTATCAGGAGCGGCCGCCGCGCGAGCACTACCGCGCGACCGGGAAGGGTGAGGAGCTGTACCCGGTGCTGCTGGCACTGATGGCCTGGGGCGACCGCTGGTGCGCCGGTGCGGACGGGTCCCCGGCCCGTGTCCGCCACCTGACCTGTGGCCGGGACACCACGCCCGTCACCGCGTGCGCGCACTGCGGCGATCCACTGACCGTGGACAACACCACCCAGCTCCCGGGCCCCGGCGGCCGCATCGGCCCCGGTACCCGCGTCCTGGGCCCACTGCTCGCCTCCCGCGAACCGGAGTGACGACGCGCCGGTGCGGCTGAACGCGGGGCAGCGCACCGGCAGCCACGGAGTCAGGACTCCGCGGCCGCCGGTGGTTCCCCTCCGGCCGGGAGCTGACCGGAGGGGCGACCGGGGGCTGCCGCTCCGCCGCGTACAACCGGGGAGAGACACCGCGGAGCGGCAGCGAACCGGGTCCCGGGAGGACCCGGACGAGCCGCGGAGGCGTGGGATTCCCCGGCGGCTCACGGGCGGGTACGGAGCGCGCCCGCGCCGCGTTCACTCATTGTCCGATCGTGAGCATGAAGCGGAGGCACCTGTTCCGCGCACCGCGACCGCCGGACGGATTGCCCCCGCCCGGCCTCCTTGCCAGGCTGTCCCCATGCCCACCACCTCCCTGTCCGAGCTGGTCGAAGAACTGCTCGACGGCTGCCGTCCGCTCCCCATCGTCTCCGCCGGTCTCCCCGTCCTGCGGCAAGCCGCCCTCCCCTACGAGGGCCAGCTGTCCGACGGCCTGCTGGACCGGCTACTGACGGCGATGCGCGAGACGATGCACAACGCGCCGGGGGTGGGGCTGGCCGCTCCGCAGATCGGCGTGCCGCTGCGGCTCGCGGTGATCGAGGACCCGGCCGAGGTCGCGGCCGAGGTGCGCGAGGCACGCGGCCGGGTGCCGCAGCCGTACCGGGTGCTGGTGAATCCGTCGTACGAACCGGTCGGCGACGCCCGGGCGGGGTTCTTCGAGGGGTGTCTGAGCGTCCCCGGCTGGCAGGCCGTGGTCAGCCGCCCCGAGCGGGTCCGGCTGCGCGGGCAGGACGAGACGGGACGTGAACTGGACGAGGAGTTCACCGGATGGCCCGCCCGGATCGTCCAGCACGAGACGGACCATCTGGACGGCGTGCTCTATCTGGATCTGGCCGAAACCCGCTCCCTCTCGTCCGCACAGGCCGTCGCCGACCACTGGTCGCAGCCCACCCCGGCCGCCGCGGCCCGGGCGCTGGGCTTCCCGCTCCCCGGGGACCACGGGCCTCATGGACGTCAGGGCCACCACGGCGCCCCTTAACACCTCGCCGACCGACCTGTGGCATGTTTTCGTCATCGGCTGGCAGTCGTCGAATCACCACGCGGACACTGTGCCGTTCGGAGCCGGAGCAACAGTGGTGACATCACCGCTCCTGACGGTCCCCTGAACGGAGAACAGGAATGTCCGTGCTCACGACGTCCCCGGCTGCGGCCTCCACGAGCTCGTACGTCACCTCCATCGCCCATACCGAGGAGCAGATCAACGCCGCGCAGCGGCTGCGCTACCAGGTGTTCGGCGACGAACGGGGAGGGGTGCTGACCACGCCCTTCCCAGGCCGTGACGTGGACGAGTTCGACGATGTCATGGACCACCTGATCGTCACCGACACCGCCACGGACACCGTGGTCGGCACCTACCGGCTGCTGCCCCCGGGGCGCAGCGAGCGGCTCTACTCGGACACCGAGTTCGACCTGCGGGGGCTTCCCGACGAGGTGCGCTCCTCGATGGTCGAGGCGGGTCGCGCCTGTGTGCACCCCGATCACCGCTCCGGCGCGGTCATCAACCTGATGTGGGCCGGTCTCGCCCGCTACGTCCTGCTGTCCGGCCACCGCTACCTCGCGGGCTGCGCCTCGGTCCCGCTCGGCGAGGGCGAGCAGGCCGCGTCGAACGCCTGGCTGCTGGGCACCTCCAAGCACGCCGCCCCGCCCGAGCTGCGGGTCCACCCGCTCGACCCGTGGGTTCCGACGCAGACGCTGGACGCCCGGCCCAGCTACTCCGAACTGCCGCCGCTGCTCCGCGGCTATCTGCGGGTCGGCGCCTGGATGTGCGGCTCCCCGCAGCACGACCGGAACTTCAACGACGCCGACTTCTTCGTCCTCCTGGACACGGAGCGGATGAACGGCCGCTACCGCCGCTACTTCCTCGGCGAGTCCCGGTGACCCTGCCGGTGAGCGTCAACGCGAACGTTCCGGCGCACGCGTGGGCGGCCTGGTCCCCCTGCTCCCCCAGCTGTGTGTCGCACGCGGCGGAACGGCTGCCCACCACCCGGATCGCCCGCCGTTACGCGGCGTTCAGCCGGGCGATCATGGGCGCGCTCCTCAGGGGCGAGGGCATCGCCGACCCGGAGGCGCTGCGTTCGACCGCCGCGGCGATGCTGGACGCGCTGGACATCCGGCTGGAGGTGGCGGGCGACCGCACGCTCAGCGCACCGGGGAGCACCGGCACGCTGGTGGTGGCGAACCACATCTCCTGGATCGACATCATCGCGCTGCTCGCCGTCGAGCCGGTGGTCATGCTGGCCAAGCGGGAGGTGGGCGCCTGGCCGGTGGTCGGGCCGCTGGCGAAGCGGGCGGGCACGATGTTCATCGACCGCGACTCCTTGCGCCAACTGCCGGACAGCGTAGGGGAGATGGCGGACCGGCTGCGGTCCGGCCAGTCGGTGATGGTGTTCCCGCAGGGCGTCACCTGGTGCTCCGGGACGGGCGGCAGCTTCCGGCGGGCCACCTTCCAGGCGGCACTGGACGCCGGCGCCCCGGTGCGGCCGGTGTCGCTGGACTACGTCCAGCACGGCGCGCCGACCACGGTGGCCGCGTTCGTCGGCGAGGACGACTTCAGCAGCTCGCTGCGCCGGGTGGCCAGCGCCACCGGGCTCACGGTGCGGGTACGTACGCACCGGCCGCTGCGCCCCGTGCCCGGGACCGACGACCGGCGCGCCCTGGCCGCCCGGGCGCAGGCGACGGTGTGCGGTGCGCGGCTGCCCGTTCACGCCTGACGGATGCCAGACATCAGCTGACAGGCATCAACTGACGGCTGACGCATAACAGCTGACACGTAACAGGTGACAGCTGACAGATTACGTACGGTGTCCGGCCTGGCCCGGACACCGTGCTCAGCTCCGCTCCGTACCGCCCGTGTGCGGGATCCGCCCGGCGGGGATCACGCCGAGGCGGCCGCTCTGGAAGTCCTCGACCGCCTGGGCGATCTCGGCCTTGGTGTTCATCACGAACGGACCGTAGTGCGCGACGGGTTCACGGATCGGCTGCCCGCCGAGGATCAGCACGTCGAGGTTGGGCGTGCGGCTGTCCGGGCGCTCGGTGGCGGCGACGCTCAGGGAGCCGCCCTGACCGAAGACGGCCAGCTCATGCGCGTCCAGCGGGCGCTGTTCCGCGCCGACCGTGCCGCGTCCGGACAGGGAGTAGACGAGCGCGTTGAAGTCGGTGCGCCAGGGCAGGTCGAGCCGGGCGCCCGGGGCGAGAGTGGCGTGGATCATGGTGATCGGCGTGAAGGTGCCGCCCGGCCCCCGGTGTCCGGCCACGTCACCGGCGATGACGCGCACCAGCGCCCCGCCGTCCGGCGAGGAGAGCAGCGCGGCCTGCGGGCCCTCGATGGACTGGTACTGCGGCGGGTTCCACTTGTTGGCGCGGGGCAGGTTCACCCACAGCTGGATGCCGTGGAAGAGGCCGCCGGAGACCACCAGGTGCTCCGGGGGCGTCTCGATGTGCAGGATGCCGCCACCGGCGGTCATCCACTGGGTGGCGCCGTCGGCGATCAGCCCTCCCCCGCCGTTGGAGTCCTGGTGCTCCATCTGACCGTCGATGATGTAGGTGACGGTCTCGAAGCCGCGGTGCGGATGCCAGGGGGTGCCCTTGGGCTCGCCCGGCGCGTACTCCACCTCGCCCATCTGGTCCATGTGGATGAACGGGTCGAGATCGCGCAGCGAGGCCCCGGCGAAGGCCCGGTGGACCGGGAAGCCCTCCCCCTCGAAGCCCCGCGGGGAGCCGGTCACCGAGCGGACCGGGCGCGGCGGCGCGGTCTGCGGGTCGGGGGCGGGGACGTGGGGCAGCTGTACGGTGCTCTCGACGGTGACGGCGGGCATGGCGCTCTCCTCCCTGCGGGGGCTTCGGCGGCCGGTCGGCCACCGATGTCTTGTTGAACGCTAAACCATTCGGGCGCATTCCCGCACACGGGCAAGGGCCGGGAAGGCGCTGAACAACCGCTTCCGCTCGTCCGTACCCCTGGGTGTGAGGTACGCACCGGTGTGTGCACGCACCGGCCGAACCAGAACGAGAGGGAGCCTGATGGAAGCTTCACCCCACCCGGTCAGAACGCGGCGCCGCCCCGGGCGGCGGATGGCGCCGGTGCTGGCGGTGGCGAGCGTGCTGCTGGCCACCGGCTGCGGCGGCGGCAGCGGTTCGGCGGACGCCAACACGGGGGGCAAGGGCGGCAAAGGTGCGACGGCGCGACCGGGCGGCGGCGAGTCGAGCGCCGCGCCCAAGCCCGCGCGGGTGGAGCAGCTGGCGAAGTTCGCGGGCTGTAAACCGGATTTCACCACCGAGGTGGACGACTACCGGCAGGCGGTCTGCCAGAACTCCAAGGGGAAGTTCCTCTTCCTCGACTTCATCAGCATGAAGGCGCAGCGCGACTGGCTGGAGACCGCGCAGATGTACGGCGGGGTCTATCTGGTCGGCAATCGCTGGGCGCTGTCGTCGTCCCCGACGAAGAACATGAAGACGCTCCGGGGCGAGTTCGGCGGCACCATCGAGGAGAGCGGCGCGTTCGGCTCCTCCCCGGGCGCGGCCTCCTCATCGGGCGCGCCGTCCTCGCCGGGCGCGGGCTGATCTGCGGGCGCGGGCTGACCGCCGGGCGCGGGACAGCGGCCCGCACCCGGCGAGGACGGACGCGCAGAGCGTCCGCTCACACGGCGGCGAGCGCCCGGAGCGTCGCCGCCTCCCTCGGCAGCAGCCGTTCGTCGTCCCCGGGGACGAACTCCAGCAGCACGTCCAGAGGCGCCGCGCCCTCGGTGCTCAGCCGCTCGAACGCGCGGCGCCACAGCGGGGCGCGCGCGGTCAGCGGCAGCCGGTTGGTGCCCGGCCACCAGGAGAAGGCGTGGACGGCGGCGACCCGGCCACCGAGCACATCGAGCCCGGTCAGCGCCTCCGCGTCGGGCAGGTCGACCGGCGGCTGCCAGTAGGTGCGCACCCCGGGGCGGTCCACCTCGTCCAGCAGGCGGAGGGTGCGGGCGGCGCCGTCGGTGAGCGTGTTGCGATGGAACTCGTAGGCGAGTTCCACGCCCGCGTCCGCCGCGAGCGCCGCGGCGCGCCGGGTGTCCTCGACCACCGCCCGGCGCTGTTCGGGCGGGGTCGCGTCGGTGCCCGTGACGCCCGCCCAGATCCGCACCCGGGGCGCCCCGAGGGCCACGGCCGAGCGCAGCACGGCGTCGAACTCCCCCGGATCGGTGTGTCCGGCGCGGTAGTACGAGCCGTACGAGGCGACGGCGAGCCCCGCGTCCACGGTGGCCCCGCGCACCGCCCGGGCGACGGCCGTATCGCCCGCGGGCACATGGACGTCGCCGCCCCATTCGACACACTCCAGGCCCGCGCCGGCCACGGCGGAGATCACCCCGGCCGCGTCCAGGTGGCGGAGGGTGACCGAGCAGATGCCCAGCCGGCTCACGCGCTCTCCTCCCGCACGGTGGGAACGCCGAGCGCGCCTCCGTCGCCGAAGTCCACGACGGTCCGGGCGCCGTCCGGCCAGCGCACGGTGACGGTGCATCCGCTGACCTCGGCGGTGGCGAGCCCGGTGAGCGGGTCCGGTCCGACGTCGCCGGTGAGCGAGGCGAGCGCGGCGAAGAGCGTGCCGTCCGGGCCCTCGCCGACGGTGCCGGTCAGCTCGGGGACCAGGGCCCAGGGCCCGTACGCGGTGCCCCGGGGCGCCCGTACCGTACGGGAGGTGTCCCAGCCGTGCAGGCCGAGCAGCTGGCCGGTGACCTCCGCCCCGGCGAGGGTGACTTCGGGGGCCCCGTCGGTCGCGTCGGTCTCGGTGGCCGTGCCCGGGGGCAGCGCGATGGCCCAGCCGGTGTGGTGGACCGTGGTTCCGGCGGGGATGTTGACGGTGCGGTGGACCCGCAGTTCGAGCCTGCCGCGCACCAGGGTCAGGCTGTCGAGGCGCGCCGCGGGCAGGACGGGACCGCCGGGCGGGAAGAGCGGGATGTGGGAGGAGGCCAGCCAGCCGGGGCCCGCGGCGAGCGGCTCGACGCGCAGCCGGTCGCTGCGCACGCCGCGCATGTGGAGGGCGATGTGGTTGTCGGGGATGTTGTCGGCGCTGGTGGGGCCGGTGCGGGTGGAGTAGGCGAGCCGCCCGTAGAGGGGTTCGGCCGGTGGCCGCTCCGCCTCCCAGGGGCGCACTTTGCAGCTGCCGTGGTTGTGCAGCCGCACCAGGCCGTCGCTCTCGGTGGTCTGGACGAGCAGCCCGGGGGCGGGCAGCGCGAGTGCCCGGTCGGGGCCTTCGGCCGGGGCGGCCTCCTCGGGTGCGGTCCATACGGGGTGATCGGCCGGGAGCAGCAGGCCGAGGAAGCCCTTCGACGCCCAGTAGGGCGAGGCGGGTCCGGAGTAGCGCTGCACCGTCGGGAGGTGCGGCCCGTACCAGCCGAGGCCCAGGATGCCGTCCGCGGTCAGGGCGCCGCGGTCGAGGAAGTGGCGGAGCGCGCCGCTGAGGAGACGGCGGGTGGTGCCGGGCGCGAGCGGGGTGTGGCCGGTGAGCCCGCCGAGCGCCACGGCGGCTCCGGCGGCGAAGCGGTAGGTGAGGGAGCGCCCGTGGTGGATGGGGGCGCCATTCGCGTCGAAGAGCAGCGCGAAGCCGTCGAGGAATTCCTCCAGCCGGGGGCCGAGCCGGTCCAGCAGGGCGCGGTCCCCGGCGAGGTGGGCGTGGAGCAGCGGATACATGTGCAGCGCCCAGCCGTTGTAGTGGTCGAAGGCGCGCCCGTCGCCGTCGGAGTACCAGCCCTGCCCCTGGTACCAGCCGTCGAGCAGGCCGAGCGCGCGGTCGATGGCGCGGGTTGTCTCCGCGTCGCCCCGGCCGACGGATTCGAGGAAACCGGCGACGGTGAGCTGGAAGAGGTACCAGTTGTTGGGAGCGGGCGCGTGGCGCAGCGCGCCGCGCAGCCACTCCTCGGTGCGGTCCCGGGCGTCCGGGGTCAGGGCCTCCCAGGTCCACGGCGCGGTCAGGCGCAGGCCGAGCGCGATGGAGGCGGACTCCACCATGGGCTGCCCCCGCACCCCGTGGTGTCCGATCAGCGGCCAGGATTCGGCGTCGTCCCGCCCGGGGGTGCGGGTGCCGTGGTCGATGCCCTCGGTGTAGCGCTCCAGGAAGCCCTGCGGGTCCTTGCCGTAGGCACCCGCCGCGCGGAACGCGGCGAGCAGGAAGGTGCGGGCGAACCCTTCGAGCCCGTCGGAGCGGACCCCGGACTGGGACGGCGGCCCCGGCAGGTCGAGCAGCGCGTGGTGGGGGGTGGCGAAGCGGAGCGCGGCCCCCAGCAGTCCGTCGGCGGCGGCTTCCCAGTGGGCGCGGGTGTATCCGGTGTGCGGGCTGAGGGATCGGTCGTCTTCGGGGAGGTCGAGTACGAACATGTGGGGGTGTGTCTCCTTGTCCGGGGCTGCCGTACTGCGGGGGGGGGCGGTTACGCGGAGCGGTCCAGCCGTTCGTGGAGGACGGGATGCGCGAAGTCCCGGCCCGCCACGTAGTTTTCGACCTCGCCGATCGCGAGGTCGGCCAGCCGCCGCAGCTCACCGCTCTTCGACCCGGCGATGTGCGGGGTGAGGAGCACGTTGTCGCAGGTGTACAGCGGCGACTCGGCAGGCAGGACCTCCGGCACGGTGACGTCGAGGACCGCGTGGATACGGCCCGCCACCACCTCGTCGGTCAGCGCGGCCTGGTCCAGCACCGCGCCCCGCGCCGTGTTGATCAGGGTGGCGCCGTCCGGCATGGCGGCCAGCAGCTCCCGGCTGACCAGGCCACGGGTGGCGGGCAGCAGGGGGGTGTGCACGCTGACGACGTCGCTGGTGGCGAACAGCTCCCGCAGGCCCACCTGGCGTACGCCCAGCTCCCGGGCGTCCGGCGCCGTCACATACGGGTCGTACAGCTGGACGTCGAGGTCGTACGGCTCCAGCAGCGCGATCACCCGGCGGCCGATCTCCGAGGCGCTGAGGATGCCGATTGTTCTGCGGTAGTTGCCCGCCCGCGGGTAGCGTGCGCTCCAGTCGATGGCGCGCCGTTCGAGGCGGTAGTCGCGGGCCATGTCGAGGACGCGCTTGTTGGAGAGCAGGATCATGGCGAGGGTGAATTCCGCGACGGGTACGGCGTTGGCCGCGGCCGCCGAGGAGACCGCGATGCCGCGTTCCCAGCAGGCGTCGGTGATGTGGTGGCGTACCGTCCCGGCGGTGTGGACGACGGCACGGAGCCGGGGCGCGGCGTCCAGGGCACGGCCGTCGAGGGGCGGGCAGCCCCAGCCGGTGACGAGGAGTTCGGCGTCGGCGAGGGCGCGGCGCGCCGCGGGGGTGGTGAAGTCGTCGAGGACGACGTCCGGATCGAGGTCGAGGAGCGTGGTGAGCCGGTCCAGCGCGCCGGAGCCGAGCACCTGGCGGGCGGTGCGCTCCGTCATGGCCAGGGCGGCGCGCGGGCGGGGACCGGACGGCGGCTGCGACTGCGGGGGCTGCTGCGGTGCGATCACTTGACACTCCCTGCGGTCAGTCCGGACTTCCAGTAGCGCTGCAGCATCACGAACGCCACGATCAGCGGGACAACGGCGAGCAGCGAGCCGATGACGACCAGCGGGTAGTACTCGGGCGAGACGGTGGCGGAGCTGTTCCAGGTGTAGAGGCCGAGGCTGAGCGGATACAGGTGCTGGTCGGACAGCATCACCATGGGCAGGAAGAAGTTGTTCCAGATGGCCGTGAGCTGGAACAGGAAGACGGTCACGAACCCGGGGCCGAGCATGCGCAGGCTGACCCGCACATAGGTCTGCAGCTCCCCCGCGCCGTCGACCCGGGACGCCTCCAGCACCTCGTTCGGTACGTAGCCGCTGCTCAGCAGGCGGGCCAGATACACGCCGAAGGGGTTGAAGAGGACGGGGATGAAGACCGCCCAGAAGGTGTTGACCATGCCGATGCCGGAGGCCACCAGGTAGAGCGGCAGGGCGAGGACGGTCGGCGGCACCATGACGCCCGTGAGGACGAGGGCGAACAGCTTCTCCTTGTGCCGGAACTCGTACTTGTCGAACGCGTAGCCCGCGGCGACGCTGATCAGCGCGCCGGTCAGGGCGCCGACCACCGCGTACAGCAGGCTGTTGACGTACCACTCGCCGTACAGCCCGCCGTCCATGGAGAACAGGTCGGAGAGGTTGCTCGCGAAGGAGAAGTCGCCGAAGGAGAGGATGTCGCTGCCGAAGAGCGCGTCGGCGTTCTTGGTGGACGCCAGCACCAGCCACAGGGCGGGCAGCATGGTGTAGAGGGCCGCGATCAGGACGACGGCGTTGGCCACGCCGCGGCTGGTCAGCCGGGACCGGCCGCCGGATCTGGGGGTGCGGAGGGTGCTGGTCGGGGTGGTCGTGGTCATCGCGCGCTCCGTTCCCGGCGGCCCGACCAGCGTGTCACGGCGTACGACAGGGCGCAGGTGACGACGAGCAGGATGACCGAGGCCGCGGAGGCGAGTCCGTAGTTGTTGCGGCGGAAGGCCGCGTCATAGATGTACATGTTGGGGGTGAAGCGGGAGTTGACCATCGGGGTGGCCTGGTTCATCAGCATGGGCTCGGTGAACAGCTGCAGCGCGGCGATCAGGGAGAACATGCACACCATCACCACGGAGGCGCGGATGATGGGCACCTTGACCTGGAGCGCGGTGCGGATGCCGCCCGCTCCGTCGATGGTCGCCGCCTCGAGCACCTCGCGGGGCAGCGCCTGGAGCGCGGCATAGAAGATGATCATGTTGTAGCCGAGTCCGCTCCACAGGGCGATGTTGACGATCGACGGAAGCACGGTGTGCAGCCCGAGGAAGTCGATGGTGATGTCGGCCTGACCGAACAGCTTGATGACCGGGCTGAGCCCGGGGGTGTAGAGGTACAGCCAGAGGATGGCCGCGATGATGCCGGGGACGGCGTGCGGCAAGTAGAGCAGCATCTGCGCGGTACGCCGCAGCCGGACCAGACCCGAGTCGAGCAGCAGGGCGATCGCGAGCGCGCTGAGGACCACCAGCGGGACGAAGATCACGCAGTACAGGACGATGGTGCCGAACCCGGTCAGGAAGCTCGGGTCCGTGAGCACCGCGAGGTAGCTGCGCAGTCCGGTGAATACGGTACGCCCGCCGCCGAAGCCGAGCCCCTCATGGTCCTCGCCGAAGAAGCTGAGGTAGATGGCGTAGCCGACGGGGACCAGGAACACGGCGACGAGCAGGACCGTGAAGGGGGTCAGCAGGACGGCGGCGGCGATCCGCTGCTGGCGTCGCCCGGCTCTGGAGGGCGGTTCGGCGGCGGCCGCCGGTGGCGGCGCCGTCGGTTTCGGGGAGATGACGGTACTCACGGGATACCTCGGCTCACGGTGAAAGGGAAAGCCACTGAAGGAGACACAGCGCGGGTGAGGGGGTTCAGCGGGTGGTGACCGACAGGCCGAGGCTCTTCAGGTCGGGCATCGTCCGACTCTGGGCATCGCGCAGTGCCTCCAGGACACTGCCGCTTCCGGCCCCGGCCTTGGCGAGGCCGTCGTCACCGGAGGTGGTCGTCGACACCATCCGCGGTCCCCACTTCCAGGTGGGAGAGATCAGCTTGGCCTGCTCACCGAAGAGGCCGAAGATGTCCTGCCCGGAGTAGTAGCTGGTGTCCATCTCCTTGCGGGCCACCGGGAGCAGACCGGGCACGGACGGGAAGGCGCTGCTGACCCCGCTGGAGAGCTTGGCGCGCAGGGCGTCGGGGCTGGTGACCATCCAGGAGATGAACTCCATGGCCTCCTTGGGATGGTTGCTGTCCTTGGTGACCATGAAGGTCGAGCCGCCCTGGGTGCTCACCTTCGGCTTGGCCGGGTCCCACTGCGGCACCGGCGCGATGGCCCACTTGCCCTTGCCGTCGGGGGTGGACGCCATCATGGAGCCCGCGGCCCAGGCGCCCGCCAGATAACCGGCCGTCTCACCACTGCGCAGATGGGCCCGCCACTGCTGACTGGACCCGGGTTCCACGCGCACCAGGTCGTCGTCCATCAGCCGCTGCCAGTACCCCGCGACCTTGCGGGTGGGGGCGTCGTCCATGGACACGCGCCAGGTGTCGCCGGAGGTGTCGTACCACTGGCCCCCGGCCTGCCAGGCGTACGCGGCCATGTAGAGGGTGCCGCCGGTGGTGAAGAGACTGGCGATACGGGACCGGGGCTCGGCCTTCTTGAGCTGGCGGGCCGCACTCTCGAACTCCGCCCAGGTCTTGGGGACCGGGATGTGGTTCTTGGTGAAGATGTCCTTGCGGTACAGGAAGACCATCGGCTCGATGTCCACCGGGACGGCATAGGTGCGTCCGTCGAAGGTGGTGAGGTCGAGCGCCTGCGGCAGGATCTTGCTCCGCACCGAGTCCGGCAGCAGCTTGCTGATGTCCCGGGGCACCCCGTCGATCGTGAAGCCGGGCAGCTGCGGGTATTCGATGGTGGCGACGTCGGGGGCGTTGCCCGCGCGGGCGGCGTTGCTGAGCTTGGCCCAGCCGCCCTGCTCCCCCGAGGGCACCTGCGCGAAGTCGACCTTGATGTTGGTGTGGGTGCGGTTGAACTCGTCCACCACTTCCTGGCTGCCGCGCAGCGCGGACCAGAAGGTGAGGCGGACGGGGCCGTCCTTGGCGGTGTTCGCTCCGCCACCGGAGCAGCCGGCCAGCAGGAGGGCGAGCAGTGTGAGCAGTGCCGTTGTTCCGGCTGTCGCCCGGCGTCCGGTAGCCGCGCGTCCTGGGCGTCTGAGGCCAGGCATGGACCCTCCCCTGTTCGCGGTGGAGCGGTGGAGCGGTGGAGTCAGGGGGAATCCTGATCGCTTGACGGAAATACCGTCAATACATCGAACAGAAGAAACCGAAGCGGTCAAACGATCAGACGTGTCGCACACGACGGCCCGGCCGTCGCAGGAGCAGCCGTCTCAGGAGCAGCCGTCTCAGGAGCAGCCGTCTCAGGAGCAGCCGTCTCAGGAGAGCGGGGCCGTCGAGTCCCGGACCACCAGACCGGGCAGCAGCTCCAGATGGCGGGCGGCGCCCGGCCACCGGCCCTCCCGGGCGTGGTCGAGCTGCCGGAGCAGCAGCCCGAGGGCGGCCCGGCCGACCTCCGCCTTGGGCGGGGCGACGGCGGTGAGCGCGATCTGGCCCATGTCGGCCACCACGTCGTTGTACGCGACCACCGAACAGTCCCGCGGCACCTCGACCCCGGCCTCCCGCAGCCGCTGGATCAGCACCAGCGCGTCCATGTCGCTGTGGATCAACGCGGCGGTGGCCCCGGTCCGGCGCAGCGTCTCCGCCAGGTCGACCGCGCGCGGATCGGGGACGCGCGGATCGGGGCCCGCGGTGCGCGAGCTGAGGATGGCCGTACAGCCCTCGCCCAGGCCCCGGGCGCCCGTCTGTGCGGCGAACTCCGACTGGATCACCCTGGCCGTCGGACTGTCGTCGCGCGCGGCCAGCACGATGCGCCGGTGGCCGAGGGAGGTCAGATGGCCGAGCGCCAGATGTACCCCGTACGCGTGGTCCGAGCGCACGCAGTCCAGCCCGTACAGGGAGCTGCCGCGCTCGGGGCGGCGCTCCAGCAGCACCACGGGGACGTCCAGCGCGCGCAGCCAGGAATGGTCCCGCGCCGCCTCGGCCGCCGTGCGCCAGTGCGGCGAGAGCAGCAGCCCGCGCGCACCGGCCTCCAGCGCCGAGCGCGCCGCGGTGCGGTCGGCGTCGTACTCGTCGGCCGCGATGTGCAGCGCGAGCCGCAGCCCCGCCTTCTCGGCGGCCTCCCGGGCCGCCTGCACGGCCTCGGTCAGATAGGTGTTGCGCTCCGGGACCACCATGCCGACGGTGTCGCCGGTGGCGGTGGACTCCTCGGCCATCGGCTGCAGCGAGCGCGCCACCCCGTGGCCGCGGCGCACCTCGCCGCGGCGGGCCAGCTCCTCGACGTCCCGCCGTACGGTGACGACGGAAACCCCCAGCTCGTCCGAGAGATCGGTGATCCGCACGGATCCCCGGGACTCCACCAAGCCCGCGATCCGCGCCTGCCGCTTCCGCGCCGGCTCCCGCATGTCCCACCGCCGATCGGCTTTCGTTATCCGCTGAACAACGCCATAGTAGCGATCATTCGATCAGCGGCAGCGGGGCGTCCTCACACACCGGACTCACACGGGCGTCACGGCGCACCGGTCGGGACGGTGTCGGGAAAGCCATCAGGGGGGTAGCGGCGCATCAGCCACTCGGCCTGCACTTCCAGAACACGTTGCTTGCGGCGGCCGGAGCGGACCATCAGGATCAGCGCCACTTCCAGGAAGACGAAGAAGGCGGCGGGTACCAGCAGCACGGGCTTGCCGGTCAGTATCAGCTGCACCACCAGCCAGATGGCGATGAACGGCGCCACCGCCATGGCCGGGACCAGCTTGACCACGTTGCGCTCCCGCTCGATCATCTCGGCGTGGTTCCGGGCGGCCCGGGCGCTGCGGCCGTGGAAGGCCGGATGCCGGGCGGCCACCTCGAAGGGGGTGCCGGGCGGTACCGCCTCGCGCCGCGCCCCGGCGTCCTCGTCCGGTACGAAGACGCGGTAGCGGAGCGACTTGGAGCCCCGGGTGCGCTGGTGGCGGTAGCCGTACGCGGTGGCCAGCTGGACCGCTTGGTCCGGGCGGAGTTCGGTGGCGCAGATGTCCACCTCGGGTCGCCCGTCGAAGAGATGGGCGTAGTGGCCGGGCAACTCCTGGCGCGCCTGGGCCACCCGCTTCGACAACGTCCCTCGCACCGCGGCCACGTCCCACCTCTTGTTGCACCCTGTACGACCGGCTGACCCGGCACACGCTACCTGCGCCACGGGTGGGCCGTATCGGCAGGTCAGAGGAGAGGAAACGGCGCTCCGGCATAGCGTCATACGTCAGGAAACCGGCACTGACGGTGAGTCAGCGGACGTGGACTCGGGGGCCGCCGGACTACGCGGCGTCGGGCCCCGCGGGTGGCCGCCCGCCCCGGTTCTCTCCCCTATAACGGCTCTCCCCCATATAGGGGACAGGACTGGTCCCGGAAACGAGCCGTAGAGAGGGGAGAGAACCCGGGGCGGGACCCGCTTCGCCGTCACCGTGCCGAGCCAGACCCCGGCCGCCCGGGAGCAGCCGGACCACCGCGGCGCCCGTCCCCTCCGTGGCGGGCTCGTGGGGCGCGGGCTCCCGTCGCACCGGGGTCCGGTCCCAGGCCGATGGCAGCACCCGCGGTGTCCGCGCGGGACGGTTTCCCGGGACGGTCCGCGAAACACTGGTCACCGGCGTCGGGTTCATCGCGGTCGCTCGCACGGCTTGGGCCCTTCCGGTCGTGGTGATGACGAGGGTTCTCCCTGCCGTACGTACGGCCGCCGCTCTGTACTCAACGCCGCGGAAAAAAACTTTGAACGGCACGGATCTACCGGGCATTTCGGTGCGGTCCAGGCGCAATCGCATGCCCCCAACGCGCGGGCGCGGAGAGTACCAACAAGGAGAGATCTCTGTCCCGGCTTTATTCACTAGTGATGAGGTCTCCACGACCGTGCCACACCAGGCACTAGCGTCCGGTGTCACTCCGAAGCAAGGAGGGCGCTGTGCGATCAGCAATCCTGAGCAGATCCAAGGCATCCAGCCGTACTGTCGGCAGCGGGCTCATCATTGGTGCGCTCGCCGTGACGCTTGCGGCAATTCTCATTCCCGTGAGCCTGTTCAGTTCGAGCAGCGCCGCGGTACTCCCCAACGGCGTCGCGGACGACGGCGGAGGGACGGTCAGTACGCAGTACGGACCGCTCACGCCGACCGACCGTGACTTCGTACGCAAAGTCAAGCTCGCCGGGCTCTGGGAACTCCCCTCTGGACGCATGGGCAAGGAGCGCGGTACCACGGAAGCCGTCAAGACCGCGGGCCAGCACCTCATCGACGGCCATACCGAACTCGACCGCCGTACCAACGAGACAGCCCAGGCCCTGGGTGTCAGCCTGCCCACCCAGCCCAACGACCAGCAGCAGGGCTGGCTGAACGAGATGTCCCAGGCACCGAGCAGCGCTGAATTCGAGCGTTTGTTCGCGCAATTCCTGCGGAGCGCCCACGGGAAGGTGTTCAATCTGGTGGCGCAGGTACGGGCTCAGAGCAAGAACTCCATGGTCAGGTCTCTGGCCACCAGGGCCAACACCATCGTTCTCGACCACATCACGGTCCTCGAGGACACCGGGCTTGTCGACTACGACGCCCTCTAACGACTAAGTGAAGTGATCTCATGAGGCAACAGACCCACAAGCGCGGGCGGTTCAAGAACAAAACGGTCGCCATCGTCGCCGCACTGGCACTGGGCGGCGGCGGGGCCGCGATCATTACCGCCAACGCCTCAGCCAGCGGCGACAAGAACGCTTCCGCTCAAGATGGGGCCGTATCAGCCAAATCAGCGGGCGGGACGATCAACTGCCCCGATGTGAGCCAGAAGCTGAGCGATGTGCCGAAGGGTTCCCAGTCCCAGGTCGCCAAGGGCCTCGGTGAGCTGGACAACCAGGTGGCCACCGCCTACCAGCAGATGAACAAGGGCCAGGCGTCCGGCGACGCCGTGCTGAGCAAGCTCAACGACCAGCGCCAGCAGACGCTCAACCAGATGAGCGAGGCGATGGGCCAGGGCGGTGGGCAGAACCAGCTGCAGGGCATGACCGAGTGCCAGATGCAGCCGGTCGCGCAGCAGGCAGGCCAGCAGGACGGTCAGCAGCAGGACCAGCAAGGCGACCAGCAGCAGGGTCAGCAGGGCGGTGACCAGCAGCAGGGCGGCGACCAGCAGCAAGGTGGCGACCAGCAGCAGGGCGGCGACCAGGGCGGCCAGCAGCAGGGTGGCGAGGGCGCCAACGACGTGCCCGGCAACGCCGGAGGCCAGGCGGGCAACGGCCCGGCGCAGAACGACTTCGTCGACATCACCCAGGTGCAGCCGAACGTCAAGGAGGCGCCGCAGGCCCAGCAGGGCGGCTCGACCGGCACCTTCACGTCGGAGTGCGGCGTCGGCGAGGCGGGCCTGCGCAACAGCGACAACGTCATCGTCGCCCCGGGCGTGACCAACGGCGCCCACCACATGCACGACTACGTGGGCAACGACGCCAACGACGCGTTCGCCAACAACCAGACCTTCGAGCAGGCCGGCACCTCCTGCTCCAACGGCGACAAGTCGACCTACTACTGGCCCGTGGTCCGTCTTCAGGACGGCAAGGACGAGGCTGACGCCAACCAGCTCGGCGGTGGCCAGGAGGGCAACGTCGGCACGATCCTGACCCCCAAGGCTTCCAAGATCGAGTTCAAGGGCAACGCCCAGAGCAAGGTCGAGGCGATGCCGAAGTTTCTCCGGATCATCACCGGTGACGCCAAGGCCTTCACCAATGGCGATGCCAACGCCAACGCCGCCTGGAGCTGCAGTGGCTTCGAGGACCGTCAGCTGACGGACAAGTACCCGCTCTGCCCCGAGGGCAGCGACCTGCTGCGCGTCTTCGACTTCCAGGGCTGCTGGGACGGCCAGAACGCGGACAGCGCCAACCACCGTGACCACGTGGCCAACGCCAACGACGACGGTTCCTGCCCGCAGGGCTTCAAGGCCATCCCGCAGCTGGTGAACACCATCAGCTACGAGAACCCGGGTGACACCCCGTTCGCCGTGGACGGATTCCCCGAGCAGTTGCACAAGCCCATCACCGATCACGATGACTTCATCAACGTGATGCCGGATGACCTCATGAGCAAGGCCGTTGACTGCATCAACAGCGGCCAGCAGTGCACCTGATGGGTGACGAACACCAGGCGCGCGTCGGCCGCAAGGCCGGCGCGCGCCGCGCTGCGTCGCACCACCGGACCGCCGGTGACGCGGCCGCCGACGATCCCGACGGGCACCATCCCGGCCACCCCGGCCACCCAGACCGTCCGGTCCTTCCCGCCCCCCGGGAGCCGGGCGGTCCGTGCGTGCGGGGGGTCTCCGCCACCGGCTCCGACTCGCTCCCCGACCAGGAGCTGACCCGACGGCTCAGGGACGAGTACGCCTCGGGCGCCACCAGCCCGGCCTCGGGTGACGTGCTGTACCGCCGCCACCACCGGGCGACGCTCTCGTACGCCCGGACCTGCTGCCGGGCGCTCCACGACGCCGAGGACCTGGCCTCCGAGGCATTCATCCGCACGTTCCAGGCGGTCAGGGCGGGCGGCGGTCCGCGGGGACCGTGGCGGCCGTATCTGCTGACCGTCGTGCGCCACACGGCGCTCGAATGGAGCGACGGGGAGCGCCAGGTCCTGCTGACCGCGGACTTCGAGTCGTGGCGGCAGCACGCGCACACGGCCGACCCCCAGTGGCATCTGCTGGCGCGCGAGGACCGTCAGCTGCTCATCCGCAGCTTCCGCAGACTTCCGGAGCGGTGGCAGACCGTGCTGTGGCACACCCTGGTCGAGGAGGAACCGCCGCAGCGCGTGGCGTCCTTATTGGGCATCTCCCCCAGCGGAGTGACCTCACTGGCCTTCCGCGCCCGAGAGGGGCTGCGCGAGTCGTATCTGCAGTCCCATCTGGAGTCCGCGGCGAACGACCGCTGCCGCCACTTCAGCGCCATGATCGGCGCCTCGGTGCGACGCGGCGGGGTACGTGGCCACGCGCTGGCGCGCCATCTGGCGGAGTGTGCTTTCTGCGCCCACGCGTACAAGGAACTCCTGGGCCTCAACGCCGCGATGCGCACGGCGGGCGCCGGTGTGAACTGAGGACACGTCACGTCGACGCCACCACGCACCGGACTGCCGACCACGATTCCGCGGTCGGCAGTCCTTTGTGGCGTCGATGTGTCTCCGTGTGTGTCTCAGCCGATGTGACTCAGAGGCCGTTGACCCGCGCCTCGCGGGCGATACCCAGCGGACGGACGCCTGGGGCAGCGCCGGTACGGGGTCGTCGGTTCACCCGGGACGCGTGGCGCCGGATGCGGTCCATCTGCGCCATCAGCCTGCGGCCACGCAGCGCCATCTCCAGCTCGAACCGTATTCGCGGGTCACGCAGGCCCGGGCCGAAGAGCTTCTCTATCTGGCGCAGCCGGTACCGCACGGTCTGCGGATGCACCTTCAGCGCCTTGGCCGCCTCGGGTGCGCCACCGCCCTCCAGCCAGGCCAGCAGGGTCATCTGCAGCCGTTCGCTCTGCCGGGGAGTCAGCCCGACCAGCGGCTTGAGCCAGCGCGAGGCCAGCGCCCGGACGAGGGACTCGTCCTGGAGCAGCAGCAGCATCGACAGGTGGTCGTCGACGAAGAGCACCCGGGGTTCGGCGCCGCCCCGGCCGGGGGCCATGGTCAGCAGCCGCCGGGCCCACCGGACGGATGACGCCGCGTCGTTCAACGGCACCACGTGGCCGACGGAGGCGGTCCGGCCGCGCAGCGCGGCTTCCAGCGCGCCACGGGTGCCGGGGTCCGCGGGGGCCTCCCGGTCCGGGTCCCGTTCACCGTCCTGGAGCCGCTCCGCGCCCTGGTCGGGTGCGGGGTCGGCGTCCGCGTCCGGGTCGGGGATCAGCAGGCACAGCTCGTCACCGACGGCGCCGATGAGGGTGTCTCCCAGCACGGCCGCCAGAGGTGGCGCCTCGCCCGGGGTGGGCAGGGCGATGGCCTGGACCGTCTCCGGGAGCGGCCAGCGGGCCGCCCGGGACAGCTCGGCCAACGTCCGCTCGGACACCGAGACTTCGCCGATCAGGGCCTCGAACAGATCGCGCCGGGCCCGCTCGGGCGGGATGTCGGTGAGCGGCTCCTCGCCGTGCGAGGCGTCGGAGAGGGCCAGTGTCCCGGCGCCCTCCTCGCCCGCCTTCCGGTAGCCGAGCGCCGTCAGGATGGCCTGCTCGACCTCCCCGCGGACCTTTTCACGCTCAGTGTCCTCCAGAAGGTCGGCGAATCCCGGGATTCTCTGCCGGAGGTTCTCAACCACCTCGTCGGCCAGGGACGGGAGTTCATTGCGCAGCACGCGGGTCCACTCGCCACGGGGGCGGGACCAGATGCGGTTCACCAGTTCGCCCATCATTACCTCGTTCTTGCCGGGGGGAGGCCCGACCGTTGGGGGGTCGGTCGGACCCGTGGAGGTTGCCTCCGTCTCCGGCTTCATCCGGACCGGAAAGGGAGTCGAGGGTCCTCCGCTACCTCATAGAGGACTCCCGCCCCTACCGGTCCCGGTGCTTTGCCGGGTCTTTGCCATCGGGATGACAGTGGATCAGCCGAAGACGGTCTGGGCAGTGTTCATACACGAGAAGTTGTCACGTTACGACAAATCTTATGGAGATCACGTGTAGTTCCGAGAAGCTGCTGCCCCCAAGACGACTTTGACGTATCTCGTCATCCGCGCGAACACGCGCGATCGGGAGGCTCCAATGTCCATGTCCCAAACGCCTTCTCCCTCACAGGGGCGCCACGGGGGACGCCAAGCACCTGGGGGACGACGAGCCGCTCGCCGGACTCGGCAGGACCGGCCTGGTATCGGCTGGTCCCGCAACATCCGCATCTACGCTATCGTCGCGACCCTCGTGCTGTCCCTCATCGTGACGTACAACGCCGGCGCTTTCAGCCAGACGTTCGCGTTCCTCGACTTCGGCGCCGGGGTGCTCGCCCTGGTCTGCCTCAGCTCAGCGGTGCTGTGGGGGCTCGCCGCGACCGACCAGATGATCCTGCACTCCAACCACCGGCTGATCGCCCAGGGCGTCCACCGGGCGGCCGCGGTCGCTGGCCTGCTGTTTCTCGGCATTCACATCTGGGTGAAGGTCGCCGAGAGCCACACGAACGCAGCTTCGATCGTGCTACCGTTCGCTGACGCAAAGCAGCCGGTGCTGATCGGGCTCGGAACCATTGCCGGTTACCTCTTCGTCATCGCGGCGGTGACCGGAGCGGTCCGCAGCTCCTTCGCCGCGGCGGGCAACTCCCGCTGGCGGTACCGGTGGTGGCGGGCGCTCCATGTGGGCGCCTACCCCGCCTGGGGCCTCGCGCTGGTCCATGGTCTGAAGGCCGGACGTGAGGCCAAGATCTGGGCGACATACGGCTACATCGCGGCTCTGGCCGGAGTGGCCATCGCGCTGTGGATGCGGCTCGCAGCCCGGCGCAGCCAGGACGACGATCGAGGGGATGGCATCTCGGTGAGGAACCCGCCCGCCCGCAGCCTGCAGGAAGGCCGCACCCGGCGCGCCGCGCCCACCGTGCCGCGCCCGCGCTCGGCCGACTCGGACCGGCGGGACGGGGCCTCGCTCGGTGCCTCCCGTGGGTGGGACCGGTGATCAAGACAAAACCCAGGCTGGCCTGTGTCGATCCGCCCCGGCTGCTGGCCGGGCTGGACGAGGCCTACCGGCTCGACCGGGTGGGCCACCTGACGGTGCACGGCACCATGCCCGCCCTGAGGGCGGACGAACTCGTCGCGCTCGCGGAGAACATCGATCTCCGCGGGCGCGGCGGCGCCGGTTTCCCGTTCGCCAAGAAGGTCACCGCGGTCGTCGAAGCGGCGGCCCGCGCGGGCGGACGTTGCAACGTGGTGGTCAACGGCAGTGAGGGCGAGCCCAGTTGCCTCAAGGACACCGCGCTGCTGCTGCACACCCCGCATCTGGTCATCGACGGCGCCACGCTGGCGGCCGAGGCGATCGGTGCCGAGGAGGTCGCCATCGCGGTGCACCGCCCGGACGTCGAGGAGTCGCTGAACGCCGCCGTGGCGGAGCGCGGCCCCAGCGGGGTCCCGGTGTCGGTGACCCTCACGCCCGACCGGTTCGTGGCCGGTGAGGGCGGCGCCGTCATCAACGGCATCAGCGGCGCCCCGGCCATCCCCAACGGCCGGAAGATCCGGTCCAGCGAGAACGGTCTCGGCGGACTGCCCACCCTGCTGTCCAACACCGAGACCTACGCCCAACTCGCCATCGCGGCACGGATGGGCGCGCTGCCGTACCGCTCGGTGGGGCTGCCCACCGAACCGGGCACGACGCTGCTGACGGTCGGCGGCAAGTACGTGATGGAGACGCCGACCGGGGTGCCGCTGACCTACGTCCTGGAGCTGTGCGGGCTCTCCCCCGGCCAGGGTGTGCTGGTGGGTGGCTACCACGGCAAGTGGCTGGACCCGAAGAGCATCAACGCCACCACGATCTCGCGCGAGTCCATGAAGAAGTACGGCGCGCGGCTGGGCGCGGGCGCGGTGCTGCCCATCCCCGAGGACACCTGCCCGCTCGGCGAGACCGCGCGGGTGGCCCGCTGGCTGGCCGCCGAGACGGCCGGTCAGTGCGGCCCGTGCTTCATCGGCCTGCCCGCCCTCGCGGACGCGATCGGGCAGGTGGAGCGGGGTGGCGGCCAGTCGTCCATCGACAATGTGCGCGCGTACATCAACTCGGTGCGCAAACGGGGCGCGTGCAGCCATCCTGACGGTACGGCCGGTTTCGTGACCACGGCGCTGGACGCGTTCCCCGAGGAGTTCGAGTCCCATGCGCTCGGCGCGGGTTGCGGGCGGCCCACGATCGGTGTGCTGCCGCTGCCCGAGGAGTCCCAGCCGCTGGCCCTGCCGCCCGGTCCGGCGTCCGCGCCGCCGCGTGGCGAGCGGCAGCAGCGGGGTCCGACGGAGAAGCTCCTGGTGGACTGGTCGCTGTGCCAGGGCCATGGGCTGTGCGCGGACATCCTGCCGCCCGAGGTGCTGACGCTCGGCATCGACGGCTACCCGTCCTCCGCCCGGATGGACGTGCCCCGCCAGCTGCGCGCCCAGGCGGTGCGCGCGGTGCGCCGCTGCCCCGCGCTGGCGCTGCGCATCGAGGAGTAGGCAGCAGCGAAGTCCCCCTTCCACGACGGCCGTTGCTCAACGGCCGTCGATTGCTGTGCGCTCACGCATCCGACGTTTTTTGCGTCTGGTGACAAATTTTTAACTGGCTGAACGACGGTCGACTCGGGCTCCGTATGGACATGACGTCGGCGCCTTCACCGCCGGACACCAAGATGGATTTCGCAGGGAGTGGTCATGGAGAAGCGGCGTCAGATCGCATTCGCGGGAGTGTCCGTGGCGATGGTCATGCTGACGGCGGCGTGTGGCAGCAATGACACCTCCGCGGGCAGCGCGAACGTCCAGCCCGTGGGCGGCAGCAGCCAGGCGGCGAGTGCGGGCGCGGGTACTTCGGCGTCGGCGGGTGCGGGTGCGGCGGCCGCGGGGGCCGGCGCGACCGGTGGCTCCAGCGACACCGGTGCGGCAGCGGGAAGTGGCGCGGCCGCGGGCAGTGGCGCCGCCACTGGCGGGACGAGCCCGGCGAAGGAGCTGGCGGTCAAGACCGACGCCAAGCTCGGCAAGTTCGTCGCCGACAGCGGGGGTCTGACCCTCTACCGGTTCGACGAGGACACCCCCAAGCCGGCCAAGTCCAACTGCAACGACGCGTGCGCCACCAAGTGGCCGCCGGTGCCCGCCGACGACGCCACCGCGGGTGCCGGTATCGACGCCAAGAAGCTCGGCAAGGTCAAGCGCGCCGACGGCACCGAGCAGCTGACCCTGGAGGGCTGGCCGGTCTACCGCTACGCGGGCGACACCAAGGCGGGCGAGACCAAGGGCCAGGGCGTGGGCGGCACCTGGAACGCGCTGGCCCCGGACGGAAAGCCGGCCGGCAAGAAGGCCGCGGGCGGCGCCCTGGAGCTGATGGTCAGCAACAACGCCGACCTCGGCAAGATCATGGTGAACAGCAAGGGCATGACCGTCTACCGCTTCGACAAGGACACCCCCTGGCCGATGAAGACGGCCTGTGTCGACGCCGCCTGCCTGAACACCTGGAAGCCGGTCAAGGCCGTCGACACCACCAAGGTCGCCGGGGTGGACGCCTCGAAGGTCACCTCCTTCACTCGTCCCGACGGCACCAAGCAGGCCGCCTTCGACTGCTGGCTGCTGTACACGTTCGCCGGTGACAAGAAGCCCGGGGACACCAACGGCCAGGGCGTCAAGGGCACCTGGTTCGCCCTCGACGACAAGGGCAAGAAGGTGACCCAGTAAGACGGCATGATGGCCCACCCCGGCGGGGGCCCGGGAGCGCACACGCTCCGGGCTCCCCGCCGGATGTCGACGGGAGGTTGATGTGTCACGCGCACTTCGTGCCACCGCGCTCTGCGCGGCAGTGCTGTTCGCGAGCGGCGTGGTGAGCGGCTGCGGTGGAAACAGCCAGGCCCACGCGAAGAAGCCGGAAAAGGACAAGGCACCCGCCGCCAAGGAGCTGGGGAAGCCCGGGAAACCGGCGGCCCTGACGCAGATCGCCGATGCCATCGGTTGCAAGGCGACCATCGTCACCGAGGCGGACGAACTGCGCCAGGGCTCCTGCCAGTCCGGCAAGGGCGACCGGTACACCATGGTCACCTTCGCCACCGAGAAGGGCCAGAAGGACTGGCTGAACACCTCGAAGGACTACGGGGGCACGTATCTGGTCGGCGCCCGCTGGTCGGTCACCGGTCTGTCCTCGGGATCCCTCAAGCCGCTGCGCGCGAAGCTCGGCGGGGACATCGAGCAGGGCTCGATGATGCACCACGGGGGGTCGAAGTCCCAGGGCGGTTCCTCGTCCCAGGGTGGCTCCCACGGAGGTTCCTCGTCCCACGACGGGATGAAGATGGACTGACCGGTGACACGGTCTCCCGAGGCCTCAAGCAGCCCGGGAATCAGCCCATTTGAGCAGGTCGGGATCGGCGAGCGTGGAGACCCACAGGTCCACCGGCGGGCGCTCGTCGACCGGTTTGCGCGGCCCCACGCCGAGCACCCTGAGCCCGGCGCGGGAGGCGGACAGGAAGCCGCAGTGGGAGTCCTCCACCGCGAGCGCGTCCGCGGGGGCCGCACCGCACAGGCGGGCGGCCGCGAGATACACGTCCGGGTGGGGCTTGGGCCGCACTTCCCCACCGGGGACCAGCACATGGTCGAAGTAGCGCAGCAGCCCCGCCTTGGAGAGCCCGTCCTCGACGACGTCGCGCGGGCAGTTGCTCGCGACGGCGAGCGGTGCGAACGCCGCCGCCTTGTGGACCAGTTCGGCCGCGCCGGGCATGGTGACCGGGTCGTCCGCCACCAGTCTGCGGAATGCGCTGAGGAGTTGCCGGGTGATCTCGTCGGCGAGGTCGGGGAAACCCGCGAATTCGGCCATCATGCGGCCGCATTCGGTGTAGTGGAGTCCCTTGGTGCGCCGCGCGAACTCCTCGTCGCAGACGGTCCCGTAGTCCGCGAGCACGACTTCGCGGGCCTTTTCCCAGTGCCGTTCGGAGTCCATCAGTGTGCCGTCGCAGTCGAAGACGATGGCGGCGGGGGTCCATGCGAGAAGGGTTTCTGCTGTCATCTGCCTGCCGTTCCAGGAGAGATGGGGGAATCGGCGCAGGAAATGCCTGTAGCCACGGGGAGCAGCGCGGTGGATTTCTGGGCGGCGCTGCGTCGCGGAATGCCGGACGCGGCATGGAAAGCCATACAGGCGAAGAATTGCCTGCCCGAAACATAACGATCACTACGTTAGTGAGATGACTCCTGGTAAGCAAGGGGTGACTGAGCGTCGGCGGTTTGTTCGTCGCTCAGTACGTTCGCCGCTCGACGCGTTCGTCACTCATGACGTTCGCAGCACGGAGTGTTCGTCGGTCAGCTGTGCGGTCAGCCGTACTGGAGCACACCGACCGCCGTGCAGATGTCCGCCTGACGCAGCCGGAAGACACACGTTCTGCCGTGGGAGACGCACTCGACCACGGCGGGCGGATGGGACTCGGTGAAGCGGATCGCCTTCATCCGGCAGGCCAGGGGGCGGATCAGCAATCCGCCGGTGGCCAGCGCCGCGGCCTGCCGGGCGCTCTCCAGCAGTACCAGCCCCGGCACATGGTCGCTCCAGTGGTCGAAGAAGAACGGGTGGCGGGTGTCCGCGGGGTCCAGGTACACCACTCCCCCGTCCCGCACGACCAGCACGTCCCGGGCCGCCGTTACGCCCAACTGCGCTGGTGAGGGCCGTACGGCGGCACGCAGCCGGCGCCCGGCGGTCTGGCCCGAGTGCGCGGAGCGGGTCTCCGCGTACGCCGTGCCGTCGAGGAAGCGGGCGGTGCCCCCGGCCCGCGCGAAGATCCTTCCCCCCGCCCACAGGCCGACGTCGAGCCGCATCCCGGACACGGACCGCTCGGCGGGCGCGGCGGTACGGACGTCCGTCACGGTGATCCGGCAGGTGATGTCGGTCGCTCCGTGCGGAGCCCGGGGCTCGGTCTCCGGGTCGAGCCGGAAGTACAGGTCGCGGATCAGGAAGTGCGCGCCCGCGGGCACCGCGTAGTACCGGGTGGGGATGTAGATCCCCAGTTCGCGCAGCGTTTCGGCGATCATCAGCGGGTGGTGTCGGCCCTCCCCGCCGTGCGGGAACGTCGGATGGGACCGGGGCCACTGGGCGGCCGCCTCGAACCGTCCGTCACCCAGCGTGCGGACGTCGGTGAGCAGCACCTCGGCCACCGAAACCCGGTGCACGGCCTCACGGGCCACGGTGCGGGACCAGCTGAGCGGCCGACCGGTGGGACCGGTCGGCTCCGAAAGGCCGTGAGCCTCACGAACGATCACCATAAAATACTAATAATGTTTGACCTGTCTGTCCTCATCACCATCAGCGGCCGAAAGTCCGCTAAGTTCACTCCGTCACACCCGACCGGCTGATGAAGGACGACAAACACGTGCAAGAGCGGGCCGAACAAACACGCCGGTCTCTTCTGGAAGCGGCCGCATCGCTTTTCGACGAACGCGGATACGCCGGGACGAGCATCAGCGACATCACCGCCCGGTCGGGTCACACGAGTGGCGCCATCTACTTCCACTACACCAGCAAGGAAAGACTCGCCCTCGCCGTGGTGCGGGAACACTTCGCCACCTGGCCGCCCCTGATCGACCGGCACACCGGACCGCAGGTGCCCGCGCTGGAGCAGCTCATCCGGCTCAGCTTCGCGGTGGCCCGCGCCTTCCGCGATGACATCGTGGTACGGGCGGGGGCCCGGCTGTGGACCGAGCGCTCCCTGATCGCGGCGCCGTTCCCGCCCCCGTTCATCGGCTGGATCGACGCCGTCGGGGCCATCCTGGAACGGGCCCACGGCGAGGGCGAGCTGGCCGCCCACGTAGATCCGCTGCCCGCCGCCCGGACCATCGTCTGCGCCTTCTTCGGCCTGCACACGGTGTCCGAGGCCCTCGACGGGCGGCGGCTCGTCGAGGACCATCTGGCCGAACTGTGGACCCTGCTGCTGCCCTCGCTGCAGGCCCGCCCCGGGCACCCCGGCCAGGCCTCCGAGCTGCTGGCGGCGGCGCGGGGCGCGTGACGGCGGGGGTTACCTCACTTCCAGATCTCGGCGACCCACTCCGGGTGGTCGATGAACGGGTTCCGGTTGTGCTGGAAGTCGTCGTAGATGACCTGGTTGCGCTTCTTCTCGAAGGCGTCCGGCGGGTCCTCGTCGCTCCACTTCTTCAGCACGGAGAGCCGCCCCATGTAGGGCTGGCTGCCGTTGTCGACCTTGTCGTTGGGCTCCAGGTCGGGGAAGCCCTCACCGCCCTCGTAGCGGACCGACATGTAAAGGATCATCCGGGCCACATCGCCCTTGACCTGGTCACGGGGCTCGAAGGAGTCGTCGTCGGTGCGGTTGCCCGGCGCCTCCCCCACCTCCGAGCCGCCCTCGTCGAAGTCCTTGTTGCCACGGGTGCTGTTGACCGAGACATCGGTCGGGCGCAGATGGTGGATGTCCGTGCCGGGTCCGGTGGCGGTGCCGAAGTCGCCGTGTGACTTCGCCCAGACGTGTTCGCGGTTCCAGTCGTCGGCGTTTCCGCCGTTCGAGTCCTTGCTCTGGGAACGGCCGGTGTAGAGCAGGATGACGTTGGCGGAGTTGTCCGGGTCCTCGTCGGTCTTCTTGAGGGCGTCCCAGACCTCGTCGTACGAAAGCTTGCTGACGTCCTTGCTGATGATCTGGTGCAGGGCGTCCTTCAGCGGTTCCCCGGTCTTGCCCATCGCGTCCTGGTAGTACGTGTCGTCGTACGCGGTGGCGGTGGGTGCCGCGATGGCCGGGGTCTGCGCCGTGACGGCGACCGTCACGACTCCGGCCAGCAGCGCCAGGGATTTCCAGCGGGTCACACGGGTCATGTGTGGTGTCCTCTCCCCGAATTACGACCGTTGTTCGATCACCGAAAAGAGTGTCAGACACAGGATCGTCCAATGGTGAACATCAAGAAGAGGTTCTGTGTCAGGGCCATGACCGCGCCGGGGCTTGGCCCCGGCTGTCAGAGCGAGGCGCCCCCGCACATCACCAGCGTCTGACCGGTCACCGAACCGCCCTCCGGGCCCAGCAGGAAGGCCGTCAGACCGGCCACCTCCTCGGGCCGTACGAGCCGTCCGAGCGGCGGCATGACGGGCGGGGTGCGGCTGCGGCCGGGGTCGCGCAGCATCGGGGTGTCCGTGGGTCCCGGCGCCACCACGTTCACGGTGACCCCGCGCGGCGCCAGTTCGGCCGCCCACGACCGGGCCAGGCCCGTCAGCGCCGCCTTGGTGGCCGCGTACTGGCTCTTGCCCGGTACGCCGGTCATCGTCCGGCTGCCCACCAGCACCACCCTGCCCCCGTCCCGGACCCGGTCCACCAGCGCGTCCGCCAGGACGGTGGCCGCCTGGACGTGGATCCGCCACATGAGGGACCCGTCCTCGGCGTCCAGTTCTCCCAGCCGGGCGGAGCGCTGGACACCCGCCGCGTGGACGAGGGCGTCCAGCGGGCCGTCCTCGGCCATCGGGGTGAGCGCCTCGGGCAGCACCTCCGGCCGGGCCAGGTCGGCCGCAAGCCAGCGCAGCCGGTCGTGCGCGTGGGGCGGGGCCGTACGGCTGATCCCGGTGACCCGCCACCCCTCGTCCAGCAGCCGGGTGGCGATGGCGGCGCCGATGCCGGAGCTGGCGCCGGTGACCACGGCGTGCGGCTCAGCCATCAGCGGCCCAGTCCGGGCTGACGCGGACGTACTTGATGGCCTGGCGGTGATATGTGTACGCGATGTGCAGGGTGCCGTCAGGCGTCTGCCGGATGGTGGGATACGACAGCTCCCGGTTGAGCCGGTCGCGTGAGTTGTTGGTCAGGCAGTGGCCGTCGCCGACGTCGAGGTCGCGCCGTACGGGCCAGGTGCGGCCGCCGTCGGCGGAGAGCGCGAGGGTCATGGGCGCCCGGGGCGCGCCCCAGAAGGCCCCGGGGGCGTCCTCTCGCTGCGCGGGTGCGGCGGCCGGAGCGTCGCCCGCCTCCCCATCGTCGTCGATCTCGTCGTAGAGCGAGACCCGGCGGGCCGTCGCGTCCGCGCGACTGCTGTGGTTGTACACCAGCGCCAGCCGTCCGTCGCCGAGCGGTACGTACTGAACGGAGGAGTTGTTGTTGGGCAGCTCCGTGGGCTCCGGCTCGCTCCAGCTCTCCCCGCCGTCCGTGCTGTGCGAGCGGTACACCGCGTCGGCCCAGCGGCTGCGGAAGAGGGCCAGCAGCGTGCCGTCCGGGAGCGGGTGCACGTTCATGTGCACACAGCCCGTGGAGCCCGGCACGGGCCGCTCGCGCCAGGTGCGGCCCTCGTCGTCGCTGATCATCACCGCGCTGGTGTCATGGTCGCCCACCCACTTGACGCCGGGCGTGGCCACGCAGTGGAACACCGGCAGCAGCCACCGCCCGTCGTCCAGTACGGCGACCGGCTGACGGATGAACACCCCGCCCCCGCCGCTGGCCGGGAAGAGGGTGCGCGGCGCGCCCCAGGTCTCCCCGTTGTCGTCCGACACCCGCACCCGGACCTCGGCGGTGTCCTGGTTGCCCGCCTGCTGGGCGGTGTAGAGCAACCACAGCTCACCGCCCGGGGTGGGGAACAGCAGCGGGTTCTGCTCGGAGCGCGCCGGATCGTCGGAAAGCCGGACCGGCTCCGACCAGGCGTCGGCGGCCGGTGCCAGCCGGGAGAACCACACGGAGATGTCCGGCACGCCCTCCTGGGTTCCGCCGAACCACACGCAACCGAGGTCGCCACCGGGCAACACGGTCAGGTTGGCGGCGTGGTTCTGGACGGCCGGCGCGGGCAGAAACGCCTCCAGCCGCACCGGATCCCCCGGCCGCGGCCGCAGCCGCCCGTCCGTCAGCGGTATCGCGGTGTCATGTTCGCCGGTCATGGCGCCGGGCTCCTCGTGGTCGCGGTGGGGCGGATGTCTTCGGCGGTCTGGTTTCGAAGGCGGTGTTCAGCGGTTCGAACGCGCTGCTCAGCGGTTGTACGCGGGCATCGGGCCCCTCAGCCTCGCGCCCACCTCGTCGCACGCCGCCACCACGTCCTCCGGGAGCGGCCCCGCGGTGGCCGCCGCCACGTTGGCGCGCAGGTGCTCGATCCGGGAGCCGCCCAGGAGCAGGGCGTCCACCCCGTCGCGGCCCAGCAGCCAGCGCAGCGACAGGTCCGTCAGCGGGATGGACGCTTCGTCCGCGATCCGGCCCAGGTCGCGGACCGCCTCGAAGAGGCGGGGGTCCCAGTAGCGCTGCCGGTACATCGCGGCGAGCTTGGAGTCGCCGAAGCGGCCGGACCCGGGGGTCTCCTCGTAGACATGACGTCCCGTCAACAGGCCGCCACCCAGGGGGTTGTAGACCATCGTGCGCAAGCCACTGGTGGCCGCGTACTCCCGGTACTCCTCCTCCACGCGCCGGGCCAGCAGGTTGTAGAGCTGCTGCGCCACCACCGGGCGCGGGGCGCCGACCCGGTCGGCGGTGTGGGTCAGCTCGGCGATCTGCCAGGCGGCGTAGTTGGAGACGCCGAGTGCGCGGATCTTGCCCTCGGCGACGAACTCGGCGACCGTGCTCAGCGTCTCCTCCAGCGGCGCCGCGCGGTCGGGCTGGTGGAGGTAGAAGAGGTCGACGTGGTCGGTGCCGAGGCGGCGGAGGCTGCCTTCGAGTGCCGCGCGCATGCCGCGCGCGGACAGCGGGGAGTGCTCACCGGCGTCGGCGTGCGGCATCCCGGCCTTGGTGGCGAGGACGATCCGGTCGCGGCGGCCGGGCAGCAGCTCGGCGAGGATGGTTTCGGTGGCGCCCCCGGCGTACGCGTTGGCGGTGTCCACGCCCGTCACCCCGGCGTCGAGCGCGGTGTCCAGCATCGCCTCGGCGCCCGCCCGGTCCACCGTGTCGCCGAAGGTCATCGTGCCCAGCACCAGCCGGGACAGCGGCACCGGGGCCCCGGGCACGATCACCCCGCCGGGGGACGCCTGGGAGGTGGTGTGGGTCTGCGCGTGCGCGTTCACTGCGTTGCTCCTGAGGTTCGGTGAGGGTCCTGGCCATGACCATGGTCCTGGTCGGTCACGATCGCGGACACGAGGGCGCGCGGTTTGCGTCCCCGCATCGTCGCCGGGTCGAGCGCCGCGCGCCGCAGCGCCCTGGTGTACGGCTGGGTGGGCGCGGCGAGCACATCCGCGGTCGGGCCCGATTCGACGATCCGCCCGCCGCGCATCACCACCACCTCGGAGCTGATCTCACGGACCACGCCGAGGTTGTGGGAGATGACGATGTACGCGAGGTTCTGTTCGGCCTGGAGTTCGCGCAGCAGCTGGAGCACCTGGGCCTGTACGGAGACGTCCAGGGCGGACGTGGCCTCGTCACAGACCAGCAGCTCGGGCCCGCTGGCCAGAGCGCGGGCGATGCCGACCCGCTGGCGCTGGCCGCCGGAGAACTCGGCGGGGCGCCGCTGGAGGGCGCTGGTGGGCAGCCCCACCTGGTCGATCAGCTGGGCGGCCCGGCGGCCGCGCTCGGCGGCGGACCGCGTTCCGGCCAGCCGCAGCGGCTCGGCCACGATCTCCTCGGCGGTCAGATGCGGGTCCAGGGATCCGTACGGGTCCTGGAAGACCATCTGCACCCGGCGCCGCAGCGGCCGCAACCGCCGTTCGGGCAGGGACGCGATGTCGGCGCCGTCGAGCAGGATGCGCCCCTCGGTGGGGCGCAGCAGCCGGACGATGGCGCGGGCGATGGTGGACTTGCCGCAGCCGGACTCGCCGACGATGGCGAGCGCGCCGCCGGGCGCGACGGTGAAGCCGACACCGTCCACCGCGCGGAACACGCCGCCCGGGACCGGGTATTCGACCACCAGGTCCTCGACGGCCAGCAGGGGTGTGGTCATCGCGAGGCCTCCTCGGGGGATGGGGCGGCGGGGGTTTCGTCCCAGGGGCCCAGGGTGGGGACGGCGGCGAGCAGATCGCGGGTGTACGCCTCGGCGGGGTGTTCCACGATCTGTTCGACGGGGCCGGATTCCACGAAGCGGCCACCGCGCATGACATGGATGCGGTCGGAGACCAGCCGGGCCACCCCCAGATCGTGGGTGATCATGAGGATGCCGATGCCGGTGCGTTCCTGAAGCTCCATCAGGAGGTCGAGGACGCCCGCCTGGACGGTGACGTCGAGGGCGGACGTCGGCTCGTCGGCGACCAGCAGCTCGGGTTCGGCGGCGAGCGCGATGGCGATGAGGACGCGCTGCAGCATGCCGCCGGAGAACTGGTGGGGGTAGGCGCCCCACCGGGTCTCGGGCCGGGGGATCCGTACCCGGCCGAGCAGGTCGATGCCCTTGGCGCGGGCGTCGGCGCGGGACAGCTCCGGGTGGCGGATGCGCAGCGCCTCGCCGAGCTGGCGGCCGATGGTGTGCACCGGGCTGAGCGCGGTCATCGGGTCCTGCGGGATGAGGGAGACGCCTCGGCCGCGGATCCGGCGGGCCGCGCGGGGGTCGGCGATGACGTCGACGCCCCGGACGCGGGCGGTGCCGGACAGTACGGCCAGCCCCTCGGGCAGCAGCCGCAGCAGGCCCATCGCGGTGGTGGACTTGCCGGAGCCGGACTCGCCGATGAGGGTCACGGTCTCGCCCGCGGCGAGGGTGAAGCCGACGCCGTCGACCGCGCGGACCACACCGCGCTCGGTGATCAGCTCGATCTGGAGGTCCTCGACCTCCAGCAGCGGGGCTTGCCGGTCGCTCGTCGCGTCGCTCATCCCCTCGCTCCTCGCGTCAGTCGTCGCGTCGCTCATCAGGAGCCCTCCGTCGTACGTCGCCGGGTACGGTCGCGCAGCCCGTCGCCCAGCAGGTTGACCCCGACCACCAGCAGCGCGATGACGAGGCCGGGCAGGGTCACCAGCCACCAGGAGGTGGTGATGTAGTCCTGGCCGTCGGAGATGATGCGCCCCCAGGTGGCGAACGGCCGCTGGGGCCCGGCGCCGAGGTAGCTGAGCGCGCTCTCCAGCAGGACGGCCTGGGCGAGCAGCAGCAGGACGACGAGGGACGCCTGGCGGACGATGTTGGGGATGATGTGGCGGGCCAGGATGGCGATCTGGCGCAGCCCCAGCACCCGGGCGGCCGCCACGTACGGCTTCTCGCGTTCGACCAGCACCAGCGAGCGGGTCAGCCGGGCCACCTCGGGCCACTGGGCGATGGCGATCACGCAGGTGATGACGGTGACGGACGGGCCGAAGAGGGCGACGACGAGCAGCAGCATCATCAGCAGCGGCAGCGACATCTGCGCCTCCAGCAGCCGGGAGATGATCGCGTCCACCCAGCGGCCGAAGTATCCGGCGGCGGCGCCCGCGACGATGCCGATGAGGCCGGAGACGAGGACGGCGAGCACACCGATCGACAGGGACACCTGGCCGCCGTGCAGCACCCGGGAGAGCAGGTCGCGGCCGAGCTGGTCGGTGCCGAAGAGGTGGCCGTCGGTCAGCGGGGCCAGGCGGCGGCGGGAGAGGTCCTGGTCGTTCGCACCGGGCAGCGGCAGTACCTGCGCGAGGGCGACGGGCACCACCACCAGCAGGGTGCACACCACGCCCGCCCACAGCTTGAGGCTCGCGCTGCGGCGGCGCCGGGTGGCGGCCGCGCGGGCCAGGTCTCGGGCGGTGACCCGGCTGGGGCGGGGCGCGGACGTGGCCTCCGCGGTGGCCTGGGCGCGCGAGGGGGACGCGGTGCGGGCCGAGGAGCCGGTGGGGTCCGAGGAGCCGGTGGGGGCCGGGGGTTCGAGAGCGCCTTTCATCTCTCAGGCCGCCTTTCCCAGGCGTACCCGCGGGTCGAGCAGCGGGTAGGCCAGGTCGATGAGGAGTTGGACGAGGACCGCCAGGGCGGCGGTGACCAGGACGGTCGCCTGGATCAGCGGGTAGTCGCGGGTCTCCAGGGCGCGGACGACCAGCGAGCCGACGCCGGGCCAGCCGAACACCACCTCGACCACCACCACGCCGTTGAGCATCGCGGCGAACCGGGTACCGAGCGCGGTGAGCACCGGGATGGCCGAGTTGCCCATGGCGTAACGCCAGGTCAGGGCGCGTTCAGAGACACCTCGGGAGCGGGCGGTGGTGACGTACGGCGAGCTGAGGGCCGCGACCATCTCGCGCCGCACCAGCCGGGAGATGAGCGCCATCTGCAGGGTCGCCACGGTGACGGTGGGCAGCACCAGGCCGCTCCAGGTGGTGAAGCCGGAGGCGGGCAGCACCGGCATCAGCACGGCGAAGACGGTCAGCAGCATGACGCCGGTCCAGAAGTCCGGCATGGACTGTCCGGCGATGGTCAGCACATTGGCGCCGAGTTCGCGCTTGGTGTCGGCGCGGCGGGCCATCCACACCCCCAGCGGCACGGCGACCGCGGTGGTGAGCGCGATCGCGGAGAGGGCGAGGGTGATGGTGTACGGCACCCGGTCGAAGACCACCTCGAAGGCGGGGGCGTGGAAGGAGTAGCTGGTCCCGAGGTCGCCGGTGAACAGATCGCGCAGGAAGACGCCGTACTGGGTGAGCAGGCTCTGATCCAGCCCGAACTGTTCACGGATCCGGGCGAGGTCCGCGCTGCTGGGGTTGGGTCCGGCCAGGGCGGCGGCCGGGTCGCCGGGTGCCATGCGCACCAGGACGAAGACGGTGGAGAGGGTCAGGAAGATGGTCAGGACGCTCTGGCCAAGGCGGCGTATCAGATAGCGCGGCACGGCTCAGCCCTCCAGGCGCACGGCGGCGAGGTCGTAGGAGTTGAGCTGCAGGAGCGATACGTCCCGGACCCGGGAGCGGCGGGCCAGCACCACGTCGGGGACGAAGGCCCACAGGCAGGGGCGGGTGTTCCAGATGTCCTTCTGGACGGCGGCGAGCTTGGCGTTCCGGGTTTTCTCGTCGGTTTCGGCGGAGGCGTCGGCCAGCCGGTCGGCGATCTTCGGGAAGACGTATCCCTGGTAGGTGTCGCGGGTCTTCTCCTTCTCCGGGGTGCCGCCGTACATGCCCTGGAGGCTGGTGCTGGCGTGTCCGGTGGGGACGGAGAAGCCGTTGCCGAGGACGTCCCAGTCGCCGCGGCGGCCCTGCCGCCATTGCTGGATGTCGCCGCCGGGTTCGAACTGCTGGAGGGTCGGGCGGACTCCGGCGTCGCGCAGCATCTCCAGGACGGCTTCCATCACCGAGGTGTCGCCGGGGAACTCCCCGGACTCCCAGATAATTTTCACCTTGAGGTCGCGGTGGCCGAGCGCGGTGAGCTGTTCGCGCGCCTTGCCGGGGTCGTGGACGTAACCGCCGGTGCGTATCGCGCCCTTGAGGGCGAGCGGGACCACGCCCTCGGCCTGCTGGGCGGACCCGGTGAGGACGTCGTCGACGAGGGACTTGCCGTCGATGGCGTAGCTCAGCGCCTCGCGTACGCGCGGGTCGGCGAGCGGATGGCCGCGGGGCTTGCGGAAATTGAAGAACAGCTGGTTGACGCGGGTGCCGGTGGTGCGGTCGAGCCGTACTCCGGGGAGCCCGCGCAGCTGCTCGGCCGAGTCGGGGGTGATGGTGTCGATGACGTCCAGCTCGCCGCTGCGGAGGGCGACCACGCGGCTGGACTCCTCGGGGACGAAGCGGACCCGCACCCCGGGGGTGGCGGGGCGCCGCCCCCAGTAGCGGTGGTTGGCGGCGAGCGCGTATTCGCCGGTGCCGGAGTTGGCCGAGGTGACCACGTACGGTCCGGAGCCGACGCCGCCGCCCAGCTCCTCGGGCCGGTTCTTGGCGGCCGGGCTGATGAGGATGTTGGCCATCAGCTGGTCGAGGATGGGGACAGGGCGCTTGGTGTGCAGGTAGAACGTCCGCTCGTCCACCGGCTCCAGGGCGGGCCGCTCGGGGAAGAGCCCCACGATGAACGAGCCGTTGACGCCCCAGTACATCTTCAGCGCGGTCGCCACGTCCTTGACGGTGACCGGGCTGCCGTCGGAGTAGCGCACCCCGGCCCGCAGCCGCACCGTCCAGCGGGTGGGCTCGGTCATCTCGAACCGATCGGCGAGCACCAGCTCCGGCAGGAGCCCTTTGCCCATCCGGGTCAGGCCCTGGCGGACCGCGCGCTGCACCGTGACGGCCGCGTCGAACTGGTTGAGCTTGTTGTCGAGGCTGACCAGGGAACGGTTCAGCCCCAGGCTGATGGCGCCGGGGCCGGGGCCACCAGTGGGGCCCGCGCACCCGGTGAGCGGGGCGAGGGCGAGACCTGCGGAGGCGCCCGCTCCGAGGCGGAGCACGGCCCGGCGGCTGATGTCCGGGGCTTGGGGGATTCGGGTCATCGTCGACCTCTCGGCAGTACTAGGTGTCGCGGCGGTCACCGTGACATGGCTGCGCGCTTTACGCAATACCTCTCGCGCGGTTCGCGCAACGTGTGCCATCATCGAGACTGCGGCGACAGCGTGTCCGCTGCCCGACCGCGCCTGACCGCTCCCCCTGTCATGGCCATTCAAGGAGGTACCGGTGGAGATGCCGCCCTTCCGGAGGCTGCTGGCCATCGCCGACGACCTGTCCGGTGCCGCCGAGACAGCCGCCGGACTGAGTTCGCGCACAACGCGCAGTCAGGTCCACCTCCTTGGGCCCTCCAGGACACCTCCCGAGGATCTGACCGCCGTGGACGTGACCGTGCTGGACCTCGACTCGCGCCACCTCCCTCCCAGGGACGCGGCCGACGCGATCCGCGCGGCGCTGCGGTCCGCGCCGGGGGGCGGCACCCTGGTCCTGAAGAAGATCGACTCACTGCTGCGGGGCAATGTCGCCGCCGAGGTCGCCGCGCTGGCCGCGGGCTGCGCGGGCGTCGTCGTCGCCCCCGCCCTGCCGGTCGCGGGGCGCGTGGTGCGCGCGGGCGTGGTGCACGTCGGCGGGATACCGCTGCACGAGACCGACGCCTGGCGCGCCGAGCCCACGCCCCCGCCGTCCTCGCTGCCCGAAGCCCTGGGCGGCCTGCCCACCGCCCTGATCCCCCTCGCGACCGTCCGCGCCCCCAGGCCCGCCCTGCTGTCCGCCCTGCGCGCGGCGGTGGCGGCGGGCCGGATGGCGGTCTGCGACGCGGAGACGGACGCCGACCTGGACGCGATCGTCGAGGCCTCGCTGGCTGACGGCCCCCACCTGCGCCTGGTCGGCACCGGCGGCCTGGCGATGGCCCTCGGCCGCCACCTCGCGGGCGACGAGGCCCGGGCGCCGGGCGTCACCGCGCGCCTGGGGGCGGATACGGCAGAGGCGACGCCCCTGCTGGTCGTCGTCGGTACGGCCGAGCCGGGCGCCGTCGAGCAGGTACGCCGGCTGGTCGCCGACGGCGCCGTACACGTCCCGCTCGGCCTTGCCGACCTGCTGCCCGAGCCGCCCGAGGCCGCCCTGCCCCCGCTGACGGCCCCGGTCACGGTCGTCACCATCGCCCCGGCGGCTGGTCCGCGCGCTGCGGCACACCCCGCAACGGCCGCCGCGCCAGGGCCCGGTGGCACCGCCGAGACCCCGGTACCGACCCAGCGCGACCCCCTGCCCGCCCGGCGGTTGGTGCACAGGCTGGCGCGGGCCGTCGCCGACGCTCTCGCGGGGCGCGACGGGCGGGTCGACCTCGTCCTGACCGGTGGGGAGACGGCGCGGCGGGTGCTGGACGCGCTCGCCATCGACCGGCTCGACCCCATCGGGCAGGTGCACCACGGCGCCGTACACCTCCGCACTCCCGACGGGCGGTCCGTCGTGACCCGCCCGGGCAGCTTCGGCGATCCCGATTCACTGCGTCACATCGTCTCCGCGCTGCGCCCCCACACCCGAACGGAAGGTCCCTCCATGCCGTCCACGCCGTCCACGCCGTCCATGAATGCGTCCACCAGCTCGCTTCCGCTCATCGCGGTCACCATGGGCGACGGCGCGGGCATCGGGCCCGAGGTGATCGTCCCCGCCCTGCTCGCCCCGGAGACGCCGCGGCGCTGCCGTCCGGTGGTCATCGGGGACGCGGAGCGGCTGCGGCAGGCGGCCCGGCTGCGCGATATCGCGTGCGAGATCGTCACGGTCGGGGCGCCCGCCGAGGCCGAGTTCACGCCGGGCCGGATCAACGTCATCGACCTCGGGCTGCTGCCCGCCGGGCTGCCCTGGGGCGAGCTGTCGGCGGTCGCCGGGGACGCCGCGTACCAGTACGTGCGGACGGCCGCCCGGCTCGCCATGGACGGTGAGGTGCAGGGCATCTGCACCGCGCCGCTGAACAAGGGGGCCCTGCACGCGGGCGGGCACATCTTCCCCGGTCACACCGAGCTGCTGGCCCATCTCACCGGCGTCGAGGAGGTGTCGATGATGCTGGCCACCCCGACGGTGAAGGTCATCCACGTCACCACCCACATAGGGCTGATCGACGCCGTCAACAAGATCGAACCGGGGCTGGTCGAACGCACCGTGCGCCGCGGCCACGAGGCGATGGTCCGGGCCGGGACCCCGGAGCCGGTGATCGGGGTGTGCGGGATCAATCCGCACGCCGGGGAGAACGGGCTGTTCGGCTACGGCGAGGAGGAGGAGAAGATCGTGCCCGCGCTGGAGGTGCTGCGCGGGGACGGCATCGACGCCCGCGGACCGCTCCCCGCCGACACCGCCTTCTTCCTGGCCGGGCGCGGCGACTACGACCTGATCGTGGCCATGTACCACGACCAGGGCCACGGCCCGGTCAAGGTGCTGGGCCTGGAGGCCGGGGTCAACCTCACCGTCGGCCTCCCCGTCATCCGCACCTCCGTCGACCACGGCACCGCGTTCGACATCGCCGGTACCGGCAAGGCCGACGCCGGTAGCATGATCGAGGCGCTGCGGCAGGCCGCCGAGATGTCGCCCTCGCCCGCCCGCTGAAGCCCTGAAGCCACGTGACCGAGAAGGACGAGTGACATTGCCGGTACAGGGAGCACGGGCCCGGCGCGACCAGATCGTCCACCTCGCGACGACCACGGGCCTCGCCAGCGTGGAGGAGCTGTCCCACACCTTCGGGGTCACCGCCTCCACCATCCGCCGCGACCTCGCGCAGCTGACCGCCGACGGACGGCTGGCGCGGACGTACGGCGGGGCGATGGCCCTGGTCGCCCACCCCGAGGCCTCGCTGCGGCAGCGCACCGGCGAGGCATTCGAGGCGAAGCGGGCCATCGCCCGCTGGGCGGCCTCGGCGGTCCGTACCGGCGAGACGGTGCTGCTGGACGCGGGCTCGACCGTCGGCGCCCTCGCCCATGAGCTGCGCACGGCCGAGGAGCTGACGGTGGCCACGACCGGGCTCACCGCGCTCCAGGAGCTGGCCGACGTGGAGTCCGTACGGGTCGAGTGCCTGGGCGGTACGCTCCGCCCGCTGAGCCAGAGCTTCCTGGGCCCCCTCGCCGAGGCGGCGCTGGAGCGCATGACGTTCGACCGGGTCTTCCTGGGCGCCGACGGGGTGACGGCCGAACACGGCATCTGCGAGGCGGACCTGCGCCAGACCCGGCTGAAGGAGCTGATGGCCCGTCGCGCCGAGCGGGTGTACGTGCTGGCGCACGCGGCCAAGGTCGGCCGGCGCCCGTTCCACACCTGGATACGGCTGCCACCCGGCTGGACCCTGGTGACCGACAGCGGCTCCGACGAGGCGGAGATCCGGGCGCTGCGCGCCGGTGGCGTCGAGGTCGTGATCGTGGACGCGGACTGACGGTGCCTTCGGCGCCTCCCGACGTACGGTGGAAGGCGCCGGGGCATGCGTGGCCCCGGGGATATCGGGCACCCGGCCCGCGGGGCACCCGCCCCGCACATGACGTGACCACCGTCTCGCGAGCTTTTGGAGGACACCGTGGCACGGCAGACGAAGCCGCATTCCACCGCCGACCCGACGCAGCCCGACCCGGTGCCGCCGAACCCGACCCCGTCGCCCGGGCCGGGCGGGCCCGAGCCGGGGCCCGCGCCGGGGCCCGTGCCCGGACCGCCGCCGGGGCCCCCGCCGGACCCGGTGCCCTCTCCTCCGCCGGAGCCGCCGCCGAACCCCACCCCGGAGCCGCCGCCGAACCCCACCCCGGGGCCGCCTCCGGGCCCGTCCCCGGACCCCGTCCCGCAGCCCCCGGGCCCCGATCCGGTCCCCGACCCGTCCCCGGCGCCGGGCCCGCTGACCTGATCCGGCACCCAGATCCGACCTCCGCTGCTCCCCCTGTTGGCGCAAGCGGAAAGGTGCGGGCGCGGCGGCGGTGAGATGGTCGGAATCCCGGACCGTCGAGGAGCCGAGATGCCGCGCACCGCACCGCCCCACCCCGTTCTGGAACCCGCAGCCGCCGCGCTCGCCGAGGCCACCGCGAAGCCGCCGTACCTGTACCAGATGTCGCCCGCGGAGGGCCGCAGGACGGTCGACGAGCTGCAGTCCGGCGAGGTGCCCAAGCCCGAGGTCGACGAGGAGTGGATCAGCGTCACCGGGATTCCGGCCGGTAGCGTGAAGGCGCGGATCATCCGTCCGCCGAATGTCTCCGGAACCCTTCCGGTGATTCTCTACGTACACGGCGCGGGCTGGGTGTTCGGCGACGCGCACACCCATGACCGGCTCGTCCGGGAGCTGGCGGTCGGAGTCGGCGCGGCCGTGGTGTTCCCCGAGTACGACCTCTCCCCCGAGGCCCGCTACCCGGTGGCCCTGGAGCAGTGTTACGCGGTCGGGCAGTGGATCGTGGCGCACGGCGAGGGCGCCGGGCTCGACCCGGACCGGATCGCGGTGGCCGGGGACTCGGTGGGCGGCAACATGACCGCCGCGCTGACGCTGCTGGCCAAGGAGCGCGGCGATGTCTCCCCCGTCCAGCAGGTGCTGTTCTACCCGGTGACCGACGCGAGATTCGACACCGCCTCGTACGAGCAGTTCGCCGACGGCTACTACCTGACCCGCGAGGCCATGAAGTGGTTCTGGGACCAGTACACCACCGACCCCGCCCAGCGGGCCGAGATCACCGTCTCCCCGCTGCGCGCGGACCCCGACCGGCTCAAGGGGCTGCCGCCCGCGCTGGTCATCACCGGTGAGGCCGATGTGCTGCGGGACGAGGGCGAGGCGTACGCGAACAAGCTCCGGGACGCCGGTGTGCCGGTGACCGCGCTGCGGATGCAGGGCATCATCCATGACTTCCTGATGCTGGACGCGCTGCGCGACACCCATGCGGCACGGGCCGCGCTCACCCTTGCCGTGGACACCCTCCGCGACGCGCTGGGCACGGCCTGAGCCGGCCGCCGTCGTCAGCCCGCGGCGCCGCCCGCCTTGGCCTGCTTCTTCATCTGCTGCTTGTACGAGCGCACCTTGTCCAGCGACTCGGGCCCGGTGATGTCGGCCACCGAGCGGTACGAGCCCTCCTCGCCGTACGCCCCCGCCGCCTCGCGCCAGCCCTCGGGCCGCACCCCGAACCGCTTGCCGAGCAGGGCCAGGAAGATCTGGGACTTCTGCTTGCCGTAGCCGGGCAGGGCGTTCAGCCGCTTGAGGAGTTCGGCGCCGGTGGCGGCATCGCGCCACAGGGCGGCCGCGTCGCCGTCGTAGTGCTCGACCAGGTACTGGCACAGCTGCTGGATCCGCTTGGCCATCGATCCGGGGTAGCGGTGCACGGCCGGTTTCTCCGAGAGCAGCGCCGGGAACCGCTCGGGGTCGTACGCGGCGATCTCATGGGCGTCCAGATCGTCGGCGCCCAATCGCCGCGCGATCGTGTACGGGCCGGTGAACGCCCATTCCATGGGCACCTGCTGATCGAGCAGCATGCCGGTCAGAAGGGCCAGGGGGCTGCGCGCGAGCAGGGCGTCGGCCTCGGGTTGCTGAGCGAGACGAAGGGTGGCGTCCATCCCCGGCGGATACCCACCGCTCCGGCACCGAATCACCCGGTGTCATAATTCCCCCCAAAGACACGGAAAAGGGTGGGCGATTTAGCCGAATTGCACGACCTTGGGGGGCATGCGAGCCTGGTGGCGACCGCAGACCGCAGAACCGACCGTGACACCGATCGCCCCTCTGGAGAGCGGGACCTCACCGCACCACCGCACCGCCGTTGTGCCGCGCGCAGGCCGTGACATCGGACCACGGAGGCGAGTGACCATGCCAGCAACCGCGACTCGCCGCCGACGCCACGACGACACCCCCGACACCGGCGGCGCCTTTCTGCGCATGTCCCGGCTGCCCTGCGGGCCCGAGCGCGACGCGCTGCGCGAGGCGATCATCTGCGAGTGGCTGCCGGTCGCCAAACGGCTGGCGCTGCGCTTCCGCAACAAGGGCGAGAACATGGAAGACCTCACCCAGGTCGCCTCGCTGGCCCTGGTGAAGGCCGTCGACCGCTACAACCCGGACCTCGGCCACGCCTTCCCCTCGTACGCCATCCCCGTCATCACCGGCGAGCTGAAGCGGCACTTCCGCGACTATCTGTGGACGCTGCACATCCCGCGCAACATCCAGGAGGTCCGCTCCCGCACCCGCTCCGCGCGCGACGCGCTGGAACAGGAGCTGGGCGGCCGCACCCCGACCGTCGGGGAGATCAGCACCCGCACCGGCATGCCGCAGGAGGACGTACGCGCCGGTCTCGAAGCCAGCGCCTCCTGCACCCCGCTGTCCCTCAACGCCGCGGTGCAGGGCGCCGAGGAGCGGCTGCTCGCCGAGACGGTCGGCGCGGACGACGCCGCGATCGAACGGGTCGTCAACCGGGAATCGCTGCGGGTGCTCATCGCCAACCTCTCCGAACAGGACCGCTACGTGCTCTACCTGCGGTTCTTCGCCGGGCTCTCGCAGAGCCAGATCGGCGAGATCCTCGGCTTCTCGCAGATGCACATATCCCGCCGGCTGTCCCGGCTCTACAGCGAGCTGCGCCAGGGGCTGCTGGCCCACGCGTAGTCCCCGTAGCACCCGTAACCCGATGGCTTCCCGGCCCGGCAGGAGGTGCCGATGCGCTCCGAGACCGCCCGTATCGCCGCGGACGACGCCCTGCTCGTGGGCGATCTGGCCCTTCCCGCACACCCCTCGGCCGTGGTCGCCTTCGCGCACGGCAGCGGCAGTTCCCGGCACAGCCCGCGCAATCGCGCGGTGGCCGGGGTGCTGCAGCGGGCGGGGCTCGCGACGCTGCTGTTCGACCTGCTCACGGATGCCGAGGAGCGGGTGGACGCGATCACCGCGGAGCACCGGTTCGACATCCCGCTGCTGGGACGGCGCCTGGTGGCGGCGGTCGACTGGCTCGCCGGGCACCCCGGCACCAGCGGGCTGCCGGTGGGCCTGTTCGGCGCCAGTACGGGCGCGGCGGCCGCCCTGACAGCCGCCGCGGAGCGGCCGGAGCGGGTGCGGGCCGTGGTGTCCCGCGGCGGCCGCCCCGACCTGGCGGGCGGGGTGCTGAACCGGGTGGGCGCGCCCGTACTGCTGGTGGTGGGCGGGGACGACCACGAGGTACTGCGGCTGAACGAGCAGGCCGCCGCGATGCTGGCCGCGCCGCACGAAGTGCATGTGGTGCCCGGGGCGACCCATCTCTTCGAGGAGCCCGGGGCGCTGGAGCAGGCGGCGGAGGCGGCGCGGGACTGGTTCGCGCGCATGGCCGAGCAGCCCGGCGCCAAGCGCTGATCGCCCGCGCCGCCTCCGGGTACGCCTCTAGGTACCGAGCACCTCGCGCAGGTCGTACGAGACGGGCTCCTCCAGCTGCGCGTAGCCGCACTCCCCCGGCTCGCGGTCGGGCCGCCAGCGCCGGAACCGGGCGGTGTGCCGGAAGCGGTCGCCCTGCATGTGGTCGTACGCCACCTCGCACACCCGCTCCGGGCGCAGCGGCAGCCAGGACAGGTCCTTGACGCCGGTCCAGCGGCTGGGCGCGCCCGGCATCCGGCTCTGCGCGTGCGCCTCCTCCCGCGCCCAGTCGGCCCACGGGTGGCCCTCGACCGACTCCATGCGCAGCGGCTCCAGTTCGGTCATCAGCTCCTGGCGGCGGCGCATCGGGAAGGCGGCGCAGACGCCGACGTGCTGGAGGCGGCCGGTGGCGTCGTGCAGGCCGAGCAGCAGCGAGCCGACGACCGGTCCGGACTTGTGCAGCCGGAGCCCGGCCACCACGCAGTCGGCGGTGCGCTCGTGCTTGACCTTGACCATGACGCGTTCGCCGGGCCGGTAGCCGAGGTCGGGGCGCTTGGCGACGATGCCGTCGAGCCCGGCGCCCTCGTAGTGGTCGAACCACCGCTGGGCCACGTCGAGGTCATCGGTCCAGGGGGCGGTGAACACGGGGTCGGCGGCCTCGCGCAGCGCCTCGGTCAGGGCGTCGCGGCGCTCGCTGAGGGGTGCGTCCAGGTACGAGGTGTCGCCGAGGGCGAGGAGGTCGAAGGCGACGAAGCCCGCCGGAGTGGTCCGGGCCAGCATCCGTACCCGGGAGTCGGCGGGGTGGATGCGCTCCAGGAGGGCGTCGAAGTCCAGGCGGCCCTCGCGCGCGATGACGATCTCGCCGTCCAGGACGCAGCGCGGCGGCAGGTGGGTGCGGAAGGCGTCGACGAGTTCGGGGAAGTAGCGGGTGAGCGGCTTGCCGGTGCGGCTGCCGACCTCGATCTCGTCCCCGTCGCGGAACACGATGGCCCGGAAGCCGTCCCACTTCGCCTCGTACCGCATCCCGGGCGGGATCGTGGCCACCGACTTGGCCAGCATCGGTGCCACCGGGGGCATCACCGGAAGGTCCATGATGTCTTCGATTGTGTCCCTGGCGCGGCCCGGGCGCGCGCCGGGAGGTGGAGCGGGCGGAGTGGACCTAGCGTTGGGGTATGGCAGAGACGGTGGAGCTTGACGTCGGTGGGCGCGCGGTGCGGCTGTCCAACCCCGGGAAGGTGTACTTCCCGGAGCGCGGTTTCACCAAGCTCGACCTCGCCCGCTACTACCTCGCCGTCGGCGACGGCGTGCTGCGGGCGCTGCGGGACCGGCCGACGACGCTGGAGCGCTACCCGGACGGCGTGGAGGGGGAGTCGTTCTTCCAGAAGCGGGCGCCGAAGAACCTGCCCGACTGGATCCCGACCGGCCGCATCTCCTTCCCCAGCGGCCGGTACGCGGACGAGCTGTGCCCCACCGAGGTGGCGGCCGTGGTGTGGGCCGCCAACCTGGGCTGTCTGACCTTCCACCCGTGGCCGGTGCGGCGCGGCGACACCGAGCACCCCGATGAGCTGCGCATCGACCTCGACCCGCAGCCGGGCACGGACTACGGGGACGCGGTGCGGGCTGCGGGCGAGCTGCGCCAGGTGCTGGACGAGCTGGGGCTGCGGGGCTGGCCCAAGACCTCGGGCGGGCGGGGGCTGCACGTCTTCGTGCCCATCGCGCCGGAGTGGACCTTCACCCAGGTGCGGCGCTCGGCGATCGCGGTCGCCCGGGAGCTGGAGCGGCGGGCGCCGGAGCGCATCACCACGGCGTGGTGGAAGGAGGAACGCGGCCAGAAGATCTTCGTGGACTACAACCAGACGGCGCGGGACCGCACCATCGCCAGCGCCTATTCCGTACGCCCCCGGCCGCACGCCCCGGTCTCCGCGCCGCTGCGCTGGGACGAGGTGCCGGACGCCCGGCCGCGCGACTTCGACCTGGCCACCATGCCGGTGCGCTACCGCGAGGTGGGCGATGTGCACGCGGACATGGACGAGCACACGTACCGGCTGGAGGCCGCGCTGGAACTGGCCGACCGGGACGAGCGGGAGCACGGTCTCGCCGACCTTCCGTATCCGCCGGAGCACCCCAAGATGAAGGGCGAGCCGAAGCGGGTCCAGCCGAGCCGGGCCAAGCACTGAGCCGCGCGTCAGGTGCGAGAATCGCGGCATGGCTGCTGTCTTCACCCACCCGGACCGCCACCGGGTGGCCGTGCTCGTGCGGCACGGGATGCTGCCGTTCGAGCTGGGCATGGCGCACCGGCTGTTCGGCCGGGCCGTCTCGGCGTCCGGCGAGCCGCTGTACGAGGTGGTGACGTGTGCGCTGGTGCCCGGTGAGGTGCGTACGGACTCCGACGTCAGCGTGAACGTCGCCCACGGGCCGGAGGTGCTGGCCGAGGCCGACACGGTGATCGTCCCGGCCGCCAACGAGAAGGACGAACCCCAGACCGAGGGCCGTCTCGGCCCCGCCCTGGCCGATGCCTTCGCCCGCATCCGGCGGCCCGGCACCCGGATCGCCTCCATCTGCACGGGCGCCTTCGTCCTGGCGGCCGCCGGGCTGCTGGACGGCCGCCGCGCGACGACGCACTGGCAGGCCGCCGACCAGTTCCGGGCGCTGTACCCGTCGGTCGAGCTGGACCCCGACGTCCTGTACGCCGACGAGGGCGACGTCCTCACCTCCGCCGGGGACGCCTCCGGCATCGACCTGCTGCTGCACCTGATCCGGCTCGACCACGGCTCCGCGGTGGCCGGTGAAGTCGCGCGCGGCGCGGTGGTGGCCCCGCACCGCGACGGCGGCCAGGCCCAGTTCATCCGCCGCCCCGTCCCCGCCCCGCACGGCACCTCCACACGAGAGGCCCGCGCCTGGGCCCTGACGCGCCTCGACCGCCCCCTGACCCTCGCGGAACTGGCCGCGCACGAGTCGATGAGCGTACGCACGTTCTCCCGCCGCTTCCGGGAGGAGGTCGGCATGACCCCGGTCCGCTGGCTGACGCAGCGCCGCGTGGAACGGGCATGCCAGCTCCTGGAAGAAACGGACCTGCCAGTGGACCAGGTAGCGGCGGAAGCGGGCTTCGGCACGGCGGCGTCCCTGCGCATGCACCTGCGAGACGCCCTGGGCGTCTCCCCGACCGCGTACCGAGCCACGTTCCGCGGGCAGGAGTAGCGGGCGGCCGCGAGATGCGGCGCCTGGCACGTTGGACCAATCTGTCCGAGACCACGTTCGTGCTGCCCTCCACCGTCCCGGAGGCGGACTACCGCACCTGTGTGTCATCGTCGCCTCCCAAGGCCGCCGCGCGATTCTGCTCGGCGACGCGGTCGTCTGCCCGGTCCAGCTGGATGAGCCCACCTGGCATTCCATGGGCGACGTCGATCCCCAGCTCGCGCAACGGGTCCGCGAGCGGCTGTTCCGTGAACTCGAAGACGAGGCGGCCATCGGCGTCGGCGCCCATTTCCCCGAGCTGGAGTTCGGCCGCGTACTCACCGGGCAGGGCCGACGCTGGTTCACCTGACCCGCGGACCTGTGGTTGTCCCCAGGAGGAGAACTGAAGGTGGCAGGCTGTCCGGGACCTGCCACCATCGGCAGTCTTGATCCATGCGTGTATCACATCGATTACCTCGGTTACTGCTGCTCCTGCTGGCGCTGACCGTCGCCGCCCCGTCGGCGCACGCGAACGCGAGGACCACCACCGATCCGGTGCGCGAACTGGCGCGCGTCGCGCAGCCGCTGCGCACCACGGAGCCCGGCGCCCCCGGAGGCGATCTGCGCCCGCTCGGCCGCATGATCGGCTCGGCGAAGATCGTCGGACTGGGTGAGGCCACGCACAGCTCCCGGCAGTTCTTCACGATGAAGCACCGCGTCTTCCGGTACCTCGTCGAAGAGAAGGGCTTCACCACCTTCGCGCTGGAGGCGCCCTGGTCCACCGGCCTGGTCCTCAACACGTACGTGCTGTACGGGAAGGGCGACCCGGAGAAGATCATGCGGAAGGAGTTCCAGAGCTCGTACCGGATATGGAACACCCGCGAATATCTCGATCTGCTGAGGTGGATGCGCGCCCACAACGTCCGCCACCCCGACCACCCCGTGCGGTTCATGGGTGAGGACAACGGCTACGCGGGACCTGAGCTCTTCGACGAGGTCACGGACTATGTGTCCGCCCACCACCCGCGGCTGCTGCCGGAGTTCCGCCGCTCCTACCGCGCGCTCCGGCCGACCGGGAGCGTGGCGGAGACCGTCAACGAGAACCTGGCCAAGCCCATCGCCGAGCGCGAGCGGACGGCCACGGACGTGCGGCGCGCCTACGAGCTGCTTCGGGCGCAGGGGCCGGACGGGGACCGTAAGGCGTACGAGTGGGCTCTCCAGCACGCCAGGGCCATTTCCCAGACCGGCACCCTCTACTCGTACTACGACCTCTCCGACCCGGAGAAGATCGCCCGGGCCATGCTCTACCGCGACCGGGTCATGGCGGAGAACACCGTGTGGTGGCAGCGGCACACCGGCCACCGGATGCTGCTGTCGGCCCACAACGGCCACGTCTCCTACGAGTCCGACAATCCTGAGCAGTATCCGAAGACCCAGGGGGAGTTCCTGCGCGAGACGGTCGGGGCCGGATACGTGAACATCGGCTACACCTTCGGGCAAGGCTCGTTCAACGCGATGGATCTGACGGATCCGGCGGAGCCCTACCGCCGCTTCTCCGTGCAGCCGCTGGGCGCGGGCAGCAATGAGGAGGTGCTGGAGCGCGTCTCGCGCCGGGACTACTACGTCGATCTGCGGGCCGCGCCCGAGCCGGCGCGGGGCTGGCTGCTGGCGAAGCGGCTGACCCGCTCCATCGGGAACTCCTGGCCGGAGAACCCCTATCAAACCTCGCTCGGGCGCCAGTTCGACGTGCTGGTCCACCTCCATCGCGTCACGGCCGCGGATCTCCTGCCAACGACCTGATCTACCGCCGCGGGGACACCAGGCGTTCTGGCCCCAGCGTGGTGAACCAGTGCTGGACGCGGTCCTCGTTGTGAGTCTTCGCCAGGGACAGGGTCAGCAGCAGCCGGGCCTTCTGCGGGGTCAGGTCCTGCGCGCCGACCACACCGCGCACATCAGGGTCGTACACCGCGCCCGACCCGGTGCGGGAGGCCGACGCGAAGAGCACGCCGTTCTTCACCGCGTCCGCGCGGGCCTCCGTCATGGCCGGGGAGAGGCCCCCCGCGCCGGTGCCCGCCGTGACGATACCGGCCGCGCCCGCGTCGGCGAACGCCTTGATGGCCTCGGGCCCGGCGCCCTGGTAGCTGTAGGCGATCTCGACCTTCGGCAGCGGCCGCCGGGCGAGGCGGTCCAGGTCGAAGGGGGTCTGCCAGCCCGGCTTGCCGCATTCCTGGACGCGGGCCGGGGCCCGGTCGAGGCGGATGTGGTTCTGGTCGACGACGCCCAGCTCACCGCTGCTGCCGCTGGTGAAGGCGTTGAGCCGCAGCGCGTCGGCCTTGCGGACGTCGCGCGCGGCCTGGATCTGGTCGTTGAGCATGACGACCGTGCCGTAGCACGTGGTGCGGCCGCTCGCCGCGAGGTGGATCGCGTTGTAGAGGTTGGCGGGGCCGTCGGAGCCGATGACGGTCCAGGGACGCATCGCGCCGGTGAGCACCACGGGCTTGTCGCTGCGGACGGTGAGGTCCAGCCAGTACGCGAACTCCTCCATGGTGTCCGTACCGGTGGTGACGACGACCGCGTCGTTGGTCCGCAGCGCGTCGTCGACCGCGGCGGTGAGCTTCCGGTACTCGGGGACGGAGTAGTCGTTGGAGTCCTTGTTGCCGAACTGCCGTGTCCGGACGTCGGCGAGCCGGTCCACCTCGGGCCTGAGGTCGTCGACCAGCCGGGACACCGGGAGCTGCCCGGACTCGTAGTTCTGGAAGGACACCCGGCTCTTGGCCACGCCCGCGATGGTGCCGCCGGTGCCGATGACGGCGACCTGGGGCTCGGGTCCGCGTTCCGGTTCGGGCGCCGCGTGGACCCCGGCCGTACCGCCGAGGCCGAGGGCGACCGCGATCAGGGTGATCAGGACGGTGGAAGCGCGGGCGAGCTGACGCATGGGCACCATGCCATCTCGATTCCGGTCATGTACGGCTTATCCCACCGTACCCATGTCACGAGCGCCCGCACAGTCGGGCCAGCAGCAGCGCCACATCGTCGTCCGGCGCCCCGTGCAGCGCCGCGAGCACCTGGTCGCAGATCCGGTCCAGCGGGCCGTGGCGGTGCCGGCGCAGCAGCTGGACCAGGGTGTGCAGGCCGACGTCCAGCGACTCGTGCCGCTTCTCCACCAGGCCGTCGGTGAACAGGGCCAGCACCGCGCCCTCGGCCAGTTCGCAGTCGACCGCCGCGAACGGAACGCCGCCGACGCCCAGCGGTGCGCCGCTCGGGGTGTCGATCAGCTCGGCGGCGCCGCCCGGGTGGACCAGGACCGGCGGCAGATGGCCTGCGGTGGACAGCTCGCAGTGCCCGGTGCGCGGGTCGCAGACCGCGTACAGGCAGGTGGCGATGGACTCCCCCAGGGTGCGGGTGATCTCGTCGAGATGGCGCAACAGCTCGACGGGCGGCAGCTCGAGCTTGGAGAAGGCACGGGTCGCGGTGCGCAGCTGCCCCATGATCGCGGCGGCGTGGATCCCCTTGCCCATGACGTCCCCGACGACCAGACCGACCCTGCCGTCCTCCATCGGCAGCACATCGAACCAGTCGCCACCGGCGGCGCTGACCGCGGGCAGATAGCGGGAGGCGGTCTCCAGGCCGTCGAGGTCGCGCGGCGGCAGGGACAGCAGGCTGCGCTGGAGGGTGAGCGCGGCGTCGCGTTCCCGCCCGTACAGGCGGGCGTTGTCGATGGCGAGGGCGGCGCGGATGGCCAGCTCGCAGGCGAGGGTCAGATCGTCCTCGTCGAACGGCCGGGGGTTGACCGTGCGGTGCAGACTGAGGGTGCCGAGCACGCTGCCGCGGGCGATGAGCGGGGCCGCGATGTAGGAGTGGACGCCCTCGCGCCGCAGCACGTCGGCGGCGGCCTCGTCGCGCGCGATACGGCGTATGTCCTGCTCGGACGTGTGCGGCAGCAGGATCGGCGTGGCGTCGCGCACGCACTGGGCGATCATGCGGTTCGGGCCGTAGCGGGCGATCTCGCCGACCGGGTCGGCGGCGTGGACGGCCTCGGTGGGGTAGCCCGCGGCGACGGCGAGCGCCCGGAAGCGGG
>NZ_JBVIZF010000031.1:0-80691 GCF_055591805.1 Streptomyces sp. NPDC041200 | reverse complement strand
GGCCGCATCGCCGAACAACTCGGCATCTCCCAAATGCACGTCTCCCGGCTCATCAACCGCACCTGCGCCCGGTTGCACGACCAGATCGAGGCCAAAGCCGCGTGACGGGCCGGGGGTCAGGTGGCGGATGCCACCGCCGCGATCCTGGGAGCCGTGTCGTCCGTGTCATCCGGTCCGTCCGGCCCGCCCGTCTCGTCCAGCGAGCGGAGGCGGTCCAGGAGAACACCTTCACGCAGGGCCCAGGGGCAGATCGTGAGCTGCCGCACACCCATGATGTCCATGGCGGCTTCCGCGACGACCGCACCGGCGAGGGCCTGATGGGCGCGGGCGGTGGAGATGCCCCGCAGCTTCGCACGCTGGACGTCGGTCCTGGCCGCGAGCTTCGGGATCCACGGCCGTAGCTTGTCCACGCTGAGGGTGCTGGAGGGGATGGCCCCGGGCTTCGGCTTGTGGCTGCCGGTGAGCCGGGCGAGCTGGTGGAAGGTCTTGGACGTGGCGACGTGGGAGGCGGGCGCGGGGAGGTCGCGCAGTTCGGCCGTCGCCTCGCTGAGCATCGAGCGCACGTAGGCGCGCAACTCCTTGACCTCGCGCTTCTTCACCGGAGTGGTGTCCGGGAGGTGGTGGCGGGTGAGCCGCCCCGCTCCCAGGGGGACGGAGATGGCGGCATCGGGCTCGCAGCGGCGGCCGGAGGCGATCTCCAGGGAACCGCCGCCGATGTCGAGGAGCAGCATCCGGTCGGCGTACCAGCCGTACCAGCCACGGGCCGCCAGGAAGGTCAGCCGCGCCTCTTCGAGCCCGCTCATGAGGTTCGCGCGGATTCCGGTGGCGGCCTCGATCTCGGCGAGCACGGTCTCCTGATTGGTCGCGTCCCGGATGGCCGAGGTGGCGTAGGCGGCCAGGCCGTCGACGTGATGGGCGCCCGCGACCGCTGCGGCCTCGGCCACGGCGCCGACCACGCGGCGTGTCGCGGCCTGGTCGATCACTCCCCGCCGGTCGGTGGACTCGGCGAGGCCCACCTGCTGTTTCATCGCCGCCACCCGCTCGGGTGGGCTGCCCTGCGTGAGGTCGGCGATCTGGAGGTGGACGGAACGGGAACCGATGTCGAGCACTCCTAGTCGCATCCGCCACGAGTGCCCCGGAAGGCCCGGTTCCAGTCTGCGTGATCGATCGTTCTCCGGGCTGCGGCCGTGCGCGGATGTCTCGGCGCGTGGTGGTTAGAGACGCGACGGCCAGGGGACCCGTGCCGTGAAACACACGGCACGGAGAGAGGGGCAGCGAGATGCCTGCGGGCTCCCATTCCAAGCGTGAACGACAGTACGAGCACATCAAGGAAGGCGCGGAGAAGCGTGGCACGTCCACGGGCCGCGCCAAGGAAATCGCCTCCCGCACCGTGAACAAGGAGCGCGCCCGCTCGGGCGAGGCGAAGTCGGCCAGCAAGACGTCGACGCGGGACCGGAAGTCCGCGCCGCAGCGGGGCGGCGAGCGCTCGCACACCGGCCCCAAGGGCCCCACTCGCGACCAGCTGTACAACGAGGCGAAGCAGCGCGGGATCGAGGGCCGCTCGCACATGAACAAACAGCAGCTGGCGAAGGCCCTCGGCCGCTGACCGCACGCCGGTGAGGGGCGCCGTGGGGGCCGCCGGGCGGCCCCCACACGTTCACATCAGCCCGTCCCAGCCCCAGCGCGGCGTCGGGCCCGGCTCGCCGAGGTCGTCACCGGCCGATCCGGCCGAGACGTCGCGGGCGATCCGGGTGCCCCAGTCCGCCGGCGGCGTCGAACAGGGACTCGGTGCGCCCGGTCATGCCGCCCCTCCGATGGCGGACACGACGGGCGTCCTCGCGTAGTGCTTCATCTCCTCGATGTCCTGGATGTAGGAACGAATCGAGGCGAGGAACGGCGGGAAGTGCGGGCCGCCACGAAAGCCTTGCAGGTGGTCCTCGACGGAGGCCCACTCGACCCGCAGGATGTAGCGCTCGGGTTCCTCGACACCCTGGGACAGCTCATAGCCCAGGCACTGCGGGGCGAGGTCCAGCTGCTCGGCGGCGGTCGCGTAGTCCTTTTCGAAGGCGGCTCTTCGCCCGGGATCGGTGATGCGGTAGCGGATGTATTCCACGGTCACGGTCATCCTCCATGGCTTGATTCCGCCAGGATTGACGACCGGCGCCCCGGAGCCCAGGGGGTTCGCCGACGGCGCACCAACTGGATTGCGCCGTTCCCGCAGCCTTCCCGGACACGGCGGGACGGCGCCGACTCACCATCCCCCCACTCGCCGCTGGGATGGATGAGACTCCTGAGGTGAAAGGGAGTCAAGTGGTAGATATATGCCAAGTTTGTTAGCTGGAAGGGGGACATGGGGGCATCGTCCGTGCCACACTGGACGTGGCCCTCACCGCATCCCCCGTCGGTGAGGGCCATTCTCTTCGCGGTCAGGAGCGCAGCGCGGCCAGATGGGCGGTGCGGACCTCCGGGGTCTGGCCCTGGACGACGAGGAACAGGCCCTCCCTGGCGAGGCGCTGGGCCGGGTGCGACAGGCCGAAGGCCCGGCCGCCGCCCGCCGCGATCGCGGCCGTGGTGGCGGCGCGCATCACCTCGTAGGCCCGGGTCTTGGCCGCGAGCCGGTCGTCCAGCCGCTCGGCGGGCGGCACCTCGTCGACCAGCGCGTAGGCGTCGCGGCGTACCGCGTCCAGGCGTGTCCGCAGGACATCCGCCGTCTCCTTCGCCTCGCCGTCACCGGAGGCGTCGACGAGGTCGAGCGCGGCGCGGGCCACGCCGAAGACGGCGGGGTTGGTGTTGGTGTTCTTGGGTCGGTCGTCCGTCGCCCAGCGCTCGTGCGGGAGGCGCACCGCGACCGCCTCGTCGGGCACCACGAGCCCGTCGAGCAGCAGGCCGACCGTGTGCGAACCGGTGAGCGCGGCGAGCTGGAGCGGACCGGTGGCAGTGAGTCCCGGCTGGTCGTGGGCGTCGACGACGCCGAAGACCACCTCGCCGTCCTCGGTGCCGCCGCCCAGCAGGAACAGGTCGTTCAGCCCCCAGCCGGTGTACCAGGGCACCCGCCCGTCGAAGCGCCAGCCGTCCGCCACCCGGGTGGCCCGCACGGGCAGCTTCGGGTGGGCGCGCAGGTGCGAGAAGGCGATTCCGGCGAGCAGCGTGCCGTCGCTCAGCGGCCGCAGCCAGCGCTCGCGCGCCGCCTCCTCGCCCGTGGCCAGGGTCCGCACCGGCGTGTGGTGCTGGGCCTGGATGAAGAACGTCGAACAGCAGGCGCCCGAAAGGATCTCGGCGATCTCCCGGCCGACGGCCGCCGGGGCCTCCGCGCCGCCGTACGCCGCCGGTGCGTTGACCCCCAGCACGCCCGACGCCTTGACGGCGGCGATGGCCTCGGGGGCGACGCCCTCCCGGTCGTGCGCCTCTGCGGCGGGGGCGAGGACGTCGTCGGCCAGCCGGTGGGCCGCGGCGACGAGGGGGTGGTCGGGCGTGGCGGTCATGCGGAGTGCTCCTCTGTGCCGGAACGAGGGGTACGGGGCTCGCCCAGGGTGAGCATCAGACGGTTGGCCCAGGCGAACACGGCGACGACGTGGACGAGGTCCAGGATCTCCGTATCGTCCAGGCCCGCGTCCGTCCGCAGCGTCATGAGGTCGAGCGGCTGGTGGGGCTCGCGGGTGAGGCGTACCGCGAAGTCGGCCACGGCGCGCCGCCGCGCCGTGCCCAGGTCCGCGCCGGGACCCGCGTCGAGGAGCGCCCGCGCGGGGCCCTCGTCCTTGGCGAGCTGCGCGAAGCGCCGGGCGTGTACGGACGCGCAGTACACGCAGCCGTTGACGCGTGAGACGGCGAGCGCGGCGATCTCCCGGTCGCGGCGGTCGAGCCCGCGCGGCGCGTACATGATGGCGTTGTAGAGCCGCGACCGCTCGCGCAGCGCCGTCACATCGTGGACGAGCGCCAGGTAGTACGGCGAGGTCTTCGCCGTCGGCAGCGACTCCTCCAGCACGGCGATCTGCTCGGGCGTGGCGCGGTCCACGTCCACGGTCTCCACCCAGGCGTCCCACTCCAGCGCGTCGAGCGTGAACGGGCGCCCCTCGCTCGCCACGCCGTACGCGGGGACCTCGCCGCCCTCCGCCGGGAGCCCGCCGAGCGCCCGCAGTCCGGCCGCGAGCCGCGCCTGGTACGTGACGAACGCGACGAGCTGCGAGGTCGCGACCACATCCGGGGCGCCCCAGCCCGCCTCCGTCAGCGCCGCGATGTCCTTCGGACCCGCCGTGGACGGGGCGAGGACGAGCAGTTCGGCGTGGCGCAGCAGCGCGTCGAAGCGCGCGGACGGCGCGGGCGCCGGGCCCAGGCCCCGGTAGTGCGCCGCCAGCGCCCGCGCGCCGTCCTGCTCGGCGGCATGGGCGGCGAGCGCCGCGCGCTCGGCGCGGGGGAGGCCGTCGGTGCCGGTCAGCAGCGCGTCGTGGGCGCCCTGGGTGCGGTCGTACGCCGTGTCGCGGTACGTCCGCAGGGCGGCGGGCGTACCGGCGACGGCGTCGATCACATCGGGTGTTTCATGCGTTTCGGACATGGGGGGGTGCCTTTCGGGATGTCCTGGGGGAGTGCTCAGCCCGTCGCGTCCTCGCTCGCCCGGTACGCGCGCAGATACAGGCGCGCGCCCGCGACCAGGAGGATGGCCACGCACACCGCCAGCGCGGAGGCGAGGCCGAGGTCCTGATCGGCGAAGGCCAGCTTCCTGATCTCCAGCGGGACGGTCGTCGAGGTGTCCATCGGGCCGCCGCCGGAGAGCAGATAGGGCAGGTCGAAGTCGTACGCCGTCCAGATCGTGCGCATCAGCATGGCGATGATCAGCGCGGGCGCGATCCACGGCAGCGTCACATGCCGGAAGATCCCGAACCGCCCGGCGCCGTCCAGCGACGCCGCCTCGCGCAGTTCGCCCGGCAGGGTCTGCAGGCGGGCCAGGACAACGATCACGATGAACGGCACGTACTTCCAGCAGTTCACGGCGACCAGCGCGAACATCACCGTCGCCGGGTCGGCGAACGGGTTCACCAGGGTGTCGCTCAGCCCGAGCGTCCGCAGCAGGTAACCGGCCATGCCCGAGGTGTCGTTGAACGCGAAGCGGAACACCATCGCGGCGACCACCGCGGGCACGACGTACGGGAAGAGCACGAGCCCCCGGGCCAGGGTCTGGCCGCGCAGTCCCGCGTTGAGGAGCAGCGCGACGGCCACTCCGGCGGCGGCCTGGATCACCATGTTCCCCGCGACCCACAGCACACTGCGCCCGAACGCGCCGCGCACCGACGGGTCCTCCCACAGGCGGCGGTAGTTGTCGAGGCCGAGGAAGGTGTGTTCGCGGGTGAGGAAGTCGACGCGGAAGAAGCTGTCGAAGACCGACGCGAAGAAGGGGTAGACCGCGAAGACGAGCAGCAGCAGGAGCGCGGGCACCAGCATGAGGGTGCCGAGCGCGCGGTCGGACAGGCCCCGGCGCCGGGCCCGGTCGCGCGATCGGGCGCTGGCCGGGGACGTCTGGGATACGGCAGTCACTTCACGGCCCCCTGTCCGATGCCGCCGACGAGGAACTTCTGGACGAGCACGAACAGCACCAGCACGGGCGCCACCACGATCAGCGCGGCGGCCATCAGCACACCCCACGAGTAGACGCTCGTCTGGTCCATGAGCAGCGAGAGCCCCGGGCTGAGCGTCAGCTTGTCCGGCTCCGCCATCAGCGTGGAGGCGAAGAGGTATTCGCTCCAGGCCGCGTTGAAGGCGAACACGGCGGTCGCGATCAGCCCCGGTACCGACTGCGGCAGCACGACCCGGACGAACGCCCCGAACCGGGTGCAGCCGTCGACCATCGCCGCGTCCTCCAGCTCGATGGTGAGCCCGTGGAAGTACGAGCGCAGCGTCCACAGCGCGAACGGCAGCAACGTGGCCGTGTAGATCACGACCAGCGCGAGGAGGTTGTTGGCGAGCCCGAACCGCGCCACCAGCTGCGAGACCGGCACCAGCACCAGGATCGGCGGCACCAGATACGCGAACAGCGACAGCTCCCCGACCCACCGCAGCCCCGGTATCCGGAACCGGACGAGCGCGTACGCGGCGCAGGTGCCCAAGCCGACGACCAGCAGCGTGGAGGCGGTGGCCACGATCAGCGAGTTGGTGAGGTACGTGCCGAAGGACGAGATCTCGAAGAGCGTGCGGAAGTTGTCGAGCGTGAGCGTGTCCGGGAAGAACGTCGGGGGATAGGAGATGATCTCCTCATCCGGTTTGACCGCCGTGAACAGGATCCACAGCAGCGGCAGATCGGCGATGAGCACGACGGCGGCCAGCGCCACGTACTGGAGGGCACGCCCGATACGGAAGGTCCTCATGCGGCGGGCCTCCACTCCGGGTTGGCCGACTTCCAGTCGCGGGCCGCGAAGGCGAACTGGTCCACGGCCCGGCGCCACGCCTCCTCGGGGTCGTCGCCGCGCAGCAGGATCGACTGCACCATCGAGGCGTCGGCCGGTGGCGGCGCCCATGCCTTGCCCGCCCAGGGGCAGGGGTTGGACAGCTTGCCGTCGTACCGCCCGTTCACGACCGACCCCATGGCCATGTCGGGGCTCAGCGCGTGCGGCACGAGATCGAGGATGGTGCGCACCCACTCGCCGTGTTTCCGCAGGTACGGGTCGTCCGAGACGCCGATCTCCGCGCGCAGCCGGTCCCCCACGGACTTCAGCGGCGGCACGAGGTGGCCGGGGACGGTGAGGGAGAACTTCAGCGCGTTCTCGCCGGTGGTCAGCTCCTTGAGGAAGGCCCTGGCCGCGCGTCTGTGCCGGGTGTGCGCGAACACGCTGTACTGGTTCTTGCCGCCGTACGCCAGCCGTCCGGTGCGGAACGGCCCAGCGGGCACCGGCAGGACGCCGGTGACCTCGGCGATCCGCGGGTTCTGCTCGGCGAGGTTGACGCCGAGCCGGCCCGCCATCGTCGCGAAGGCGGCCTTCCCGGAGATGTAGGTGTTCATCAGGTCCGGGTAGTTGGTGTTGTACGCGCCCTTGCGCGCGTACCGCATGATCGCGACGTGCCGCTTCACGCCGTCGAGCACTTCGTCCTTGCCGAACAGCACCTCACCGTCCGGGCCGTAGTAGTCCCAGCCCGCCTGGTAGACGTACGGGGAGAGGAACTGCGTCGTCATGCCCGGGGTGTTTCCGGCGCCGGACGAGATGCCGTCGATGCCGTCCCTGCCGTGCAGCTCGCGCACCGCGCCGAGGAACTGGCCGTAGGTGCGGGGCGGCTCGATGCCCGCCTTGTCGAGCAGGTCCTTGCGGTAGTAGAGGACGGAGGCGTTGGCCTGGAACGGCATCGCGTAGTCCTCACCGCGGTGCACGATGCGGGTGCCGGGCAGGAAGTCGTCCTCGCCGATGTCCTCGATCATGCCGCTGAGGGGCAGCAGATAGCCCTTGACGGCCCAGTCGAGGATGTTCGCGGCGGGCGGTGCGAAGACGCCGATGTCGGTGCCGGTCTGCATGGCCGTCTGGAGGTACTGGAGCTGGTTCTCGTCCGAGTACAGCGTCATCTTCACGGTGACACCGGGGTGGCTGCGCTCGAACCGCTTGATCACGGAGCGGTAGAAGGCGAGCGATTTGGGGTCCGACTCGGTCGTGTAGAAGGGCACGACCGTGCCCCCGGAGTCGGCGTCGGCGCATGAGGACAGCAGCGTGGAACCGGAGGAGGCAGCGGCCAGCGACAGCAGGCCGCGCCGCGATACGCGGGCGGAGGGCATGGCGGTCCAGGGGAGGGATGCGCGGAGGGAGAACGGGGGAGCGGGGAAGGAATCGCTCAACATCCCGTGGTGGTGGACCTGCGGAGATCGAGATACCGCCGCTTGGTGAGAAACAGAGTCCGCACAGCCGCCCCCTCGGATCCTTGTGCGATACAGATGACCTTGAAGCTATGCGGTGGGTCGTCCGCTGTCAAAGGTGTCTTGAGGTGCCGGAAAGGGGAGGCGCCGTGGTGCGGGCGGGGGCGCGAATGGAATGATGCCGGGCGGGGGCGGATCTCCCCGGAAGCCGGACACCGGAGAGAGGGAGGGCCCGCCATGTCCACGAGGCTGCCCGGCCAGACGGCCGAGCCGACCGCCACGACCGGCGAGCCGCTGGGCGAAGGAGCGACCCGCGGCCCGGTGCCGTGTCGCCTGGTCGTGTGCCGGGACTGCTGCTGCGGCAGCGCCAAACTGTCCCACGTCGACCACGCGGCCCAGACCGAGCGGCTGCGCGAGGTGGCGCCGGTGCGGGTCTCCGACTGCCTCGACTTCTGCGACCAGGCCAACGTGGTCGTCGTACAGCCCTCCGCCGAGGGCCGTGCCGCCGGTGCGCGGCCGGTCTGGCTGGGGCTGGTCAACGACCGGGACGCGACCGAGGACATCGCCGCGTGGGTCCGCGCGGGCGGCCCCGGCATCGCTCCCCTGCCGGAGATCCTGGATTTGTACACCTTCGTCCCCCGGGAGCGTCCCTGAACCAGCGCGGTCCGACGGTGCCCGTCCGTCCGGCGGGCAGACCGCGGGCCAGCTGATTGGGCTGGAACGACAGCCGCTCGGCGGCCTCGATCACCCGCTGCCGGGTCAGCGCGCGCACCTGGCTGCGGCCGCTGAGGGCGGATTGACGGGCCATGGACCGGGTTCTAGGTTCACTGAAAGCCTTTCCGGTCCGTTTTCGTAGCAGGCCGTTTCTGTCGCAGGTCATGCGCCACCGCACCCATCGCCGTCATCCGGATCGACGATCGGAGTCCGAGCATGTCCCAACCCCCCTCCCGCCGCCGTGCGTTGAGGCTCGCGGCCGGAGCCGCGGCCGCCGCCCCACTCGCGCACGCCCTGCCGCAGGCACACGCGGCGGCCCCCGCCCCCGGCGCCGCGTCCGCCCAGGCCGGGTGGTCGGTACACCCCTTCCCACTGGAGCAAGTGACCCTCGGCGACGGCGTGTTCCGCCGCAAGCGCGACCTGATACTCGACTACGCCCGGTCCTACCCTGCCGACCGCATCCTGGCCGTCTTCCGGGCCAACGCCGGGCTCGACACCCGTGGCGCCCTGCCACCCGGCGGCTGGGAGACCTCCGACGGCAATCTGCGCGGCCACTACGGCGGCCACTTCCTCACCCTCATCGCCCAGGCCTGCGCCGACACCGGGGAGCCCGCGCTCAAGACCAAGCTCGACTATCTGGTCGACGCGCTCGGCGCGTGCCAGCGGGCCCTGGCGGAACACGGCACTCCCAGACCCAGCCACCCCGGGTATCTGGCGGCGTACCCGGAGACCCAGTTCATCCTGCTGGAGAGCTACACCACGTACCCCACCATCTGGGCCCCGTACTACACCTGCCACAAGATCATGCGAGGGCTGCTCGACGCCCACACCCTGGCCGGGAACGAGCAGGCCCTGAAGATCGCCTCGGCGATGGGCGACTGGGTGCACAGCAGGCTCGGCCACTTGCCGAAGGCCCAGCTGGAGCGGATGTGGTCCATCTACATCGCGGGTGAGTACGGCGGGATGAACGAGGTGATGGCGGACCTGTACGCGCTCACCGGCCGCCCCGAACACCTCGCCGCCGCCCGCTGCTTCGACAACACCACCCTTCTGAACGCCTGCGCCGAGGACCGCGACACCCTGGAGGGCAAGCACGCCAACCAGCACATCCCGCAGTTCACCGGCTATCTGCGGCTGTTCGACCACACCGGCCAGGACACGTACGCCGACGCGGCCCGCAACTTCTGGGGCATGGTCGCGGGACCCCGGATGTACAGCCTGGGCGGCACGGGACAGGGGGAGATGTTCCGGGCCCGGAACGCCATCGCGGCCACCCTGGACGACAAGAACGCCGAGACCTGCGCCACGTACAACATGCTCAAGCTGAGCAGACAGCTGTTCTTCCGCGAGCCGGACCCCGCGTACCTGGACTACTACGAGCGCGGTCTGACCAACCACATCCTCGCCTCCCGCCGGGACGCCCCCTCCGCGACCAGCCCGGAGGTCACGTACTTCGTCGGGATGGGCCCGGGGGTGCGGCGCGAGTACGACAACACCGGCACCTGCTGCGGCGGCACGGGCATGGAGAACCACACCAAGTACCAGGACTCGGTGTACTTCCGCTCCGCCGACGGCACCGCGCTCTACGTCAACCTCGCCCTCTCCTCGACGCTGCGGTGGTCGGAGCGGGGCTTCGTCATCGAGCAGACCAGCGACTACCCGGCCGAGGGCGCCCGCACCCTGACGTTCCGTGAGGGCAGGGGGCGGCTCGACCTCAAGCTCCGGGTCCCGGCCTGGGCCACGGCGGGCTTCACCGTCACCGTCAACGGGGTCCGGCAGCGGGTCGAGGCACGGCCCGGCAGCTACCTCACCCTCAGCAGGAACTGGCGGCGCGGCGACCGGGTCCGCATCTCCGCTCCCTACCGCCTGCGCGTCGAACGGGCCCTGGACGACCCCGCCGTGCAGTCGGTGTTCTACGGTCCGGTCCTGCTGGTCGCCCGGAGCGCGGAAACGCGGTTCCGCTCGTTCTCCTTCTACAAGGACTTCACGCTGCGCGGCGACCTCGCCGACGCGATCGAGCCCGGCGAGGGGCCGATGCACTTCACCACCCACGGCCTGACCCTCGCACCGTTCCACCTCGCCGACGACGCTCCGTACCACGCCTACTTCCGGCGCGTGGAACCCGTCGTCGTCTTCGGCGCGGCCGACTCGGGCGTACCGAACCGCGCCCGCGGGGACGGCCTCACCTTCCTCGACGCGCTCTGGGAGCAGGCGCCCTTCGCGACCTCCGGCGGCTTCGTCCGGGCGGTGCGCACCCTCGCCGACACCTGGCTGTCCGAGGGGCTGTTCAGCCGCGCCGAGCGGGACGGGGTCATCGCGGCCGCGGTCAGGGCGGACCTCAGGAGGAGTGAACAGATCCGATGACATGATGTGGCGAGCGTCGAAAGTTTCGGATTGTGACGTAATCTCTCGACAGTCGGGTCGGAATGCGCATCAATTCATCCGATCATTCCCCCTGTTGAGAGAGGGAACCACCCATCATGCAGAGACCCGGCTTATCCGCCCGCGCCCTCGGCATCCTGGTCGCGACCGCCGCCGCCCTCGGCGTGGTCGTGGCCACCGGAACCGAGTCCTCCGCCGCCGCCCAGCCCTCCGGACACGCCGCCACCCCGACCGCCGTTCAGGCCGCGGTGCCCGCCGCCCCGCGTTCCTCCGTCGTCACCTGGGGCTCCAGCGCCTACCCGGCGGGCGCCGCGACCCAGGACCTGACCTACCGGTTCGTCATCCACACCAGCGTCGGCGGCCGGGATCTGCGCATCCGGCTGTCCAACGCCTACGGCGACCAGCCGGTGACCTTCGGGCGCGCCTACGCGGGCGTCCGCGCGTCCGGGGCCGCGCTCGTGCCCGGCAGCAACAGGCGGCTGACCTTCCGGGGCGCGTCGTCGGTGACCGTCCCGGCGGGCGGCGTCGTCTACAGCGATCCGCTGCCGGGCCGGGTCCGGGCCCAGTCGGACCTGGCGATCAGCCTCTACGTACGCAGCGCGGGCACCCTCGCGACCGGGCACAAGGGGGCCCGTTCGACCCAGTACGCCGCACCGGCCGGCGACCACGCCGCGGAGGAGGGCGCCGCTTCGTACTCGCAGGCGATCACCTCCTGGTACTACCTGGACGCGGCCGTGGTGCGGCCGCGCCCGGGCACCGGAGCCGTCGTCGCCTTCGGCGACTCGATCACCGACGGCTCCGCCTCCTCCGCGGACACCAACCGCCGCTGGCCGGACTTCCTCGCCCGCCGCCTGCTCGCCGACCCCCGCACCCGGCTCAAGGGCGTCGCCAACGAGGGGATCTCCGGCAACAAGATCCTCGCCGACGGCTCCGCCGAGAGCGCGCTGAAGCGGCTCGACCGGGATGTGCTCTCCCAGGCCGGTGTGCGCACGACGATCCTGCTGGAGGGCATCAACGACATCAAGGCCACGCCGGGCCCCACCGCCGCCGACCTGATCGCCGGTTACCGGCAGATCATCGCCAGGTCCCACGCGCGCGGCGTCTGCGTGGTCGGGGCGACCGTCATGCCCTACGAGGGCTGGCGGGAGTACGAGGCCGTCGACGAGACGGTCCGCGAGCAGGTCAACGCCTACATCCGCGGCAGCGGCGAGTTCGACGCGGTCGTGGACTTCGACAAGGCCGTCCGGGACCCCGCCGCGCCCTCCAAGATGCTTCCCGCCTACGACAGCGGTGACCACCTCCACCCCAATGACGCCGGTATGCGGGTGATGGGCGACGCCATCGCCCTCCGCGACCTGCGCTGCGGCCGCTGACCCCTCCGCTCGCTTTCGCCCCGGCCCCCGGCCCGTGCGTGCCGGGGGCTCCAACGCGCGCCGGGGCACGGCATCTTGGCAACGCCTCGCCCGCCCTTTACCGTCACGAGCACCAGTGCAATGTCACACAGCGCCCCTCGGTGGCCCAGCTCAGGCCCAGCCCCGAAAGAAGGCACAGTGAAAAGATCGCACTCTCTCCGGATCGCCACGCTGACCTCATCGCTGGTCCTGGCACTCGCCGCCTGCTCCGGCGGCGGCCCGCAAGGCGCCACCTCCGCGGCCGGACCCGGCGGCAAGGCGGCCAAAGGCGGCACCGTGCGCGTCCTGACCAACGTGGCGTTCTCCCACCTCGACCCCGCCCGCGGTTTCGACGGCGGCGTCAACAACTTCTACCGCCTCATCTACCGCACCCTCACGACCCAGGGCGCGGCGCCCGGCAAGGCCGGTACGGCCATCCGCCCCGACCTCGCCACCGACACCGGCAAGCCCTCCCAGGGCGGCAAGACCTGGACGTTCACCCTGAAGAAGGGGCTCCGCTTCCAGAACGGCGACCCCATCACCAGCGCGGAGGTGAAGTTCGGCGTCTCGCGGGCCTGGGACCCCGAGATCGGCATCGGCTCCCCGTACGCCCGGCAGCTCATCGACGCCCCGGACGGCTACCAGGGCCCGTACGCCTCCGGGGACCTGCGCACGATCGAGACCCCGGACCCGCGGACGATCGTCTTCCATCTGAAGAAGCCCTACGCGGACTTCGGCAGCGTCGTGGCCCAGCCCACGTTCACCCCCTTCCCCAAGGGCACCGGCGGCAAGGGCGAGTTCGACCGCGCACCCATCGCCTCCGGCCCGTACCAGGTCGCCTCGTACAAGCGCGGTGCCTCGCTGACGCTGGACCGCAACAAGCACTGGGACCCCGGCACGGACACCGTCCGCAAGGCCCTGCCCGACCACTTCGCGTGGACCTTCGGACTGGACGGCGCCACCATCGACGAGCGCATGATCGCGAACCAGGGCGACGACGCCAGCGCCATCGCGGGCGGATCCGGCATACAGCCCGCCACCGTCGCCCGCATCCAGACCCCCGCGGTGCGCGGGCGCACCCTCTCCGGGCTCACCGGCTGCACCACCTACCTGGGCCTGAACACCACAAAGAAACCCCTCAACCAGGTGAAGGTGCGCCAGGCCATCGCGTACGCCGTCAACAAGGCGACCCAGGTCGACGCGGTCGGCGGCACGGCCAAGGCGCAGCAGGCCACCTCCATCCAGCCGCCGACCGTCGTCGGCCGCAAGAGCTACGACCCGTACCCCAGCGAGGGCGGCAAGGGCGACCTCGCGGCCGCCCGGCGACTGCTCGGCGAGGCGGGGGCCGGGGGCGGCTTCGCGCTCACCCTCGACATCCGCTCCCAGCCGTACATGCAGCAGCAGGGCGTGGCGATCCAGCAGGCGCTGGCCCCGCTCAAGATCAAGGTCAAGCTCAACACCATCGACACCGCCACCTACTACGAGGCCATCGGCACCCCGTCCCAGCAGCACGACGCGGCGATCACCGGCTGGTGCCCCGACTGGCCGTCGGGCGCCACCTTCCTGCCGCCGCTGTTCGACGGCCGGCACATCTCCGCCAAGGGCAACCAGAATCTGGCGCAGCTGGACGACGAGGGAGTCAACGACCGGATCGACGCGATCGCCGCCATGAAGGACGTCGACCAGCAGAACGCCGCCTACGGTGAACTGGACGAGCAGATCATGAAGCTCGCCCCCGTCGTGCCGCTGATGTACGAGAAGTACGTCGGCGTCGTCGGCGGCAACATCGCGGGGGCGTGCCTCCACGCGGGCTTCTCCGGCGGCATCGACCTCGTCTCCGTCGGCCTCGCGGACCCGGACAAGTCCTGATGAGCGTCGTCGGCACACCGCTCCCGGACGCCGAGGCGCAGGGCCTGGCGCCGGGCCTGGCCAAGGCCCCCGCCACGCCCCCGACGTCGGGCCGCCGCGTCGTCGGCGCGCTGCGGCGCGACCGCGCCGCGGTGGCCGCCGCCGCGTTCCTCGGGCTGCTCTGTCTGATGGCCGTGGGCGCCCCGCTGATCACCGCGCTCACCGGCTGGGGCCCGTACGCCTTCGACTCCGCCGCCGTCGACACCGGCCTCGGCGGGGTGCCCAGGGGCTCGTACGGCGGTATCGGCGCGGACCATCTGCTGGGCGTCGAACCGCAGAACGGCCGGGACATCCTCGCGCGCATCGTCCACGGTGCCCGGGTGTCCCTGCTGATCGCGCTCTCCTGCACCCTGCTCACCGGGGTGCTCGGCGTCGTCCTCGGCATGCTCGCCGGGTTCTACCGGGGGTGGGTGGACCAGGTGATCTCGCGGCTCATGGACTTCCTCATGGCGTTCCCCGCGCTGATCTTCATGATCGCGATCCTGTCCTCCCTGCCGGCGGGGAACCGGCCGGTGCTGCTGGTGGTGGTCATCAGCGGCTTCGGCTGGCCGTATCTCGCCCGCGTCGTCCGGGGGCAGACGATGGCGCTGGCCAGCCGGGAGTTCGTGGAGGCCGCCAGGGCGTCGGGCGCCCGCGACCGTGACCTGGTGTTCCGCGAGATCCTGCCCAATCTGCGCGGCCCGATCACCGTCATGGCCACGCTCGCCGTGCCCGGCTACATCGGCACCGAGGCCGGGCTGTCCTTCCTCGGCGTCGGCCTCACCCCGCCCACCCCGTCGTGGGGCCAGATGATCGCGAACTCGGTGAGCTGGTACCAGGTCGACCCGATGTACTTCGTGATCCCGGGCGCGTTCCTCTTCCTCACCGTGCTGTCGCTGACCGTGCTCGGGGACCGGCTGCGGCACGCGATCGACGAGGGGGAGGCCGCCGCCTGATGCTCCGCTACCTCCTCGGACGGCTCGCCGGTGTCGTCCTCATCCTCTTCGCCGTCTGCCTCTTCACCTACCTCATCTTCTTCCAGCTCTCGCCCGACCCCGCGGTGATGATCTGCGGCAAGACCTGCACCGAGGAGCGGATCGACGCCATCCGCGCGGCACTCGGCCTCGACCGGCCGTTCCTCAGCCAGTTCGGGGCGTTCCTCGGCGGGATCTTCGCGGGCCGGGATTACGGCTCGGGCGCCACGCTCGTCCACTGCCCGGCGCCCTGCCTCGGCTACAGCTTCCAGACCGACGAGTCCGTCTGGTCCATGATCACCGCACGGCTGCCGGTCAGCGCCACCCTGGCCGTCGGCGCCGCCGTGCTGTGGCTGCTCGTCGGCGTGGCCGCCGGGCTGCTCAGCGCCGTCCGGCAGGGGAGCTGGTGGGATCGCGGCGCGATGGCGCTGGCCCTCGGCGGGATCAGCGTCCCCAACTATGTGCTGGCGCTGCTCCTTCAGTACGTGCTCGTCGTCAAGCTCCAATGGCTGCCGTTCCCCTCGGCCGTCGCCTTCTCGGACGATCCGGCGCGGTGGTTCCAGTCGTACCTGATGCCGTGGATGGTGCTCGCGGCCGGATACGCCTGTCTGTACGCGCGGCTGACCCGGACCCATGTGATCGAGACACTGTCCGAGAACTTCCTGCGCACCGCCCGGGCCAAGGGGCTGAGCAGGCCACTTGTGCTGCGCCGCCACGCACTCCGGCCGGCGCTCACCCCCGTCACCACCCTCTTCGGGATGGACTTCGCCGGGCTGCTCGGCGGCGCGCTCATCACCGAGACGGTCTTCGGCCTCGGCGGCATCGGGAAGCTGGCCGCCGACTCCATCGCGAAGAACGACCAGCCGGTGATCATGGCGGTCACCCTGCTGGCGGCCTTCTTCGTGGTGGTCGGCAACGTGGTCGTGGACCTCGTCTACACCGCCCTCGACCCGAGAGTGAGGATCCGATGAGCGCGCCACCCGGATCCGGCCTTCTCGTCGTGGAAGACCTCACCGTCACCCTGCCCACCACCCGCGGGCCCGTCGACGTCGTCAAGGGCGTCTCCTTCACCGTCGGCAGGAACGACACCCTCGGCATCGTCGGGGAATCGGGCTCCGGCAAGTCCATGACCAGCCTCGCCATCATGGGACTGCTGCCACGCGGCGCGACGGCCACCGGCAGCGTCCGCCTCGACGGCGAGGAACTTCTCGGCCGCCCCGACCGCGAGCTGCGCCGGATCCGGGGCGACGGGATCTCCATGGTGTTCCAGGACCCGCTGTCCTCGCTCAACCCCTATTACACGGTGGGCCTGCAGATCGAGGAGGCCTACCGGGCGCACCGCGGCGGCCCACGGAAGGCCGCCCGCGCCGTGGCCGTCGAGGCGCTGACGCGGGTGGGCATCGCCGAACCCGAGCGACGGGCGGGCCACTACCCGCACCAGTTCTCCGGCGGGCAGCGGCAGCGCGTCATGATCGCCATGGCGCTCGTCTGCTCCCCGTCCCTGCTGATCGCGGACGAGCCGACGACCGCGCTCGACGTCACCGTCCAAGCGCAGATCCTGCGGCTGCTCGCCGGGCTCCAGGAGCGGACCGGCACCGGGATGGTCTTCATCACCCACGACCTGGCCGTCGTCAGCTCCCTCGCGCGGCGGATCCTGGTGATGCGGGAGGGCGACCCGGTCGAGTACGGGGAGGCGGAGCGGGTCTTCTCCGATCCCCACCATCCGTATACGCGGGCTCTGCTGGAGAGCGTGCCGCGCATCGACGACGACACGGAGGCCCCGCTGTGAGCGCGTCACCGGGCGAACCGCTCCTGCGGGCACGGGAGCTGACCAAGACCTTCACCGGCCGCGGCCCCGGCGGACTGCTCGGCGGGCGGCACGCCTTCACCGCCGTCGACCGGGTCAGCTTCGACATCCGCGCGGGGGAGACACTCGCCGTCGTCGGCGAGTCCGGCAGCGGAAAGTCCACCACGGCCCGGATGGCGGCGAAGCTGATGGAACCGACGGGCGGCAGCCTGGAGTTCGCGGGCGAGGACGTCACCCGCGCCACGGGGCCCGCCCTCGCCCGGTTCCGCAAGGACGTACAGGTCGTCTTCCAGGACCCGTACTCCTCGCTCAACCCGCGCCACACCGTGGAACGCATCCTGATGGCGCCGCTGGACTACCAGGGCATCGCCCCCCGGGGCGGCAGGCGCGCGCTCACCAAGGAGCTGATGGAGCGCGTCGGTCTCGACCCCGACCACTCCCAGCGCTACCCCGCGCAGTTCTCCGGCGGGCAGGCCCAGCGCATCGGCATCGCCCGTGCGCTCGCCGTGGACCCCCGACTCGTCATCTGCGACGAGGCCGTCTCCGCGCTGGACGTCTCGGTCCGGGCCCAGGTGCTCGACCTGCTGCGGCGGCTCCAGCGCGAGAGCGGCTACGCGTACCTCTTCATCGCCCACGACCTCGCCGTGGTGCGGCGCATCGCGCACCGGGTGGCGGTGATGAGCGAGGGCCGCATCGTGGAGTCGGGCCCCTGCGCCCAGGTCTTCGCCTCCCCGAAGGCCCCCTACACCCGCACCCTGCTGTCCGCGATCCCCCGAATCAACCCGGAATGGGACCGAACCCGCCGCGCCCGCACCGCCGGCCGAGTGGCGGACCGGCCGGGCGACGGCCGAGCGAGCGACCTAGGAGGCACCACCCATGGCTGACCGCGACCGCGACCGTGACCCCGACCGGACGGCCACCGCACCCGGCCGGTCCGGGCCCGTTCCCGCCGGGCCGGACCCCCGCCTGCCCCGGCTGGGCGAACTTCCCGGGTTCGCCGCGTACATGGCCCAGGGCTGGGCCACCCCCGACCGCACCCCGCCCACCACCCCCGGCGCGGCCGAAGCCGCCGCCGCACACCGCGCCCGGCTCGGCGCGGCATTCCCCGGCCGGGCCGTCGTCGTCGCCGCGGGGAGCGCGCCCGTACGCAGCAACGACACCCGCTACGACTTCCGCCCGGACAGCAACTTCGCCTGGCTCACCGGCTGCGCGGCCGAGGACGCCGTCCTCGTCCTGCGCCCCTCGGCCACCGGACACGACGCGGCCCTGTACCTGCCTCGCCCGGCCCGTCCCGGCGAGCCGGGGTTCTTCTCCGACCCCGCCCACGGCGAGCTGTGGGCCGGCGGCGCCCCCGGCCCCGGCGACTGGGCGGACGCGCTCCAGCTGGAGGTGCGTACGTCCGGCGAGCTGGAGGCCGCACTGACCGGGCTCGCCGACCCGCTGATCACCGGCCCGCTCGGCACCGGGCCCCTTACCGCCGACCGGCACAAGACCTCGGCCGAACTGGAACGCACCCTCGCCGAGTTGCGCATGATCAAGGACGACTGGGAGATCGCCCGGCTCCGCGAGGCCGTGGACCACACCGTCTCCGGATTCGCCGCCGTGGTCCGGGAGTTCCCCACCGCCCTGGAAGGGCCCGGCGAGCGCTGGCTGCAGGGCACCTTCGAACGCCACGCCCGCACCCACGGCAACGGCCCCGGCTACGCCACGATCGTCGGCAGCGGCGCGCACGCCCCCACCCTGCACTGGGTGCGGTGCGACGGCCCGGTGCGCCCGGACGACGTGGTCCTCCTCGACATGGGCGTCGAGACCCGGGACCTCTACACCGCCGACGTCACCCGCACCTTCCCCGCCTCCGGCCGCTTCTCCGCCGCGCAGACCCAGGTCCACGACCTGGTCGAGAGGGCCCACCGCGCCGCGCTCGCCCAGGTGCGCCCCGGGGCGCGCTTCACCGACTTCCACCACGCCGCGATGGAGGTCATCGCGCACGGCCTCCACGACTGGGGGCTGCTCCCGGTCTCCGTGGACGAGGCCCTGTCGGAGCGCGGCCAGCACCACCGCCGCTGGCTGGTCTGCGGCATCGGCCACCACCTCGGCCTCGACGTGCACGACTGCGCCCAGTCCTCGTACGAGGCGTACCAGGGCGCCGAGATGGCCCCCGGCATGGTGCTCACCGTGGAGCCCGGACTGTACTTCCACGCGCACGACCTGAAGGCTCCGCCGGAGCTGCGCGGCATCGGGATACGCATCGAGGACGACATCCTGATCACTCCGGACGGCTCCGAGGTGCTCACGGCGGACCTGCCGCTGGACGCGGCGGGCCTGGAGCGCTGGATGAGCGGCTAGGGAACGTCGGTCAGCGCCGCCGCGGTCAGGGTGAGGTGCTGGACCAGCAGCGCGGCCGCGGCGTCGGCGTCGCGGGCCAGCGCCGCCTCCTCCAGCCGCCGGTGTTCGTCGGCGCCGTCCCGGCCGGGGTCGCGGTGGGCCGACCAGCGGCGGGCCAGCTCGCTGGCCGTCCACATCCGGTCGAAGGTCTCCAGCAGCGTGGGGTTGCCGCAGCCCTCCAGCAGCGTCCGGTGGAAGACCCGATGGGCCTCGGACCAGGCGTCGCAGTAGTACGTGCCCTGGTCCGGCGGATACGCCGGGGTGCGGGCCAGACGGTGGTGGGCGGCCCGTACGCGGGCCTCCCAGTCGACGTCGCCGCGCTCGACGGACATGCGCAGGACGACCGGCTCGATCGTGCGCCGCGCCTCGGTGATCTCCTGCCAGCACTGATGCGTGAGGGTGGGCACGGCGAAGCCGCGGTTGTGCAGCCGGTCGGCGAGGCCGTCCCCGACCACCCGTACCAGCGCCTCGCGCACGACGGCCAGGCTCACGCCTTGCTCCCTGGCCAGGTCCTGCGGCTTGAGGGCCTCGCCGGGCGCGTAGTCCCCGCGCATGATCGCATCCCGCAGGCAGGTGTAGACCTGTTCGGAAAGCATCGTCTGTGGCATGTCTCCAGCATAGACGGTTGGCCGCGATAATCGATTATTGTTGCTATGGTCGATTACGGCTCGTCAGTATCCACTGACGGCTCTTCAACTCGCCGGGAGAACAACCGCATGAGCGTCGTTCGCGAGATCAGCCTCGCCATCAACCGGACCCACGGGTTCATCTACTTCGTCCCCGAGGCCGCGGAGGAGGCCGCCAAGTTCGGCGTCACCGAGCGCGGACCGGCGTACTTCGCGTTCCGTTCGGCGGCGATGGGCGCGGTCCCGTGGCAGGTCGCGCTCGCGACCTTCTACAACTTCAGCCCGCAGGCGGTGCGGTCCATGGCCGGTGTGTGGGACGCGGCGTCGCCCGAGCAGTGGCAGGCCGCCCGCTTCGCCAGCGCCGATCGTGCGCTGCGGCGCGTCGGCGTGAAGCTTGACGACGATGAGATCGCGGAGGCCCGGTCGCTGATCGACCCGGTCGTCGCCCGGGCCGACTACGCGGGCAAGACGCTGGCCGCCGCGAACGCGTCGGTCGCGCTCCCGTCCGATCCGCTCACCGCGCTGTGGCAGCAGATCACGGTGGCGCGCGAGTGGCGCGGCGACGCGCATCTCGTCGTGCTCGGCGCCCACCACCTCGGGCCGTCCGACTGCACCGTCCTGCAGATCGCGACGGGCCGCATGCCGACGGGTCTCGGGCGGGCGACCCGCCAGTGGAACGACGAGGAGTGGGCCGCGGCGACGGCACGTCTCGTCGCGCGCGGCTGGCTCGACGCCGACGGCGCCGTGACCGATGAGGGCACCGCGGCGCGCGAGCGGATCGAGGTCGAGACCGACGAACTGTGCGCCGCGCTCTGGGAGCCGGTCGGCGACGAGGGCGCCCGCCGCCTCACCTCGCTCCTCACACAGATCAACGACGCGCTCACCGCGGCCGGGACGTTCGACCAACTGCGCTGATTCTCCAGCGCCCTGGGCGGCGGCGGGTGTTCCCCCGCCGCCGCGAGGCGTCGATCAGTCCTCGGAGCCGGAGCGGGGCTCCGCCCGCCCGCCGGAGGGCAGGTGTGTGAGCACCAGGACGAGACCGGAGAGCAGGAAGACGCGCGTGGCGGCGTCCAGCCCGTTCCACGACTTCGACTGCCACATGGAGAACCACTCGCCACCGATGGCGATGAACCCGGCGCCGAACAGCAGCATCAGCATCAACAGCCCCGCCGTGCCCACCCGACGGGCGCGGCGGACGAGCTCTCCGCCCGCCCGCAGGCTCATGCACCACAGGGCCGTCGCGGCGATGAGGACGAGAGCGGCCAGGGTCTCCCACGCGATGATGGCGATGTAGGCGGCGTCCTGGAGAGCGGTCGACTCGATCGCCCGCCACATCAGGTCCTCGTCCTTGAACGTCGTGTCCATCGCCAGGACATGCCGCACGAACTGCTGGTTGGTGCCGAAGTCGGTGATGTTGCCGAACGCCACGAGCGCGATGTACAGCGCCATCGTCCCCGTGAGCACCGCCGAGGCGACGGCGAGGGTGCGGGGCGAACGCACCCCGTCCGCTCGTTCGCTCACCACTCGTTCTCTGACCACGGCCATGTCCTCCCCCTGGATCCCCCTGGACCCTGCTTGATCCCGCTGATCGAGGTGGATCATCCACCATGTACGGGAAAAAGGTCCAGCGGCGGTACGTTTTTCCGGCTACCACACCACGCGAACCCGCTCGAAGCCTCCCGTCAGCTGTCCCGCGCGCCGCACCAGGTCCGCCGACGGAACCGCCAGGTCGAGCCCGGGCAGCCGCTCCAGCATGATTTCCAGGGCGACCTGCAGCTCGGTACGGGCCAGCGCCTGGCCCACGCAGGAGTGCGAGCCCGCGCGAACTCCGCCATGAGGTCCGCGGGCTGCGGCCCGGCCGCCATCGCGTCCGCCAGGCCATGCCCGATGGCGGCGATCCGCGGCCGCGTCGCCGCCGCCTGCTGCGCCGTCAGCACCCGCACCGACGCCCCGCCCGCCCGCGACGCCACCTCCGGCACCGGACACCCCGCGCCCCGCAGAACCGCCCACTCCTCAGGGGGCTCCAGAGGATGCTCGGACACATAGGGGAAGCCGCCCGCCACTTCTGCCTCGCCCACGGGTTTCCTCCGGACGTTGTCATTGACGGCCTCGCGCCTCAGGGGAACCGGGCGGTTACGGAAGGATTAATAAGTCTCCACAGGCATCGACGACTTACCGTATGTTGACCGGGTGAGCTCACAAGACCCGGAACCCCAACATCCGTTCACGGCGGTCCGCAAGACGGACAGAGTACTGGCCATACTGATCATCATCGGTATCGCCTTTGGAGTGTTCTGGCTGGTCTCAAGCCTCGCCTCGTCCTACATAGGGTTCTTCACCTGACCCCTCCGGACCGGATGCCGCCGCCCTGGAGCCACCGCGCTCGGCGCGGCCCGGTAGCGCGAAGAACGCCACGGTCGCGGCCGTCGCAGCGGCCGCCACCCCGATGGCCATGGTGAGGGACTGGGCGTCGGCGAAGGCCGAACGGGCCGACGCGGCCAGGGCGCTTCCGCCCGCGCGGCCACCGGCGTACGACAGCGTGGCCCCGAGCGAGGACATCGCGTGCTCGGGCAGGCCGTCGGGAAGCGCGTCCCGGTAGGCGGTGACGAGCAGACTGCCCAGCCCGGCCACCCCCAGTGCGATGCCGAGCTGCTGGTGGGTGTCGTTGAGCGCGGAGCCCATCCCGGCCCGCTCCGGGGGGACCGCGCCGAGTACGGTGCTGGTGGCCGACGGTCCCGCGACACCGGATCCCATCCCGGCCAGCGCCAGCCCGGCGGACACCGCCGCGTAGCCGCTGCCCTCGGACAGCGAGGCCAGCACCGCGAAACCGGCCGCGGTGACGGCGAATCCCGCCACGACGCAGGCCCGCGCCCCGAACCTGGCCGGGGACCGGCCGCCCACGGCCGAGCCCGCGACGACCCCCGCCGCAAGCGGTACGGCCGCGAGCCCGGTCTCGAACGCGCTGTAGCCCAGCACCAGTTGCAGATACTGGCTCAGGACGAACAGCGTGCTGCCCGTCGCCACCGTCATCACCGCCACCGCGAAACTGGCCCCGGAAAACCGCCGGTCCCGGTACAGCCGCAGATCGACCATCGGCGCCGGGGAGCGGGCCTGCCGTATGCCGAAGGCGACGAGCGCCGCCACCGCCACCAGCGCCCCGGTCAGCACCGCGGCGGAGGTGTACCCGTACGCCGGGGCCTCGATCAGGGTCCACACCAGGCCGGTCATCCCCACGGTGACCAGCACGGTGCCGGGCAGGTCCAGCCGCCGCCCGTCCCCGGCCCGCGTCTCGGGCACCAGCCGTACGATCCCCACCAGGGCCACCGCCACGACGGGAACGTTGATCAGGAAAACCCCCGCCCAGCTCCACGCGTCGACCAGCGCCCCACCGAGCAGGGGCCCGGCGGCCATGCCCACGGACGCGACCGCGCTCCACACCGCGAAGGCCCGCGGGCGCTCCGCTCCGGGGAATACCGCGACGAGCACCGCGAGCGTCGCGGGCATCACCAGCGCCGCGCCGACGCCCATGAGGGCCCGCATCGCGATCAGCCAGCCTACCGACGGGGCCGCCGCGGCGAGCGCCGACGCCACGCCGAAGACCAGCAGCCCCACGACGGCGGCGCGCCGCCTGCCGTACCGGTCGGAGAGCGTCCCCGCGGTGATGAGGAGCCCGGCGAAGACCACGGCATAGGCGTCGACCACCGCTTGTAACTGTCCTGTTGAGGCCTCGAAGGCGTCGCCGATGGCGGGCACCGCGACATGCAGAACCGTGTTGTCGACGACGATCACGAGAAGGGCGGCGCACAGCGCCACCAGGATTGCCCACCGGCGCGGATGACCTTCTTCGTTGCTCATGGTCCTCCCTCGTTCCTGTTTCCCCTACAGTGTTGGATAGCACTACACACTGTAGGGGAGCGAGGGGTGTGGGGGCGGCGAGATAGGCTGCGGCCTCGTGAGCGCGAAGCCGGAGAACGGGAACCAGGGGAAGAAGACGCCGGAGAACGCACCGGGATCGGTCTGGTTCCGCACGAAAAAGGCCTCCCGCACCCGGCCTCAGCTGTCGCACGAACGGATCATCGCCACCGCTGTCGAGCTACTGGACCGCGACGGCGTGCAGAAACTGAGCATGCGTCGGCTCGCGGAGCGGCTCGACGCCCATGCCACCAGCATCTACTGGCACGTGGCCACCAAGGACGACGTCCTCGACCTGTCTCTCGACGCGGTCTTCGCCGAACTCGACCTCCCCGAGGAGCACAGCGCCTCCTGGCAGGCGGACGTCGAAGCGTTCATGACCGGGCTGCGTTCCGTCCTGCTGCGGCACCCCTGGGCCGCCGCCCTGGCCAGCTCCCGGCCCCTCATGGGCCCGCACGCCCTGCGCTCCTCGGAGTTCGCCTACACCGCGCTCGCCACCGGCGGTTTCGAGGGGGTGCACCTCTCGTCCGCCGCGGCCACGATCACCCACTATGTGATCGGCTCCGCCTCCTCCGAGGCGGTGTGGCGCGAGCGCACCGACGAGGCGGTCACCCGCTCGGCCGTGGACGCCCACCTCCGCGCGCGTATCGACGCGTACCCCACCCTCGCGGGCCACTTCCCGCTCCTCGACGAGGATGACTGGGACGCCCACTACCACCGCGGCATGCGGCTGTTGCTGGCCGGTCTCACCTCGCCCGAGGCCCGCGGATAGCCGGCCGCGGCCGCCGGGTCACCGGCCCGGTGACACGAAGCCCGACTCGTACGCGGCGATGACCGCCTGGGTGCGGTCCCGCGCGCCGAGTTTCGCCAGCACGGAACCCATATGCGACTTGACCGTCTCGGTGCCCACCACCAGGCGCGCGGCGATCTCCGCGTTCGACAGCCCGCGGGCCACGAGGCGCAGTACGTCCCCCTCCCGCTCGGTCAGCGCGGCGCGCGCCAGGGCCGCCCGGCCCTCGGCGCTGCCGTGGGTTTCCCCGTACGCGGCGGCCAACTGGCGCACCGCCGCCGGGAACAGCAGGGAGTCGCCCTCGGCCACCAGCCGTATGGCGTGCACGATCTCCGCCGGGCGCGCCCGCTTGAGCAGGAACCCATCGGCGCCCGCGCGCAGCGCCCCGTACACGTACTCGTCGTTCTCGAACGTCGTCACGACGATGATCTTCGGCGGGTCCGGCACCGTGCGCAGGACGGTCCGGGTGGCCTCGATGCCGTCCATCAGCGGCATCCGTACGTCCATGGCGATGACATCGGGGCGCAGTTGCCGCACCAGGGGGATCACGGCGGCGCCGTCGGCCGCCTCGCCCACCACCTCGATGTCCGGCTGCGCCTCCAGTACGGCGCGCAGGCCCGCCCTCACCAGAGGCTCGTCGTCGACCAGGAGAACGGTGAGCATCCGGCCAGCATAGGGGGTGCCCAGGAGGTGTCTTGATCACCGCACCGGCAGATCGACACGGACCAGCCACTGGCCGCCGTCCCGCTCCGTGCGGGCCTCGCCGCCGAGCAGCGCCGCGCGCTCGCGGATGCCGCGCAGCCCGCTGCCACGGCCTGTGACGGCCGCCGCGGCCGCCGCGCTCAGGGGGTTGCGCACCTCCAGCCGCAGCCGCGCCTCGTCCACGGCGATGCGCACGCCGACGGGGACGGGGCCCGCGTGCCGCAGCACATTGGTCAGCGCCTCCTGGAGGATCCGGTAACCCTCGCGGGACACCGGGCCCGGCACCCGCTCCAGCGGGCCGGTGACCTCGGCGTCGATCCGCGCGCCCGAGGACCGGGCGGACTCCAGCAGCCGGTCCGCGTCGCCGAGGGCGGGCCGGGCGCCGGGCGGGGGCTCCGTTTCGCGCAGGACCATCAGGACCCGTTCCAGATCCTCCAGCGCGGCCCGGCCCGACTCCTCGATGGTCTCCAGCGCCCGGTCGGTGAACTCCGGCTCGCGGGCCGCCCGGGCGGCGCCCGCCTGCACCACGGCCAGCGTGAGGGCGTGGCCGAGGGAGTCGTGCAACTCCCGGGCGATGCGATTGCGTTCGAGCAGCCGCTCGGTGCGTTCCTCCAGCTCGGCCAGCCGTTCCTTGGCCGACGGGCCGAGCAGCCGCCGGGCGGCCGCCGTCATCAGGGTGCCCGCCCCGGCGGCCAGGGCGACCAGCACCAGCAGGGGCACCGGTATCAGCAGGGCGTTCGCCCAGCCCGTACCGGACCCCAGCAACGGCGAGTCGCTCACATCGGGATCCCCGGCGGCCGCCCCGGCGAGGGACAGGGCCAGGGCCATGAGCTGTCCCGTCACCAGCGCGAAGGCGAGCCCCGCCTCCAGGCGCAGCACCAGCCAGACACCGGTCCTGGCCCGGTCGCTCCACGAGGCGGACACAGCGGCGGAGACCCCCGGATCCTCGTCGCCGCGCACCCGCGCGTTCGGCCCGGGGAACAGCATCAGCCGCGCCTGCAGCCCCTCCGCGCGGCGCGTTTCGGGCACCATGGCCGCCGCCAGGGCCAGGGGGACCGGCAGGACCGCGACCAGGCCCCAGTCGGCCGCCGACGGCCGGACCAGCCCCGGATGGATCATGGCGCAGACGAACGGCACGATCGACCCCACCAGCAGGTGAAGCCAGCGGGTGTACGTGACCGCACGCGTCAGCGGCAGCAAGAGGCCTGGCATGCGGTCATCGTGGCAGAGCGGGCGGTGCGGCGGCTCCCCCGCGCGGGGGAGACGGTCTCCTCCGGCGGGGGATGCCCGCCCCCGGGCCGTACGGCCAGGCTGAAGCCATGACCAGCATCGACGTACATGACCTGACGAAGGAGTACGGCAACACCCGGGCCGTCGACCGGCTCACGCTGAGCGTCGGACCGGGCCGGGTCACCGGGTTCCTCGGCCCCAACGGCGCGGGCAAGTCCAGCACCATGCGCCTCATCCTCGGTCTCGACCACCCCACCTCCGGCACCGCCACCATCGGCGGCCGCCCGTACGCGACCCTGCGCGAACCCCTGCGCACGGCCGGGGCCCTGCTCGACGCGCAGGCGGCCCACGGTTCCCGGACCGCCCGCGACCATCTGCGCTGCCTCGCCGTCAGCAACCGCCTTCCGGTCCGCCGCGTGGACGAGGTGCTGGAGGAGACCGGTCTCGCCACCGTGGCGGGCCGCCGCATCAAAACCTTCTCGCTGGGCATGCGCCAGCGTCTCGGCATCGCCACCGCGCTCCTCGGCGACCCGCCCGTACTCCTGCTGGACGAGCCCGCCAATGGCCTCGACCCGGAAGGGATCGTCTGGATCCGGCAGTTGCTGCGCCGACTCGCCGAGGAGGGCCGCACGGTCCTGGTCTCCAGCCACCTGATGAACGAGACCGCGACGTATGCCGACCACCTCGTCGTCCTCGCCCGGGGGCGGCTCCTCGCCGATGTGTCCACGCGCGACTTCATCGAGCAGCACAGCCAGGCGCGGGTACGGGTGCGCACCAGCGAGCCCGCCCGGCTGAGGGCAACGCTGGTGGCGAGCGGATACACGGTGCTGGGCGGTGAGGACAGCGGATGGGTGGTCGAGGGCGCCAGGGCCGAACAGATCGGTGCGATAGCCGCCCGCGAAGGCATTCCGGTGTCCGAACTCGGCACTGACCGCGCCTCGTTGGAGCAGGCCTACCTGGCCCTCACCGCGGACGAAGCGGAGTTCACCGCCGCCCCCGCGTACCCGACCACCTGACGGGAGACCCGACCATGACCGTCACCACGGTGCTGCACTCCGAGTGGATCAAGATCAGATCCATCCGGGCGAGCTTCGGCTCACTCATCGCGGTCTTCGCCGCCACGCTGGCCATCACCGTGCTCGTCTTCGCCACCGTCGGCGACGCGGAGCTGGACGCCACCGATGACCCTGTCTTCGGCGCCTTCTACGCGCTCAACTTCGCGCAGATCGCCGCCATCGCCTTCGGTGCCACCGCCGTCTCCTCCGAGTACGCGAACGGCGCCCTGCGGATCTCCCTGTGCGCCGTACCGCGCCGGGGCCTCTTCTACGTGGCCAAGACGGCGGCCGTGGCGGGCTCCGGGCTCGCCGTGGGGCTCGCCACCGCCTTCGCCACCTTCTTCGCGGGCCAGGCGTTCCTGGGCGAGGACGCCATCGGCCTGGGCGAACCGGGAGCGCTGCGCGCCTGCGTCGGCGCGGGGACGTACCTCGCCCTGATGGCCCTGTTCGCCGCGGGACTGACCTTCCTGCTGCGCAGCGCCACCGCGGTCCTGAGCCTGCTCATCCCGTTCATTCTGATCGTGGGCTTCGTGATCGGAGACCTCGCCGGGACGGCCGCCGACTATCTGCCGGACCGTGCCGGACAACAGGTGCTGCACCAGGCGCCGGAGGGAGGCGTCGGTCCCTGGGCGGGCCTCGGGGTGACGGCGCTGTGGGCGGGCGCCGCGCTCCTGGCGGGCTGGTGGGCCGTGCGCCGCCGCGATGCCTGACGCCACGTTACGTCACGCCTGATACGCGCTTTTCACTCGAAAGAGAATCCAGGGCGGTCTCATTCTCCTGGCCGCTCTCGGTAATCTTTCATGTGCTTCGGAAAATATTCGAGGCGCGGCGAACTGTCGGCACTGGAGGGTGGGGACCTTATGGGCGCGCTACTGGACCAGAAGTATGAAAAGCTGTTCGCCTTGTTGGACGCCAATGGCGACGGCGTGATCGCCGAAGACGACTTCGAACTGATGGGCAGCCGTGTGCTGGCCGCCGTCGGCGAGGAGCGGACGGCGCCCAAGGGCAAGGAGTACGCCGACGCGCTGATGACGTACTGGCGCGCGCTGCGCGAGACCGCCGACGCCGACGGCGACGGCCGTATCGACAAGGGCGAGTTCAGCCAGGCCCTGAGCCAGGTGAGCGACCACTTCGACATGCTGATCGGCCCGCTCTACCGGGCCGGTTTCCACCTCGCCGACCGGGATGACGACGGCCTGGTCGGCAAGGACGACTTCGTCGCGGTCATCGCCGCCGTCGGGGTTCCCGAGGCGGAGGCCGGGGTGGCCTTCGACCGGCTGGCCGAGGAGGGCGGGCAGCTGACGAAGGACCAGCTGATGACCGCTGCCACGCAGTACTACCGCGACGAGGACCCGGCCAACAGCGCGAGCCATCTGCTCTTCGGCGCCCTGTGAGCTGAATCCGCGGCGGACCGGGGGGACGGGGCGGACGGGGGGAGAGGGCGGAGATGGGTACTGCCGTCTTGGCGGGCCGGGCGCAGGTGTCGCTGCTGACCGAGGTGCTTTTCGACGGGCGATTCGACGAACTGCACAGACCCTGGACGGAGCATTTCCGGCGGGACATTTTCCATTACCGTGATGGATTGTCGCCGTCGGAGCGTTCGGAGCTGGCTTATGAGCGTTTGCGGATCGTTAATGAAGGAATCGACTCCGTCGAGGACTTGGTCACGACAACGGACCGGCTGGTATCGCTGCACGAGTGGCTGGGAGCGGTCGACGGCTCGCTGACCACGCTGGCGACCATCCACTACAACCTGTTCCTCGGCAGCCTCCTCCGCCTCGACCCCCACCGCACCGTGGACCTCTCACCGTTCACCCGGCTCCGCCGGTACGGCACCGTTCTGATCACCGAGCTGGGGTACGGGAACAACGCCGCCGAGCTGGAGACCACGGCGGTCTACCAGCCGGAGGCGGACACCTTCGTCCTGCACACCCCGTCGGCCGGTGCCCAGAAATTCATGCCCAACACCGGCCCCGCCGGGGGCCGCAAGAGCGGTCTGGTCGCGGCCAGGCTGATCGTCAGCGGCCAGGACTGCGGCGTGTTCCTGTTCCTCGTGCCGCTGCGCGATGAGCACGGGCCGCTGCCCGGCATCCGGATACGTCCCCTCTCGGAGACGCCCGGTTCGGCCGTCGACCACGCCATCACCTCGTTCGACCGGGTCGTCCTGGAGCGTGCGGCCCTGCTGGCCGGGGAGCACGCGGACCTGACCGCCGAAGGTGGCTTCCGCAGCGCGATCGGCAGTCGGCGCCGCCGGTTCCTGCGGTCCATCCAGCGCGTCACCACCGGCAAGCTCTGCCTGGCCGCGGCGGCGCTGGGCGGGGCCCGGGCGGCCCTCACCATCGCCGTGCGGTACGCCCATCGGCGGCACACCTTCGCCCCGGCCAGCCGCACCGGTGTCCCGCTCTTCGCCTACCGCTGCCACCAGACCAGACTGATCGGGGCGGCGGCCCGCGCCTACGCGGCGACGTTCCTGCTGCGCGAAGCCACCCACTGCTGCACGGGAAGGGGCGACCCCGAGTCGGCCGAGGCGGAGGTGCTCGTCGCGGCGGCCAAGGGCTGGATCACCTGGCAGGCCAGGGACATCGCGATCGAGTGCCGGGAGCGCTGCGGCGCCCAGGGGCTGCTGTCGGCCAACCGCATCGTCGACCTGATCACGCCGATCGAGTCCACCATCACGGCCGAAGGCGACAACCTGGTCATCTGGACGAAGGCCGCCGCCGACATGCTGACCGGGCGCGGCTACAGCCCGCCCCCGGCCCCCACCGCCCCGCCGGCCAGCCCGTTGACCGCCCCGCCCACCAGCCCGCTGACCGACCGCGCCCTGCTGCTGGACCTGCTCGTACGGCGCGAGCTGCAGTGCCTCCGGCACGCCCGCGACCGGCTCACCCGGCCCAGCGACGGCCCGCTGGACCGCTGGAACCAGGCGGTGAACCCGGCCCTGGACCTCGTCGACGCCTACGCCACCCGGCGCGCCGCCCAGGCGTTCCTGGCCGCGGTCGACCGCGTCGCCGACGACGCCACGCGGAGCCTGCTGGAGCAGCTCTTCCAGCTGTTCGTCCTGGAGCGCCTCGCCCCGCACACGGGGCTGCTGCTGGCGGACGGGCACCTCACCGCCGAAGCGGTCCGCGACCTCGCCGAGGACGCCGTCGACCGCGTCGCCGCCCGTCTGGCGCCCCACGCACCCGCCCTCGTGGAGGCGTTCGCCGTACCGGACCACATCCTCCAGGCGCCCATCGCCACCGACGGTTACGCCGCCGCCTACGACGACCCGGCCGGGCCCTGGCAGCCATGAGCGACGCGTTCACCCGGGAGCCGCCGTGGGACCCCCGATTCTTCCCACCGGCCGCCCGCGCGCCACGGCCCGTCCAGACGGCGCGGATGCTCCGGGACCCACAGGGCTACGCGCGCACCCTGCGCCGGAAGCTGGGGCCGGTCTTCTCGCTCCGCGTCTTCCCGTACCGGGGTGCCCTCGTCTGCGCGGCCGACGCCGCGGCCAACCGTGCGGTGCTGACCGACCACCAGCGGTTCACCGGCGGTGACGCCGCCGCCCTGCTGGCGCCCGCGATCGGATCCGGATCGCTGATCTGCACACCGCCACCCCTGCATCTGACCCACCGCAAGCTTCTGCTGCCCCCCTTCCACGGCGCGCGGATCACCGGCTGGGCGCAGCGGGTGCGGGAGCTGGTGCACACCGGGCTGCCCGAACTGCTGGGCGGCGACGGCGTGCCCGTGCGGCCGTGGGCGCAGCGGCTGACCCTCGACGTCATCCTGCGAGTCGTCTTCGGCCTGACGGACCCGGCCCGGATCGCCGCCTTCCGCCACGCGCTGAACGCGTTCGTCGGCATGGGCAACCTCGCCGTCCTGTTCCTGCCGGGGCCGCTGCGGCGCGATCTCGGGCCGCTCTCGCCGGGCGGCCGCTTCCACCGGCTCCGCGCCGCCGTCCGGGACCTGACCCGCGAGGAGATCGCCGCGCGGCGGGCCGCGCCCGACCGCGCCGACCGCGACGACGTGCTGTCCATGCTGCTGGACGCCCGCGACGACCATGGGGCCGGGCTGGACGACGCCCAGCTCCTGGACGAGCTGACCGGCCTCGTCCTGGCCGGTTACGAGACCACGGCCACCACGATCGCCTGGACCCTGCATCTGCTCGCCCACCACCCCGCCGCCCGCGACGACCTGATCGCCGACCTCGACGCGGGCTCGGACCGGCTGCTCAAGGCCACCGTCAAGGAGTCCGGCCGACTGCGCCCCGCCGTCTACAACGCCATGCGCACCGCGGCCCACGACACGCAGCTCGGCGGCCACCCGGTGCCCCGGCACGCGTTCGTCGCGGCGCTGTTCCCGCTCACCCACCTCGACCCCGCTCTCTGGCCGGAACCGGACGCCTTCCGGCCCGGGCGCCACCTCGGCGCGGACCCGGCGCCCTACGCGCTGACGCCGTTCGGCGGCGGCCTGCGGCGCTGCATCGGGGTGTCGCTGGCCCAGCTGGAGACCGAGACCGTCCTGCGGGAGATCCTCGCGGCGGCCGTCCCCGAGCCCGCCGGGCCGCTGGAACCGGCGCGGCTCGTGGCGGTGACGATCGTCCCCGCCCGGGGCGGCCGCGTCCGCCTCCGCGCACGCCGGTCGTCCCGGGCCGCCGCACACGTCCAGAACTCATAGACTTTTGGCGGAAGCCGTTCCGAACCCACCTGTTCCGAACGGGGTGAGTGCGGATGACCTTCAGCAACGGACCCGCTGTCTCCCGCGAGGACTTCGACGCGCTCTTCGAGGCGGTCCAGGCGTGGGGGCGCTGGACACCGGCCGACCGGGGCGCCTGGAACCGGGTGACCCCGGAGCATGTGCGGCGGGCCGCCGCCCGCGTACGGTCCGGGGCGGCCGTCCCGCTGGCGCGGCCCTGGGACACGGAGCCCGCGCCGGACAACCCCAGGCCCGCCCTGCACCACATGACGGACCTCGGCGACGTGGAGCCACCGGAGCCCGTCGTGCACAAGGACTTCCTCGCCGCCGACTACCACGGCAAGGGCATCAGCCATCTCGACGCGCTGTGCCACGCCGCCTACCGGGGGCGGCTCTACGGCGGCCGGGCCGCGCATGAGGTGATCGACGCCGCGGGCGCCCGCTACGGCGCGGTCGCCGCGCTCGGGCCGCTCGTCACCACGGGTGTCCTGCTCGACCTCCCCGCCGTCCTGGGCACCGCCTGGCTGGAGCCGGGGCAGGCGGTGCACGCGGAGGACATCGCCGCCGCCGCGGAGGCGCTGCGGGTGACGATCGGCGAGGGGGACGCGGTGCTGCTGCGCTCCGGGAGCCTTCGCCGCCGGGAGGAACGCGGCGCCTGGGACACCGGCGCGGCGAGCGCGGGGCTCCATGTGGACGCCGTTCCCTGGCTGGCCGAGCGCGGTATCGCGCTGCTCGGCGGGGACGGCGACAACGACGTACGGCCCTCTCCGGTCGACGGGGTGCACTCTCCGGTGCATGTGCTCGCCCTGACCGCGATGGGGGTGCCGCTGCTGGACAACCTCGATCTCGAAGCGCTCTCCGCCGCCACGGCCGAGGCGGGGCGATACGCGTTCCTGCTGGTCGTGGCGCCGCTGAACGTTCCCGGCGGGACGGGCTCACCCGTCACCCCGGTCGCGGTGCTGTGACGGCCGCCCCGGCCGGTCACCGTATGTGGCAGATCGAACACACGTCTTCTCCTGCTCGCCGCGGTGGCGCCCTTACCCGTTATTGTCGAAGAGTGGGCTTTTGGGGCTAATCACAGGGAATGGCTAGGAGAGGTGTGAATCGGGCCGGTGAGGCAGCGATCCTGGCAGGGCTCGTGACAGGTGGCATCGGGCCCGCGCGTTCGCGTGAGCGGTTCCTCCAGGGGGAGGCGGTCCAGGCGGACGTCCGGAGCCTGATCCTGAACTCGTGGCTGCGCTGCCGCTCCCAGGGTCTGCCGCTGGGAGGCTTCGACCTTCCGTACCGCCAGTTCGATCCTGAGGACCGGCTGGTACGCGCCGCCGGTCCGGTGCTCGACCGGCTGCGGTCCCGGTTCCAGGGCAGCCCGATGAACATCGCGCTCGCCGATGGAGGCGGGACCGTGCTCCAGCGCCGCTTCGGCGACGACGCGTGGGCCAGGACCCTCCCGCCGATCCAGCAGGTGCCGGGGTTCGTCTTCGCCGAGCAGTTCGCGGGTACCAACGGCATCGGCCTCGCCCTGGCGGAGCGGCGGCTGATCCAGGTCTACGGCGCCGAGCACTTCGCCGAGCGCGGCCTGTCGAACGGCTGCAGCGCGATTCCCGTCCGCGACCCGCTCAGCGGGCGCATCGACGGCATCCTGTGCCTCGCCTTTCCCCGCGGCTCCGGCCATCCGATGCTGGACGCGGTGCTGCGCAGGGCGACCCAGGCCATCGAACGGGGGCTGCTGGAGCAGAGTTCGGCGCGGGAGCGCGGGCTGCTGAGCGCGTACCTGGCCGCGGGCGCCGCGTCGCGGACCGGCGAGGGTGGCGAGTACGTCATGGGGGTGGACGCCTTCGTCCAGGGGATGCGCTGCGGTGACCAGATGATGATCAAGGAGAAGGCTGCCGAGCTGCTCTCGCTCGGGCAGCGGGCCGCCGTCGAGGTGCGCCTGTCCGACGGGCGGCGGGTCACCCTCGTGAGCCGCCCGATGACGAGCGCGGCCGGGGTGGAGGGCATGGCCGTCGAGGCCCTGTTCCCCGACCGTGTGTCGCGGCCACCCCTCGCCCTCCCGGCGCACCTCGCCCCGCGCGTCTCCGGCGGAGTGCCCGAACAGGGAACCCCGGCCCACACGACACGGCCCGCCAAGACGTCAGCCGCCAAGACGTCAGCCGCCAAGACCCCTGCCCCCCAGACCCCGGCCCCCCAGACCCCGCCCGCGGAGACCCCGCACGCCACCGACGGTCTCGCCGGGCTGGTGCTGGTCGGCGAGCCGGAGGTGGGGAAGTACGCCCTGGCGGCGCGGCGCCGCATGGAGCTGCTGTCCGAGGCCAGCGCGCGCATAGGCACCACCCTGGATGTGCGCCGCACCGCCGAGGAACTCGCCGAGACGGCCGTCCCGGGGCTGGCCGACTTCGTCACCATCGACCTGCCCGACGCCGTACTGCGCGGCGACGAACCCCTCGACCCCCGGTACGACCTGCGCCGCGCGGTGGTCCACGGCATCCACGACGACTGCCCCTTCTACGCGGTCGGCAAGCGCATCGACTTCCACCCGGCCACGCCCCAGATGCGCTGCGTGAACACCGGGCAGGCGGTGCTGGAACCGGACCTGAAGACCGCCGCGGGCTGGCTCGTCCAGGACCCCGAACACACCACGCGGGTGCTGTCCCACGTCCGCTCGCTCATCGCCGTCCCCCTGGTCGCCCGCGGCACGGTGCTGGGCATCGTCAGCTTCTACCGCGCGCTCGACCCCGAGCCGTTCGGGGACGACGACCGTTCGCTGGCCCAGGAACTGGCCACCCGCGCCGCCCTGTCCATGGACAACGCCCGGCGCTACACCCGCGAACACACCATGGTCCTGGCCCTGCAGCACAGCCTGCTCCCGCACGGCGTGCCCGGTCAGGACGCCGTCGAGGTCGCCCACCGCTATCTGCCCGCCGAGTCGCGGGTGGGCGGGGACTGGTACGACGTGATCCCGCTGCCCGGCTCCCGCGTCGGCCTCGTCGTCGGCGACGTCGTCGGCCACGGCATGCACTCCGCCGCCACCATGGGACGGCTGCGCACCGCCGCGCGCAGCTACGCCGAACTCGACTTCCCTCCGGACGAGGTGCTGACCCACCTCGACAACCTCGTGCTGCGTCTGGACCGGGAGGAGAGCAGCGAGGGCTTCTCCGGCGGAGTCGGCATCATCGGCGCGACCTGCCTGTACGTCGTCTACGACCCGACCTCGCAGCGCTGTGCCATGGCCCGCGCCGGTCACCCCCCGCCCGCGCTGGTCCGCCCCGACGGCACCGTGTCGTTCCCCGAACTGCCCGCCGGGCCCCCGCTGGGCCTGGGCGGTCTGCCGTTCGAGACCGCCGACATCGACGTCCCCGAGGGCAGTCGGCTGGTGCTCTACACCGATGGGCTCATCGAGGACCGGAACCGTGGCATCGACGTAGCCCTCAACCGGCTGCGCGAGGTGCTGGCCCAGTCGGATCGCAGCCCCGAGGACACCTGTCAGGCGGTCCTGGACGACGTGGCGCCCGTCCACCCGTGCGACGACATCGCCGTGCTCGTCGCCCGCACCCGCGCCCTCACCGCCGACCGCATCGCCACCTGGGAGCTGCCCGCGAACCCGGCCGTCGTGCGCGAGATCCGGGCCGCCGCCGTCCGGCGGCTGGCCGACTGGGGACGGGAGGATGCCTCGTTCGTGACGGAGCTGCTGCTCAGCGAGCTGGTCACCAACGCGCTGCGGCACGGCAGCGGGCCCATCCGGGTCCGGCTTCTGCACGGCCGCACCCTGATCTGCGAGGTCTCCGACACCAGCAGCACCGCCCCGCATCTGCGCCGGGCGGCCATCACCGACGAGGACGGCCGCGGGCTGTTCCTCGTCGCCCAGCTGGCCCTGGCCTGGGGCACCCGCCACACCGGGGACGGCAAGGTCATCTGGGCCGAATGCCCCCTCGACGCCCCGTGAGACTGGCCCGTTGGAGTAACGGAGCCATCGAGAGCGGCTGCGATCGGTCAATACCATGATCGATCCCGCTAAGGTCTCGAATGTGAGGTGGGAAGGCGAACCGCTCGTCCGCGTCCGGGGTCTCAGCAAGCGATTCGGCGGGACCCTCGCGCTGGACCGCGTCGACCTCGACATCCACCGGGGCAGTGTGCTCGCGCTGCTCGGCCCCAACGGCGCCGGGAAGTCCACCCTCATCAAGGTGCTCGCGGGATATCACCCCGCCGACGGCGGGACGGTGACGGTGGCCGGGCACCCGCTCGGGACCGAGGCCGCCGCCCGGAACATGTCCTTCACCCATCAGGACCTCGGTCTCGTGGAGTGGATGACGGCCGCCGAGAACATCGCGCTGACCACCGGGTATCCACGCCGTGGCGGGCTGATCTCCTGGCGGCGGACCCGGGAGCGCGGCGCGGAGGTCCTGCGGTCCTTCGCCGGACACCTCCCGGCCCACGCCCGGATCGCCGACCTCGCCCCCGCCGAACGCTCCCTGGTCGCCATCGCCCGTGCCCTCGCCGCACGGGCGCGGCTCATCGTCCTCGACGAGCCGACCGCCAGCCTCCCCGCCGCCGACTGCGCCCGGCTCTTCGACGTCCTGCACACGCTGCGCGACCAGGGCCACGCCATCCTCTACGTCAGCCATCGCCTGGACGAGGTGTACGAGGTCGCCGACGCCTTCGCGGTGCTGCGCGACGGCCGCCTCGTCAGCCAGGGCCCGCTGGCGGCACACGGCGCCACCCGCCTGGTGCGGGACATCGTGGGTGACGAACCGACCGGCTACCGGCCCGGTACCGCCCCCGCCGCGGGCCCGGCCGTCCTCACCCTCGACGGCGTCCGGACCGCCGGAGCCGGACCCGTCTCCCTGCACGTACGGGCCGGGGAAGTCCTCGGCCTGGTGGGGCTCACCGGCGCCGGGCACCGGGAGCTGGGCCGGGCCCTCGCGGGCGCCCGGCCGGTCACCGCCGGGCGGGCGCTGCTCGACGGGCGGCCGTACCGCCCGCGCACGGTCGCCGCCGCCGTCGCCTCCGGGGTCGGCCTGGTCACCGGCAACCGCGTGGAGGAGGGCTGCGCCGCCGAACTGACCGTACGGGAGAACCTGCTGGCCAACCCGCGCGCGGGTGACCGGCCGACGCGGCGCTGGATCAGCCCGCGCCGGGAGCGGGCCGAGGCCCTCGCCCTGATCGAACGGTTCTCGGTGCGTCCCCGCGACAGCGAGGTCCCGATCGCCACCCTGTCCGGCGGCAACCAGCAGAAGGTCATGCTCGGCCGGTGGCTCCGGGGGGACCTGCGCGTCCTGATCCTGGAGGAGCCGACCGCGAGTGTGGACGTCGGCGCCAAGGCCGCGCTCTACCGCCTGCTCGACGACGCGCTGGCGGACGGTCTCGCGGCCGTGCTCATCTCCACCGACTTCGAGGAGGTCGCGGGGGTGTGCCGACGCGCCCTGGTGTTCGTCCGGGGGGCTGTGACGGCCGAGCTGAGCGGCGCGTCGCTCACCGTCGCGGGGCTCACCCGGGCGGCGTCGGCGCTGCCCGAGCCCGGAACGTCCCCCGGACCATCGTCCGGAACGTCCCCCGGAACATGAGGAACCGCGCCCGCCCGGGCGGGCACCTCATCGGCACGTACGGCCTGCTGGCCCTCACCGCCCTGCTGTTCCTGGTCTTCTCCGTGACCCTGCCGCGCACCTTTCCGACCCTGGACAACATCTCCTCGATCCTGGCCAACCAGTCGATCCCGGCCCTCCTCGCGCTCGGCGCGACGGTCCCCATCGTGACCGGCAACTTCGACCTCTCCATCGGATACGGCCTGGGCCTGGCGCATGTGCTGGTGATGCAGCTCATCGTCCACGCCGGGTGGCCCTGGCCGCTGGCCTGCCTGACCGTGATCACCGGCGGGGCGGCGGTCGGCGTGCTCAACGGCGTCATCACCGAGTTCGGCCAGATCGACTCCTTCATCGCCACCCTCGGCACCGGCAGCATGCTCTACGCCATCACCGGCTGGATCACCGGCGGCGGCAGGATCGTCCCCGGCCCTGACGGGCTGCCGGACGCCTTCACCGACCTCTACGACTCCACCTTCCTCGGCCTGCCGGTCCCCGCCTTCTACGTGCTCGCCCTGGCGGTCGCCCTCTGGCTGCTGCTGGAGCGGCTGCCGCTCGGGCGGTATCTGTACGTCGTCGGCTCCAACCGCCGCGCCGCCGACCTCGTCGGCATCCCCACCCGCCGGTACTCCGTCTGCGCCTTCGCCGTATCGGGCCTGGTCGTCGGCTGCGCCGGGGTGCTCCTCGCGGCGCAGCAGCAGCTCGGCAACCCGAGCGTCGGCCTCGACTATCTGCTGCCCGCCTTCGCCGGTGCCCTGCTCGGCTCCACCGCCATCAAACCCGGCCGCGCCAACGCCATGGGCACCCTCGTCGCGGTGGCGGTCCTCGCCATCGGGCTGTCCGGCATCGGCCAGCTCGGCGCCCAGTTCTGGGTGACGCCGCTGTTCAACGGCGGCACCCTGCTCGTCGTCGTCGGCCTGGCCGGGTACTCCGCGCGCCGACGGCTGCGGACCGGCATCACCGCGAGGAGTTCGCGTGTCCGCCCGCCGTAGGGCCGCCCTCGCCACCGCCGCGCTGCTGACGGCGGCCGTCCTCGCCGGGTGCGAGCGCGGCTCGTCGGCCGGGGGAGGGGACTCCACCGCGGGGCCGCGGGGCTGCCCCGCCGTCCTCGCCCGGGCCAAGGCAGCCGTCGGTCGGGCCGAGCGGACCGACGTCCCCTGGAACGGACCCCGTCGCGGCCCCTCGGCGGTGCCCGGCAAGACCATCGTCTACGTCGCGCAGACCATGACCAACCCCGGTGTCGCGGGCACCGCGCAGGGCGTCCGGGACGCGGCGAAGGCCATCGGCTGGCGCGTGCGGGTGATCGACGGCGGCGGCACCCCCGCGGGCATCCAGGCGGCGCTGAGCGAGGCCGTCACCCTGCGGCCCTCGGGCATCGTCATCGGCGGCTTCGACCCCCACTCGACCGCGCGCCAAGTCGCGCAGGCCCAGGCGGCGGGCATCCCGCTCGTCGGCTGGCACGCGGTCGCGTCGCCCGGCCCCAGCAGGAGGCCGAGGCTGTTCACCAACGTCACCACCAGGGTCGAGGACACGGCCAGGATCAGCGCGGACTGGGTGATCGCGCGATCCAATGGCCGGGCCGGTGTCGTCGTCTTCACCGACGCCTCGATCCCGTTCGCGAGGAACAAGTCCGAGCTGATCAGGAAGGAGCTGGCGACCTGCCGGGACGTCAGACTGCTGGCGTACCAGAACATTCCGATCCCGGACGCGGGCAGCCGCACCCCCCAGGAGGTCTCCTCGCTCGTCTCCCGCTTCCGCGACGAGTGGACCTACTCCGTCGCCATCAACGACCTGTATTTCGCGGACGCGGCCCCCGCCCTCCGGGCGGCCGGGAAGCGGGGCTCAGGACCGCCCTTCAACATCGGCGCGGGCGACGGCGACCCTTCCGCCTTCCAGCGCGTCAACCACCGGCAGTACCAGGCCGCCACCGTCCCCGAGCCGCTGTCCCAGCAGGGCTGGCAGATGATCGACGAATTCAACCGGGCGTTCTCCGGCCGGGGCCCCAGCCGGTACAGCGCCCCGGTCCACATCGCCACGGCCGGCAACAGCGCGGGGGCCACGAGCTGGAACCCCCGGGGCTACCGGGCGGCGTACCGGAAGATCTGGGGCTCCTGACGCCGGGTGACGAACAGCTCGGCCACCTGGCCCATGCGACGGCACCTTCGATCACACGCCGTCCCCTCCGGCCACATTCCCGGCCACACCGCGTTCAGCCCGTGAGCCGACCCCGCCACGTCGCCAGCCACTGGACGGCCTTGTCGTAGTGCGCCCTGTCGATGTGCAGACCCCGGTAGCGCACCGCGCCGCTGCCCTCGGCGGCCGCCCGCTCGTAGGCGCGGACGAGTCCCGTGCAGAACGTGGTCTCCTCCGGGGTGGCCGAGAACACCTCGTTGAGGACGGGGACATGGGCCGGGTGGATCGCGACCGTGTGTACTCAAGTCCCGTCACCCCGCCCCGCAGTTCGAAGTGGTCGAGCAGGGTGTCGTAGCGCAGCACGTCCCGTGGCCTGTTCGACCTTCGGCGCGAAGATGCCGGACAGCCCGGGGACGACGACCGCTTCGAGGTCGGCGCCGGTGAGCCGGGTGGCGAGGCCGTTGACCCGCACCAGCAGGCTGACCGACGGATCGAGCGCACGCAGTCGGGTGACGGCTCGGCGGCCTGGGCCCGGGCCGCAGCCTTCAGCCCGTCGGGCACCGAGTCCTCCAAGTCGGGGACGATGGCGTCAGGGCCCGCCGCCAGGGCCTTCTCCGCCCAGGCCGGTTTATGGGCGGCTGGACCACGTCGCGAGCACCCGCGCCACCTTCGACAACTGGCGCCGAGAGTTCGACGGCGACCACCGGTGGGGTCTGTGCTACGTGCTGATGCTGCACCCTCAGGTCATCGGCAAGCCCCAGCGGGTGCGCCTGCTGGACCACATCGGACAACACGACGACGTCTGGTTCGCCACCGCGGGGCGGGTGGCCGAGCGCTGGCGGCGGACGGCGGGCCCGGAGCCGGAACCGGAGGGCCACCGGAGCGGGTGCGAGCGGGCTGGCCGTCGCCGCCGAGGGTTGACGCCTTGACACTCTGAATGGTCTAGGCCAACATCCTGGTGATCTGTGTCGCGCCGTCGAGCTGTCGAGTTCGCAGCGGCGCGCATCATCACGCCTCGGAGGCCCTGCCATGCGAGCGAGCAGCAATCCGGAAGCGGCGCGGCTGGCCCATGCCGTACTGCAACCGGGCTTCGTGGGGACCACCGCTCCGGACTGGGTGCGGCGCAGGATCGGCGAGGGCCTTCAGTCGGTCGTGCTCTTCGGGCGGAACATCGTCGACGGAGAGCAGGTCGCCGCGCTCACCGCGCGACTCCGCGCGGAGAACCCGGACCTGGTCATCGCCATTGACGAGGAGGCGGGGGACGTCACCCGGATCGAGGCGCTGTCCGGCGCCACGCGCCCGGGAAACCTGGCGCTCGGCACGGTGGACGACGTCGGCCTGACCGAGCGCGTGGCCCATGACGTCGGCCGTGAACTGCACGCGGCCGGGGTCTCGTTGAACTACGCGCCGAGCGCCGACGTCAACTCCAACGCGCTCAACCCGGTCATCGGTGTGCGCTCCTTCGGCGCGCGGACCGATGTCGTCTCCCGGCACACCGCCGCGTGGATCCGTGGTCTGCAGTCCGCGGGGGTCGCCGCCTGCGCGAAACACTTCCCCGGTCACGGCGACACGGCCATCGACTCCCACCACGGGCTGCCCAAGGTGGCCGCCGGTGCGGAGGAGATCGCCCGGGCCGCGCTGCCCCCGTTCATCGCCGCGATGGAGGCCGGTGTCCGCGCGGTGATGACGGCACATCTGCTGGTACCGGCGTACGACCCGGTGCTCCCCGCCACGCTCAGCCGCCGGGTCCTGGTGGATCTGCTGCGCGAGGAACTCGGCTTCACGGGCCTGGTGGTCACGGACGCCATCGAGATGGGCGCGGTGGCCGACCGCTACGGCATCGGCGGAGCCACCGTCAAGGCGCTGGCCGCGGGAGCGGACGCGGTGTGTGTGGGCGGCGAGAACGCCGGGCAGGCGGTCACCGAAGGCCTGGTCGACGCCATCGTGCGTGCCGTGGCCCAGGGCGAGCTGACGGAGGAGCGGCTGACCGAAGCGGCCGCGCGGGTACGGCGGTTCGCCACCTGGTCCGGTGGGCGGGCGCGATCCGTCCGGCCCGACGTCACCCGGTCCGACATCGGTCTGGCCGCCGCGCGCCGGGCCATCCGGGTGCGCCGCCGCCCGGGCGCCCCCGAGGTGCTGCCGGTCTCCCGCGATGTCCATGTGGCGGAGTTCTCCCCGGCGATGAGCCTCGCCGTGGACGGCCACACGCCCTGGGGGCTCGCCGCGCCGCTGCGCGGGCTCCGGCCCACGACCACATCGGTCCGCCTGACGGAGGCCGACGTCGACCACGCGGGCCTGGCGCTGGAACACCAGGTGCTGGCCCCGGCCACCGGCCGGGTCCTCATCGTCGTGGTGCGCGACGCGGCCCGCCACCGCTGGGTGTCCGACGCCGTGGCGAGCCTGCTGCGCCGCCGCCCGGACGCCGTCGTCGTGGAGATGGGCTTCCCTCCGGGCGGTGGAAACGACCCCGCCGATCTGGTCACCTTCGGCGCCACCCGGGTCTCCGGCATCGCCGCCGCCGAGGTGGTGACCGGTTCGCTCGCCACCACGCCCATGGTCGGCTCCGCCTGACCTGATTTAGTGGATCATTCCCTAGTCATGCGAGCCACCGCCTGACAGGGCCGGTTGGTCTAGTCCACTTTTGTGCCCAGTGACACCCAGTCTTGGAGCACGACATGAGCACCCCCTGTCTCCACCGCGCCACGTCGGCCGTTCCCTATTTCAGCTCGGACGGCGAGAACTACCTGGCCGCGACACCTCTGCGCGACCTGGAGAAGACCCGCCCCCTCCGTGTGCTGTCGGAGGAGGACTTCGCCCACTGGCAGACCTACGGCTATGTGGTGGTGAAGCAGGCGATCCCCGCCGCGGCCGCCCGGCGCCTGCTGGACTTCGCCTGGGACTTCCAGGGACTCGACCCCGGCCGACCCGAAACCTGGTACGAGGAGCGGGAGTTCCGCTCCGACCTGGACCGGGACCTGCACATCTACGGGTTCGTCGAGGCGTACCACCACCAGCTCATCTGGGACAGCCGCCAGGCGCGGCGGGTGTACGACGCGTTCGTGGACGTCTGGGACTGCGAAGAGCTATGGGTGACCCTGGACCGGCTCAACCTGAACCCGCCCAACGTCAGGAACCGCGACCGGGCGCTGATCGAGCGCACGGACCGGGGCTTCGACATCGAGCTGCACTGGGACGTCGACACCTCGCTGAGTGTGCTGCCGCAGCGCGTCCAGGGCATCATCGCCCTGAACGACACCCGGCCCGACTTCGGCGGCTTCCAGTGCTGCCCCGAGCTGTTCCGGCGGTTCGAGCGGTGGCGGGCCCTCCAGCCCGACGGCCGCGACCCGATCCGGCCGGCCATCGACCGGGCCGACATGCCCATCGTCCGGCCCGAGCTGGAAGCCGGTGACCTGCTGATCTTCAACGGTCTGCTGGCGCACGGAGTGGCACGGAACACCTCGGACACCGGTGTCCGGGCGGTCCAGTACCTGTCGATGATGCCCGCGCTGGAGACCCATCAGGAGCTGCGGCGCTCGCGGGTCGACTCGTGGCGCACCCTCAGCACACCGTCCTGGAACGGGACACTCCTCGGCGACCGCGACAAACCCGAGTCCCTGCGGTACGGCAGCGCCGAACTGACCGATCTGGGCGCCAGACTGCTCGGGCTCGGCTCCTGGCGCGCGACCGGCCCCGACCAGCCCGCAGGGGTCTGACATGCGACGTATCTGCCTGACCCTGCCCACCAACAGGCCGTGCGCCGCGACGATCACCGCCATCGGTGAGGAAGCCGCGTACGCCGCCGCACACTTCGGCACCGAGGTGCGACTGCTGATCCTGGACTCCTGCGACGCGACGGCGTACGCGGAGAACGCCGAGGCCGTCCGGGCCCTGCCCCGGACCACCGGGACCGTCGTCCACCACCTCGACGAGGCGGAGCAGCGGACCTTCCTCCAGCGGGTGATCGGCCACGCCGGAACCGTCAAGCCCGATCTGTTCCTGGACCTGATGCTCCCGGACCGCCTCTCCTACGGAGCCTGCACCAACCGCGCGTTCCTGATCGCCGTCGCGCTCGGCTGCGAGTCCGTGCACCGCAGGGACTCCGACAGCCGCTACCAGACCGTGAACGGCGAGACCGTCTTCCCCGTCCACCACGAACTCATGTCGCTCGGCAAAACCGCCGCCGAGGCCGCTCAGGGCGTCTCCGGGACGGCACTGGCCGCGGAGCACATGGGCAAGCGGGTGGCGATGGTGGGCGGCTCCTTCGTGGGGGAGCTGTCCGTGGACATCGGCGAGATCCACGCCCTCGACCCGGACCTCTACTACGACGTGGTCAGCCTCTGGGCACCCCAGCACTGGTCCGACGAGCGGAAGCGGCAGCTCGTGGACGAGTCCTTCCGGGGAGCCGGAACCGAGGCGTTCACCCGGGACCAGGCGACGCTCACCCTGGTCGACCCCATGCGGGTGGACATGTGCAACATCAGCTTCCACGGTGTGCACGAACACGTCCCGCTGCCACCGGCCACCGACACCATCGGCAGCGACTACTTCCTGACACACCTCGTCCACGACGCCGGGCTGCCAGGCGTCCTCCACAACCGCCACATCGTGAACTACTACACCGGCGAACGCCGGACCGGGCCGGGGTTCCTGGGGTACCAGACGCGCTTCGTCAAATTCCTGCTGTCCATGCGCTACTTCAACGTCATCTACGACGAGATGGCCCGGGCCGGTGCGACGCTGCTCGACGGGCGCGGCCGGGCGAGCGCCGAAGCCGTCGCCCGGATCGCCCGCCGGAGCGCGCGGCTCGACGGAGCGGAAAACATCCAGCGGCTGGACCGTCTGGACGCCGCCTACCGGCAACTGGGCGGCCGGTACGCCACGTTCGCCGACCTCGTGGCGGCGCGCCGCGACCGGCTCCTCGACGAGGCACAGCGCGACATCGAGGACTTCGCCCTGCTCGCCGAGGCCTGGCCCGCCCTGGTGCGCGCGGCCAGGACCACCCCCGTACTCTCGACGCCGCCGGAGCGCCGGTGAACGACAGCGGCACCCAGACGCGCCACAGCGACATCCGCGTACGCCACGACGACATCCGCATCCGTCCCATCGACGACGGCGACTGGGACGGCATCGTGGCGCTGGAGTCCCACACCTACACCGCGCTCGGCCTGTCCGAGGGGCGGGCCGCGCTCCGGTCCAAGGCGGACACCTCGCCGGGCACCTGCTTCGTGCTGGACGTCGGCTCCCGGACGGTGGGCTATCTGCTGGCCCTGCCGTATCCGCCACTCCAGTTCCCCGCCCTGGCACGGGCGGAGGGGGAGGGGACCGCCGCGCTCCCGTCGCGCAACCTGCATCTGCACGACATCGTCATCGCACAGGGCTTCCGCCGCAGAGGACTGGCGCAACGCCTGCTGCACCACCTCACCTCGCTGGCCCGGTCGCGTGGCTACGAGCGGATCTCGCTCGTCGCCGTGGGGCGCAGCGAGCGGTTCTGGTCGGCGCGCGGGTTCGCCGGACACCCCGGGGCCGTGCGCCCGGGCGGCTACGGCCCGAACGCCGTGTATATGTCCAAGGCGCTGCCCGACGAGGTGAGCTGATGCGCGTGTTCTCTCTCCACGACCCCTTTCACCGTGGCCAGTTGGCCATCGCCGCGCTGTTCTGCTCCCTCGGCTTCCAGTACGCCACCTGGGCGTCGCGGATCCCCGCCCTCAAGGCGGACCTCGATCTGACCGCGGCCGAGGTGGGAGTGCTGCTGATGGCCGCGGGGGTCGGTGCGTCGGTGTCGTTCCCCCTGGTGGCGGCGTTGATGCGGCGGATGGGATCGCGGCGGCTCGCGCTGCTTGCCACGCTCTGCCTGACGCTGCTGCTCCCGGCCCTGGCGGCGGCGCCGAACTACCCGGTGGCCCTGCTGGTGCTGTGCGCCGACGGGGTCTTCGTGGGATGCCTGAACACCGCCATGAACGCGCAGGGGGCGGCGCTGGAGGCCACGTACGGGCGCCACGCCATGGCCAGGCTGCACGCCACGTTCAGCGGTGGCTCCCTGCTCGCGGCCCTCCTCGCCTCCGGTGTGAGCGCGGTGACCCCGTCCGTCCCGGCACACTTCGGCGTGGCCGCAGCCGTCCTCGTCCTGCTCGGCGGTTACGCCCGTACCGGCCTGCTGGCCGAGGAGCCCGGCGCTCCCGTCGGCGAAGGGGAGAAGAAGAGTCGCGGCAGCTGGACCGTGCCGTCCCGCATGACGTGGTGGATGTGCTGCGCCATGGTGTTCGGCACGGTGACCGAGGGCGCCATGAACGACTGGTCCAGCCTCTATCTGAAGGACGTCGCCGGGGCGTCCGCGGAACTCGCGCCCCTGGGCATCGCCGTGGTGTCCGGCGCCATGGTGGTCGCCCGCCTCGTCGCCGACCGCTGGCGCGGCCGCTGGGGTGACGGCCGCGTGGTCCTCCTCGGCAGCGCGCTGGCCGGTACGGGGCTGGCCCTCGCCCTGCTCGGCGGCGGCGTGGCAGCGGCCCTCATCGGGTTCGCCTGCGTCGGTCTGGGCATCGCGGCCGTCACCCCCTGCGTCTACGTGGCCGCGGCGCGGCAGGGTACGGACTCCCTGACCCTGGTCGCCACCATGGGCACGACCGGACTCCTGGCCGGACCGCCGTTCATCGGCTTCGTGGCGAACGCGAGCGGCCTGGTCTGGGGCATGGCGGTCGTCGCCGCCTCGGCGCTCATCGTGACGCTGTGCGCTCCGCGCATCCAGTGGGCACCGATGACCGGCGACTCGCACGGCGGGTAGACCCGCGGCCGGGACCCGTCCGGAACCCGCACCCGGTGAATGGCGAGCAACTGGCGCGTCAAGAGCCCGGCCCGCACCCCCGCCCCCTCCTCGTCCAGCCGCACACTGCCCGGCAGCAGCGACATCAGCAAGGACGGGTGCTCGCAATGCGCCGCTGTAGCGTCGACACCCTTGAAGGCGGCCACCGGCACCTCGGTCTCCGCGAGCAGACGCAAGATGTCCGCCTCGCGCGTGAGTAACCTCTCCGCCGCCCGGACGAAGAACGGCTTGACGAACGATCTCAGCACAAGCCACCGCGGCGTTCCGGAACCACTGACGCGCAGCCGCCGCATCTCCGAGGTCCACCCACCGCGCAGCCGCTCCACCCCGTCGACCCGGCATCCCCCGCCCACCCGCTGCTCCACCCAGACACGCGTACCGACCGCTACACCCTCATGTGCGTTCATGCGCACAACCTAGCGGCCGCGTGGCGGCCCCGCGGGCCTCCGCCTAGCATGGAAGTACTAGGTCCCCAGCCCTCAGTCCGGGCCGACCGAAGATCATCCGTGCGTCCGATGCCACCTTTCCGCGGCGGGAGCCACCATGCGGTGGAGACCTGCCGAGAGGAGCGCATCATGTCGTACCCGGAAGACCTCCAGTACCCGGAGCCCCGCTACCACGGCACCAGGGGCGAAGTGAACGCGGCGTTCCGCCCGGCCGACACTCCGCCGGACCTCTCCTCGCCCGGAGGCGCTACGCACTACCTCGCCACCAACCAGTCGACCGGTGGTGAATTCGGCCTGTACAAGGTGGAGATGGGGCCACGGGCCGGTGGGCCCGCGACCCACTTCCACAAGGCGGTGTCGGAGTCCTTCTACATCCTCTCCGGCGAACTGGAGCTGTACAACGGCGAGAAGTGGGTCACGGGCCGCGAGGGCGACTTCCTGTACGTACCGGTCGGTGGCCTGCACGCCTTCAAGAACGTGTCCGACGAGCCCACGTCCATGCTCCTGCTCTTCTCCCCGGGCGCCCCACGTGAGGAGTACTTCGAGCGCCTCGCGGAGATGTCACAGCGCGGTGCCGAGGAACTCAAACAGTTCCGCGTCCGGCACGACAGCTACTTCGTGGAGGACTTCGAGTCAGGGGCGGAGTAGCCCGGCGTGGTGGCGTGCCGCATGACGAGTTCGTACGACCGCAGGCGGGCCGCCAGGGCGTAGACGGGGGTGACCAGCATCAGTTCGTCCGCGCCGGTCGCGTCCGCCACTTCTGTCAGGCGGCGTATGACCGTCTCGGGGGTGCCGTGTGCCTGATGGGCCAGGAAGGCCGCCAGGGCCTGGCGTTCGTCCGCCGTGAAGGGGTGCGCGGCCGCCTCCGAGGGGGAGGGGAACGGGATCTCGCTGTGGCCCTTGAGGAGCCCGGCCTTGACGACGTTCATCGGGCCGCCCAGCCGTACCGCCTCCTCCTGGGTCTCGGCGCAGACCGTCTCCACGCAGACCAGCACCCGGGGCCGCGCACACCACGCGGAGGGGGAGAAGTGGGCACGGTAATGGCCCAGCGCGGCAAGGGTGTTGTCGGGGCGGATGTGGTGGGCGAAGGCGAGCGGCAGGCCGAGTTCCGCGGCGAGCGCGGCACCGGCGGTGCTGGAGGCCAGCAGCCACGGTTCCGGAAGCCGGCCGAGTGCCACCTCGTCGACAAGGAACCGCAGCGTCGCCGCCACGTCGTCCCGGTACGCCTCGTCCGTCGTCGGCCCGGCGCCGCGCCGCAGCGCCCGGGCGGTGGACTCGTCGAACGTGCCGGGACCGCGGCCGATGCCGAGGTCGATCCGGTCGGGGTGCAGCGCGGCGAGGGTGCCGAACTGCTCGGCCAGCATGAGAGGCGAGTGGTTAGGGGCGAGCACACCCCCGGAGCCCAGACGGATGGCCGACGTCGACGCGGCGGCGTGCGCGGTCAGGACCACGGGCGGGAACGCGCCGATGGCGGGGGAGTGGTGGTGTTCGGCGTACCAGAGCCGCCGGTAGCCGAGGGCGTCGAGACGCTGGGCGAAGGCGGTGGTGTCACGTAACGTGTCCACGGCCCGCGTACCAGTCTGGACCATGGCGACTTCCAGCGCGGAGAGCGGCAGGTCGATCATGCGGCCAGCATAAGGAGTTCCGACCGTATCGGGCGGCCTATTTGGCGACGCCCAGCGAGGCGTAGTCGTAGCGGCCTTCCCAGGGCTCGCTGGTGCGGACGTTGGTCAGCCGGGGGCTGCGCCAGATCGTGCTCCGCTGAAACAGGACGGGCAGGTACGCGGCGGAGTCGGAGATCTTCTCATTGATCCGCGCGTAGCCGCGCCCGGCCTTCGCCGGGTCCTGTTCCGCGATCGCCGCGTCGAAGAGGTCGTCGACCGTGGGATCGTCCAGCTCCGCGACATTGGTGTTGTCGGAGGGCTGGATGAAACGGCTGTCGGCGAGCGACTGCAGGAGGCTCTGACCGGTCGAGAAGTCGGCGGACCATCTTCGGACGACGATGCCGTAGCCCTTCTTCTTCACGGTCGCGGGCGATCCTGTCGCCGTGTAGAAGTCCCCGATGGGCATCCGCTCGATCTGGGTACGGATGCCGACCTTCTTCAGCGATTCCGAGAGCGCCGTGGCGACGTCCACGTCGACGGGTTGGTCGCGCACCGCGATGGTGGTCGTGAACCCGTCCCGCTTTCCGCACGCCGCCAACTCTTCCTTCGCCCTGGAGGTACTCGGCTTGCCCTTGTTCTCAAGGGTCTTGTACGGGTCGTAGGAGGGGGAGGAGCCCACGATGGTCGGCGGAAGCATATGGGGCGCGATATCGCCACTCTGCGGTCCGCCCGCCGCGGTCCGCATGCTCGCCCTGTCCGCCGCGTAGATGACGGCCTTACGGCAGTGGACGTTGTTCAGAGGCTCGACGGAGCGCGGAAGGGCCGCGAACAGGACTACTCCGGTGTACGGGTTGTCCAGCTGCTCGGATGTGCTCCGGGCTTTGAGGAGGCCAGCCTCGGTGAGTCCGTTGGATTCCAGGTCGAGGTGGTATTGGCCCGAGAGCAGGGCCTGCGCGTTCGCCTGCTCATTGTTATTGATCTGCACTGTGATCCGGTTGGGGAGAGCGGTGCGGATCGGGTCGGACGACTGCTTCCACTTCGTATTGCGTTCCAGTTCCAGCGACTTGTTCGGTGTGTAGGACTTGAACCTGTAGGGCCCGGAGGAAAACGGACGGTTCTGATACCGGTCTTTGGTGTCCTTGTCCCTCTTGACAGGCGATGCGGTCGGCATCGCGAGCATCCGCTCGAAGTCGCCATTGGGCTCGGGCAGTTTGAAGACGATGGTTTTGCCCGAGGTCTCAATGGCCTTCAGGCCCAGCTTGTCCTTGTACGGCCCCTGGTAGGTGCGCTCGGGGTCCAGTACCTGCGGCAGATGGAGCGGGCCGCCGTTGATCTCCTCCTGGGCCCAGAGTCGCTCGATGCCGTATTTGATGTCCTCGGGGGTGATCGCCGTGCCGTCCTCCCAGGTGAGGCCATCGCGCAGGGTGTAGGTGTACGTCTTGCCGCCGTCGGTCACCTCGGCCCTCTTCTCGGCGAGGTCCCCGACGAGTTCGGTGCCCTCCTCGCCGGGTTCGGTTGCGTAGGTGACCAGTTGGCGGGCGTAGTAGCGGGAGAAGTTCCAGACGAAGCCGTAATAGCTGCGCTGCGGGTCCCAGGAGTCCGCGTCGCGGCTGCTGATGAATTTCAGCGTGCCGCCGCTCTTCGTCGAGGCGTTGACCGTGCCCTTGGTCGCGGCGTTGTACCCGGAGGTGGGGCCCGCCTTCGCTGTGCTGGCCCGCTGTCCGGACTTGTCCGTGGAGGCGTCGGAGTCCTTCATCCAGGACGTCACCAGCGGGATGCCCGCGGCCATCAGGGCAACGGCGAGCGCCCCCGCCAGTCCGAAACGGACCGTCCGGCGGAGGCCCGGTGAGACACCGCCGGGGGAGGGCAGGGGTGTCGGCGACCACGCCGGTTGCGGCGGTGCCGCGGGCGGCGGCTGGAGCACGGGCTCCGGTCCGTACGGCGGCGTGGGTGCGGGCTCCGGTTCGTACGGCGGCGTGGGTGCGGGCTCGGGCCCCGGCTCCTGGTCGTACGGGGGCGGTGGCGGGCTGTAACCGGGCGGTGTCCAGGCCACGTTGCGGGCCAGGGCCAGGCCGCCCGCCGTATTGCGGTCGCGCTTCTGCGGCAGGGGACGCCCCTTCGCCCGCAGCGCCGTGTACACCTGTGCGTAGACCGTGTCCAGGTCCAGCAGCTCCGGCCCGCCCGGTGCCCCGTCGCGCAGCAGCCGCAGCAGCTCACCGGTGAAGGCCGTATGGGGTTCACCCGGCGGAGCGAGCGCGAAGCTGGTGTCGGGGACGGAGGCCAGCAGATACGTGCCCTCGACTTCCACCTGGTCGATCAACGCATCGGCCCCCGGCGCACTCATGAAGCCGAGCACCCGTCCGCTGAAGCAGCAGTCGAGCAGCATCACCTGGCGGCCGGACCGCCCGTCGAGCACGACGTCGCGCAGCGTGCCGTAGGGGAGTCCGGTGTAGGAGCGGTGCGGTACCGATCCGGTCAGCCCCAGGAACAGCTCGCCGCGGCGCGGCTCCACGAGGCCGTGTCCGGCGAAGTACACCAGCAGCGTGTCCGTGGCTTCCTCGGCCGCCGTCCGCACGGCGTCGAGGACTTCCACCGCCGTGGCGGGGTCGGCGATCACCGTGCAGTGCTCGGGCGCCAGCCCCCATGAATGCGGGGCGCATAAGGCCGCGGCCAGCGCGCTCAGGTTGTCGGCCACCGCCGGGATCTGTTCCAGATGGGCATACCGGCTGGTGCCGATGAGCACCGCGCGGGTGGTGGCCCGGTCGGGCAGGACGGCCACGGCTATCGCCCGTCCCCCGCGTCGGCCTCCCGGTCCCGTTCCCCGTCCCCGTCTCCCTCCGGTCCGGGCTCGGCCGGGCGCTGCAGTGCGTCCATCAGACGCCGCAGCTCCTCCTCGTCGCCACCGTCGAGGGAAACCGTGAGGTCACCGCGGCGCACGGTGATCCGATGGGCCTGCGGTCGCGTCTGCCGCCAGGTGGACAGCGCCAGGATGAAGGAAGCCGCGCTCCAGGCGTTGTCGGTGAGCAGCTGCAGCACATCGGTGAGCACGCCCATCTGGCCCGGCGAGGGCGGGGCTTGCACCAGCTCCACCCGGGCGGTGCGGCGTATGCCGGGGTCCCGGCCCAGCCAGTCGTGGAGCGATCGCAGCTCCTCCTCGCCGCCACTCACCGCTACGTCGATCCGCACCAAGCCCCCCTTGTGACGACAACCTGCTCAATTCTGACGTACTCGGGGGTGTCTGCGCAGGATCAATGCGGGAAGGAACGATGCGGGAAGGGGCAATGCGGGGAAGGATCAGCGATCGGGGGCACGGGGTGGACTGCGGGACCCTCTCCGGTCAACCGCACACACTCCCCGCCACTCTTAACGTATAGCGCACCAGGGGCCTTGCGGCAAGGCCCCCACCGTGCCGCAGAATCTCCGGTCTGAGCCAGGACGGACCTGCGAAAACGGAGTCGTGACGTGCGTATGTTGTTGTCGGCGTCTGGGTCGAGCGGACCCACCAGCGCGTTCGGCCTTCCCGACCGCCTTGCCCCCAAGGCGGATCCGGCGCTGATCGCCGGTGATGAGCGGCACTTCGCGGCCATCGCGGAGTGCCTGGATCAGTCGATCGCCGAGCTGTCCGACCGTCTCGACGCCGCGCGCAAGGCGCCCGGTGGCGTCGGCAGGCAGGCGATGGACCGGGACGCGGAGATCTACCGGCTGACCGCCCGTCTGCGCGCGCTGCGCCGCTTCGGCCTGGACCTGTGCCTCGGACACATGGTCGGCGCGGACGGCGGCGAGCCCGTGTACGTCGGACGGCTCGGCCTCAAGGACAGCGCGGGCCGCCGGCTGCTGCTCGACTGGCGTTCCCCCGCGGCCGAGCCGTTCTTCGGGGCCACCCACGCCAACCCGATGGGCCTGGCCAGCCGCCGCAGATATCGCTGGACCCTCGGCCGGATCAGCGACTACTGGGACGAGGTGTTCACCGCGGACGGGTTCGCCGGGCACGCCGCGCTCGACGACCAGTCCGCGTTCATCGCCAGCCTGGGCGACAACCGGTCGGCACGGATGCGCGACGTGCTCGGCACGATCCAGGCCGACCAGGACGCCATCATCCGCGCGGGATCGCGCGGTGCCCTCGTCGTGGACGGCGGCCCGGGTACGGGCAAGACCGTCGTCGCCCTGCACCGCGCCGCCTACCTCCTCTACTCCGACCCCCGTCTCGGCCACCGCCGCGGCGGCGTGCTGTTCGTCGGCCCGCACCAGCCCTACCTGGCCTATGTGGCCGATGTCCTGCCCAGCCTCGGAGAGGAGGGCGTGCGGATCTGCACCCTGCGGGACCTCGTCGCCGAGGGGGCCGGGGCGGCGGTCGAGGCCGACCCGGAGGTGGCCCGTCTGAAGTCGTCCGCGGACATGGTGGCGGCGATCGAGAAGGCCGTCCGGTTCTACGAGGAGCCGCCCGCCGAGGGCATGACGGTCTCGACCGACTGGGCCGACATCTGGCTGAGCGCCGACGACTGGGCCGAGGCGTTCGACGCGCCGGAGCCGGGCACTCCGCACAACGAGGCGCGCGAGCAGATCTGGGAGGAGCTGGTCACGATCCTGCTGGACAAGCTCGATGGCGATGTCTCGCCCGACCTCTTCCGGAGGTCGCTGGCGCACGACGAGGAGCTGGTGGGGGCCCTCAACCGGGCGTGGCCGCTGATCGAAGCGGCCGACCTCGTCGGGGACCTGTGGTCGGTGCCCGCCTATCTGCGGATGTGTGCTCCCCGGCTCGGCGCCGAGGACGTCCGGAAGCTGCGGCGCAAGGCGGACCCCCAGGCCTGGACGGTGTCCGACCTGCCGCTGCTGGACGCGGCGCGGCAGCGGCTCGGTGACCCGGAGGCGGCCCGGCGGCAGCGTCGGCACAAGGCCGCCGTCGCCGCCGAACGCCAGCGCATGGAGGACGTCATCGACAACGTGCTCGCGGCCGACGACGACGGTGAAGGCGCGGTGACGATGCTGCGCGGCCAGGACCTGCGGGACAGCCTGATCGACGAGAGCGCGCTGCCCACCGCGGACCCGGACGTGCTCGCCGGTCCCTTCGCGCACATCGTCGTGGACGAGGCGCAGGAGCTGACCGACGCGGAGTGGCAGATGCTGCTGCTGCGGTGCCCGTCCCGGAGCTTCACCATCGTCGGAGACCGCGCCCAGGCCCGGCACGGGTTCACGCAGTCGTGGCGGGAACGGCTGGCGGGGGCCGGGCTCGACCGGATCACCCTGGCCTCTCTGAGCGTCAACTACCGCACCCCGGAGGAAATCATGGCGGAGGCCGAGCCGGTCATCCGGGCCGCGCTCCCGGACGCCAACGTGCCGACGTCCATCCGTGGCAGTGGCATCCCCGTCGCCCACGGCTCCGTCGCCGACCTGAGCGCGATCCTCGACACCTGGCTCGCCGCACACGCGGACGGGACCGCCTGCGTCATCGGTGACCCCTCCTTCAGCGCCACGTCCCGTGTCCGGTCGCTGACCCCGGAGCTGTCGAAGGGGCTCGAATTCGATCTGGTCGTCCTCGTCGACCCGGAGCGGTTCGGCGAGGGCATCGAGGGTGCGGTCGACCGCTATGTGGCGATGACCCGGGCGACGCGGCAACTCGTCATCCTCACCAGCTAGTCGGACGTCGGCCGATGTGCTCCCGGAGTGTGGCCGAACGTACGGCGGAACACATCGATGAACGCGCTGGCGGAGGACCAGCCGCACCGGTGGGCCACGGTGGTCACCGGGACGTGCTCGGCGAGCAGCACCAACGCGTGGTACAGGCGCAGTTGGGTGCGCCACTGCGGGAAGGTCATGCCGAGGTCGGCCTTGAAGTGGCGGGAGAGGGTGCGGTCGCTGGCGCCGACATCCCTGCCCAGCGCGGCCAGTGTGCGGTGGTCGGCCGGATCGGCGCGCAGGATCTCGCACACCGCCCTCAGTTGCGGCGCGGTGGGGGTGGGCAGGTGCAGCGGCTGCCGGGGCGAGGCCCGCAGCTGGTCGAGCAACACGGCCCGCAGCCGCCCCCGCTCGGGGCTGTCGTCGTGCGGGGTGTGGGTGTAGGCGAGGATCAGCTCACGGAGGAGGGGACCGACCGCGAGGACGGTCGGCTCGTCCAGACCGAGCGGGTTGTCGCTCGCGTCCAGCCCGACCAGGTGCAGTGCGAGTTCGCCGTGGGCCTGGTGGGCGTGCACGGTACCGGCCGGTACCCAGATGGCGCGCGTGGCCGGTGCGATCCAGGTGCCGGTGCCGGTCGTCACGGCCAGCACGCCGCGGCCCGCGTAGACGATCTGGTGGTCGTCGTGGCGGTGCGCGTCGATGGCGCCGCCGGGCGCCAGCCACTGGGTACGGGTCGGCGCCACCGGCTCATGGCGGATTTCCAGCATCATCTGGCAGTTTATCGGAAGCACGACAGGGTGGCCGGTGATGACCATGGCGATGTGCCCAGGAACAAAGCCCTCATCATGCTGTCGGTCGGCCACGCCTGCGTGGACGTCTACCAAGGCGCTGTCGCGTCGCTCGTCCCGTTCTTCGTCGCCGAGCGCGCGTACGGCTACGCCGCGGTCTCGGGCATCGTGCTCGCCGCGTCACTGCTGTCCTCGGTGGCGCAGCCGGTGTTCGGCGCGCTCACCGACCGCTGGGCGATGCCCTGGCTGCTGCCGGTGAGTACGGTCCTCGGCGGGCTCGGCATCGCGCTGAGCGGGGTGAGTGGTTCGTACGCCTGGACGCTGGCGTTCGTCGCGGTGTCCGGTGTCGGGGTCGCCGCCTATCACCCCGAGTCCGCCCGCGTGGCGCGGCGCGTCAGCGCGGGCAGCCACAGCGCGATGGCCTGGTTCTCCCTCGGCGGCAACCTCGGCTTCGCCACCGCGCCGCTCATGGTCACCGCTGTCGTCGCCACCGGCGGTCTGCGGCTGTCGCCCCTGCTCGCCGTACCGGCGCTGGTCGGCAGTGTGCTGTGCCTGCCGGTGTTGCGCGCCCTGAACACTCCGGTGCGCGGCGGCGCGGGCGCCGCGGTGGTGGCGGGCGCCGACGACATCGTCTCGTTCGTGAAGCTGTCGCTGGCCGTGGTCTGCCGGTCCATCGTCTTCATCGGACTGAGCACCTTCATCTCGCTGTACGCGCAAGCGCGTCCGGGCGGAGATACGGCGGCGGGCGCCGCGGCCCTGTTCGTGCTCTACCTCGGCGGCGCGGTGGGCTCCGTGCTGGGCGGCCGCCTGGCCGACCGCTGGGGCCGGGTCACCGTCGCCCGCTGGTCGTACCTCGTCACGGTCGCCGCCGTCGCGGGGATCGTGTGGGTACCCGGCCCGGTGATCTACGCGTTCGTGGCGCTGACCTCCGTCGGCCTGTACGTCCCCTTCTCCCTGCAGGTCACCCTCGGCCAGGACTACCTGCCCACCCGCGCCGGAACCGCCAGCGGGATCACCCTCGGACTGACCGTCAGCATCGGCGGCCTGATCACCCCGCTCCTCGGCAGCCTCGCCCACGCGACCTCCCTGCGGACGGCCCTGACCCCACTGATCCTGATGCCCGCCCTCAGCTGGCTGCTGTTCCGCACCCTGCCCGAACCCACCGCGCCGAGCGCCCCCTAACCGTCGTCCGGCCCGTCGTCGGGCACGTAGCGCAGCACATCGCCGGGCTGGCAGTCGAGCGTGCGGCAGATCGCGTCGAGCGTCGTGAACCGCACCGCCTTCGCACGGCCGTTCTTCAGCACGGCGATGTTGGCGGGCGTGATCCCGACGGCGGCGGCGAACTCACCGACGGACATGTGGCGTTTGGCGAGTTGCACGTCGAGATCGACGATGATCGCCATCAGACGGCCTCGGCGATCTCGGTCTCCAGGTCCGTCGCCTTACGCAACAGGCCCCGCATGATGGCGATGAGCATCGCGAACAACGCCCCCACCCCGGCACTCGCCGTCGCGCCGAACAACGCGCTGGTGACATCCACCCACCGAAAGGCCCGCGTCGTGAAGATGGCCCCGCTCCGGATCATGTCGAGCAGCATCCACGTGGCGACGAGCGCGACTTGAACGCAGGCGATGCCGACGATCGCCACCGTCGCGTAGGGCACGGCGAACGGCTCGTACGGGGGAAACTTGTCGACCTCGTCGGCCGCCGTCGTCGGGATGACGACGATCTGCCCGAACAGACCCATCAGGACAGCGCCGGCGAGGCCACCGGTGACCGCGGCGACGGTATCGGTATCGCCGCCGAGGTCTATCGCGGCCCGTACCGGTTCTTCGTAGGTATTGGTGGTGCGCAGCGCCCATACGGCGGAGCCCAGGCATGGCCAGACGGCGCCGTTGGACTCGGTCGCCCGGTCGGGGTGCCAGCCGGGGGCGAGAACGACCGCGTACCGGTCCCGGTGGTCAGGGTGCACCTGACCCAGGATGGCCGGGAGCGCGGAGAGAGGATCGGAGCCATGGAGTGCGAGGCGTATGAGTTCGTGGAAGACGGCGGTGCCTTCCCACGCGGCGCGGTCGCCGTGGGTGAGGGCCGCGACGCGCCGAGCCGCGTCCATGGTGGCCTGCTGTCCATCGCGGGCGAAGTGGACGGCTGACGTGCACGCTCGCATCAGTGACCCGTTGCCCGCCGCCCGCAGGTTGACCTGGAAGTGGATGGCGGCGGCTAGGTCCCAGGGCAAGCCGTTGGTCAGCACGTCTTCGGTCTGCACGCCGATGTCTTTGGGCTCGGACGCGGCCCACCGCTGAAAGCGGGCGAAGATGTCCGGCAGGTCCAACCCGCCCTGCTCGACCAGGGATTCGGCGACCAGGGCCGCCATCTGCGTGTCGTCTGTCGCCTCCCCCGGATCCCAGCCGCCGCCTCCGCACATCTCGCCGCCGTGCCCACGCACCGGAAAACGGGCGGAGAAAGCCCCCGCGGATCCGAACTCGAACGGGCCTCCCAGGGCGTCTCCCACCGCTGTGCCCACCACCGCGCCAGCCGCGCGTTGCTCCCAGTCCACTGGAACAGACTATCGGGCATCACCCTTTCGGCCGGAGCGCCTCCGGGTGCGGTACGCCGGGGCATCATCTGCCGGCCCACCGGGAAGGAATCACCTTATTCAGCGCAGAACGCCCCAGGGGAGTCGCCGTGCCCGCAGCCGCAAGCGATGCCACCGATGTGCCGGACGGCGGGGGTGACACTCCGCTGCGGCGTGCCATCGGGCCCAAGCTGCTGATTCTCTTCGTCATCGGCGACATCCTCGGGACCGGGATCTATGCCACCACCGGGCAGGTCGCGGGGAAGGTCGGCGGGGCGCTGTGGCTGCCGTTTGTCATCGGGTTCGTCGTGGCCATCCTGACGGCGGCCTCGTACGTCGAGCTGGTGGGGAAGTATCCGCAGGCGGCGGGGGCGGCGCTGTATACGCAGAAGGCGTTCGGGGTGCCGTTCGTGACGTTCATCGTCGCCTTCATGGTCATGTGCTCGGGGCTGTCGTCGGCGAGTGCGGCGGCCCGGGCGTTCAGTGGCGACTATCTGGCCGAGTTCACGGACGTGCTCCCGCCCACGCTCGTGGCGATCCTGTTCATCCTGGCCCTGGCAGCCCTCAATCTGCGGGGTGTGTCGGAGTCCGTGAAGACGAATGTGGTGCTCACGCTCGTCGAGCTGACCGGACTGCTCGTCATCCTCGTGACGGGGGCCTGGGCGGTGCTGGGCGGGGAGGGGGATCCGTCCCGGCTGGGCGAGTTCCGGGCGGAGGGCACTGGATACGCGCTGATCACCAGCGTGCTGGGGGCGACGGCCCTCGGGTTCTTCGCCTTCGTCGGCTTCGAGGACTCCGTCAACATGGCCGAGGAGACCAAGGACCCCCGGCGCACCTTCCCGCGCGCCATCTTCATCGGCGTCGGTGTCACCGGCACGCTGTACGTCCTGGTCGCCCTGGTGTCTTCCCTGCTGGTGGACTACCGGGTGCTGGAGGGGTCGAGCGGGCCCCTGCTGGAGGTCGTGGAGGTCGGCGGGCTCGACTTCCCGCCCAAGCTGTTCGCGCTGATCGCCTTGTTCGCGGTCACCAACTCGGCCCTGATCAACATCATGATGGCGTCCCGCCTCTGCTACGGCATGGCGAACGAACGCATCCTGCCGCGCGCCATGGGCCGCGTACTCGCCGGGCGCCGCACCCCGGTCGTCGGGATCGTGTTCGTCTCCCTCCTCGCCATCGGGCTGGTGTCCACCGGGGAGATCGCCGGGCTCGGCGACACCACGGCGTTCCTGCTCCTGTGCGTGTTCGCCATCGTCAACGTCGCCGTGCTCGTGCTGCGCCGCGACCCCGTCGAACACCGTCACTTCCGCACCCCCACCGCGCTGCCCGTGCTGGGCGCGATCATGGCCCTGGTGCTGGCCAGCCCGCTGGCCGACCGGCCCGCACACGTGTACATCAGGGCGGGTGTGCTGCTGGCCGTAGGGATCGGGCTGTGGGCGCTCAACAAGGTGGTGATGAAGGCACACGGCGAGGCGTCACACCGGGGTCAAGTACGGTCTGGCGAGTGACGAACCAGAGAAAGCCACGGGGCCCGTACCGCAAGAGCGCGGAACGGCGGGAACAGATCCTCCAGGCCGCCTACGAAGCCATCGACGAGCACGGAGAGCGGGCCTCCCTGCAGGACATCGCCGCTCGGGTCGGGGTCACCCAGCCCGCGCTGACGTACTACTTCCCCACCCGCGACGACCTGCTCCTCGCGGTCCTGGAGCGGCGCGATGTGCTGGGCAAGGCGTTCGCCCGGGACGCCGGAGACGGCGAGACCGTGGCCGACGGCATGGTGGCGGGCGCGCGCCTCATCACCGACCACCCCGGTCTCGCCAAGCTGTACGTCACGCTGTCGGCGGCGGCCACCGACCCGGAGAGCCCTGTGCGCGGTCACTTCGCCGCGCGCTATCGAGGCCTTGTGGACGAGGCCGCGCGGGACTTCGAGGAGGGGCAGCGGACCGGCGAGATCCGCGCCGACGAATCGGCCGAGCACCTGGCCCGGGTGGTGCTGGCGGTGATGGACGGCCTGCAGACCCAGTGGATGCACGACCCCACGGTGGACATCGCCGCGGTCGTCGAGACGTTCGCCCGGATGCTGGCGCCTCCGACCACCGACCAATAAATTTTTTGGGTGATAGATTTTCGGCGTCCGACTCCCGGAAAGGGGACGCCGATGTCCGCCCCGCACACCCCCGCCACCCCGCCCCGTCCGCCGCGGGATCTCGATTTCGATCCCGAAGTCTTACGGGCCCGCTACCGCGCCGAGCGCGAGCGCCGCGTACGCCCCGACGGCAGTGCCCAATACCGCGGCACCGGAGGCGAGTTCGGCTACTACGCCGACGACCCCTACGCCGACCCCGAGTTCACGCGAGAGCCGCTGCACGACCGGGTGGAGGCGGTGATCGTCGGCGGCGGATTCGGCGGTCTGCTCGCCGCCGCCCGGCTGCGGCAGGCGGGCGTGGAGTCGATCCGGGTGATCGACAAGGGCGGGGACTTCGGCGGCACCTGGTACTGGAACCGCTACCCGGGCATCCACTGCGACATCGAGTCGTACATCTACATGCCGCTGCTGGAGGAGGTCGGCTACGTCCCCAAGTGGCGCTACGCGCCGGGGGAGGAGATCCGGCAGCACGCGCGGGCCATCGCGCGCCACTTCGGCCTCTACGCCGACGCCTGCTTCCAGACCCAGGTGAGCGAACTGCGCTGGGACGACGCGGAGTCCGCATGGGTGGTCGGCACCGATCGCGGCGACCGCATACGGGCCCGCTACGTGATCACCTCCACCGGAACCCTGAGCCAGGCCAAACTGCCCGGCATCCCCGGCATCGAGAGCTACCGGGGTCACACCTTCCACACCAGCCGCTGGGACTACGACTACACCGGCGGCGACGCGAACGGCGGCTTGCACAAACTGGCGGGCAAGCGCGTCGCCCTCATCGGCACCGGCGCCACCGCCATCCAGGCCGTGCCCCATCTCGCCGCGGGCGCCGGACACCTGTACGTCTTCCAGCGCACCCCCTCCTCCGTCGACCTGCGCGACAACCGCCCCACCGACCCCGCGTGGGCCGCGTCGCTCCAGCCGGGCTGGCAGCGGCGCCGCATGGAGAACTTCCTGAGGGTCGTCACCGGTGTGCGCACGGACGAGGACCTGGTGAACGACTCCTGGACCAGCAGCGCCCGGCTCCAGGAGAAGCTGATCCCGACCAACGCCTACGCGGATGTCCCGCCCGAGGACCGGGAGCGGCTGTACGAGATCGCCGACTTCCAGAAGATGAACGAGATCCGCGCCCGCGTGGAGAACATCATCGAGGACCCGGCCACGGCCGAGAAGCTCAAGCCCTGGTACCGCTACATGTGCAAGCGGCCCACGTTCAGCGACAGCTATCTCCAGGCCTTCAACCGGCCGGACGTCACCCTCGTCGACACGGCGGACACCCACGGCGTGGAGCGGATGACGGAAACCGCGGTCGTGGTCGGCGACACCGCGTACGAGGTGGACTGCGTCATCTTCGCGACCGGCTTCGAGGTCGGGGTCTCCGGGATCCTGTCCGGACAGCTCCCGGTGTACGGCAGAGGCGGCGTCGCGCTCTTCGAGGCCTGGGCGGACGGGCCGAAGACGCTCCACGGCTTCTCCACCCACGGCTTCCCCAACCTCTTCCAGCTGGGCCCGCTGCAGAACGCCTCCTCCGTGAACTTCGTCCACGTCCTCGACGAACAGGCCCAGCACGTGGCCGAGATGGTCGCCGAGGCCCGCAAGCGCGGCGCCCGGTACGTCGAACCCACCGCCGAGGCGCAGGACGCGTGGCTGGAGGCCCTCGCGGAGAACGCGCCCGACCTGCTCGCGTTCCAGGCGGAGTGCACCCCGGGCTACTACAACAACGAGGGCAGGCCGCGGAAGCGCAACGCGTACGCCGACGGGCCGGTGGCCTTCCACGACCTGCTGCGGCACTGGCGCGCGACCGGCGGCATGGACGACGTACTGGTGGAGGCGGAGGACGCGTGAACACATCACGCCACAACCGGTTCGGCGACCGTGCGGAGGTGTCCGTCTCCGGCTCCCGCCCGCGGGCGCGGCGTCTCAACCCCCCGAGCCCGCTGTGGGGTTCGAACGGCGTCGCCTTCGGCCCGGACGGGCGGCTGTACGTCGCCCAGTACCTCGCCGGGCAGATCAGCGCCGTCGACCCGGCCACCGGGGACGTCGAGGTGGTCGTGCCGATGGACGGCCCGGTGCAGTCGCCGGACGACCTCGCCTTCGGCGCGGACGGGTCGATGTACATCGCCGACCTGATCCCCGGCCGCGTATGGCGGCGCGGCCCGGAGGGCGCGTACACCCTGGTCTCGGACGCGGTGAAGGTGGTCAACGGCATCACTTGCGTCGGCGACCGGCTCTTCGTCAACGAGATGCGGCCGGACGGACGGCTGCTGGAGCTGTTCCCGGACGGTGGCGAGCCCGTGGTGCTCACCGAAGGGCTCGCCCTCGGCAACGCCATGCAGCTCGGCCCGGACGGCTATCTGTACTACCCGCACATGATGACGGACCAGGTCTGGCGGATCCCGCCGGACGGCGGTGTGCCCGAGGTGGTCGCCGAGAACGTGCACCAGCCGGTCGCGGTCCGCTTCGACCAGGGCGGGGTGCTGCACGTCCTCTCGCGCGGGGTGGAAGGCATCGTCACCCGGATCGACCTGCACGGCTCCGGCTCCCGCACGCTCGTCACCAGCGGCCTGGTGGGGCTGGACAACGCGGCGTTCGACGCGGAGAACCGCATGTTCGTCTCCAGCTACGCCAGCGGTGGCATCACCGAACTGCACCCCGACGGCCGCACCCGCGAGATCGTCCCCCGCGGCCTCGACGGCCCCTACGGAGTGACGGTCGACCTCGGCGGCACGGTGTACGTGGCCGACCACTACCGGCTGGCGAGCCCGGCACTCACGGATGAGGGCGACCCGGTCGCCGTAGACGGGGCGGACGGGTCGGGCGGCGTCACCTCGCTCACCCTGATGCCCTTCGTCCACGGCGTGACCACCGCGGACGGACTCGTGCACTTCACCTCCCAGTACGGCGACGTCCACACCCACGACCCCGGCCAGCGGTCCACCCGCCAGCGGGCGACGGGTCTGAACGAGCCGGTCGGCATCGCCGTGGGCCCGGACGGCTCGCTGGTCGTCGCGGAGGCGGGCGCGGGCCGGGTCGTGTCCATCGGCGATGGCGGCGATGGCGGCGATGGTGACGGTGGCGACACCGTCACCGTCCTCGCCGAAGGGCTCGGCCACCCGGTGGACGTGGCCTTCGACGACCAGGGGCGCTGCCATGTGAGCGACGACCGGCTCGGGGCCGTCCTGCGGATCGGCGAGGACGGGACGACGGCAGTCGTCGCGGACGGGCTCGGCGCGCCCCAGGGACTGGCGGTCCTCGGCGACACGCTGTTCACGGTCGAGACCGGGCCGCGCAGGCTCACGGCGATCTCGCTGAGCACGGGGGAGCGCCGGACCGAGGCCGAGGACCTGCCGGTCGGACAGCCCCCGGGCACCGCGCCCCGCACCCCGCCCGCGCTCTTCGCCCACGGCATGGTCGGCGCTCCCCGCCCGTTCGCCGGACTCGCCACCGGCCCGGACGGCTCCCTGCTCCTCGCGGCGAACGGCGAGGGCACCGTGTGGCAGCTGAAGACATGACACAGAGAGGAAGGGATGTCACATGAGCGGTACGGGTCTTGAAGGCCACGGTGTCATCGTCACCGGCGCCGCGTCCGGAATCGGCCGGGCCACGGCCCTGAAATTCGCGCAGGAAGGCGCGAAGGTGCTGGTCGCGGACGTCGACCAGGATGGCGCCGAGGAGACCGTGGCGGAGATCGAGGCCGCCGGGGGAGCCGCCGTGGCGGTCGTCGGCGACCTGAGCGACCAGCGGGTGGTGGACACGGTCGTCGAGCGGGCCGTCGACGCGTTCGGTGGCGTGGACGTCCTGGTGAACAACGCCGGGATCATGGACCGGATGTCCGCGCTCGGCGAGACCGAGGACGCCGAGTGGGAGCGGGTCATCCGGATCAACCTGACGGCGCCGTTCCAGCTGACCCGGGCGGTGCTGCCGCACATGCTCGCCGCCGGGCGCGGGTCGATCGTCTTCACCGCGTCCGAGGCGAGCCTGCGCGGCAGCACGGCGGGCGCCGCCTACACCGCCTCCAAGCACGGCATCGTCGGCCTGGTGAAGAACCTGGCCGTCATGTACCGGGGGCAGGGCATCCGCGCCAACGCCATCGCCCCCGGCCCCACCCTGACCAGCATGCGGGTGGACGCCGCCCAGGCAGCCCACGGGCCCGCTCTGGTAAGCCAGTTGAGCGCGGCCATCATGGGCCGGTACGGATCGTCGGAGGAACAGGCCGCCGCCATTGTCTTCCTGGCCTCCGACGCCGCGTCCTTCGTCAACGGCGCCGTCCTCCCGGTCGACGACGGCTGGGCCGCCGTGTGACGCAAGGACGTACGGGTTGACGATGGTCCGGGTCGGCCGGGTGATTGCGTACGCTTTCCCCGTCCGACCTCGCCGACCCGGCCGAGGATCCGCGGTGGCCTGGGGGACGGGCCCCCGCGGACCAGTGTGATGTCCCGAAGTGGTGGTGGCGATGCCCGGCAGGGTGCGGCGGGACGAGCAGGTCAGCGCGACACGCGAAGCGCTCCTGGACGCGGCGGAGCGGCTGTTCGCCGAACACGGTGTGCACGCGGTCGCCAACCGCCAGATCAGTCTGGCCGCCGGGCAGGGCAACAACGCCGCGGTCAGCTATCACTTCGGCGCCAAGACCGACCTGGTGCGCGCCATCGCCCGCAGGCACGCCGAGAAGATGGAGGCCGGGCGGCTGCGCATGATGGCCGACATCGGCGACTCCACCGATCTGCGGGACTGGGTGGCCTGCGCGGTCCGCCCGGTCACCGGGCATCTGGAGGCCCTGGGTGCCCCCAGCTGGTACGCCCGGTTCATCGCCCAGGTCACGGCCGACCCGGCACTGCGCGCGATCACGGTCGAGGAGTTCGCGGCCGGGTCGCCGTCGATGCTGAAGCTACGGGAGGGCATGGAGCGCTGTCTGCCCGACCTTCCGGCCGGGGTGCACGCCGAGCGCGCCGCCATGACACTTCACCTGATCACGCAGATGTCCGCCGAGCGGGAGCGTGCGCTCGCGAACAACGCGCCGACAGCCAGGACCAGTTGGCGGGAGGCGGCGAACGGTCTGATCGATGTCGTCGTCGCCCTCTGGCAGGCGCCGGTCACGGCGGACGCGTAGGCGGTACGGGCAGGTAGCCGGTTACCTGGCCGGGGATTGGCTCGATCGAGGGGGTGGATCGAGGTCGTTTAAGTCATTCGCTTGACTGGATTAAATCATCGGGTTTACTTGTGTGGGTCAACGGATCAACGAAGGAGCGTCGGCGATGAAGGTCACGGTGGACGACGAGAAGTGCTGTGCCGCGGGCACCTGCGTCATGATCGCGCCCGAGGTGTTCGACCAGCGCGAGGAGGACGGCATCGTCGTCCTGCTCGACGCGACCCCCTCCGCGGAGCAGCACGAGGCGGTGCGGGAATGCGTGCAGGTGTGCCCCGCGGGCGCGATACACGTGAGCGAGGACGCGTGAGCGACCCCGCCGCTGTCCTGGTCGTCGGAGCCTCGGCGGCCGGGCTCTCCACCGCCGAAGCCCTGCGGCGCAAGGGATTCGAGGGCGCCCTCACCGTGCTGGGCGCCGAGCCGCACCAGCCCTACGACCGGCCGCCGCTGTCGAAGCAGGTCCTCTCCGGCGCCTGGGAGCCGGACCGGGCCACGCTGCGCGGACCCGAGCAACTGGCCTCGCTGGACGCCGAGTTCGTCCTCGGCGATCCGGCGGTCAGCCTTGACGCGGAGGCGCGTACCGTCCACGCGGCGTCGGGCCGGGTGTTGCGGGCCGACGCGATCGTCGTCGCGACCGGTCTGCGGCCCCGCACGTTCCCCGGGCAGGACGGCCTGGCCGGGGTCCATGTGCTGCGTACGCTCGACGACGCGCTGGCGCTGCGCGCCGGACTGCTGACCGCCTCGCGTGTCGTGGTGGTGGGGGACGGGGTCCTCGGCACGGAAATCGCCGCCACCGCACGGACCATGGGCCTGTCGGTCACCCTGACCGGGCCCCAACCGGCGCCGCTGGAAAGCCAGTTCGGCCCGGTCGTGGCGCGGCGACTGGCCGAACTGCACACCGAGCGCGGCGTCGAACTGCGGCTCGGCGCCGCGGTCACCAGCCTCGCCGAGCGACACGGACACGTCACGGGGGTGCACCTGGCCACCGGCGAGGTGCTGCCCGCCGACCTGGTCGTGGTGGCGTTCGGCTCCACCCCGGCGACGGACTGGCTCGCGGGCAGCGGCCTCAAGGTCGACAACGGAGTGGTGTGTGACTCCTCGTGCCGTGCCGCGGACGGCGTCTACGCCGTCGGAGACGTGGCCCGCTGGCACCACGACGGCCTGGGCACCCTGCTGCGCCTGGAAAACCGCACCAACGCCACCGAGCAGGCGGCCCACGTGGCGGCCGCCATCCTCGGCGAGCGGCGGCCCTTCACCCCCGTTCCGTACGTCTGGACCGACCAGTTCGACGTCAAACTCCAGGTGTACGGCATGCCGTCGGCCGACGCCGAGGTGACCGTCGTGGAGGGAGACATGGCGCAGGGCCGGTTCGTCGCGCGGTACCGCCGTAACGGCACCACGACCGGCGTGCTCGGCTGGCGCATGCCCAAGCAGACCCGGCTGCGTCGGCAGGAAGTCGTGGACGCGTTCCAGGAGTCCATCAGCTCCCAGGAATCCATCAGCGGAGGCACGTCATGACCAGCGGCGCAGCGCATCCGCCCGCCGAGGATGCCGAGACGGCGGAGTTCCCGGAATTCCCCATGCCCAGGGCGCGGGGATGCCCCTTCGACCCGCCCCCGGCGTTCCACGCGCTGCGGGAGGAGGGGCCGCTCACCCGGGTCCGGCTGCGGGACGGCAGTACCCCGTGGGTGGTGACCCGGTACGCCGAGCAGCGGACCCTGCTGGCGGACCCGAGGCTCAGCGTCCTCCCCGCCCACCCCGGCTTTCCGCGCCCGGAACGGGAGTACGCCGACGCCGACACCGGCCACGGGGATGGCGACGAGGCGTCCGCCGAAGCCCATGGCCTCAGCTTCATCAACATGGACGACCCCGAGCACGCCCGGCTGCGCCGGATGGTCACCGCACCGTTCACCATCAAGCGGATGGAGGCCATGCGCCCGGCGGTGCAGAAGATCGTCGACGATCGGATCGACGACCTGCTGGCCGGGCCGAACCCGACGGACCTGGTCGAGGCCTTCGCCCTGCCGGTGCCCTCGCTGGTGATCTGCGAACTGCTCGGCGTGCCCTACGGCGACCACGCGTTCTTCCAGGCCAACAGCAAGGCCATCATCACCCGCTCCTCGACGCCCGAGCAGCGCGCCGAAGCACACCGCCGACTGGGCGGTTACCTCGGCGGCCTGCTGGACGCCAAGCACGACGAGCCCGGTGAGGACGTGCTGTCCGAGCTGGCCGCGAAGGTGAAGGACGGCGCGCTGACCCGCCAGGAAGCGACCTCGATGGCGGTCCTCCTGCTCTTCGCCGGACACGAGACCACGGCCAACATGATCTCCCTGGGCACCCTGGCCCTGCTGGAACACCCCGACCAGCTGGCCCGCCTCCGGGAGAGCGACGACCCGGCATTCGTCGCGGGCGCGGTCGAGGAACTGCTGCGCTATCTGCACATCCCGCACCTCGGGATGCGCCGGGTCGCCCTGGAGGACATCGAGGTCGCGAGCCGGACCATCCGCGCCGGAGAAGGGATGCTGCTGCTCAACGAGATGGGCAACCGCGACCCCGACGTCTTCCCCGACGCCGATCGGCTGGACCTCCACCGCGACGCCCGCCGCCACGTCACCTTCAGCTTCGGCGTGCATCAGTGCCTGGGCCAGCCGCTGGCCCGCATGGAACTCCAGGTCGTCTACAGCACCCTCTATCGGCGCATCCCCACCCTCCGTCTGGCCACGGGCCTGGAGCAGATCCCCTTCAAGCACGACTCGTTCGTCTACGGCGTCCACGAACTGCCCGTGGCCTGGTGAGACCGGACCGCTACGGCAGGTCGTAGACCCGGGCCCAGTCCACTTCGTAGACGGCGCTCTGCAGGCCGTCCCCGTGGAAGTTGTCGAGCTGGATGGTCTGGTGCATGGACGGCGCGCACTGGACGCGGTCGCGGTCCTGTTCGCGCCATCGGCGAAGCGGAACCACTCCTCGCCGTCGATGAATCCGCGCAGCTGGTCCGGGGTCCACTCGATGGCGACGTGGTGCCACTGCGACAGGTCCACACCGCACTTCCGGGCGAACTCCTGCTGCACGGGCACGCCCTCCCGGTGCGGGTAGTGCAGGAACGCCTCGGCGCACTGCTCGCCCGGGGCGCCGTTCTCCAGGTAGTCGTACTCGCCGTCCCGAGGGTGCTCGTCCGGGTCCGGCCACAGGGTCAGCAGCGGATGGTACGGCCGCCCGTTGCCGGGGGCGGTGGCGCGGGAGCGTACGCGGGCCTCCCAGCGGCCGTACTTCCTGCCGTACGGCGAGGCGAGCCAGCCGGTGTCGCCGTTCCTCGCCCGTCATGCGCAGGACGCCGCCGACGACCCGGGTATTGGCGTCGCAGCGGCGGCCGTTGCCGCCGTGGTCGGGCCAGCAGCTCCCTGGGCCACCGCCCGCCAGGCGCCACTTGTCGCGGTCCGGTACGGCGGGGTCGGCCTCGGAGCCGTAGCCGAACTCGTCCGACCACTCGGGCGGCGGGTCGCCCCAGCCGTACCGTTCGGCGGCGGTCGCGGGCGGGGCGGGGGTGGCGTTCACCGTGGTCGCCATGAACGTCACCGTGAGTGCCGCCGCGCGCCACCCCGTGGCGAGGTGGCGGGTGCGATGTCGTCCGTACATGGCTCTCCTTCGGCCTGGCGCGCGCGGAGGCGGGATGTGGGTGCGGATGCGGGATGTGGCCGCGGCCCGAACCCTCCCCACGCGGGGTTCGGGCCGCGCTGTATTCCACCGCCGTACGGGGTTGTTCAGCAGGCCTCCGCCCCGCACCGAACAACCCGGGGGCGCGGCCCGGGCGAACGGGCCGGGAAGAGCGTGAAGATGGAGTGAACGCCCCTTGCCCGGCCTCGGGAACACCGGTAGTTCGATTGCGGCCACCCCGGCGACTGCCTACCGTGGGCGCCCGGGTGGCCGCGCTGGGTGAAGGCCCGGCGGTGACACGGTGAGCGAGGGGCGGGCGGGCACGTGGCGGGACGACCAGGGCCGGGACAGACGGGATCGGGGCGAGCGGGGCCGGGACGCGCCGAGGGCGAGCTGGACCCGGAGGCCGGGACGGTGCCGCGGTTCGCCGCCGAGCTGCGCGCGCTGCGCGAGTCCGCGGGGAAGCCCACGTACCGGGCGATGGCGCAGCGGACCCGGTACGGGGTGACCACGCTGTCGCAGGCGGCGGCCGGGAAACAGCTGCCCACCCGCGCGGTGGCGCTCGCCTACGTGAAGGCGTGCGGCGGCGACGTGACCGAATGGGGGCGGCGCTGGAGCGAGGCGTCGGCCGAGCTGGCCGCCGAGGCCGCCGCCGACGAGACGTCCCGACCGCCGTACCGTGGCCTGACCCGGTTCGAACCGGGCGACGCCGAACTGTTCTTCGGCCGGGACCGGCTCGTCGAACGGCTCGCCGAGCTGAACCGCAAGCACCGTTTCACCGCCGTCTTCGGACCCTCCGGCAGCGGCAAGTCCTCACTGCTGCGCGCGGGCCTGATCCCCCGGCTGCGGACGGCCTCCGGCGACGATGCGCCGCCCGCCGCCGTACGGATCCTCACGCCCGGCGCGGACCCGCTGCGCACCCACGCCGACCGGCTGCTGCCCATACCGGGCACCGACGCCGACACCTGGCTCATCGTCGACCAGTTCGAGGAGCTGTACACCCTCGGCGCCGACCCGGCCGACCGGGACAGGTTCATCGACCGCCTCATCGCCGCCACCGCCCCCGACAGCCGGTTGCGCGTCGTCATCGCGGTGCGAGCCGACTTCCTCGGGCGTTGCGCCGAACACCCCGGCCTCACCGCCGCGTTGCAGGACGCCACGCTGCTCGCCGGGCCGATGAGCAGCGCCGAACTGCGGCAGGCCATCGTCCGCCCGGCCGCCGCGGATGGCCTGATCGTGGAACGCTCCCTGACCGAACGCCTCCTGGGCGAGGTCGAGGGCGCCCCGGGCGGACTGCCGATGATGTCGCACGCCCTGCTGGAGACCTGGCGCCACCGCAGCGGCCGCGCCCTGACCGAGAGCGCGTACGAGGCGGCGGGCGGGCTGCGCGGCGCCGTCGTCCGTACGGCCGAGCAGGTGTACGGCGAACTCACCGCGCCCCAGGCCGAGGTGGCCCGCCGTGTCCTGCTCAGACTCGTCGCCCCCGGGGAGGGCACACCGGACACGCGTCGCCCCACCGACCGCGCGGAACTCGACTTCGGCAGCCTCGCCGACACCCGGGTGGTCCTGGAGCGCCTGGTCCGGGCCCGTCTCATCACCTTCGACGACGGCACGGTGGACCTCGCCCACGAAGCCCTCATCACGGCATGGCCCCGGCTGCGTGCGTGGATCGACGCCGAACGCGACCGGCTGCGGGTCCACCGCTCGCTCTCCGAGGCGGCCCGCACCTGGCAGGCGCTCGGGCAGGAGAACGCCGCGCTCTACGCCGGTTCCCGGCTGTCCGCCGCCCGCGACGCCTTCAGTACCGAAGGGGAGAGTGGCGAGGCGCGCCGGGGCGATGAACTCACCACGCTGGAACGGCAGTTCCTTTCCTCCTCGCTCCGGCGCCGCCACCGCGCCGCGCGACTGCGCCGTACGGTGGTGGCCGTGCTCGCCGCGCTGGTCCTGCTCGCCACCGGCACCGCCGTCGTCGCCCTCCAGGCGCGCGCCACAGCGCAGGCCGAACGGGACAACGCCGTGTTCGGCCGTCTCACCGCCGAGGCCGACAGCGTCCGCGAGACCGACGCGGGCCTGGCGGCCCGGCTCGATGTCGCCGCGTACCGCATGCGCGCCACCCCGGACCTGCGGACCCGGCTGGCCTCGGACGCGGGCCGGGTGCTGGCCACCCGGCTGCCCGGCCACGGCGGTCTGGGCAGCGCGGTGGCGTACGCGCCCGATGGCCGCACCCTCGCGAGCGGTGGCCATGACGGCCTGGTCCGGTTGTGGGACACGGACACGCACCCGGGTCCGGGCACGGGCAAGCCGCTGGGCGCACCGCTGCGGCTGCGGACGGGAGGGGTCGGCGCGGTGGCCTTCTCCCCTGGGGGCGGCGATCTGCTGGTGGCCACCGGGAAGGGCGGTGGCATCCAGATGTGGGACGTGCGCGACCGCTCGCGGCCCCGCACCCTCGGACGGCCGATGGTGAGCCACGACGAGCAGAACGTGGTGTCCGTCGCGTTCGCTCCGGATGGCCGCAAGCTCGCCACCTCGGGCGACGACGGGACCGTACGGCTGTGGGACCTGAGCGACCCGGCCAGCCCCGCGCCGCTCGGCGAGCCCGCCGAGGCGGACGGGTCCGAGGCGGGCAGCGTGCGCGCGGTCGCGTTCGCCCCGGACGGAGACACCCTGGCCACCGGCGGCTACGACGGGACCGTACGCATGTGGCGGATCGGCGGGGACGACGGGCTCGCCCCGCTCGGCAAGCCGCTGCGCGAACACACCTCCTCCGTCTGGACGGTGGCCTTCTCCCCAAACGGCCGGACGCTGGCCACCGGCGGTTTCGACGAGACCGTACGGCTGTGGGACGCGTCCGACCCGGGGCGGGTCCGGCCGCTGGGCGAACCGCTCACCGCGCACACCGCGCCCGTCATGTCGGTGGCCTTCACCCCCGATGGCGAGACCCTGGCGACGGCGGGCGAGGACGACGCGCCCCTGCTGTGGAACGTGGCCAACCCCGGCTGGTCGCAGCGGCTGGGGGAGCCGCTGACCGGCCACACGGAGGCCGTGTGGGAGGTGGCCTTCAGCCGTGACGGCCGCACCCTGGCCAGCACCGGAGCCGATGGCAGTGTCCGCCTCTGGCGGCGTCCGCCGACCGTCCTCACCGACTTCACCAACCCGCTGACCGCCGCCGCCTACAGCCCGGACGGCCGTCTGCTCGCCGTCGCCAGCACCGACGACGGGCTGATCCGCCTGTGGGACGTACGCCGCCCGGACCGCCCGCGCCGGATTGGGCGGACGCTCGCCCACGAGGACGCGGTGGCGGCCGTGGCGTTCTCCCCGGACGGCCGTACGGTGGCCAGTGGCTCGAAGGACGGCACCGTTCGGCTGTGGGACGTGTCCGCGCCCGAACGTCCCGTCCCGCTCGGCGCACCGCTGGACGCGCACGAGGGCGGCACCCTCGCCGTCGCGTTCTCCCCGGACGGCCGGCGGCTCGCCACCGGCGGACAGGACGCCAGGGTGCGGCTGTGGGACGTACGGCGGCCGGGCCGGGCGCGGCAGCTCGGGGCACCCTCGCGCGGCCACGCGGAAGCCGTCACCTCCGTGGCCTTCGCGCGGAGCGGCCGCACTCTTGCCACCGGCAGTGAGGACGGCACGGCGCGGCTGTGGCACGTGGGCGACGGGGCGCGCCCACGGCCTGCGGGCGCCGCCCTCACCGGGCACGACCAGCAGGTCAACGCGGTGGCGTTCGCCCCGGACGGCGAGACCCTGGCGACGGGCGGCGACGATCGCACGGTGCGGCTGTGGGACGTGGCACGGGCGGACCACGTACGGCAGCTGGGGGAGGAGCTGGCAGGGCACCGCGGGCCGGTCAGGTCCGTGGCGTTCGCCCCGGACGGGAAGACCCTGGCGACGGGTGGCGGCGACCATATGGTGCGGCTGTGGAACGTGGCCGACCCGGTCCACGCCGAGATGGCCGGGCAGGAACTCACCGGCCATCTCGACACCGTCACCTCCGTCGCGTTCAGCCCGAAGGGCGACACCCTCACCTCCGTCGGCTACGACCTGACGGCCCGGGTGTGGACCCTGGACGCGGACCGCGCGGCGGACTCCGCCTGCGACCGCACCGGCGGTGTCCTCACCCGCGCCACCTGGGAGGAGCACCTGCCGCGCCTCGGCTACCGGAAGGTGTGCGCGGCGGGGTAGCGGCGGGCGGTGCTCAGGGGACGGTGCTCAGGGGGTGGTGAACCTCAGCACGGCGCCGTCCGTGTTCTGCGCGACGACGGACGCCTTCAGGGCGTCGCCGAACTTGGCGACGCCGCCCTGGCCACCGAGGTTCACGATGGTGCTGGGCGTCTGGAAGGTGACGGAGCGGTCCCCGCGGTGACGTGCACGCTCAGCCCGTTCGCCGTGATGTCCGCTTCGGAGGTGATCAGAACCTCGCACCGTCCGACCGAACACGCGGACGTGTTCTTGATGTGATGCCGATCGCGCGGCCCGGGCACCGGCGCCGCAGGCCCAGTTCAACGCGCTCCGCGATTGTTCGGTCACCCTCTCCGCAGCCGTGAACAACGCCGTTTTCCCGGTAGGCGGTACGCGGCCGTCGATCGCCGTGGCCGGGGCGTCTAACCTCGGCGTCAGGCGGCCGAACGGGCGGCCGGAACACCGAGGGAAAGAGAGACCACAGGTGGACTTCGAACAGCTCGTCGCGCTGCGCCGGGAACTGCACCGGAACGCCGAGCCCGCGTTCGTGGAGATCGGCACGGCGGCCCGGATCGAACAAGCCATCGAGGGGCTGCCGATACGCGTCCTCACGGGGAAGGCCGCCCAGGACCTCTCCCACGTCGTCAACTTCCCGTCCCCCGAAACCCTGGACGAATGGGCTGCCCGCGCAGTCGATTCGGGTGCTCCGCGGGAGCGGGTCCGGCACTTCCGGGAGAACGGCACCGCGCTGGTCGCCGATCTGGAGGGCACCCGCCCCGGGCCGCGCTGGGGGCTGCGCGTGGACATCGACGCGCTGCCGATGCGCGAATCGGCCGATGCCGCCCACTTCCCGGTGGCGAACGGGTTCGCCGCGACGAACGGAGCCATGCACGCGTGCGGTCACGACGCCCACGCCACCATCGGCGTCGGCCTGCTGCACCGGCTGGCGGACCGCGACTTCGCGGGCTCCCTGCGGGTCCTTTTCCAGCCCGCCGAGGAGGGCGTACGGGGCGCGCAGACGATGATCGACGCCGGGGTGGCCGACGAGATCGACCACATGCTCGCCCTGCACATGGCCGGGGACATGGCCGTCGGCGGGGTCGTCGGGAGCTTCACCGGCGGTCTGGCCACCCGCAAGCTGAAGGTCGACTTCGAGGGCAAGGCCTCGCACGCGGCCGGTGCGCCGGAACGGGGCCGCAACGCGCTGCTCGCGGCAGCGACGGCAGCGCTGGGCATCATGGGCATCCCGCGCTTCAACTCCGCGGACACCCGGCTCAACGTCGGCACGCTCGTCGCCGGTGACGGCGTGAACATCGTGCCCTCCTCCGCGGCCATGACCTGCGAGGTCCGGGCGACCGACGACGAGGTCGTCGATGAGCTGGTCGACCGGGTCCGCTCGGTCGTGGAGGGGGCGGGCCTGGCCCAGGGGGTCGGGACGAGTGTCGCGGTGATGGGCCAGTCCGCCACCGTCGCACCGGACGACGAGATGATCGACCGCATCGTGGAGGTGGCCACCGCTCATGAGGAGGTCACCGAGGTCATCCGCACCCGGGCGTTCTCGGGCAGCGATGACGCCAACCTCCTCATCCGGCACGTCCAGCGGCGCGGGGGCAAGGGCGCCTATCTGATGGTCGGCGCGGGCAGCCCGGGGCCGCATCACAGCGAGACGTTCGACATCGCGGAGGAAACCATCCCGACCGCGATCGACATCCTCGCCTCGCTGATCCGCGGATAGCTCTGGCAGCTGCTGGGTGCCACCGGCCGTGGGAGCGCTGTGGGAGCGCCGTGGGAGCTGTGGGAGCGCTTCCATGACGGTCGTGTTCATGCCACGATGCTGGGCGGGCAGCCGCGCACGGGGGCGTTCTTCAGCGGCATGTCCTGATCACGAACGATCCGCACACGCGATCAGGAAGGGATGAGGACGTGTCCCCATCGACCCGCACCACCCCGAGCGGACCACGGCGTTCGGTGCTCGTCGCCCTCGTCGGAGCGCTGATTTCGTTACTGGCGGTCATGCTGCTGGGCGCGCCCACGGCGGCGGCCCGTACGAAGGCCCCCGGCGCGGCCGACACCAAGGCCCCCGCCGCGGCCCTGACCGAGATCAAGAACTTCGGCACCAACCCCAGCAACCTCCAGATGTACCTGTACGTCCCGGACAACGTCGCTCCCAACCCGGCCGTGGTGGTGGTCGTGCACTACTGCACGGGATCCGGGCCCGCGATGTACTCCGGCACCGAGTTCGCCTCGCTGGCCGACCGGTACGGCTTCATCGCCGTGTACCCGTCCGTCACCCGCAGCAGCAAGTGCTTCGACGTCTCCTCACCGCAGGCGCTGCGCCGTGGCGGGGGAAGCGATCCGGTGGGCATCAAGTCCATGGTCGACTGGACGGTCCGCACCTATGGCGCCGACACCAAAAGGGTCTTCGCCACCGGCACCTCCTCCGGCGCGATGATGACCAATGTGCTGCTGGGCGACTACCCCGATGTGTTCGCGGCGGGCTCCGCGTTCGCCGGTGTGCCGTTCGCCTGCTTCGCCACCACCAACGGATCGGAGTGGAACAGCGAGTGCGCGAACGGCACCATCACCCGCACCCCGCAGCAGTGGGGCGATCTGGTCCGTGACGCCTACCCGGGGTACAGCGGGCCCCGGCCGCGCATGCAGCTCTGGCACGGCACGCAGGACGACATCCTGCGTTACCCCAACTTCGGGGAGGAGATCAAACAGTGGACGAACGTCCATGGCGTGAGCCAGACCCCGGCCCGCACCGACTCCCCCCAGTCCGGCTGGACCCGCACCCGCTACGGCTCCACCAGTGACCGGGCCGACGTCGAGGCCATCAGCCTGCAGGGCGTGGGCCACAACCTGGTCACCAGCGGTATGGCGGCCCGTGTGATCACGTTCTTCGGTCTGGACGGCAACGGCCCCGCGCCCCAGCCCCAGCCGGGCGCCTGCCGGGTGTCGGCCACCACCAGCGCCTGGAGCACCGGCCTGACCGCGTCCGTGACCGTCACCAACACGGGCACGACCACGCTGAGCGGCTGGCAGCTGGGCTTCACCCTGCCCTCCGGCCAGACCATCACGGGTGGCTGGGGCGCCACGTACAGCCCGTCGAGCGGATCCGTGACCGCCACCAACGCGGCCTACAACGGCACACTCGCCCCGGGCGCTAGTGTCGCCATCGGCTATCAGGCCAACCACACGGGCACGACCAGCGCTCCGGGAGCCTTCACGCTCAACGGAAAGACCTGTACCTGACGTCCTCGGGGCGGACGAGCGAACGGGCCGCCGTCCGGAACTGGCCGAGCGTGTCCACGATGGTCCGGCCGACCGGTGTGTGGCCCCAGTCGCTGATGCTCCGGTAGGAGGTGGGCTCCCAGGTCCTCTCATCGATGACGAGGGGATTCCAGCCCACCTCCCACTCGAAGCCCGAGGGGGTGCGCGCGTAGTAGGACAGCTCCTTGTCGTGGGTGTGCCGGCCGACGGAGAGGGCCATGCCGAAGCCGAGTTCGCGGACGCGCTGATAGCTCCGGGCGACGTCGTCGACGGTGGCGGCCTGGATGTTGAGGTGCTGGACACGGGTGCGGATGGGGTCGACGGGCAGCCCGCGGACGGCGGCCACGGCGACCGAGTGATGGCGTTCGTCGACCCGCAGGAAACGGATCCTCAGCCTGGCGCCGCTGATGGTCTCGTCGACGTAACCGGTCAGCCGGGCGTCGAAGATGCTGGCGAAGTAGCCGCGGCCGTGGCGGGGCCGCCACGGCCATGGTGTCCGTGTCCACCCCCGGCACCGGCTTCCTCGCCGACCCGGCCGAAGCCGTGGCCCTGGCCCGGCGTCTCAACGACTTCTCCGCGTCCCTCGCCGCCGAACACCCCGGCCGCTTCGGGTGGTTCGCCACCCTGCCGATGCCCGACAACGTCGTGCGGCGCCATCCGCACACTCGGTTCATCCTCGGCCACGCGGGCGGCTTCGGCAGCGACTGGCCGTACGCCCCCACCCACCCACCCGTCCGCCGGCCCCGGTGCGTCTGCGTCAGGCCGCGCGGCGGGCCGTCGCCCGCATGGCTTCCGGCTCGTCCAGCCGGAGTGACGGCGGCCGGGGACGGGAGGGGCAGATTCCTTCAGACGCCTCAGACTCAGACGCCTCAGAGTCAGGCTCAGACGCCTCAGATACCGAATTCCGTGGGCGCGATCCCGAGGGCGGCGCAGGCCTCGCGGATGGCCTGCTGCTCGGACGGCTCGATGTATCCGTCGGCCCCGGCGATGACGATGCCGGTCTGGATGACCGCGCGGGCCTCCGTCGGCTTCTTGGCCGCCTTGGCGATCTCCTGCATCACCTCGGTCTTGCCCAGCTGGAAGTTGGCCATGAGCTGGTCCAGGTTCTTGTTGAACCGCTGGCGGAGCTGGTCCGCCGGGAAGTTCTGCAGGACGTCGTTGGTGGTGATCAGCTCCTCGACGCGCTGCCGCTCCGCGGGCTCGACATGCCCGTCCGCCGCGGCCACCAGCGCGCACATCGCCATCGAGGCATCGCGGTAGGCGCCGCTCTTCAACTCGGTCTTGACCGACGCGAGCTGGGACTTGAGGAGCCCGACCAGCTGGGCCTTGGAGCCGCCGGAGGACGAGCGGGACCCGTGGCCGCCGTGCTGCCCCTGCCCGAAGGAGCCGTGCCCCTGCCCGTGCCCGGCCCCTCCCCGGGAGCTCTGGGACTGCTGGAGGTTCTTGGCCTGGTCCTTGAGCCGGTCCCACATTGCCATCGGTGCCACCTCGGCTTCTGTTGCTGCTTGTCCGGTTCTGCTCGTCTGTCGCGCTGAATCGCGGTCTGCCTCAGGTGAACGCTCCTGGCGGCGACCGGGTTCCCGAACAGCAAAGCAGACGTAAAGCCCGCGCGTCAGCCCCGGGTGATCCGGGCCGTGACCGGGAGGTGGTCGCTGCCGGTGGCGGGCAGGGTGCGGATGTGGCCCACGGTCGCCGAGCGGGCCATGACCTGGTCGATCCGGGCCAGCGGGAAGGCGGCCGGAAAACTGAACGCGAAGCCACGCTCCGCCACATTCATCCGTGAGGTCAGAGGGGACAGCCCGCGGTCGTCGACCGTGCTGTTCAGATCACCCAGAAGAAGCACGCTCTTCACCCTCTCGGCGGCGACAGCCTTGCCCAGCAGACCCGCGCTCTCATCACGCCACGCTGACCCGAGCCCGCCCGCCCCGATCCGTACCGAGGGCAGATGCGCGACGTACGCCGCCATCCGGCCCCGCGGCGTGTGGACCACGGCCCGCAGCCCGCGGCTCCAGTCCTCGGTGATCGCCCGGGGCTTGATGTCCAGCTGGCGGGTACCGCTCAGCCGATGCTTGGACCAGAGCCCGACCGTGCCGTGGACCGTGTGATACGGGTACTCCCGGGCGAGGGTCTTCTCGTAGACCGGCAGCGCCCGCGGAACCAGTTCCTCCAGCGCGATGAGATCGGGCCCGGCGTCGGCCAGGGCACGGGCCGTGCCCTCGGGGTCGGTGTTCTCGTCGCTCACGTTGTGCTGCACCACGACCAGATCGCGCGCCGCGGGCCCCGCACCGGGAAGGAACAGCGGGCCGAAGACGTACGCCCAGACGGCCGCCGGAAGCAGCAGGGCCACCAGCGCCGTGGCCGAGCGGCGCAGCAGCGCCAGGCCGAGCAGCACCACGACCGCCAGCCCGAGCCAGGGCAGGAACGACTCCAGCAGACTGCCCAGCCGGACCCCGGCGTTGGGCACGATCCGCGGAAAGGCCAGCAGCACGGCCGTCAGCACCGCGAGCGCGGCGAGCACCCGCCCCCGCCGCCAGTCCCACCGGCGCCTCGCGTCGTCGCCGCTCTCCGCCCGCTCCACCATGTCTTTCCTCTCTCCTTGGCCTCGTCGCCTCGGCCTCGCCTGCCTAGACGAGCGAGCAGGTGGATCAGGTTCTGTGGCTCCGGAGCCGCTTTGCCGTCGGTCACGTTAGGGGCGATCAGGGGTTGGGGCCCCTTATCACCCTGCGTAGCGTTCCCGGCAAGCGCGCGTCGCAGTGTCGGGCGCCTTTTCGACCCGGGGTGGCTGTGGTGGGCAACCAGGAGAAGCTTCTTGACTACCTCAAGCGCGCGACCACGGACCTGCGCGCTGCCCGCAAACGCATCGCGGAGATGGAACACCGCGACCGGGAGCCGATCGCCATCGTCGCGATGGCGTGCCGCTATCCGGGCGGGGTGGATTCGCCCGAGGGGCTGTGGCGGCTGGTCGACGGGGGCGTGGACGCGATCTCGGAGTTTCCGGCCGACCGTGGCTGGGGTGTCGAGGACATCTACGACCCCGAGCCCGGCACACCCGGGAAGACCGCCGCTCGCGAGGGCGGATTCCTCCATGACGCGGGCGAGTTCGACGCCCAGTTCTTCGGGATCAGCCCGCGTGAGGCCACCGAAACCGACCCGCAGCAGCGATTACTGCTGGAGGTGTCGTGGGAGGTGCTGGAGCGCGCCGGGATCGACCCGCTGTCGCTGAAGGGCAGCCCGACGGGCGTGTTCGCCGGGGTCATGTACCACGACTACGCGCGCGGCAGCAACGGTGGCAGCATCGTCTCGGGCCGGGTGGCCTACACCCTCGGCCTCGAAGGCCCCGCGGTGACCGTGGACACTGCGTGCTCGTCATCGTTGGTCGCCCTGCACATGGCGATGCGGTCGCTGCGGTCCGGGGAGTGCGCGCTCGCGCTCGCGGGTGGGGTGACGGTGATGTCCACCCCCGAGATGTTCATCTACTTCAGCGAACAGCGCGGCCTGGCGACGGACGGCCGCTGCAAGTCGTTCGGCGCCGGCGCCCATGGCGTCGGCTGCTCCGAAGGCGCCGGAATGCTGCTGCTGGAACGCTTGTCGGACGCGCGGCGCCACGGCCATCCGGTGCTCGCGGTGGTCCGGGGCAGCGCCCTGAACCAGGACGGCGCCAGCAACGGCATGTCGGCCCCCAACGGGCCCTCCCAGCGGCGCGTCATCCGGCAGGCGCTGGCGAACGCGGGCCTGTCGGCGGGCGATGTGGACGTGGTCGAGGCGCATGGTACGGGGACGACGCTGGGCGATCCGATCGAGGCGCAGGCGCTGCTGGCGACGTACGGGCAGGACCGTGCGGAGCCGCTGTGGCTGGGGTCGATCAAGTCCAACGTGGGCCACACCCAGGCCGCTTCGGGCGTGGCCGGGATCATCAAAGTGGTGCAGGCGCTGCGGCACGGTGTGTTGCCGAGAACGCTGCACGTCGAGGAGCCGACGCCGCAGGTGGACTGGTCGGCGGGCAACGTCCGGCTGCTGACCGAGGCGAGGGCGTGGCCGCGCGGTGAGCGCCCGCGCCGCGCGGGCGTCTCCTCGTTCGGTATGAGCGGGACGAACGCCCATGTGATCGTCGAGGAGGCGCCACCGGTCGAGGACGAGCCCGGGGAACGCCATGAACTCCCGGTGGCGCCCATCGTCGTCTCGGCGAAGACGCCTGACGCGCTCCACGCCCAGGTGGAGCGGATGCGTACGTTCGCCGCGGACCACGATGTGCTGGATGTGGGGTTCTCGGCGGCGACGGGGCGTGCTGCGCTGGAGCATCGCGCGGTGCTGGTCGGGCCGGCGGAGGCGATCAGCGGTATTGCGGCTGGTGGGGGAGGCAAGCTGGCGTTTTTGTTCACCGGGCAGGGGAGTCAACGCCTGG
>NZ_JBVIZF010000030.1:0-87451 GCF_055591805.1 Streptomyces sp. NPDC041200 | reverse complement strand
CGTCCGGATCCGCAGGAGCTGGCGTATGTGATCTATACGTCGGGCTCGACCGGCCGGCCCAAGGGCGTCCAGGTCACCCACCACGGCCTGGCGAACAGGGTCTCCTGGACCGTCGACCACCTCGGCCTGACCGCCACCGACCGGACGCTGCAGAAGACCTCCATGAGCTTCGACGCCGCTGCCTGGGAAGTGTTCGCCCCGCTGGTGAGCGGTGGCACGGTGGCGCTCGCGCCCGTCGGGGCGGAGCGTGACCCGGCCGCCATGGTCCGGGCCGTCATCGAGCACGGCGTGACCGTGTTCCAGGGCGTGCCGTCCGTGCTTCGCCTGCTGGCGGAGACCCCCGGCTGGTCGGAATGCGGCTCGCTGCGGCTGCTCTTCTCCGCGGGGGAGCCACTCGACGCCGAGCTGTGCCGGTCCCTGCTGAGGGCCGGTTCCATCGAAGTGTGGAACACCTACGGCCCGACGGAGTGCTCCATCGACACCACAGCACACCCCTATGACCGCGATCATACGACCGGCCCCGTCCCGATCGGGCGACCGCTGCCGAACGCCACGGTCCGCGTCCTCAGCCCCGACATGCGCCCGGTGCCGCTGGGAGTCGTGGGAGAGCTGTACATCGGCGGCGCCGGGCTGGCCCGCGGATACGCGGGCCGGCCGGGGGTGACCGCGGAACGGTTCGTCCCCGATCCGTACGGAGCGCCGGGACGGCGGCTGTACCGGACTGGTGACCTGGTCCGGCTCCGGACGGACGGGACGGCGGAGTTCGTCGGCCGGATGGATGACCAGGTCAAGATCAACGGGGTGCGGGTCGAGCCCGGCGAGGTCACGGCTGTGCTGCGCGCCCAGCCGGAGGTCCGCGACGCCGTCGTGCTCCCCTGGCGCCGTGGAGAGGGCGACCAGCAGCTGGCCGCCTACGTCGTCTGGGCGGCTCCCGAGCCGCCGGAGGCCGGCGAGCTGCGGCGCCGCCTCGCCGCCCTGCTGCCGGGCGCCATGGTTCCGGTGGCGTTCGTCGCGCTGGAACGGATGCCCGTGACGGAGCGGGGCAAGCTCGACCGCCGGGCGCTGCCCGCGCCGGAGGCCCCGGACCACGAGTACACCGCGCCGAGGACCCCGACCGAACAGGTGCTGGCGGATCTGTGGCGCCAGGTGCTCGGGATGGAACGGGTCGGCGCGTACGACCGCTTCTTCGCGGGCGGCGGCAACTCACTCCTGATCATCCGATTGATCTCCGCGGCACATCGGCGGGGCATGCCACTGACCCTGCGCATGCTCTACGAACACGACGTTCTCGCAGATCTGGCCGAGGCGGTCGACTCCCTGACGGAAGGCGGGCACCCCATGACCGACGAGATGAAGACGGCGACCGACTGGACACTGCCCCTGCCGGACCCCGGCCGCGACGTCCCCGGACCGGGGCGGGCCGTCTCCCGGGCCACGTCCGGGCCGCGGATCCCGGAGCCGGAACTGCGCGCGGTGATGGCCCGGCACCAGGTACCCGGCGTGAGCATCGGATTGCTCCGCGGCGGCGAGGTGGTGTCGCTGGAAGGCTATGGCGTGGCCGCGGTGGACCGCCCGGACCCGGTCGGCATCAGGACCCCCTTCCAGGTGGCCTCGATCAGCAAGCACGTCACCGTGCTGGCCGTGCTGCGCCTCGTGGACGACGGCGTCCTGAACCTGGACGCCGACATCAACCGCTACCTCGCCTCCTGGAAGGTGCCCGGGGGAGCGCGCATCACCTTGCGGGAGCTGCTGAGCCACCAGGCGGGGCTCAGCCATGTGCCGCCCACCAACTACCTTCCCGGTGAGACGATGCCGACGGTGCTGGAGGTCCTGGGCGGGCTTCCCCCGGCCGTCAACGAGCCGGTTCGTGCCGCCCATCCGGCGGGTGAGGTCTTCAGAAAGACCAACATCAACTACTCGGTCCTCCAGCAGCTGCTCGACGACGTCACCGACGAACCCTTCGAGGCGCTGATGCGGCGGCTCGTCCTCGAACCGCTGGGCATGTCGGACAGCAGCTTCGACCAGTCCTACCCTGAGCACTCCGAGGTCCCCGTCGCGATCGGGCACGACGCGCACGGCGAGCCGATACCCGGCCGCTGGCGGGTCCGCAACGAGGTGGCAGCGGGCGGGCTGTGGGCCAGTGCCCTGGACCTGACCAAGGTGGCCCTGGAGGTGCGCCGTGCCGTCCGTGGCGAACCCGGCGCCCTGATCCCCCGCCCGCTCGCACAGCAGATGCTGACGGTGTGGCACCCCGGGAGCTTCTACGGTCTGGGCGCCGTCCTGGATCCCACCGGCGGCGACCTGGAGTTCGGGCACGGCGGCCGGACGGTCGGCTACCGCGTCGGCACGTTCACCCAGGTGGAGAGCGGCGACGGGCTCGTGATCCTCGCCAACGGCGAGTCGGGGAAGCAGATCCAGACGTTCGTGGCGGATCTCATCAGAGGACTCGAGGGCGGGCTCGGTACCGGCAAGGCGGCCGAGGGCTGGGCGACGGCTGTGGACGAGCCGGTGGAAGGACCGGCCGGGACGGCCCCCGGCAGCCGGAGCGGTCACGATGCATGAGACCCTGCGCCAGGTGGTGGGCGAGCGCCCGGACGGCGAGGCGCACGCGATGCTGGTCAGGCTGACCGATCAGGACAGGACCTGGACCTGCGGCTCGGGCACGGCGGACCCGCGCACCGGCACCCCGGTCCGGGAGGACCAGCGTTTCCGTATCGGCGGTGTCACCAAGACGTTCGTCGCCGTGACCGTGTTGAGCCTGGTGGCCGGGGGGCGGCTCGGACTCGACGATCCGGTCGGCGGTCTGCTGCCGGGCCTGCTGCCGGAATCGGTCACGGTGCGCCATCTGCTGGACCACACCAGCGGTCTCGCCGACGAGAGCGACGTCCAGTACAACAACACCGCGTGGTTCCTGCGCCACCGGTTCGACACCTTCGGGCCCGAGGAGCTGATCGACAAGGCGGTGCGGCAGCCGCTCACCTTCGTTCCCGGGAGCAAGCAGCAGATCACCCGGGCCAATTACGTCATCCTCGGCATGCTCATCGAGCGGCTGACCGGGCGGCGTTACGCCCGTGAAGTGGAGGACCGCGTCCTCGGCCCGCTGGGGCTGGCGGGCACCTCGCTGCCCGGCGACGACCCCGGGATACCCGCTCCGCGGGTCCGTGGCTACGACCGCGGCATCGACGTCACCGAACACAGCCCGTCCATCCACGGCGCGGCCGGCGAGATGCTGTCGACGGTGGCGGACCTGGACCGCTTCCTGTGCGCGCTGCTGGGCGGGGACCTGCTGCCGCCGACGCTGCTGGGGGAGATGTTCCGCGTGCCCGGCGTGCCCTATCTGAAGGGCGGCCCGGCCTTCTGCGGGGCCGGGCTGGACAGTGTGGCCCTGCCCGGCGGCGCCACCGTGTGGGGCATGGCCGGCGTCGTCCACGGCTTTCTCGGCGGCATCGCCGCGTCCGAGGATCGCTCGCGCAGGCTCGTCTATCTCATCTGCCCCACCGAGCGCGGTGCTCTGCGGGCGCCGCCTCTCGTCGAGAAGCTGCTGATCGCCGCCTTCGACAGCGAGTTCGCATAGTTCCGATACCGAAGGAATATAGGCCGCGCCGACAGAGTGTGCGTCAGGGAACGAAAGGGAGACATGAGGTGGACGCTGATCAGGACTGGGAGCCGTTGACCATCGGTCCGGCCCAGACCGGCACCCCGGCGAGTCCCGAGGGGCTCGTGGAGTACCTGCGGGGAACGGGCGATCTCGACAGCCTGCTGGTGGCGGAGAAGGCACTGGTCTTCAAGGGATTCCAGCTGACCGGCGCGTCGCTGGAAGCCGTGATGGACACCCTGCTGCCGAACCGGCTCGCGTATGTGCACGGCAACTCGCCCAGGACCAAGGTCGGGCAGAACGTCTACACATCGACGGAGTACCCGCCGGAGTACACCATTTCCATGCACAACGAGATGTCGTACGCCCACGCGTGGCCGTCGCGGCTTCTCTTCTTCTGCGAGCAGGCGCCGCAGACCGGCGGGGCGACCCCCGTGGTGGACGGCGTCACCTGGCTGAACGCGCTGGACCCCGAGCTGCGCGCGGCCTTCGCGGGCGGAGTGCGCTACACCCAGAATCTGCACGGCGGCATGGGCCTGGGCCGCAGCTGGCAGCAGACCTTCGAGACCGACGACCGCGAGTCGGTCGAGGAGTTCCTGAAGGTGTCGGGGGCCGAATGGGAGTGGCGGGCGGACGGCGGACTGCGGGTCGCCCAGCTCCGCGCGTCCACGATCCGGCACCCGGTGAGCGGGGCCGAGGTGTGGTTCAACCAGGCCGACCAGTGGCACGCGGCCGGGCTCGGGGACGAGACGGCCGCCGCCCTCTACCAGATCATGGGCGAAGAGGACCTTCCGCAGTCGGTCACCTTCGCCGACGGGACTCCGATCCCGGCCGAGTACGTCACCCAGATCCAGGAGCGCGGCCTGGCCTGCGCCGTCGATGTGAACTGGCAGGTCGGTGACCTGCTGCTCATCGACAACGTCCTGGTGGGTCACGGGCGGCGTCCCTTCACCGGCTCACGCCGTGTCCTGGTGGCCATGTCCGGCTGAGGACCCCGCGTGTCCCTCCCGGCGAATCTCTGTCCGTAACCTTTTCTTTCAAAGGCGGGTACCGATGACCGCGTACCAGCACGACGGTTCCGTGCTGCCCTTCGTCATCGAAGGCGATGTGGCGGGCCCCGGCGTCACCACTCTCATCGACAAGGACCGGGCCCGTCTCCGGGCTCTCCTCAGCGAACACGGCGCCCTGTTGCTGCGCGGCTTTCCGATCGGCGGCGTCCCCGGCTTCGAGGAAACGGTGCGCGCGATGTCCGGTGAGCCGCTCACCTACGCGGAGCGTTCGTCACCGCGCAGCGCGATCAAGGGGAATGTCTACACGTCCACGGATTATCCCCCGGACGAGGAGATCTTCCTGCACAACGAGAGCTCCTACCAGGTGTCCTGGCCACGGCTGCTCTACTTCTACTGCGACCACCCTCCCGGGACGCGGGGCGCGACCCCGCTGGCCGATACCCGCAAGGTGTACGCGTCGATCGATCCCTCGGTGCGCGAGGAGTTCCGCCGGCGCAAGTGGATGCTGGTGCGCAATCTCCACGAGCAGTTCGGCGCCTCGTGGCGTTACATCTTCAACACCGACGACAAGGACGAGGCGGAGAGCTACTGCGGGCGCAGGGGCATCGCCTTCGAGTGGACGGGCAAGGACAGCATGCGCACCCGCGCCGTCCGGGAGGCGATCCACGTCCATCCCGAGACCGCGGAGACGGTGTGGTTCAACCACATCACCTTCTTCCACCACACCACGCTGCCCGAGGACGTCCAGGAAGGGCTGCTGGGCCTGTTCGGCGAGGAGGGACTGCCGACCAACACCTACTACGGTGACGGCGGCCGCATCCCGGACGACGTGATCGCTCATCTGCGGGAGTGCTACCGCGCGGCCTTGGCGCGCTACGACTGGCAGCAGGACGACATCCTCGTGGTCGACAACATGCTGTCCTCACATGGCCGGGAGCCCTACACCGGCGAGCGGCGCATCGCGGTCGCCATGGCGGAGTCGTACGGGCCGGAGACGGTGCCGAGCCCCTCAGGGGCGGTGCGGTGAGACGATGTCCTCTTCCTGGACCACCTGGTTCCGCGTCTATGACGCCCCGCGCACCCGCCCTCGGCTGCGACTGGTCTGCTTCCCTCACGCCGGAGGCGCGGCGAGTGCCTTCCGCTCCTGGAGCAGAGCGCTGCCCGGCTCCATAGAAGTGGCCGCCGTCCAGTACCCGGGGCGGCAGGACCGGTACGGCGAACCGTTCCGCACCGATCTCCCCGCTCTGGCCGAGGAGATCGGAAGCGCGCTCGCGCCGAGGCTCGACTGCCCGACCGCCTTCTTCGGCCACAGCCTGGGCGCCACGATCGCCTTCGAGACGGCCCGCCGCATCCGGCCGATCTTTCCCTCCCCCCTGGTCCGGCTGTTCGCGTCAGCGCGCAGGGCCCCCTCGGCCGGCCGCGTCCGGGGACAGCGGCTGGACGACAGCCACCTCAAGGAGCTGGTGCACACCCTGGGCGGCTCCGGCGCGGCCCTCCTGGAGAACGAGGAGCTTTCCCGCGTCGTCCTGCCGGTGCTCCGCAACGACATGTGCATGGCGGACGACTACGTGTACGTGGAGGGGGCGCCCCTCACCTGCCCGATCACCGCGATCACCGGGGACCAGGACGGGACGGTGACCCTCGCCGACGCCGAGCAGTGGTCGGCGCACACCATGGGGGACTTCCGGGCACATCTGCTGCCCGGGAACCACTTCTACTTCGAGGACTCGCCCGATCCCCTGCTCCAGGTGCTGCTGAGCGACCTCCGGTTCACGGAGGCGGCAGGTGTCTGACCCGGGATTCACACGACTTCCCCTGACGGCCGCCCAGACCGGCATCTGGTTCGCCCACCAACTGGACCCGACGGGACACAAGTACAACGTCGCGGAGTACGCCGACATCACCGGCCCCCTCGACGTGGACCTCTTCACCTCCGCTTGGCACCGGACGCGCGCCGAGGCGGAGACGATGCGAACCGTCGCGATCAAGGAGGACGACGGCCTCTGGCAGGTCCTCGCGGCAGAGCCGGACGCCACGCTGCCCGTGCTCGACTTCACGGAGCACGCCGATCCGCCGGCGGCGGCGCGGGCATGGATGCGCGAGGACGCGGAACGCCCTCTCGACCTGGCCGAGGACGCGCCGTGTGCCTTCTTTCTGCTGCGGACGGCCGCGGACCGGAGCTTCTACTATCACCGCTTCCACCACATCGTCATGGACGCGTACGGGGCGTCCCTGCTGCTCCGAAGGCTCGCGCAGATCTACACGGCGTGGGACGGGCACGAGGACTGCGGCGATTCGCCGTTCACACCGCTGAGCCGGGTACGGGAGGAGGAGACCGCCTATCGCGCGTCCGCGGCCCGGGAGCGGGACCGGCGGTACTGGACCGAGCGCTTCGCGGACCTGCCGCGGCCCAGCAGGCTCGCGTACCGCGCCCCGGCGGCGCCCCGGCCACTGGACCACCAGCCGAGCATCCACCGGGTGGGCGCGCTGCCCGCGGCCGACCTCCGGCAGGTGGAGCGACTGGCGCGGGAGAACCGGTGCAGTCCCTCGGCCGTCTTCATCGCGGCCGCCGCGGCGTACGCCTCCCGGATGACGGGGCAGCGCGACGTGGTCCTGAGCCTGCCGCTGACCGGACGGGCCACCGGCGACGCCCTGCGCTCTCCGACGATGATGGCCAACACGCTCCCGCTCCGGGTGGACGTGCGGCCGGACCAGGGCCTGGCGCACCTCGTTCCCGCCGTGGCCGCGGAAGTGGCCGTGGCCATGCGGCACCAGCGCTACCGGTACGAGGACCTCGCCCGGGACCTGGGAGTCTCCTCGGCGGACCACGCGCTCCTGGGCACGATGATCAACGTGATGACCCTCGACCACCGTCTGGGGTTCGGTGGTCTGCCGGTCTCGGTGCACAACGTCCTGCCCGCCTCGTTCAACGACGTCGCCCTGCACGTGTTCCACCGACGCGACGGCCGCGACACCGAGGTGATCTTCGACGCGGACCCCCAGCGGTGCGATCCCGGAACCCTGGAGGGCCACGAGCGGCGCTTCCTGCGCTTCTTCGCCGCCGCGCTGGCGGACCCCGGCCTGGCCGTCGAGCGGATCGAACTGCCGGGCCACGGCGACCACTCGCCGTCGACGGCTGCGCGGGAGCATGCGCCACGTCCCCTCCCCACCGGGAGCGTCCACGAGCTGTTCGAGTCTCAGGTGGCGCGGACTCCCGGCGCGGTGGCACTGGTGCACGCGGACGCGGCGATGACGTACACCGAGCTGAACGCCCGGGCCAACCGGCTCGCCCGGCAGCTGGTCGGCCTCGGTGCCGGACCGGAGCGCTTCGTCGCCCTGGCTCTGCCGCGGTCTCCGGCGTTCATCGTCGCGATGCTCGCCGTGCTCAAGACCGGCGGGGCCTACGTGCCGGTGGACACCGGGTATCCGCCCCAGCGGGTCGCCCACATGCTCGACGACTGCGCTCCGGTGTGCGTGGTGACCACGGTCGACCACGCGGCGGACCTGCCGGGCGGCACGCCGGTGGTCACGCTGGACACCTCCGGCACGGCCGACGGCCTCGCGGCGGTGCCGGAGGGGAACCTCTCCCCGGCGGAGCGGCACGCCTCCGCGACCGCGGCGAATGCCGTGTACATGATCTACACCTCCGGCTCGACCGGTGCGCCCAAGGGCGCCGTCGTGCACCACGAGTCGCTGGTGAACCTCGCCGTGGACCACATGGAGCGGCTCGGTATCGGCCAGGACAGCCGGGCCCTGCAACTTCTCTCCCTGAGCTTCGACGCCTCCGGTGCGGAGATCTGGCCGGCCCTGCTGTCCGGGGCCCGGCTGGTGCTCGTTCCGCCCGCGGCATCGGCGCCGGGCGAGGAGCTGCTGAGGCTCCTGCGTACCCAGCGCATCACCCACATGGTCTGCACCCCCAGCCTGCTGGAGAACCTGCCCGAGGGGGAGCTGCCCGACCTGATCCAGGTGACGATGGGGGGCGAGGCCGCCCCTCCCGAGCTGGTGGCGCGCTGGTCGTCGGCCGGGCGGCGCTTCATCAACGTCTACGGCCCCACCGAGGCCACGGTGACGGCCACGGCGAGCGAGCCCCTGGCAGGGGACGCGCCCCCGCCCATCGGCCGCCCGATCATGAACACCTGGACGTATGTGCTCGATGACGGCCTGCGCCCGGTGCCCGCCGGAACCGAGGGAATGCTGTACCTGGCGGGCACCGGCCTGGCCCGCGGGTACTGGCGGCGGCCGGCCCTGACCGCCGAACGGTTCGTGCCGTGCCCCTTCGGCCCGCCCGGCAGCCGGATGTACCGGTCGGGCGACCTGGTGCGGCAGCGGCCGGACGGGATGCTGGACTATCTGGGACGCGCCGATGACCAGGTGAAGGTCCGTGGTTTCCGGATCGAACTGGGCGAAATCCAGGCCGCGTTGAACGCCCACCCTGCCGTGGTCAGCGCCGTGGCCCAGGTCCGGGCGGACCAGGCGGGCACGAAGCGCGTGGTCGGCTATGTCGTCCCGTTGCCCGGAGCGCGGCCCGACGCGGGCACCCTCCGAGATCATGTGCGCGCGTCACTGCCGGAATTCATGGTGCCCGCCGCCGTGATGATCCTGCGCGAGTGGCCGCTGACCCTCAACGGCAAGGTGGACCTCAAGGCGCTGCCGGCGCCCGACTTCGCCGCCGCCGTCGGCGGACGCGAACCGCGGACCCGCGCGGAGAAGCTGCTGTGCGAGGCGTACGGCCAGGTACTGGGCCTTGAACGGGTGGGCGTCGGAGACGGGTTCTTCGACCTCGGCGGCGACAGCATGATGGTGACCCGGCTCGTATCGCTGGCGCGGGCCGGAGGACTGGCGTTCGCCACGCGCGATGTCTTCCGGCACCCCACCGTCGAAGCGCTCGCGTCCGTGGCACACGAGATCGAATCCGCGACGCGGACCACCGCCCCGGATGATCGCCCGGGAACGCGGCCCGCCCTGCCCGACCTCCTGCCGGACCAGCGCAGAGCGCTGGAAGAAGCGTTCCCGGACCTGACGGAGATCCTGCCGCTCTCACCTCTGCAGGAAGGATTTCTCTTCCACGCCCTGCTCACCGGCGAGTCCGGCGACGTCTATACGGCACAGGTGACCCTGGACCTGGCGGGCAAGGCGGACGCCGGAAGGCTGCGGGAGGCGGCGGAAGAACTGCTGGGCCGCCACCCGCACCTGAGCGCCGCGTTCGTCGACGAGGGCACGGCGCGACCCGTCCAGGTGGTGTGCCCCACCCGCCCGCTGCCCTGGACCGAGGCCGACCTCTCAGCCCTGCCGGAGCCCGACCGGGAGGCGGCGGCGGAACGCCATGTGGCACAGGAGCGGACGCGCGGCTTCGACATGCGCAAACCGCCTCTGCTGCGGTTCGTCCTGCTCAGGCTCGGACCCGAGCACCACCGTCTCGTGGTGACGGGTCATCACATCCTCATGGACGCCTGGTCCACGCCGATCCTGATGAACGAGCTGTTCACGCTCTACACGGGCGGACGCGAGGCCGACGCGCTGCGCGCTCCCACCCCGTACCGGGAATACCTGCGGTGGGCGGACGCCCAGAGCCGTCAGGACGCGACGCGGGCCTGGGCACAGGCTCTGGAAGGCGTCGACGGCCCCACCCAGATCGCGCCCGGCAGCGACGACACGGCACACGTGGCCCAGGAGCGGATCACCTCCGAGCTGTCAGCCGAGTTCACGGGGCAGCTGCGCACGTTCTGCTCCCGGCACGGGATCACCCTGAACACCGTCGTGCAGGGCGCCTGGGGGCTGCTGCTGGCACGGCAGACCGGACGCGAGGACGTCGTTTTCGGGGGATCGGTGTCGGGCCGGCCGCCGGAGGTCCCCGGAATCGACCGGATGGTGGGGCTGTTCACCAACACCCTGCCGGTGCGCGTCCGGCTGCGGAGCGAGGAGCGAGTGGCCGACCTGCTCTCCCGGCTGCAGCGTGAGCAGGCGGAGCTGAGCCCGTACCACTACACCGGTCTGGCGGAGATCCAGCGGCTCGCCGGTACGGGAGGAACGCTGTTCGACACGACGACCGTGTGCATCGACCCGCTGATCGACATCACCCTGCTCAACGTCTCACTGGGGGACCTGACGGTGCGAGTCCGGGAGCTGGCCGAAGGCACGCAGTACCCCCTGCGGCTGGCCGCGGTGCCCGGCCCGCGGCTCACACTCGTACTGAACTACCGCCCGGACTCCTTCTCCGCCACCGAAGCCGAACAGCTCCTCCACCGCATGACCCGCCTGGTGCGGACGGTGGTGGCACATCCGGACCGGCCGGCCGGGGAGGTCGATGGCCTCACCGACGCCGAGCGCCACCGCATGCTCATCGAATGGGGAGGATACGGCTCGTGACGCACGCGATCCAGGCCGAGGGACGGGCGGTCCTATGACGACGCAAGCCCCGTCCCTGAGCATCCTGACCGACTTCGCGAACCGCCCCGAACCCTATGGGGTTCTCCGGGAGATCAGGGACGCGTCCCCCTTCGCCGCCTCGGACGGACTCGTGGTGGTGGGGCGGCACGCCGACTGCTCGGCGGTCCTGCGCGATCCGGCCATGAGCAGTGAGCGCGACCGCGCCCGCGTCTCGCCCGTCCGCCAGGGGCCGAGGACCCGCAACTTCCTCCATCTGGACCCGCCCGACCACACACGATTCCGCAGCCTGGTGACGAAGGCGTTCACGCCGCGTGTGGTCGCCGGCCTGGAACCGCGTATCCGGCAGGTGACCGAGGACATCTATCGCGCGGTCGCCGAAAAGGGCACGTTCGATGTGGTGTCGGATCTGGCCTACCCCCTCCCGCTCCAGGTGATCTGCGAACTCCTCGGGGTTCCCTTCCGCGACCGGGAGCTGATCCAGGACTGGTCGGGAAAGCTCTCCGAAGCGCTGGAGCCGCCGATCCCCGGACTGGTCAGTCCGCAGGCCACCTCCGAGGCCGCGCGGGCCCGTACCGGATTCATCGGCTACTTCCGGGACCTCATCGCGGAACGGCGCGCCGACCCCCGGGACGACCTCGTCTCCCACTTGGTCGCCGTCGAGGAGAGGGGAGACCAGCTGACGGAGAGCGAGTTGCTGGCCACCTGCATCCTGCTCATCAACGCGGGCCACGAGACGACCGTCAACCTGATCAGCAACGGCATCGTGGCGCTGCTGCGCCACCCCGCCCAGCTCTCGCTCCTGCGGGAGACGCCCTCACTCGCCGAGTCCGCCGTGGAGGAGGTGCTGCGTTACGACGCCCCCGTACAGCTGACCACGCGCGTCGCCCGTGAGGGGGCCCGGTGGGGATCGGTCGATGTGGTGGCGGGCGACATCCTTGTGGTGCTCCTGGGGGCGGCCAACCGGGATCCGGAGGCCTTCCGGGATCCGGACCGGTTCGATATCCGGAGACGGCCGGAGCGGCAACATCTCTCCTTCTCGGCCGGACCGCACTTCTGCCTCGGAGCGAGCCTGGCACGACTCGAGGTGAGGATCGCCTTCGAGCTGTTCGCCTCCTGGGTGGTCAATCCGGGGCTGGCGGGCCATCAGCTCACCTATAAGCCCAACCTGAGCCTGCGGGGACCGGAGCGCCTCGAGGTGGACTTCGACGACATCCGACCGACAGGAAGGGCCCGGCTCTCGTGAACGATGTGACCGACGCAGCGACGGTCGCGGCAGTGCTGCGGCGAAACGCCGACACCCTGCCCGACGACAACGCCCTGGCCTTCGTCACGGATCTGGACCGGTCCGACGGCACCGACTTCTGGAGCTGGCGGCGCCTGGACGAGGAGGCGCGGAAGACGGCGGCCTGGATCCAGCGGAGATACCGGCCCGGCGAACGGGTCATGCTGCTCTACCCGGCCGGCCCGGCATTCGTCGCGGCCTTCATCGCCTGCCTGTACGCGGGTGTTGTCGCGATCCCGGCACCGCCGCCCGGCCAGTACCGCCACCAGCGCAAGAGGCTGCGGGCGATCGCGACCGACTCGGGCGCCCGGGTCGTGCTGACCGACACCTCCACCTACGACGACGTGATGGAGTGGCGGACCGCGGAGGGGCTGGCGGAGGTCGCGTGTGTGGCCACCGATGTTCCCGGCCTCGCCGACCCCGGCGGCTGGACCCCCGTGGAGGGCGACCGGGAAACTGTCGTCCTGCTGCAGTACACCTCGGGGTCCACGGGCGACGCCAAAGGCGTCATGATCACCAATGGCAACATGCTGCACAACGCCGCTGCCTACTTCCGTGCGGTGGGCTGGCACGAGGGGACCCGGTGCGGGGGGTGGCTTCCGCACTTCCATGACATGGGCCTGAGCGGACAGCTGCTGCCGACGCTGATGCGGGGCAGCACCTGCTATCTGATGGCGCCCATGACCTTCATACGGCGGCCCTATTCCTGGCTCCGGATGATCGACAGGTTCGGTATCACCGTGTCGCACGCACCGAACTTCGCCTTCGACCTCTGCGTCCGGAAGGTCACGGAGGAGCAGGCGGCTGCCCTGGACCTGTCGCGCTGGGAGTTCGCGGGCAACGGCTCGGAGCCGGTTCACGCGTCGGTGCTGACCGCCTTCGCCAAGCACTTCGCGGAGGGCGGGTTCCGTGAGGAGGCACTCGCGCCGTGTTACGGCATGGCCGAGGCGACGGTGTACGTGTCCGGCGAGGCCGGGCGGCGTCCGGTGGTGTGCGCCGTCGACGCACAGATGCTGGAGCGCGGCGCGTTCCAGCCCGCGGTGCCGGGCCGTCCGGCCCGCTCCGTCGTCGGCTGCGGGACGTTCCGCGACTTCGAGGTGCGGATCGTCGACCCGTCCTCGGGCGATGCGCTGCCGGATGACCGGGTCGGGGAGATCTGGCTGCGTGGCCCGAGCATCTCTCCCGGTTACTGGCGGCGGGAAGACACGACCCGTGAGGTGTTCCAGGCGCGTGTGCCGGGTGGCGACGGCGGTTGGCTGCGCACCGGGGATCTGGGGACCGTCCATGACGGCGAGCTGTATGTGAACGGCCGGATCAAGGAACTGCTCATCGTGAATGGCCGCAACCTCTACCCCCAGGACATCGAGCAGGAGCTGCGAACCCAGCATCCCGAGCTGGGCCAGGCGGGTGCGGCCTTCACCGTTTCACCGGCGGAGGAGAGCGCGGGAGCGGAAGGGGAGCGGCTCGTCGTCACCCACGAAGTGAAGGGCGTACCGCGCGACCGCCTTCCCGAGCTGGCGGCCAGGCTGAAGCTCACGGTCAGCCGTGAGTTCGGAGCCCGAGTCGATTCCCTTCTGCTGCTCAAACCCGGCGCGGTCCGGCGCACGACCAGCGGGAAGGTCCAGCGCGCCGAGATGCGCCGCCTCTTCCTGGCGGACGAACTCACCGCGCTCTATGCCGAACACCAGTAGACATTACACGTTATGTGCAGAGGAGTTCAGGTGTCAGATTCCGTCCATCAGTTCTCGCGTGACGGCCTGGCCGCATGGCTGAGAGAATGTCTCGCCTCGTATGTGGAGACGAAACCCGAGGATATCCGGCCGGACGCCGTGATGTCGTCCTACGGTCTGGACTCAGTCGCCGCCACCGCCATGCTGGTGGACATAGAGAACCATGTGGGCTGCGAGCTGGACCCGAATGTGCCGTGGGACTACCCCACGATTGACGCATTGACCGACCACCTGCTCACCGTGGCACCCCGGGCCACGGCGGCGGATGAAAACAGCGTGGTGTGAGATGCCGGTTCTGGAGCGGCTGACGGCGAACGAGTTCCTCTCCAAGATCGTATCCAGTGTGCTCGACGTATGGCCGGAACACGAGGACTTCCTCGACCTGCGCTTTCAGGCGGAAGAGGCTGGCCGTTCGAGCCCCGCCGAGGAGCTGGCCCGCCTGGTGTGGCACCTTATCGAAGGGGAAATCGATGCGGTTGTCGACAGCTATCGCTGGATGTGCCGGGAACTCCTGAAGGAGGAGCTTTTCTTCCGCCGGCACGGCCGCTACCGGAATTCCTCGATCCGGGAACTCACTGAATCGGGATTCTACGAACCGCCGGTCTCCACCCATTACCACCGCGGTTTGCTCCTGTCGCAGGTGCTCTGGAGTAATCACGCCCAGGTCGCCGAGGTCTACGCGCGTGACTTCCTGGGGCGCTGTGCTCCCTCGGGCAGCCTGCTCGAAGTGGGGCCGGGGCACGGGCTGCTGCTCGCCCTGGCGGCCGGCCGGGTGAAGGGCGAACTGGCCGGGTGGGACATCAGCGAGTCGAGCCTCCGGTATACCCGGCGGAACTTGGACCGGCTGGGCGTGGGAGCCGCGTCCCTGGACCTCCACGACATCCAGCGGGGTCCCTTGCGGGGCCGCTACGACAGCGTGGTGGCGAGCGAGCTGCTGGAGCATGTCGAGGACCCGGAAGCCGTCCTGCGATCGCTGCTGGGACTCCTCGAGGACGACGGCCAGATCTTCCTCAACGTCCCGGTCAACAGCCCCGCGCCTGATCACTTGTATCTGTGGCGCACCCCGGAAGAGTTCTTCGACTTCGCTCAGGGTAATGGGGTGGTGCCGGAGCACACGTACACCTTCCCCATGACCGGTTACACGGAGCAACGGGCACGTAATGGGCGTTTCACCATATCGTGTGTGATGGTGGGCCGGCGCTCGGATGCGCTCACCCGATGAGGTGGACGGCCATACCCGCGACGCATTTCTCAGCGGAATATGAGGTTCTGCTGAGATGGGTCATGTGATCCTCGATCATCGCTCCCGGATGCCGGAAGCAGGGGAAGGAAGTGACGCCTGTTGACCGTGAGTAAGGCTAATGGCTATGCTCGCGGCGAGAATGTTCGAGGAGCCTTGGCGGTCTTGGAGCGCCTGAAGTCGCCAAGGTTCACTAGGAGGGGCGTCATACTCGGGGGTACGGGGGCCATATGCTTCATTCTCTTCTTGGGCTGTCCGGTTTTAGTGGCGGCTCACAGCGCTGATTAGACGGGCGTAGCCCCTCACTCCGGTCCAGTCCGGTCTATGAGCAGCGTCGTCATCGAGGAGAGACGTGGAATTCCGCATTCTGGGGCCTGTGGAAGCTAGTCGCGGTGGCAAAGAACTACGTATCACCGGCGAGAAGATACCTACCGTGCTGGCGGCGTTACTTCTCGCCAGGGGGCGCATGGTCGAGGATTCCAGACTGAGGACCCTCCTTTGGGGGGAGCGCCCCCCGGCGACGGAAAACGCCCAGATTTACACCTACATCTCACGGCTGCGTAAACTCCTGGGCAAGGATGTCCGGCTGGTCCGCCGAGGTTCGGGGTATCTGCTCGACCCCGGTGAGGGCAGCCTGGACCTGCTGGAACACGAGAGATTATGCAGAGCCGGACAGGAGCACCTCAAGCGCGGTCAGCATCACAACGCCGCCGAGCTGTTGCGGATGGCGCTCGGAATGTGGACCGGCCCGGCTCTCGCCAACGTCACGGACCATCTCGCGGACGCGGAGCGGCCGCGGCTCGAAGAGATCAGGATGTCCGCCCATGAGAATCGGATCGAGGCCGATCTGGCACTTGGGCGGCACCGGCAGCTCGTTCCGGAACTGACTGCCCTGGTCGCCGAGTATCCCGCCCGGGAGATGCTGCACGCACTCCTGATGACCGCTTTGTGCCGGTGCGACCGGCAGGGCGACGCACTCATGATCTTTCACCATGCCCGTCAGGTGCTCGCGGAGGAGCTGGGCATCAGCCCGGGTCCCATGCTGAACAGCACCTACCTCGCGGTGCTCGACGGGAGGCTGGGCATGCCGGTGGCCCAGGGCGCGCACCGCTAGAAGTACCCACAGCGAGGGCCTCGTTGACCTGCCGGTACCGGCAGGTCAACGAGGCCCTCGCTGTGTGCGGGCGGCCCTGTGTGTGGGATAGCTCTCGCTAGCGGGTTGCAAACGATGTCGGCACCTGCAAGACTTTTCTTGCATGAGCAAGGAGCCGGTATGAGTGAACCCAGTATGAGCGGGGATCAGCTGCTGCGGGTTTTGACAGCGTTGGCCAACCCCCACCGTCTGAGGGTGGTCGCCGCCTTGGCGGACAGGCGCAGTTACGTGAGTCAGTTGGCTCGCGAGCTTGGGATCAGCCGTGCCCTGCTCCAGGTACACCTGCGGAAGCTGGAGGCAGCGGAGCTGGTGGTGTCTGAGCTCGAGCTATCGGAAGACGGGAAGGCAATGAAGTACTACGACGTGACGCCGTTCGCGCTGCGACTGACTCCGGAGGAGGTAGCGGCCATGGCGCGGACGCTGACCCCGGTGGACGACCGGTCGAAGGACAACACGAAGGGATCTGTCTGATGGACGACGAGTACCAGTGGCAGGGAGTGGCCGCGATCCTCGGGGTCTTCATGCTGGTCACCGCGGTGGTGGTCGTCATCATCTGGCAGCGTTCCGCCACCGCGCGGGCCAAGGCGACCTTGTCACGTGAGCAGGAGTACCGGGAGCTGACCGAAGAGGGCGTGACACTGCAGCAGGACCTGGTCCATCAATTACGCGACATGACCACTCGCCTGGGGGACATGCAGACCCGTCTCGACGAGGTCGAGCGCATCCTGAAAGAGACCGAATAGCGGTAGTGAAGATGCCTGGGCCGATGAGCGGCAACTCGGTGGCCCAGGCGGTGAGAGAGCGAACCACCTCGCCGAACGGCGAGTCCTGATGGGCACACTCTTCCTATTGAAAGGTAAGCAGGGCATGTTAGGTGAGCGCAAATCGACTCACGGCGTCGACCCCGGTCCGCCTCAGCCCGCAGGTGGGGGCGCGTCCCCGGGTCCGCGGGGCACCCTGGTGGAGCGGGTCGCGGGCTGGTCCGTCCGGCACCGTAAGACAGCGATCGCCGGCTGGTTCGCACTGGTGGTGATCGGCGTGCTCGTCGGCTCGCTGGTGACGGGTAAAGAGGCGCGGACTACTGATCCAGGAGAGTCGGGGCGCGCGCAGCGTGTTCTGCGAGCGCAGGAGCAAGAGACACCGGCCCAGGAGAACGTGCTGCTCCAGGCGCGCGCGGAGGGCGCCGGGAAGTTCGCCGACGATCCCCGCGTCCGGGCCGCGGCCGATGACCTGGTGACGGCGCTGCGGAAGGAAAGCGGCGCCGTGGCCGAGGTGAAGTCCCCGTTCGACAAGGGCGCGAAGGGCCTGATCTCGGCCGACGGCAGGTCGGGTCTGGTCACCTTCGAGATCGCGGGCCCCGACGAGGAACTCGGCGCGCACTACGACACCGCGCTGAAGGCCGTGGACTCGGTGCGCGACCGCCACCAGCAGGTGCGGGTGGCGCAGGCAGGGGACATCAGCATCAATCGCGCGGTGGACAAGGTCTACGACGACGACTTCCAGCGCGCGGAAATCGTCTCGCTGCCCCTGACCCTGGTCATTTTGCTCATCGTCTTCGGCGCGCTCATCGCCGCGGGACTGCCGCTCCTGCTGTCCCTGAGCGCCGTGCTCGCCGCGCTGGGATTCCTCGGGGGAATCGGCCACGTGGTGCCGATCAACAGCACGGCGTCCTCCATGGTTCTGCTGATCGGCATGGCGGTGGGGATCGACTACTCCCTGTTCTATCTGCGCCGGGAGCGGGAAGAGCGCGCCGCGGGCCGGAGCCTGGAGGAAGCCCTGCGCATCACCGCGCGCACCTCGGGGCGTGCCGTGGTGATCTCCGGACTCACTGTGATCCTCTGTCTGGCCGGTCTCTTCCTCACCGGAATGGATGTGTTCCGCGGGCTCGCGATCGGCACCAGCCTGGTCGTGGGGCTCACGATGCTGGGTTCGGTGACGGTGCTGCCCGCTCTGCTGGCCGTCCTGCGGCACCGGGTGGACAAGGGGCGGATTCCCTGGCTGGGGCGGCGCCGGACGATGGCGGCGGAGTCCCGGGTATGGGCGGGCGTGGCGCGTGCCGTGGCGAAGCGTCCGCTCGTCTGGGGCGGAGCGGCGTTGCTCGCGCTGCTCGTGCTCGCCATGCCGGCCATGGACATGCGCCTGAGGGACCCCGCCTCCACCGACAGCATGCCGCGCAGCATCCCCACCGTGGACGCCGTGGCGCGGATGCAGGACGCCTTCCCCGGAGGGCCGTCTCCCGCGATGGTGGTGGTCTGGGGTGACGACTGGAAGCAGCCGAAGGTGGACCGCGCGATCGACGCCCTGCGCCAGAAGACGGCGGACACTGACGGCGCGCTGGACGGCCGGATCTCCGTGACGATGCTGAGTGACGCCCGGGTGGTGAAGGTGCCGCTGGAGGGCTCGGGCACCGACGCGGCCTCGAACCGTGCGCTGGACACCCTCCGGGACGATCTGCTGCCGCAGACGCTTGGCCAGGTCGATGGCGTTGAGTATGCCGTGACCGGAGACACGGCCGTGCCGCGCGACTTCACCGACACCCTGAACCGCACGACGCCCCTCGTGCTCGGGTTCGTGGTCGTGCTGGCGTTCATCCTGCTTCTCCTGGCGTTCCGTTCGCTGGCGATCCCGCTGCTGTCCATCGTGCTCAACTTGCTGTCCGTGGCCGCCGCGTACGGGGTCGTCACCTGGGTATTCCAGGACGGTCATCTGGGGTCGCTGCTCGACTTCACCTCGTACGGCGGTGTGGTCAGCTGGCTTCCGCTCTTCCTGTTCGTCCTGCTCTTCGGGCTGAGCATGGACTACCACATCTTCATCCTGAGCCGGATCCGGGAGCGCTGGGACAGGGGTGAGGGCGCCCGTGAGGCGGTGATCGGGGGGATTTCGTCCAGTGCCGGGGTGGTCAGCAGCGCGGCTGTCATCATGGTGGCCGTCTTCACGATCTTCGTTTCGCTGACGGCCATCGAATACAAGATGCTCGGCGTCGGGATGTCCGTGGCCATTCTCCTCGACGCCACCATCGTCCGTGGCGTCCTGCTGCCCGCCCTGATGACCGTGATGGGAAAGAGCGCCTGGGCACTGCCCCGGTGGCTGCGCTGGCTTCCCCGAGCCGGACACGAGGAGCAGCTCCCGAGCGCCGTCCAGCAGGCCGCACCAGTGAAGGAGACCGTGGAGTCCGAACGTGCGCGGCGCTGAAACCGCCGAGGCGGGGACGCAGTGGAACGTGGTGGCGATCAGGGTTCCGCTCGCCGCCGGTGTCATCGCCTGGGCCATCGCGATCGCGATCGCCGATGAGGAGGCGGTCTCCGTACTGGAGGCCCGCGCCTCCCGGCAGGCCAGCGGTGACGTGGCGCGAGAACTGCTGGAGGAGGCGCTGAGCGTCCAGCCCGCCCCCAGGGCGGTGCGGCTCGCGGGAGCGCTGAGGCACACCGCTGGGCTCGATTCGAGCTGGTCGGCGCTGGAATGGTGGTTGCTGGAGCATGGAATCGAGGTCAGTACGGAGGGTGCCTCCCTGGCCCGCCAGGCATTGCTGCGGCTGCACGGGAAGGTGACCCGTTACTACGCGCATCGCGGTCCGGCAGCCGATATCGCCCAATTGCAGCGCCTGCTGGACGCCTTCCCCCGCGCATGACCACGCCAGGTCGGCAGCGCCCGGCCGGTTCGCACCGGAGGCACGCCACGGAAGCAGTGCGGCTGCTGCTGGCGTACCTCCGGTCCATGTGGGTGCAACCCGTCGCGCGGCCGCGGTGTTATCCCTTCGGAAAGCTCCGATGAAGGCTCCGTTGGGCGCATCGGCGGAAGGGTGACGGAGGGAGACGACAGGATGGGGAGCGAGTCCGCGGGCCGGGCGGGCCGGGCGGCGTTGCTGGCGGTGCTCCTGGTGGGCCAGTTCATGGCCAACATCGACACCGCGATCGTGAACATCGCGGCTCCCTCGATCCAGGCCGACCTCCACGCCTCCGCGGCCCAGGTGGACCTGGTCGTCTCCGGCTACATCCTGGCGTATGCCGTGCTGCTGGTGACCGGTGCCCGGCTGGGCGACACCCACGGGCACCGCCGGATCTTCCTGCTCGGCCTGCTGGGTTTCGTCGTCACCTCCCTGGCGTGTGGCATCGCGCCGGAGCCGGTCACGCTCATCGTGTCCCGGCTGTGCCAGGGGGCTTCGTCCGCGCTGATGGTCCCGCAGGTGCTGAGCGGGATTCAGCTGCACTTCACCGGCCAGGCCCGGGTCCGGGCCATCGGGTATTACACGCTGGCCCTCTCCGGCGGCGCGATCGTCGGTCAGGTGCTGGGCGGGCTGCTGGTCTCTGCGGACATCCTCGGCAGCGGCTGGCGGCCGGTCTTCCTGATCAACGTGCCGATCGGCATCGTCCTCCTCCTGGCCGGGCTGCGCGCGCTGCCGCCCGACGCGGTGACGCGGCGCCAGACGCTGGATCTGCACGGGGTGTGCGCGCTGTCCACCGCCGTGTCGCTCGCCATCGTCCCGCTGGTGTTCGGACGTGATCAGGGCTGGCCGGTGTGGAGCTGGTTGTGCCTGGTCGCGAGCGTGCCCGCGTTCGCCTGGTTCGTGATCGTCGAGCGGCGGCTGGGAGCCGCGGGCGGCCGTCCCCTGGTGCGCCTCGATGTGGTGGCGCGGCCTCCGGTCCGCTGGGCCCTGATCGCGCATGGGCTGACCACGCTCACCTATCTGGCCCTGCTGTTCGTCCTGGCGCTGTACCTTCAGCATGGCCTCGGCCAGAGTCCGGCCCAGGCCGGGCTCGCCATGGTCTCGTGGGTGGCCGCCTTCGGTATCGCCGGGCCGGTGCTGCCCCGCCTTCCCCGGCGCGCGCAGCGGTTCATGGCCGCGGTCGGGTGCCTGCTCCTCGCCGTCGGGTACGCCGCCGTGAGTACCTCGGTGGCCCTGGGCCGGGAGGACGGAGCGCTACTGCTGGTGCTGCTGGGCCTCGGCGGGCTCGGACTCGGCGTCAGCTCCCATTCGCTCATCAGCCATCTGACGAGCACGGTCGAGCGGCGGTACGCGACCGACCTCAGCGGCGTGATCAGCACCAACGCCCAGCTCGCGGGCACGATCGGCGTCGCCGTCTTCGGCACCCTCTACTCCGGTCTCGCCCCGCACCCCGGGGCGGACGACGCCATGCGGGCGTTCACCACGGTCACGGCCGTTTTCGCGGTGCTGGCGCTGACCTCGGCGGGGGCCGCGCTACGGGCCACGCGCCACGTCGACGCCGCCCCGGCGGAGGCCCTGCGAGACGACGGCACCCAGCACGCCGTCGCCGAACCGGGCCGCCCCGGCTGACGCCCCCAACTCCACACGCCCGGCCGTTCTCGTGTGACGAGGCGCTGCCGCACCCCGTCAGCGCCTCGTACCGGGGAGTCAAGGATGCGTCGTCGGCCATTTTCACCGCACCGGCTCTCTTCGCAGACGGTGAGGAGTCGCGCGTCATACCGAGCGTAGTCGGCCCGTTGGTTCGAATATCGTGCACCTGCCACGAGTGTGAACATTCGCCTGGCATATGATGGGGATTTCGTTGAAACGGGCGCAATAGTGGAATCGAACAGTCCGATTCTCTGACAGGGTGTCCGTGGCTTATTAATGGTCAATCGTGGTTGACCACAGACCAGCCGCCCCGCATATTCGCTGTGTGCAGCCTTCATCCCCATGCGTAGCGAAAGGGAGCGGCATGAGCAGCACATTCCCCACCAAAAAGATCACCGCATGGAGGCCAGCGGAATATCAGAAGACTGGCGCGATGTTATCCCCCCAATGTGGTACAGGGGCCGCAATCGGCATGGCCGGTGAACTCGACAGGGCCCTGAAGGCGTTGGAATCGGGCATCGCACCTGTCTTCGCCCGCGCCGAGACCCGGGCCCAGATCCGGAAGTACCTGGAGGGGCTGTTGAGCGTCGAGGGGCGGATGAACAGCCGCCGGATCGCCGACGCCGTCGGGGACGATCACCCCTGGCGCACCCAGAGACTGCTCAACCGCTCCCGGTGGAGCGCGAACAAGCTGCGCGACACGCTGCAGAGCATCGTCGGCCACCGCATGGGCGACCCGGCCGCCGTTCTGGTGGTGGGCCGTCACCACGGAACCCATAAGAAGACCCACCCGGACGATACGACGCACTCAGGCGGATCCCGGCACGGAAGCCCCGCCGGAGAGGAACCGGCCGGAATCTTTCTCGCATACGTCACGCCCCGGGGGTCGGTTTTGGTCGACCGTGAGCTGTATGTGCCGCAGGACTGGATGGAATCGCCGCGCAAACATCATAAAGCCTGGGTGCCGAAATCACGGGTGTCTTTTCAAAGGTCGGCTGAATTGGCGGCGCACATGATTCAGCGGGCCAAGGCGGCGGGGCTCCCGTTCTCCGCGGTGACGGCCGGTCCGGAATGCGGACGGGATCCACTGTTGCGTACCTGGCTGGGGACTGATGGCGCGAACACCCCAAAGCCGATGGCGGTGGCCGAAGCCCATCGCGCCGGTGAACGCTGCCTCGATACCGCACGGCTGCGGGCGGGGCTCGACGGCCATGAAGTCCGCTCGTGCAAGGCGTGGTACCGCCATACGACCCTGTCGATGGTGGCTCTGCTCGCCTTCGCCATCGCGAGCGGGACGGCCCCGGGGGCCGACCGGCTGCCGTGTCCCGCGACGGTGTGAGCCGGAGGACCCCGCCCGTGGCGTGCCGGTGACCGCCGTGGCGGCCGTTCAGGTCAGCCACGGCGCCTCGCGGCCGAGGACCCGGCGGGGGTAGAGATCGAAGCGGGTCAGGCTCCGCATCGCGACCTGGCCGCGGTACTGGACCGACGTCCGGTCGATCTCGGCCCCGTGCACGCGCTGCAGGAAGCGGACGACGGCGTGGCGCACCTCCATCCTCGACAGCGGCGCCCCCAGGCAGTAGTGGATCCCGGCGCCGAAGGCCAGGTGCTTGCAGTCGCCACGGCCGGGGGCGAACAGATCGGGGTCCTTGAAGACCCGCGGATCCCGTTGGGCGGCCGCGATGAACATCACCACGATGTCGCCCTGGGACAGCCGCGTGCCCCGGAACTCCATGTCGGCGGGGACGAACCGCTGGTAGATGTGGAGCGGCGGCTGATGACGCAGGGTCTCCTCGACCACCGCGTCCGCGCGTTCGGGGTGGGCCAGCAGGGCCCGCGCCTCGTCCGGGTGCTCCAGCAGGGCACGTATCGCGTTGCAGATGAGATTGACGGTGGTGTGGTGGCCGCCGTTGAGCACCAGCCGGCAGGTGTCCGCCAGTTCCTCCACGGTGAGCGCGTCGTCGTCCGCGGCGGCCAGCGCCAGTCGGCTCACCAGATCGTCGCCCGGGGAGCGGCGCCGCTCGCGGGCGAGGTCCATGAAGTACGCGTTCAGCTCCCGCTCCGCCTCCGCCCGCGCGGCGCCGCCGGGCGGCGGGGTGCCGAAGAGCGCGAGGTTCGGATCGAAGGCCCGGGGCAGGATGGTGGACCGCTCGTGCAGCCAGTGCCGGTCGCTGTCCGGGACGCCCAGCATCCGGCAGATCACCATCAGCGGCAGCGGATAGGCGAACTCCTCCACCACGTCGACGGGATGCTCGCGCACCGCCTCGTCGATGAGGTCGTCCACGGTGCCGCGGACGAAGGGCTCCAGCGCGCGCACGGTGCGCGGGGTGAACCCCTTCTGGATCAGCTTGCGCAGCCGGGTGTGGTCGGGCGGGTCGGTGAAGAAGAGCGACTGGATCTCGGCGCGGGGCGTCCCCGTGCCGCCGCTCCCGTCCGTGGCGCCGCCGCGGTAGGCGCGGGCAAGGGTGCGGTCGCTGCTGATGCGCTTGTCGCGCAGCAGCGCGTCGCACGCCTCGAACGAGCCGAAGACGACGCCGTGCCCGGCGCCGGACCGCAGCGGTTCGCTTTCCCGGACAGCGGTGTAGAGGGGATACGGATCGAACCGGGAGCGGGCGTCGAACAGCTCCCGCATGATCTCGTCCCGGGCCTGCGGCACGGGGGTCACCGCACGTCTCCGTCCACGGCCCCGGACGCGTCGCGGACCACGGCGGGCACCGGACCGCCCCGCAGGATCCACTCGGCCGCCGCGCCCGGCTCATCGGGCCCGCTCAGGGTCCACTTCCGGGTGCGGCCGCCGGACAGCAGGGTCAGCTGATCGCCCCTCAGCAGCCCCCAGCCGTGGGCGGTGTAGCGGGCGCAGACCAGTTCACGGTGGAACGGGGAGCGGTCCGACGTCTCGTGGAAGGCCGATGTCTCCGCGAAGTCCGCACTCGTGCGGGGCCGCGGGACGACCTGGTACATGGGCCGCCAGACCCCGTCGAGCCTGCGGTGCACCAGGTGTTCGCCCCCCTCCACCACGGTGACCCGGTAGTCGATGCCGTCCAGGGCGTACGTGCCGTTCTCCAGCGGCAGCGGCTCGACGAAGCTGCCCCAGCCGAAGCCGGTGTCGGCCAGGAACCGGCCGCCCTCCGCCTCCACCACGGCGACGGCATGGCTCAACGGACCCTTGAAGCCGTTCGTGTCGGCGATCCGCGCGCCCACGAACGCGGCCGTGAACCCGAGGCGCCGCAGCACGTGGACGAGCAGCCAGTTGGTCTCCAGACACCATCCGCCGCGCCGCCGCACCACGATCTTCTCGTACAACTCGCCGAGGCCGTAGCGCAGCGGGCGGCGGGCGATGACATCGGCGTTCTCGAACGGCACCTTGCTGACATGGCCACGGTGCAGGGCGCGCAGCACCTCCACGGTCGGCGCCAGGGAGGCAAGGGGCCGGGACAGTCCGATGCGCGCGAGGAAGGCGTCCCCATCGAGCGTGGGCACCGGCCGTGGCGTCGGCGCCGGTGCGAGGTGAACGGTCACTGGTGATCACTCCTTGGCGGTGTGGTGTCCGGGTCGCGTGCCGCCGCCTCCCCGGTGGGGTTTCGGCCGCATGGTGGAAGCGGCGTCCCGGTCGGGCACGGCCAGCGCGGCCACCGCGCCGACGAGCGCGAACCCGGCAGCGGTCAGGAAGCCCGCGTGATACGCGCCTGTGCCCGAGGGAGGCGCCCCGTCCGCCGATCCGATGGCGAGCACCGCCCCCATCGCGGCCGTGCCCAGGGCCGCGCCGAGCTGGCGCTGGGTGCTGAACACGGTGGCGGCCCGTCCGATGGCGGGCGCCGGAATGGTGGCGAACGCGGCGGCCTGGGCCGGGAGCCAGACATGGCCCATGCTGAAGCCCAGTGCGAACATGAGCACCGCGAACCGCCAGGCGGGGGTGTGCTCGTCCACCGCGGCGGCCACCACCAGCACGGCCGCCGTGCCCAGCAGACCGGCGGCCATGGTGCGGCGGGGCCCGACGGTGCGGTACACGCGGGCGGCGACCTGGGTGGCGGCGGTGATGCCCAGGGCCTCGTAGAAGGTGGTGAGCCCGGAGGAGAGGACGGAGGCCCCGCGGGCGTTCTGCAGGAACATCGGGGCGAGATACAGCGCGCCGAGAAAGCTGCACTGGCCGAGCAGGAAGGCCAGACTGACGCTGCGGAACAGCCGGTCCCGGAAGAGCGAGAACGGGATCATGGGCATGCGTACCCGGCGCTCGACGAGGATGAACGCCACCAGCAGCGCGGCCCCCGCGCCGCCCGAACCGGCCACCTGCGCCGACGCCCAGCCCGCCGACGGGCCCTGGGCGAGCGCGTACATGAGCAGGCCGAGCCCCGAGCCGGCCAGCCAGAATCCCGCGATGTCGAAGCGGCCGGGGCTGGCCTCGCGGTGTTCGGTCAGCGACCGCAGGCCGTACACCAGCACCGCGAGCCCCACGGGTACGTTGACGTAGAACACCCAGTGCCAGGACAGCCGGGTGATGAGCAGTCCGCCCAGGAGCGGGCCGAGGGCCGGGGCCACGGCCGTGGGAGCCTGGAGCAGCCGGGCGACCCGGACCCGCTCCTCCGGCGGGTACGCGCGGTAGAGCATGGCGGTGCCGGTCGGGACGAGCAGACCGCCGCCCGCGCCCTGCACCACGCGCGCCGCGACCAGCGGGGCCAGGCCATCGGCGAGGCCGCAGAGCGCGGAGGCGAGGGTGAAGAGCGCGAGGGCCGCGAGAAAGGTCCGCTTGGTGCCGTACCGGTCCCCGAGCCAGCCGGAGACCGGGATGCACACGGCGAGGCTCACCAGATACGCGACGGACACCGCCCCGACGGCCGATCCGCTCGCGTGGAACTCCCGGGCCAGGGTGGGCAGGGCGACGGTGACCACCGTGCTGTCCATGATGGTCATGAACGTGGCCGCCACGAAACACACCGCGGCGGCCGGCTCGCCCCGCGTCCGTGGTTTCACATGCCCCGATGGCATCGTCGAGGGACCCTACTTCTCGATGCAGAACTCGGCGACGGGCCAGCCCACATGGCGCCGGTCGGTGGCGACGTAGCCCATCACCTGCTCGCCCGGGGTGAGTTCGGTGACGTTGAGCACGGCCGCCCCGGGGCCCAGGACGCGGACGTGCCAGTCGTCCTGGACGATGAGGTTGACGGACGTGCCGTCTTCCGCGTGCCCGTGGATGGAGAGCAGCGGACGGCTCTCGATCTTGGCCCGGCCGACGGCCACGCGCCGGGTGCGGCCGTCGGCGGCGACCGCGAGGACCTCGCTGCCCGTCTTCAGCTCGCTGAGGTAGTTGGTGCGGTTGTCCAGGCCGAGGACGTACGACTGCAGCGCTCCGGCGTTGACCCGGAACGGCCGCGTCGGCATGTAGGGGAGGGGATGCGTCTCGCTCGCGCACAGCAGGAAGCCATGGGCATAGGAACCGACGAGGATCCCCTCGTCCTTCTCGAAATGGGTGCAGGTGTCCACGCAGACCCGGTCGCCCAGGCCGAGGTGTTCGATGGAGTCCACGGTGATCTTCGTGAGTTCGAGCCGGGGCGTCCGCGTGCTCAGCAGCTCGGCCATCCGGAACACGTCGTCGGCGTCACGCGGCGCGAACAGCAGCCCCTCGGAGCCCTTTTCCAGCACGTCCACGACGATCGCCGCGTCCTGCAGCGACTCCACCGCGCACACCAGCCGCCCGTCGGAGGAGTCCGCGGCGGCGATGACGATCTCCAGGGGGATCTTGGTCGGGTCCTTGAACGAGACGACCGTGTACGGCAGGGCCGCGGCCGCCGCGCAGGCCACTCCCAGCGACGGCTCGTCCACGACGTCCACGTACGCCCCCGTCTCCGGGCCCTCCGCCGCCGGGTGCAGGGCGTCGAGCCCGGCGGACGTGGCGACGGGCCGGATCACCAGGTCCGCCCCGGCCCCCGGGGGGTCCTCGCCCCCGGCCGGGATCAGCACCTTGCGGATGGTCGGCGGCAGCTTCTCCAGGATCTCGGTCGAGCTGTCCACGACCCCGGCGAGCCGGGCGTGGACCGCGGCGTCCACGACGGCCTCCCGCCGCTCCCGCGGCACGGCCCGTAGATCCACCCATGCGAACTTCACTGCGTCTCCCTTCACGGTGGATGTCACAGAGAACCGGCGAGGGGGCGATCCGCCGCGCCCGGGCTCAGCGGCCGGGCCGGGGGCACCAGCCCGTGGACGGCGGTGGAGAGTTCCCGTACGGCGTCGAAGGGCCGGGGGTGGCGGAAGACCCGGCGCCCGACGGCGAGCCCCCGGCAACCGGCGGCCATCGCCGCCCGGGCGAACGGCGCGAGGGGCGACTGCTGGGAGTCGCCCCCGGCCACGAGCACGGGAATCGAGCTGTCGGCCACGACCTCGGCCATGCGCTCGGGCGGCAGGGTGCAGTCGGTCTTGACGAGGTCGGCGCCGAGGTCGGCGGCGACGCTGACCACATGGGAGAGCGTGGCCGGTTCATGCGGTGCCCGGTACCGGCCACCGCGCGGATAGATCATGGCGAGCAGCGGCACGCCCCAGGAGGCACACGACGTCGCCACGGCGCCGAGGTCGGCGAGCTGGGCGGGCTCGGTGGCCGAGCCGATGTTGACGTGCACGCTCACCGCGTCGGCTCCGAGCCGCACGGCGTCCTCCACATCGGCGACGAGGACCTTGGCGTGGGTGTCCTCGGCCTGTGAGGTGCTCGCGCTGAGGTGCACGATGAGCGAGCATCCGGCGAGCAGGGCGGGGGGAATCACCGCCGCCCTGCCCTTGTGCACGATGATGGCGTCGGCGCCGCCCGCGACCAGCTCGCCGACCAGCGGGACGAACCGCCGGTGGGGGACGATCGGACCATCGGAGACGGAGTGGTCGAGAGGGATGAACAGATACCGGCCGTCGCCGTACCGGGAAAGTCTGACAAGCCTTCTGTCCTTGCCGTTCCGGGCATCTGACATGGACTGGCCTCTCTTCCAGGTGGGGGGCGAGCTTTCTTCGGGGGGTTTCCGGGAGCTAGCGCGATGCCTGCCGGGACCGGTCCAGGGCGCGGTAGTCCTCGTGCCAGGGGCGGTGCCGCTCGAAGGCGGCGCTCGCCGCGATGACGTCCTCGTCGGCGAAGCGCGGACCGGCGATCTGGAAGCCCACGGGGACACCGGACCGGGTGCGGCCCGCCGGGAGGCTGGCCGCGGGGTTGGACATCAGGTTGAAGGGGCTGGTCATCGACCAGCCGACCAGATGGTCGACGGGCTCGCTGCCGATGTGGCGCGGCCCGGCCGTGGTGCGGTCGTCGGCGTTCGGGATGGCCGCCACGCAGTTGACCGGGCTGACGACGAGGTCGTACGTCTCGTAGAGGTCGTTGAACGCGTCGAGTATCCGGGTGCGGGTGATGTCCATCATGCGCAGCTCCACCGCGGACACCTTCTCGCCCACGCGGACGGACTCGATGTACTCGCTCTCCACGACATCGCCGAAGTCGCCGAGGATGTCCAGGCCCTGGAGGAGCGACCACTGCGCGGACTCCGCGTGACAGACCGACAGATAGCGGCGCCACATCGCGGTGAGTTCGCCGTGCGGGAGGGGGAGCTTGAAGTCCACCTCGTCCACCTGCGCCCCGGCCTCGGTCAGAGCCGGCAGTCCGGCCCGTACGATGCGCTCGACCTCGGGCTCGACGGGGTAGCCGCCCAGGTCCGGCAGATAGGCGACGCGCATGCCGCGCAGCGACCGGTTCAGGCCGTCGGCGAGGGGGCGGGCGGGGGTGTACGAGTAGGGGTCCGCGCGGTGGCCGCCGGACATGACGTCGAGGGCGACGGCGGCGTCCTCGACGGTACGGGTCAGGGGTCCGTAGCAGACCTGGGGGTTGAACCTGCGGAAGGCGTTGGGGCGGGCGGGCACGGCGACCCGGCCGAACGTCGTCATCATCGTGAACACACCGCAGAAGGCGGCGGGGACGCGCAGCGAACCGCCCGCGTCCGATCCATGGGCGAGCGGGACCAGCCCCTCGGCGACGGCCGCGGCGCTGCCGCCGGAGGATCCGCCCGCGTTCATGTCCAGGTTGAACGGGGTGGACGTCGGCCCGAACATGGCGCTGTCCGTCGTGGCCTTGTAGCCGAACTCCGGGGTATTGGTCTTGCCGAGCACGATGGCCCCGGCGTCCTGCAGGCGGGCGACCGAGAGGATGGTGTCCTGGGCGATCTCGTTCTCGAAGACCCGGGACGCCCGGGTGACGCGGACCCCCGCGACCGGGTCGAGGTCCTTCACTCCGATCGGAACGCCGTGCAGCGGGCCGAGCGGCTCTCCGGCGAGCACGGCCCGCTCGGCGCGCTCCGCGGCCTCAAGCGCCTGGTCGGCGCAGAGCGTCACGAAGGAGTTGACGGCCTTGTCACGCTGGTCGACGCGGTCGAGGAGGGCACGGGTCAGGTCGACGGGGGACAGGTCCCGGGACCGGACGAGACGCGCGATCTGCGTCGCGGACAGCTGGGCGAGGTCTTCCACGGTTCTTCCTCTCGGTTGCTGGTGCTCCGGTCGGCGCGCGCTTGCTGGGGTGCGGGCTCCCTGACTGGAACCCCGCTCTCCGCGCCCGGGTTGCACGGCCGGGGCCGTGGACGGGCCGGGTTCAGCGTTCGGGGAGGCGGCGCAGCAGATGGCGGCGGGCCGCCGCGTCGCCGGGTCTGTCGCGGTCGGCGAGGCGCTTGGCGATGTCCAGCCGGTGGGCGACGTCCGCCTTCCCGCCGTATTTGAACTTCCCGCGGCACGACACGACCGCCAGACGCAGGGCGCGCAGCCCGGGGAGCATCCGGGACCGCCCGTCCAGGTCGTAGTCCTCGCTGCCGTCCTCCAGCGGCGCCATCTGCCGCCGCAGGATGTCCTTCTTGGCCTCCGGGCCGTCCAGGACGGTGGCGGTGCAGTGCAACTGGGCCGCCGCGTAGTACGTGGTGGGCTCGCCGTTCCACTCCGACGGGATGTAGCACCAGTCGCCCGCCACGCTCAGCAGGACGGCCGGGTTCTCCTCGATGGCGTGCCAGACCGGGTTCGGCCGGGCCAGATGCAGCAGAACGGTGCGGCTGTCGGCGAGATGGTACTGCGTCGGCACGACGACGGGAATGTCGCGCCCGCGCCCCGCGGCGATGAGCTGTCCGAAGCCTTGGGCCCGGACGAAGTCCAGGGTCTCGGCGGCATCGCCGCTGTCCCACGGGTGAATCAGCATTCCCGCTCCTTCCGTCCCCGGGGCGTGCGTCGAACACGCACAACTCATGAAACCCTGCGGAGCGCCGGTTGGTTGCGTGTAGCTGCTAAGTACCGTATTTCGAGGGAGTGCTATCCCCTCCACGGGCATAAGTACCGCACCTCTCGGTTTCCGGGGGGAGGGGTTGTGCGGACCAGGTGTCGTCGGTATACATTACTGGCGGCAGGGCGCCTTTGCCTTTCGTGCCCAGACCCTCACCGGGCCTCTGGTGCAGCGCTCTCCAGTCAGCCAGGCTCGCCGTCTCCGGTCCCCACCGAGCCTTGTGAAATCTTCCGGACCACGGCGTGCACAATTCCGGGTAGCCGCCGCGCCGTTGGCGCTCCCGGATAGCGGCAAGACCGATAAGGAAGGTTGGCATTCCTGTGCCTCCAGAAGGCATTTCCCTAGCGCCTCAGTTGGCCGCCAAGGACCAGGCGTCACCGGTGACCGGCGCCACTTCCGACTTCGCCGACTCAAGTCTGGCGAGGGCCGCGTTACAGACCCTGACCCAGGACCTCAGCGCGCTGACGGAGCGGGTCGTATCGGCTTCTGAAAACCTTGCGAACATCGCGCCGCAGTCGGGTGTGTTCGCGGATGTCGCGGCCAAATACATTCCGCGGTGGCATTTCGCGATGCTCAATGACGCCGAACGCAACGAGGCGCTCGGCGCCGCGCTCGCCCGCCGCATCCCCGCCGGTGCCCATGTGCTGGACATCGGGTCGGGCACCGGCCTCCTGGCGATGGCCGCGGTGCGGGCCGGTGCCGGGCATGTGACCACGTGCGAGATGAATCCGCTGCTGGCCGAGATCGCCCGGCAGATCATCGCCGCGCACGGGATGTCGGACCTCATCACAGTGCTCGCGAAGCCGTCGACGGCGCTGGAGGTCGGCCGGGACCTCGCCGGTCCCGCGGATGTCCTGGTGTCGGAGATCGTCGACTGCGGTCTGATAGGCGAGGGCATCCTGCCGTCCGTACGGCACGCCCGGGAGCATCTGCTCGCCCGGGACGGCATGATGATCCCCTCGTCCGCACGGCTCTTCGGGAGCCTGGTCCAGTGCGAGAGCGTGGCCGCGCTCAACCGGGTGCACAAGGCGGGCGGGTTCGATGTCTCCCTGCTGAACTCCGTGGCGACCCAGGGGCACTTCCCGGTGCGGCTCAACACCTGGCCGCATCAGATGCTGTCGGACTCGGCCGAACTTCTCGGCTTCGACCTGGCCCGGGACGCGCTGGAGCCGGGCGAGCGGACGCTGACCCTGATGCCGGACACCGAGGGCGTGGCGCACGGTCTCGTCGTGTGGTTCGAACTCGACCTCGGCGCGGGCCTGGTGCTGCGCAATGCGCCGGAAAATTCCGGATCACACTGGATGCAGGGCATGGTCCCGCTTGTCTCACCGGTGGCCGTACGGCCCGGCGAGCCCTTCTCGTTCCGGCTCCGGTGGACCGAGAGCCGGCTGACCGTCCGCACGCCCCACGAGTAAATCGAACAAACCGCGAGAAGAAAGGGAACGTCATGAGTCACACACTCGGCTACACCCCCTTCAAGCTGAGCGGTGAGGAACTCCGCGACGCGGTGGTGCGCTTCGCGAGCAATCCCATCTACCTCGACAACGAGGAGTGGCAGAACGACGACAATCCCTATCGGAGGCAGCTCCGCCCGCAGGTCCTCAAGTATCTGAATTACGATGAGATACCGGGGCGCTCGGACATCCTCAACTATTCGAGCCTGGCGGTCCAGCGCGTCCTCACCACCATCTACGAGGCCGACCTCGTCTTCTTCCCCAAGGGCGGACTCAAGGGGAAGGAAGCGGACTGGAAGGCCTTCTACAGCGACAGCAACCGGTCGCTGGGCGAGATGATCCGGCCGGCCCTGGAGCGCTACGCGTTCGGATTTCTCGACGACGAGGTCGAGACCTCGGGGAAGTGGACGGCGGAGAGTCTGGAATCGTATCTGGACTCCCTCGACACCTCCGGCGGATCGGCCCCCTCACCTGCCGAGAAGGCCATCACCTCCTCCGCCGACCCGGAGCGTGCCGCCCGCATGTGGCTCGTGCAGTTCGCACCGGACTTCCTGTCCGAGGCGTCGCCGATGATCCGCAATGTGCTCGGCTACTACGGGGCGCCGCAGTCCGAGTGGTTCAAGATCATCATTGATGAGTACGGCTACGGCGTGCACGAGACGAAGCACAGCAAGCTGTTCGAGAGCACGCTGGAGTCGGTCGGCCTGGAAGCCGACCTCCACCGGTACTGGCAGTACTACCTCAACAGCAGTCTGCTGATGAACAACTACTTCCACTACCTGGGAAAGAACCACGAGCTGTTCTTCCGCTACGTCGGCGCGCTGTTCTACACGGAGAGCACCCTGGTCGACTTCTGCCGCCGCGCCGACGAGATGCTCCGCTCCGTCTTCGGCGACCGCGTGGACACGACCTACTTCACCGAACACGTCCACATCGACCAGCACCACGGCCGCATGGCGCGCGAGAAGCTCATCCGGCCGCTGGTGGAGGAGCACGGGGAGGGGATCATCCCGGAGATCGTGCGCGGCATCGAGGAGTACCGGCTGCTGGTCGACCTCGCGGACCAGGACTTCGCCACGCAGATCGGCTGGATGGACAACGGGCCGAAGTTCAAGGAGCTGCACGGGCCGGTCTTCGAGGGGCTGCGGCAGGGCAAGGTGGAGGCACCCGTCGCCCATATCGTCGAGCCCTACGGCGAGTTGTCCAACACCCACTGCCATGACGGCGACGAGCTGTGCCACATCGTCTCCGGCACGATGAAGTTCGTCAGCGGTCTGGACTCGCACCAGATCCTGGAGGCGGGGGAGGGCACCGTCATCCAGCGCAACCGGCTGCACGGCGCCATCATCGAGTCCGACGAATGCGTCTACGAGATCCACTCCGTGGGGGATTACCGCGCGTGCTTGTCGTGACCTTCTCGCTGGCGGGGCGGCGCAACTGCGCCGCCATCGCCGGCACACCGTATGTGTACGCCACCGTGGACGGCGAGGGCTTCGTGATGCGGGCCCAGTGCCCGCACCGCGGCGGCCCCCTCCACCTGGCCCATGTCGCCGGGCGGCCCAGCAGGCTGGTGTGCCCGTGGCACGAGCGGAAGACGTCGCTGGCGCGGCTGCGCGCGGAGATCCCCGCGGTCCGGGTGGGTTCGTCCGTGACGGCCGTCTTCCCCGCCGCTGAGGGCGCGGAGGTGTCCTTGGAACACCGGCCGCTCTCACCCGAACTGAGCCCCCGGCCCCCGCGCCCGGAACACCCGCGCCCGGAACACCAGCACCCGCAGAGCCAGGAGTGTGGACCGTGACGACGCCCCGCCGAACCCCGCCGCACGGCCCCGCGCCCGGACCGGCCGTCATCGTCGACCCGTTCTCCTCGGGCGGGCTGTACGCGCCCTCCTTCGCCGCCGAGGGCATCGAGACCGTCGCCGTGGTGTCGTATCCGGAGATCCCGCCCGCCTACGCGGGCTCCTTCCACGCCGAGGACTTCCGCCAGCTCCTCACCTTCGACGGCGACGAGGACGCGCTGGTGCGCCGCCTGACGGCACTGCGCCCCTCCTGCGTGCTGCCGGGGACGGAGATCGCGGTCGAGTTCGCCGACCGGCTCGCCGCCCGGGTCGTACCGCAGCGGGCCAACACCACCGGGACGGCGGCCGCCCGGCGGCACAAGAACGCCATGGCCGAGGCCGTGGCCGGGGCCGGGCTGCCGGTCCTGCGCCACCTGTGCACCGACTCCACCGACGACGTGGCCGCCTGGATCGCCCGCGAGGGCCTGGCCGGACGGGACCTGGTGGTCAAGCCGCCCAAGAGCGGCAGCACGGACGGCGTCACCCGGATACCGGGCGGCGACGGCTGGCGGGAGCCGTTCGAGGCACAGCTCGGGCAGCTCAACCAGTGGCGGATCGTCAACGACCAGATGATCGTTCAGGAGTACGCCGAGGGCACCGAGTACGTCGTGGACACCTTCAGCCACGACGGGCGGCACACCGTGGCCGACGTCTGCCGGTACCAGAAGGTGTTCAACGGCGACCAGATGGCGGTGTACGAGTCCATGGACTGGGTCGCCCCCGAGGACCCCGTCGTCCCCGGACTGTGCCGGTACACCCGCGGGGTGCTGGACGCGGTCGGCTTCCGCTACGGCTCCGCCCATGTGGAGGTCATGGACACGCGCGACGGACCGCGTCTGATCGAGGTCAACGCGCGCCCGCACGGCGGCGGCCACCCCGCCTTCAGCCGCGTCGCCACGGGGGACAGCCAGGTCGACCGCGCCGCGCGCCACCTGACCCGGCCGGACACCGTGCCGGACGGCTACACACTGCGCCGGAACGTCAAGGTCGTCTTCCTCATCAGCAGCGCCGAGGGCCGGGTGCGCAACGCCGAGGTGTTCGACGCGCTGCGCGATCTGCCCAGCTACCACCTGGCGTCCATCGGGGTGCGCTCCGGCGACCGGATCGGGGTCACCAAGGACCTCCTCAACACCCTGGCGCTCGGCTTCGTCGTGCTCGCCTCCGACGATCCGGAGCAGCTGCGGACCGACCACGCGGCCGTACGCGCCATCGAGCGGCGGCTGGTGGTCGAACCGGACACGGTAGCGGCGCCGGGAGGCGCCGCATGAGAGGCCCCCGCCGCCGCGCCCGCCGGGCGAACGGCCCGCGGTGAGCGGCGAACCCGGGCTGCTGTTCGTCAGCAGCGCCCTGTCCGTCATCGTCTCCCCGGGGCCGGACACCGCCCTGCTGGCGCGCATGGTCCTGGGAGGCGGATCCCGCAAGGCCGCGCTCACGGCGGCGGCGGGGATGATCACGGCGGGAGCCCTCCACGCCACGGTGTCGATCGGCGGCGCCTGGGCGGGCGCACAGGCCGTCCCGGCGTTCTACACCGTGCTGCGCTGGGGCGGCGCCGCCGTACTCCTGGTGTGGGGGCTGCGGATGCTGGCGGGCGCGCTACGGGCGCCCGCCCCGCGGCCCGGCGTGGCGGTACGGTCCGTGCTGCGGCCCGGCACGGCGGTACGGGCGTCCGCCCCGCAGTCCGCCGTACCGGAGGCCGGGCCCGCACCGCCCGGCCTCTCCCCGCTCCGCTCCTTCGGCCAGGGGTTCCTGTGCACGGGCCTCAACCCCAAGGTGGGGCTGTTCCTGCTGGCCTTCCTTCCCCAATTCGTGCCTGAGGGCGCGCCGCTGGAGCGCACGATGATGCTCCTCGCCGCCGTCTATCTGCTCCTGGGCGCCCTGTGGCTCCTCGTACTCTCCGAGGCCCTGCACCGGGCGGGCCGGCGGATGCGGGGGCGCTACCCGGGCGCCGGGCCCCGGGTGGCCCGGGCCCTGGACGGCACGGTCGCGGTCGTCCTCATCGTCCTGGCCCTGCGGCTGTGGGGCGGTGCGTGATCACGGTCGCGCGGCCGCCCGCCGGGCGGCCGCGGTCAGGCGGCCTCGGGCAGGCAGCTCTTGCAGCCGCGGTATCCGGAGGCGACGGCCTCGACCGCCGAGCGGAACGGGACCTGGTGGACCGGGGTGATCCGGCGCGCGTGCGCGCAGGTCGGATGGCAGTAGATACGGGTCGTATCGCTGCCCAGATACCGGACCTGCCGCTCGGCGAACCGGCTCACCCACTCCACGTCGACCCCCTCGGCGACGCGCAGCGCCAGGCCCACCTCCGGTGCGTACGGCCCCGGGGTGCTCCCGGGCGCGTCGCGCCGCACCTCCACGCGGTGGCACGGGACGAGCACGGGCGCGGGGTTGCGCGCCAGCAGCGCCACCACCGTCTCCTCCGCGGCCGCCACACCGGCCCGGGCCGAGACCCAGGAGACCGGCCGCAGCTGCCCCGGCGGGATCGAGCGGACGGCACCGAGCAGCGCCTGTTCCGCTTCGGTCAGCCCGGCCAGGGCGAACCGGAGCTTCCCGGTGCGCCCGGTGCGCAGCGCGGAGGACAGGCCGGGCGGGGACGTGCTGACGGGGAACACCGGGCGCCCCACCCGCGCGTGGTACGCCGCCTCGAAGGACTCCGGCCCCCCCACCGCGGCCGCGAGGGCTGAGCCGGTGATCGCCCTGTGCTCGTCGCAGGAGACGTACAGCGGCCCGACGGGGCCGTCGGCACGGACATAGCTGTCGTAGTGCCGCGCCGGAATGCCGACGGCTCTCAGGATCCTGACCGCGTGCCCGGCCGACGGTGGCTCGATGAGCCCGGTCAGCCGTGTGGCCAGGCCGTCGGCGTCGTCCGCACCGCCTCGTTCGTCGTTCATGGTCTCACCTCCTCCGCTTCCCGCACCTGCGGTTCCAGCTCGGCCCGTAACATCTTCAGACCCCGTGACACCTGCGCTTTCACCGTGCCCACGGGGGTCCCCTGGGCCTCGGCCACCTCCTGGTAGCTCAGACAGGCGATGTGCCGCAGGACCACCGGCACCCGGTACAGCTCGGGTAACCGGCCGAGCGCGGCCGTCAGCCGGGAGCGGTCCTCGGCGAGCGCGGTCCGCTCCTCGGGCCCCGGGGAGTCGTCCGCCAGGGTCAGACAGGACTCCTCGATCCGCGCCGCCACCGCGGGGCGGCGCGATCTGCTCCGCACGTGGTTGCGCCAGACGTTCATCGCGATCGCCATGAGCCATGATCTGACCCGCAGTTCGCGCCTGCGCTGCGCCGAATATCCCTCCAGAGCTGTGTAGGCCCGCAGAAAGGTGTCCTGGCCCAGGTCCTCCGCCTCGGCGGCGGAGCCCGACACCCGATGGAGAAACGCGTGCACCACACCGAGGTGGACCCGGACGAGTTCGGTGAATCCCGCGTCGAGATCCGCTGCCAACTGCTCGGTGAGCCGCTCGTTTGTTTCATCCATCACCCGGTAAAACACCTCCCGCCCCGGAATGGTTGCGCGGCGCGGTCAGCGCATCGTGACGCAACCGCATGCCGACGCAACCGCATGCCCGGGCCCGGTGTTCTTCATGTCGGGTGACGGTCGGCGGCCCCGAACGGAAGGAGAGACGGCTCGTGGAGGATCTCGCATCGACGACGGCGACCGTGCTCGCGGCGCTCATCCGGAGCCGCAGCGTCTCGCCCACCGACGTCGTCCGGGCGAGCCTGGAGCGCATCGAGCGGCTCGACCCCGTGGTCAACGCCTTCGTGACCGTCTGCCACGACGAGGCCCTGGCCGCCGCCCGGCGGGCCGAGCGCGCCCTCATGGCGGGCGAGGAGCCGGGGCCGCTGCTCGGCGTGCCGATCGCCGTCACCGACCTCGCCCCGGTCGCGGGGGTGCCGATGACGCACGGCTCGCGGGTGTTCGCCGACGACGTGCCGACGGACACGGCGCTGTGCGTGGAGCGGCTCCAGCGGGCCGGTGCGATCGTGGTCGGCAAGACGAACAGCTCCGAGTTCGGCTTCAAGGCGACGACGGACAACGCGCTGCGCGGCCCGACCTCGACGCCGTTCAACGTGGCCATGAACGCCGGCGGGTGCTGCGGCGGCAGCGCCGCGGCGGTCGCGGCGGGCATGGTGCCGCTGGCCCAGGGGTTCGACGCCGGGGGCTCGCTGCGCACCTCCGCGGCCTTCTGCGGCGTCTTCACGATGATGCCCACGTCCGGCAGGGTGCCCGCCCCGGCCCGCCCCAACGCCTACCGCTGGCGCGACGCCGTGGGCTGCTACGCCCCGGTGGCCCGCACCGTCGAGGACGCCTCGCTCGCGCTCGACCTCATGTCGGGGGAGCACCCGGGCGACCCGTACTCCTTCCCCGGCCTCGATTCGTTCGCCGACGGCCTGCGGCCGCCCGCGCTCACCGGAGTGCGCGTCGCCTACAGCCCCGACCTCGGTGGCTATCCGGTGGAACCGGAGGCCGAGGCCCTGGTGCGGGCGGCGCTGCCCGCGCTGGAGGAGCGTGGCGCCACCGTGCGGGAGACGCGCTTCCGGCTCCCGGTGCGCCATGACGAGCTGACCGCCGCCTGGCGTCGCCATCAGGCGGGCTGCCACGCGGAGTCCGCGGAGGCGGCACGGGAGGCCGGGACGGACCTGTTCGGCGAGAACAGCCGCTTCGTCGACCCCGACTACCTGGCCGGGGTGTGCCAGGGGGAGGAGCTGAGCGCCGCCGACATCCGTGGCTACGACCGGCTCCGCACCCGGCTCCTGGACGCCTTCGTGAGCGTGTTCGCCGAGGCGGACCTGCTCATCAGCCCGGTCAACGCGGTCACCGGCGTACGCAACGACCCCGCGGGCAACACCGTGGGGCCGCGGCGGGTCGGGGACGAGGAGGTCGACGCGTACGCCGGATGGTCACTGACCATCCCCTGCACCGTGATGGGAGGCCCCGTCGCGACCGTCCCCGTAGGCCGCGCGGCGAACGGCGTCCCGGTGGGCATGCAGATCGCGGCCCGGCGGCACAACGACTCCACCGTCGTGCGCGCGGCGGCGGCCCTGCAGGCCCAGTCGCCGTGGCACGGCGACTACCAGCGCGTCTGGCGCTCCTTGGCCGCCGCCGGCTGATCCGCCGGAGCGGCCGGAGCCCACAGCACAGTTACTCGGAAAGGTCTGACCGATCATGAACTCACAAGCGGCGCTCTTCGACCTCGACGGCACCCTGGTGGCCACCGAGCACCGGAGCCGGGCGGCGTGGACCCGGCTGTTCCGGGCCCATGGGCTGCCGGTCGACGACGCCCTGCTGGCGACCTTCGTGGGACGCCGCGGCAAGGAGGCGCTGGCCGACCATGTGCACCGGTTCCCCGGCGGGACGGTCGACGAGCTGTTCGAGGAGGCCGTCGGCTACCTGACCGGGCCGGACAGCCCTCCTCCGTACGCCGTGCCGGGCGCCGAGGCCCTGGTGAAGTCCCTGCACGCGGAGGGCGTTCCCATGGCGGTCGTCACCTCGGGGCTGCGGGACCACGCGGGGGAGCTGCTGGAGCTGGTCGGCGGCGCCGGTCTGTTCGCGGCGTTCATCACCGCCGAGGACGTGAGCCGGGGCAAGCCTGATCCCGAGGGCTTCACGGCGGGATGCGCGGCGCTGGGCGTGGCCCCTGCCGACGCGATCGCCTTCGAGGACGCCCCCGCGGGCATCGCGGCCGCCCGCGCCGCCGGGCTGCGCTGTGTCGCGGTCACGACGACGCACCCGGCGGCCGCGCTCGCCGGTGCCGATCTCGTACTGCCCGATCTCACCGGGGTCGAATGGCCCGCGCTGCCCGGTAAGTCCGCGCGCTGACCAGGAGGACCGACCCATGACGGTCTACACGACCCTCGACAGCCCGCTCGGCGAACTGCTGCTGGTGGGCGAGGCGTCGGCCACCGCTCCCGGCGGCACCGCGCTCGCCTCCCTGTCCGTGCCCGGCCAGCGGGGCGGCGCCACGGTCCGCCCCGGCTGGACCCGGGACCCGGCGGCGTTCGCCGAGATCGCCGACCAGCTGCGGGCGTACTTCGGCGGCACGCGCACGCGGTTCGAGATCGAGCCCGTCAGCGGTGGCACCGACTTCCGGCGCCGGGTGTGGCAGGCGCTGGAGACCATCCCGTACGGCACGACGCTCACGTACGGTGGGATCGCCGAGCTGATCGGCGCACCGCGCACCGCCTGCCGGGCCGTCGGCACCGCGATCGGTGCCAATCCGCTGCTGATCGTGCGCCCCTGCCACCGCGTGATCGGCGCGGGTGGGGCGCTGTCCGGCTACGCGGGCGGTGTCGAGCGCAAGCGGCGGCTGCTCGGTCTGGAGGGAGCGCTGGTGGCGACCGGAGAGTAGGCCGTGACCCAGCGGTCCCGCACGGCCCAGGTGCCGCCCTCGGCGGTGGCACCGCGCAGCCCGTGCAGCGTGTCCGGACCGGCCAGCGCGGGGAGGCGGGAGTCCCTGAGGGCGGCGAAAGCGACCGTGCGGGCCGGGTCCCAGTCGGTGGAGTGCCGTAGCCGACGGGCCATCTGGACGAAGCCGAGCGGGGCCGCGGCCATGACCCAGGCGTCGGGCTCCCCGGCGGTCAGCCGACGCGCGGGCCGCAGCCAGGACGCGGCGCTCTCCGGCCAGTCCACCCTGGTGAGGACCCTTCCGTCCCGCGCCTGCCACGCGGCCGCGAAGGCCTCGGCGGCGGCGCGGGAGGCCGTATCACGGCTGTGGCCGATGGCGACGGTCTCGACGCGGCCCTTCGCCGAGGCCAACAAGGCGAGGACCGCGTCGAGTTCGGGATTGGTGTGCGGGTCGGGGCACGGCAGATCGCCGTACGCGGCCAGCTCCTCCGCGCGGATCAGCGGCGAGCGGGACGCCGGTGAGGGCTGGGCGCGGCCGGGCGGGACGGGGGTCATGCGGCGTCGTGGAAGACGAGGCCGAGGGTGTGGCGGTGTCCGGAACGGACGGTGCTCACGCCGTGCCGCATGGGGCCGTTCGCCCAGCCGCGTTTGGAGGCCACGGGGCGGTCCCGGGTGGTGAAGATCAGCCCGTGGCCCTTGGGCAGGGTGGTGGACGATCCCCTCGACTGCGCCCGGGGGCGTTGCTCGGTCATGATGAACTCGCCGCCGGTGAAGTCCTCGCCGGGGGCGTCGAGTCCGACCACCACCTGCAGCGGGAAGAGCATGTCGCCGAACACGTCCCGGTGCAGGGCGTTCCAGTCGCCGGGGCCGTACCGCAGCAGGATCTGGGCGGACTTGGCCTGCCCTGCCTCGTGGCACATCGTCAGCCACTCGTCGAGCGTGTCCGGCCACGGCGCCGGGCGGCCCAGCTTTCCGGCCCAGTCGCGGGCGATGGGGAGCAGCCGTGGGTAGAACGCCTCGCGCAGCTCGCGCACCAGGTCGGGGAGGTCGTGGGTGAAGTAGCGGTACTGGCCGCACCCGAAGCGGTAGCGGGCCATGTCGATGGTGCTGCGGAAGCGCTCCGTATCGTCGTACAGCCCGGCGACGCGGTGGCATTCGGCGTCGGTGAGGACGGGGCCGGTGAGCGCGTTGCCGTACTCGTTGAGTTCCTCGGTGAGCGCGGCCCAGTCATCCGCCGCGACGCGGTCGCCCACCTGGCGTGGGGAGCGGGTGGTGTCGGTCATGACGGTCATCGGCCTTCTTCCTTCCCTGATGGGTCCAGGTTGTCGGCGCGGGTCACATGAGGGTCGGTTGCAGCGCGCCCTCGTGGGTGAGGAGGGCCACCTTGCGCTCGACGCCTCCGGCATAGCCGCGCATGGTCCCGTCCGCGCCGATCACCCGGTGACAGGGCCGCACCAGCAGCAGCGGATTGGCACCGATCGCCGCGCCCACGGCCTGGACCTGCCCACGGGGTACGTCCAGCCGTTCGGCGAGCCGCCCGTAGCTGATCGTGGTGCCGTAGGGGATCTTCTCCAGCGCGTGCCACACGCGCTGCTGGAAGTCCGTGCCGCCGGGCGTGAAGGGGATGTCGAAGACGGTGAGGCCGGCGTCGAAGTAGGCGCTCAGCTGCCGGGCGGTCTCCGTGAACTCGCCGGGCGCGTGGCGCCAGTCGGGCCGTACGGCCGGGGCGTTCTTCTGCCCGGGCATGGACAGCGAGGTCAGCGTGATGCCGTCCGGTGTCTCGTCGCCCACCAGCAGCAGTTCGCCGAGGGGGCTGTCCACGGTGGTGTAGAGGGTCATCGCTGTGCTCTCCCGTGCTCTTTCGTTCACGGTCAACGATGGGGGGTCGAGGCCCGGAATGCTGGCGGTATTCGGACATCACGTTGGCAGTGGCGCGGCTTGGTGTCATCTGGCGTCAGGTGGTGCCATGTGGGTGCCATGTCGTGGCCCTGCAGGTGCTTGAGTGTCCATGGCGCCACCATGGCTCAGGTCGTCCCCTGTGCGTTTCGCCAGGTCAGGATGGTTGGGCAGAGGTGAGGTGCCATTCGGGGTTGCGCATGGCGCCATAGTGGTGCCACCATGACGTCATGGACCTCACCCCGTATGTCGACACCCTCCGCCGCGAACTCGCGGTGGCCGCCGAAACCGGAGGGGACGATGCCCGCGCGCTGGCCGAGCGGCTCACCGCGCCGCTGGAGTCGGCGACCCGGCTGGCCATGCTCAACGTGCTCTCCGCCGCGATGGCCGAGATCACCCGCGAGCTGGCGCCCGGCTCGGTCGACGTACGGCTGCGCGGGCTCGACCCCGACTTCGTGGTGACGCCGCCGCCCGTCGACCGCGGCCCCGCGGAGGCGGCCACCGCGCCCCTCGAACCGCTCACGGCCGCGCCGCCCGCCGACGGCGACGAGGGTGGCACCGCCCGCGTCAACCTGCGTCTTCCGGCCCACCTCAAGGCCCGTGCCGAAGAGGCCGCGAACCGCGAGGGCCTGTCGGTCAACGCCTGGCTGGTACGGGCCGTTTCGGCCGCGGTCGACGGCGGCGGCCGGCCGCGTACGGCGGAGAAGACCCAGACCATGGGACAGAGCTTCACGGGCTGGGTGCGCTAGCCGCACCCCCGCCCGTACCACTTCACACCACACCACCTCACTCCACCGCTTCATCCCACACCACGTCCCACCAGCGGGGACGTCTCCGAGACCCAAGAGGACGGGACAGCCATGCCTACTTTCGACACCCCCGAACCCATCTCGGCCACCGCGCACGTGGAGGCCGGTTCCGTCCAGTTCACGGCGGGCGACCGCCCCGACACCGTCGTCGAGGTGCGGCCCCGCGACCCGAAGAAGGACCTGGACGTGCGTACGGCCGACCAGACCGAGGTCTCGTACGCGAGTGGCATGCTGACCGTCAGGACGCCCAAGCCCAACCTGTTCGGCCTCGGCCGCACCGGCGCGGTCGACGTGACGGTCGAACTGCCCGCGGGCTCGCGCATCGACGCGACCGGCGCCTGGACCCAGGTGCTCGGCGAGGGGCGGCTCGGCGAGGTCCGCGTGAAGACCTCGTCCGGTGACGTCCGCCTCGACGCGACCGGCCCGCTGCGGCTGACCGCGTCGCACGGCTCGATCACCGTGGACCGGGTCGACGGCGCGGCCGAGATCACCACCAGCTCCGGCAGCCTGCGTGTCAACCTCGTCGACGGACCCGCCGTCCTCAAGAACTCGCACGGTACCACGACCGTCGGCGCCGTGACCGGCGAGCTGCGGGTGAGCGGCGCCAACGGCGACATCGACATCCGGCGCGCCGAGGACTCGGTCACCGCCACCACCGCCCACGGCACCCTGCGCGTAGCCGAAGTGGCGCGCGGCACCGTCCAGTTGGAGACCTCCTACGGCGCCATCGAGGTCGGCATCCGCGAGGGCACGGCCGCCTGGCTCGACGTCACCTCGGGCTCCGGGCAGGTCCGTAACACGCTCACCGCGTCCGAGACCCCGGAGAAGACCGAGGACACCGTCCAGGTCCGCGCCCGCACCCGGTACGGCAACATCGACGTCCGCCGCGCCGCCGTCTGAGCCACCCCGCGCCCGTACTCCTCCCGCCACTTCACCCTTCGATCGGAGGGCTCCATGCCTTCATCTGTCATGCCCACGTCCAAGAGCCCGACGTCAAAGAGCCCCGCGCCCGCCGCCGTCTCCGCCATCGGTCTGCGCAAGGCGTACGGCGACAAGACCGTTCTCGACGGCATCGATCTGCGCATCCCCGCGGGCACGGTGTTCGCCCTGCTCGGGCCGAACGGCGCGGGCAAGACCACCGCCGTGCAGATCCTGTCCACGCTCATCGCCGCCGACGGCGGACAGGCCCAGGTCGCGGGCCACGACGTCGCCACCGCGGCGGACGCGGTACGGGCCGCGATCGGTGTCACCGGGCAGTTCGCCGCGCTCGACGATCTGCTCACCGCCGAGGAGAACCTGCTCCTCATGGCCGACCTGCTGCGCCTCGGTAAGCGCGAAGGCCGGTCCCGCGCCCGGGAGTTGCTGGAGCGGTTCGGGATCGCGGACGTCGCGGACAAGCGGGCCGCGACCTTCTCCGGCGGTATGCGGCGCAGGCTCGACATCGCCATGACGCTGGTCGGCGACCCGCAGGTGATTTTCCTGGACGAGCCGACGACCGGGCTCGACCCCCGCAGCCGCCGCACCATGTGGGAGATGGTGCGCTCGCTGGTCGCGGGCGGCACCACGGTCTTCCTCACAACCCAATACCTGGAGGAGGCCGACCAGTTGGCGGACCGGATCGCCGTGCTCGACGGCGGCCGGATCGTCGCCGAGGGCACCGCCGACGAACTCAAGGCGCAGATCCCCGGCAGCCACGTACGACTGCGGTTCGACGACATCGCCGAGTTCGACCGCGCGGCCGCCGCCTTCCCCCACGCGGCCCGCGACGACGAGAACCTCGCCCTGCGCGTGGCGGGCGACGGTGGGATCGACGCGCTGCGCGCCCTGCTCGACCGGCTCGACGCCGCCGGGACCCGGGCCGCCGACTTCTCCGTGCACACCCCCGACCTGGACGACGTGTTCCTCGCCCTGACCGGCGACGGCACCGCCGACACTCCGCTTCACGTCAAGGAGACCCTGCGATGAGCACCCTCACCTACGCCGTGCACGACTCGATGACGATGCTGCGGCGCAACATCAAGCACGCGCTCCGCTACCCCGCCGTGTCCCTGGGCCCGGCCATGATGCCCGTCATGATGCTGCTGCTCTTCGTGTACGCCTTCGGGGGCTCGATCGGCGCCGGCCTCCCCGGGGGCGGCGGGCGGGACGCCTACCTGGAGTATCTGACGCCCGGCGTCATCATCATGGGCGTGGCGTCCGGCTCGATGTCGACCTCGATCGCTGTCTGCCAGGACATGACCGAGGGCATCATCAACCGCTTCCGCACCATGAACATCACGCGCTCGTCGTTCATGACGGGCCATGTCATCGGCAGCGTCATCACGACGATGGTGAGCCTGGTCTTCGTCGTGGCCGTGGCGATCGCGGTCGGCTTCCGCCCGGACGCGAACCCGGTCGAGTGGCTGGCGGTGGCCGGCCTGCTCGCGGCGATCGCTTTCGCGGTGGCCTGGCTGTCGGCGGCGCTCGGCCTGATCTCCAAGACCGTCGAGTCGGCGAGCAACAAGCCGCTGCTGATCCAGTTCCTGCCGTTCCTCGGCTCGGCGTTCGTCCCGGCCGACTCGATGTCGCCGGGCCTGCGCTGGTTCGCCGAGTACCAGCCGTTCACACCGATGACCGAGACCCTGCGCGGCCTGCTCTCCGGCTCGGAGATCGGCAACAACGGCTGGATCTCGCTCGCCTGGTGCGCCGGGATCACCCTGGTCGGCTACCTCTGGTCGCGCTCGCTGTTCAACGGCACCACCAAGCGCTGACCGGCGAACCTGGTGTGGGCGGTGCTCAGGGCCGCGGCGCTCCCGTACGGCGCGCTGCGAGCCGACAGGAACGGGCCGGGGCGTGAGGCGCCCCGGCCCGCCCGGGTGTCCGGGGTCAGGACCCCGACAGCTCACCGCGGACCGTGCGGGCCGCGGCGACCAGGTTCTCCAGCGAGGCGCGGGTCTCGGGCCAGCCGCGGGTCTTCAGGCCGCAGTCGGGATTGACCCACAGCCGCTCGGCGGGAATGGCCTCAAGCCCGGCGCGCAGCAGTTCGGACGCCTCCTCCGTGCTCGGCACACGCGGGGAGTGGATGTCGTAGACGCCAGGACCCGCCTCGCGCGGGTAGCCGTGGGCGGCCAGTTCGCGCGCCACCCGCATATGGGAGCGGGCCGCCTCCAGACTGATGACATCGGCGTCGAGGTCGTCGATGGCCTGGACGATGTCCCCGAACTCGGCGTAGCACATGTGGGTGTGGATCTGCGTGGTCGGGCGCACACCGGTCGTGCTGAGCCGGAAGGCCTCGGTGGCCCACGCCAGATACGCCGCGCGGTCGGCGGCGCGCAGCGGAAGGGTCTCGCGCAGCGCGGGCTCGTCGACCTGGATCACCGAGCTTCCGGCCGTCTCCAAGTCGCCCACCTCGTCCCGCAGGGCCAGGGCGACCTGGCGCGCGGTGTCGGCGAGCGGCTGGTCGTCGCGGACGAAGGACCAGGCGAGCATGGTGACGGGGCCGGTGAGCATGCCCTTGACCGGGCGGTCGGTGAGGGACTGGGCGTATGTCGTCCAGCGCACCGTCATCGGCTCGGGCCGGGAGATGTCCCCGGCCAGCACCGGCGGGCGGACGTAGCGGGTGCCGTAGGACTGCACCCAGCCGTGCTGGGTGGCCAGGTAGCCGGTGAGCTGTTCGGCGAAGTACTGGACCATGTCGTTGCGCTCGGCCTCGCCGTGCACCAGGACATCCAGTCCGGCCTTCTCCTGGAAGCTGACCACCTCCTGGATCTCGGCCTTGATCCGCTCCTCGTACCCGGCCGTGTCGATCCGCCCGGCCCGCAGGTCGGCGCGGGCGGCACGCACCTCGCCGGTCTGCGGGAAGGAGCCGATGGTGGTCGTCGGCAGCAGCGGCAGGCGGAGGTGGGCGCGCTGGGCCGTGGCGCGCTCGCCGTACGGCTGGGAGCGGTGGGTGTCGGCCTCCGTGACCGCGGCGGCGCGGGCCCGTACCGCCGGATCGTGGGTGATCGCCGAGTCGGCGCGGGAGGCCAGGGCGGCGCGGTTGGTGGCGAGTTCACCGGCGATGGCGTCGGTGCCGTGGGCGAGGCCCTTCGCGAGGGCGACGATCTCGGCGGTCTTCTGGCGGGCGAAGGCCAGCCAGCGCAGGATCTGCGGCTCGATGTCCCGCTCGGCCGCCACGTCGAGCGGCACATGGAGGAGGGAGCAGGAGGCGGCCACGTCGACCCGGTCGGCGAGCCCCAGCAGGGTGCCCAGCGTGGACAGGGACTTCTCCAGGTCGTTGACCCAGACGTTGCGGCCGTTGACCACGCCCGCCACCAGGCGCTTGCCGGGCAGTCCGCCGACGGCGGCCAGCGCGTCCAGGTTGGCGGCCGCCGCCCCGGTGAAGTCCAGCGCGAGCCCGTCGACCGGGGCCTTGGCCAGCACCGGCAGGGCGTCGCCGAGCCGGTCGAAGTAGGAGGCCACGAGCAGCTTCGGCCGGTCGGCGAGGGCGCCGAGGTCGCGGTACGCGCGCTCAGCGGCGTTCAGCTCGGCCGGGGTACGGTCCTGCACGAGGGCGGGCTCGTCCAGCTGCACCCACTCGGCGCCCGTCGCGCGCAGGTCGGCCAGCACCTCGGCGTACACCGGCAGCAGCCGGTCGAGAAGGGTGAGCGGGTCGAAGTCCGCGGCCACCCCGGGGGCGGGCTTGGCGAGCAGCAGGTAGGTGACCGGGCCGACGAGGACGGGCCGGGCGGTCAGGCCCAGGGCCAGGGCCTCCTTCAGCTCCGCCACGCGCTGGGTGGAGTCGGCCGCGAACACCGTGTCCGGGCCCAGCTCGGGCACCAGGTAGTGGTAGTTGGTGTCGAACCACTTCGTCATCTCCAGCGGCGCCACGTCCTGGGTGCCGCGCGCCATGGCGAAGTAGCCGTCCAGGGCGTCCGCCTCGACGGCGGCGCGGTGCCGGGCGGGGATCGCGCCGACCATGACGGTGGTGTCCAGGACGTGGTCGTAGTGCGAGAAGTCGCCGGTGGGCACCTCGTGGACGCCCGCCGCGGAGAGCTGCCGCCAGGTGGTGGCGCGCAGTTCGGCGGCGGTGGCGTGGAGGGCGTCGGCGGTGACGCGGCCCTGCCAGTAGCCCTCGATCGCCTTCTTCAGTTCCCGGTTCTGGCCCTGGCGGGGGTAGCCGTACACGGTGGCCCGTGCTGCCGCGGCCGCGGTCTTGCTGGTCACGGAGATCTCCTTCGCGAGATGAATCCCTGAGATCCCGGTGACGGGACGAGAGCGCGAAGGGTGACGGAACCCGGCGGAACCGGACCCGCGCGGCACAGCGCGGTCATCCGCCTGGTAGGTACGCCGACCCGCCCTCGAGGTCACCGAGATGCCGCGCACGAGTGGTTCGTACGCGGGCCACTGGCAGGTCTTCGGACTCGCGGGCACGTCCTCCGGGGGAGGACACCTACTGGCCGTCGCTTCCCAGGCCCGGTTTCGCCGGGCCCAGTGCACATGACGGCGGTCGTTCCCGCTCACCGCTGCGGGGCAGTCCCGGATTCCCACCGGGTTCCCTCTTGCGACGCGTCCCGCCTGGCGGACGGGGCGAACCAGCTGCACCGGCCAGCCTAGGGGGTGCGGCGACGGAGGGAAGAGGGCCGTCCACCATCCGGAGGGTGAGGTGGGCCACCAAAAGGGTCAGGCGCCGAAGCGGTGGCGCGCGTCCTCGATGTGGCCGAGGTACTGGTGGGTCCAGCCGCACATGGCGTCGACCGTGGTGCGCAGGGCCCGGCCCGGCTCGGTGAGGGTGTACTCGACCCGTGGCGGCACGGTGGGGTACACCTTCCGGTCGACCAGGCCGTTGCGCTCCAGCATGCGCAGGTTCTGGGTGAGCATCTTGTGGCTGACGCCCTCGACCTCGTTCCGCAGCTCGCTGAAGCGCAGGGTGCGCTCGCCGATCGCCTCGATGATCAGGAGCGCCCACTTGTTGGCCACGTCCGAGAAGATCTCCCGCGCCAGGGAGTCCGCGCGCCTCAGGTCCGCGTCCTCGGGCAGGCCGCTCAGCTGCTGTTTGGTCGCCATCAGGTTCCTCAGTCGCCGAAGAGTGCGTTCTTTCAGGTCGGCTGTTCACTCTCCTACGGTTTCCCAGTAACCGCAAGAGAGCGCTGGCTCCTGCGGGGTCACCGATGGAATGACACATTCAGGTAACGCGGAGGTCGTGGGTGAACTTCCGTCAACGCGCGCTCATCTCACGGGGCGTCAGCAACTGAAAGGTGTTCATCAATGCTTCGGAAGCGCTCACGTTTGATCGCCGTGCCGCTCACGGCCGTCGCCCTGACCCTGACCGTCGCCGGTTACCAGGCCGGGGCGGCCGAGTCGTCGGCCTCAGGCAGCGCACACCGGTCCGGCAGCGCCACCGACGCGTCGGCCCCGTGCCTGGCCGACGCGACCACGCTGCTCGGTGACCTCGACGGCGACACCTACCCGGACAAGATCACCAACCCCGGGCACACCGGCACCGAGATGACGGTCCAGTGGGGCGCCAAGAACGGCTCGTTCGGCAAGAAGCTCCCCGTCAAGGACCTCCTCGGCGCCAAGAAGGGCGAGACCGCGACCGCCGCGGTCGCCGACTTCCAAAACGACGGCACGCTGGACATGGTCGTCAACATCGTCGAGCCGGCCGACGGCGACGACCCCAACACGGCCCGCGTCGCGGAATACCGTCCCGGCCCGCTGGACCGGACGGACCTGGGGTCCGCCGAAGCCACGCACTCCGACATCGGGGACCACGGCGAGGCCAGGCAGCTCACCATCGCCCAGTACAACGACGACGGCTACCCGGACCTCGCGATCCGCAACAACGGCGGGGACGGGCAGATGGACCGCGACGTACGGCTGTCGAAGCCGGGCGGCGGCCTCGCGGACTTCGACTACGAGGCGTTCCAGAAGTACGGCGAGGCCGGGTCCTGGGCCGAGCCCCCGGCCATGCCCACCGACGGCTGGAAGCAGTTCTACAAGCCCTGCTCCTGACCACCACACCGGGCGCCGTCGCGGGTCTCAAGGACCCCGGCGGCGCCCGGTGCGCGTTTGCGGCGCTCAGCCGAACTCAGCCGACGTGGACGTGAGGCCGGCGCGCCCGGTCGGGTTCGGCCTCGCGGAGGACTTCGCGGGTGACGGGGGCGACCTCGCCCTGGCCGAACAGGAAGAACCGCAGGAACTGGGCGAAGGGGCTGCCCTCGGTCCACTCGAAGTAGATGTGCGGCCTGCAACCGGTCTCGTCCCGTACGTGCAGCAGCAGGGCGGCCAGCGAGTTGGGGATGCTGGAGCCGTCGAGGGTCAGGACGCGGTAGCGGCCGTGCAGCACCTCGCCCCGTACCCGTACCGCGGATTCGAAGTCGGAGGGGTCGCGGACGGTGACCTCGACGAAGATGAGGTCCTCTTCCGCCGGGATGTCGTTGTCGGCCCGGATCTGCTGGGTCTTGTCGCGGTACTCGCCCGCGTCGCGGTTGTCGGGCTCGTTGGCGATGAACCGTATCCGGCGGGTGGCGGTGTCCCGGACGAAGCGCTCGGCCATGGCGTCCAGCTCCATGTCGGTGACCCGCAGCTCGAAGGCGCGGGCGAGCCGGGACAGCAGGGACACCGCGATGATGCCCGCGATGAAACACGCGCCGATCTTGACGCCGTCGGGGCGTTCCACGACGTTGACCGCCGTGGTGTAGACGAAGACCACGGAGATGGCCCCGAAGGCGATGGTCCAGCCCCGCTGCCGGGCGCGGCGGGCGGCGATGGTGACGGCGACGGCGGCTGAGGTCATCAGGACCAGCACCCCGGTGGCGTAGGCGCCGCCCTGGGCGTCCACGTCGGCGTCGAAGATCCAGGTCACCAGGAACCCGATCAGGGTGAAGATCAGCACCATCGGGCGGACCGCGCGGGCCCAGTGCGGTGCCATGCCGTAACGGGGCAGATAGCGCGGCATGAGGTTGAGCAGCCCGGCCATCGCGGAGGCGCCCGCGAACCACAGGATGCCGATGGTGGCGGCGTCGTAGAGGGTGCCGAACGCCGAGCCCAGGTAGTCGTGGGCGAGATAGGCCAGGGCGCGTCCATTGGCCGGGCCGCCCGGCTTGAACGCGTCCTGCGGTATGAGCAGGGTGGTGATGAAGCTGGTGCAGATCAGGAAGCCGCTCATGATCACCGCGGCGGTGGTGAGCAGCTTGCGGGTGTCCCGGATCCGGCCGGTGGGCCGCTCCTCGGTGTCGCCGGGGTCGCCCTGGACGTGCGGCATGACCGCCACACCGGTCTCGAAGCCGGACAGGCCGAGGGCGAGCTTGGGGAAGACCACCAGCGCCAGACCGACCATGATCAGGGGGTTGCTGTGCTGGGCGGTCAGCGCCTGCGACCAGTCGGTGACCACGTGGGAGGCGGTGGCCACATGCCACAGCCCGACGACCACCACGACCGCGTTGAGCGCCAGATACACCCCCACCAGGGCCACCGCCACGCCGATGGCCTCGGTGAACCCCTTGAGGAAGACGGCACCGAGCAGGGCGACCAGACCCATGGTGATGACGACCTCATGGCCGTGCAGGACGCTGGTGAAGTGCGGGTTCTCCACGAGGTGGGTGGAGGCGTCGGCCGCCGAGAGGGTGATCGTGATCAGGAAGTCCGTCGCGGCGAAGCCCAGCAGGGTCAGCACGAAGAGCTTGCCCTGCCAGAACGACAGCAGCCGCTCCAGCATCGCGATCGACCCCTCACCGTGCGGGCTCTCCTTGGCCACCCGCCGGTACACCGGCAGCGCCCCGAGCAGGGTCACGGCCACCAGGACGACGGTGGCGATGGGGGAGAGCAGCCCGGCGGCGAGGGCGGCGATACCGGGCTGGTAGCCGAGCGTGGAGAAGTAGTCCACGCCGGTCAGGCACATCACCCGCCACCAGCGCTGCCCCCGGTGCCCCTCGGAGGGCTGGGCGTGCGGCCCCGGCTGCCGCTTGGCCATGTCGGACAGGCCCTCCAGCATCCAGGACCGCAAGCGGCCCGAAGGCCGGCGGTGACCGCCCGCACCGTCCTGCTCGGGGGCCGCCACATCGGAGGGGGTGGCCATTGTGTGCTCCTGTCCCACGCTCAATCGAATCTGTCGCCGAAGAGAATCGGCCAGATCAGGGTAAGCGGGGCGATTGGGGGCACATGCAGCGGTGGCCGGTCCACCGTGCGGAAGGCCCTTGATCGCCATGCCGCGTTCACGCCCATCCGCCCAGGTCGACGTGGGCTACCGGCTGCGGATCTTCACCCCGGGCGGCGAGCTGCCGTTCGCCGGGCACCCTACCCTCGGGTCCGCGCGCGGCCGGAGTTCATCGGCCAACCGCCTGTGCCGTTCCACGCCAACCCCGCACGCCCGGGGCCCGGTTGCGGTGATCTTCTGTCATCCGTACGCGGCATTTCGTGCTCCTCCTTGAGGAGGACGGCGGCGCGTCGGCTCGTGCGGTGCCACCAACGGAGAGTGCCAGCACGCGCACGATGTCACGGCGGCCCCGCCCGGCCAGGCTGGTGCTCCACTCGCATCCAGACCTGGAGACCCGTTTCTCGTGGCTACGTTCCTCTATCGGTTGGGCCGGATCGCCTTCCGGCGGCGCCTGTTGATGACGCTGTTGTGGGCGGTGATCCTCGGCAGTGTCGGTGTCGGCGCCGCCAAGGCCCCCGCCGCCTCCGACGACGGCACGTCCTTCATGCCGGGCATCGAGGCACAGAAGGCCTTCGACCTGATCGGAGAGCGTTTCCCGGGCCCGGCCGCCAACGGCGCCAGCGCCCGGATCGTGTTCGTCGCACCTGACGGGGAGAAGGTGACGGCGGCCGACCACCGCGCCGCCGTCGACACGTTCGTGGCGAAGGCCGCGGACGAGCCGAAGGTCACCGGCGCCGTCAGCCCGTTCACGGCGGGCGCGGTGAGCAAGGACCGCTCCACCGCCTATGCCACGGTGAACTACCAGGTGAAGTCCGCGGATCTCACCGATGCCGACAAGGCCGCGCTGCGGAAGGCCATCGACGGGGCCGGGGACTCCGGTCTCACGGTCGAGGTCGGCGGCACCGCCCTCGCCACGCAGCCCGCGGCGGGCGGTTCCTCCGAGGCCATCGGCATGGCCCTGGCCGCGGTCGTCCTGCTGATCACCTTCGGGTCGCTCGCGGCCGCGGGCCTCCCGCTCCTCACCGCCGTCGTCGGCATCGGGATCAGCATGGCCGCCATCATGGCCCTGGGCAGCACCTTCGGACTCTCCCTGACCACGGGGACGCTCGCCACGATGCTCGGTCTCGCGGTCGGCATCGACTACGCCCTCTTCGTGGTGTCCCGGTACCGCGAGGAGCGTGCCAACGGGCACGACCCGCGCGAGGCGGCCGGTCTCGCCGTCGGCACGGCGGGCTCCGCCGTGGTGTTCGCCGGTCTGACGGTCGTCATCGCGCTGGCCGGACTGACGGTGATCGGCGTTCCGATGCTGGCCAAGATGGGACTGTGCGCCGCCGGTGCCGTGATCGTGGCCGTACTGATCGCCCTCACCCTGGTCCCCGCGCTGCTCGGCATGTGGCCCGACGCCGTCCTGTCGCGCCGTACGCGCAAGGGCGGCCCCGCACCACAGGCGGCCGACAACGGCGGTTCCCGGTGGGCGCGGTTCGTGCTGCGCCGCCCGGTGACGGTGCTGGTGGCGTGCGTCGCGGGCCTGGGCGTCCTGGCGCTGCCCGCCGCGCAGCTGGAGATGGGCATGCCGGGGGCCGAGTCCAAGCCCGTCTCGTCGACGGAGCGGCGCGCCTACGACGCGCTCGCGGACGGCTTCGGCGCGGGCTTCAACGGGCCGCTGACGGTCGTGGCGGACGTCAAGGGCGCGGACGAGCCCAAGGCGGCGGCGCGTGCGATCGCCGAGCAGATCGGCGCGACCCCCGGGGTCGTGTCCGTCTCTCCCGCGCGGTTCAACCAGGCCGGTGACGCCGCCCTCTTCTCGGCGGTCCCGGCCACGGGCCCGAACGACGAGGACACCAAGAGCCTCGTCACGGCCATCCGCTCGGAACGCCCGGGCCTGGAGCGGGAGACCGGGGCGACGTTCGAGGTGTCCGGCAGCACCGCGATGGACATCGATGTCGCTCAGGCCCTGCAGGACGCGCTCGTGCCCTACCTGGCCGTCATCATCGCCCTGGCCCTGGTCCTGCTGCTGGTGGTCTTCCGCTCCGTCCTCGTGCCCGTCAAGGCCGCACTCGGGTTCCTGCTGTCGGTGCTGGCCGCCATCGGCGCGGTCGTGGCGGTCTTCCAGTGGGGCTGGGGCGCGGAGCTGCTGGGGGTGGAGCAGGCCGGTCCGATCATGAGCCTGATGCCGATCTTCCTGGTGGGCATCGTGTTCGGCCTGGCGATGGACTACGAGGTCTTCCTGGTCTCGCGTATGCGGGAGGCGTACGTGCACGGGGACCGGCCCGTCCAGGCGGTCGTCACGGGTTTCCGGCACAGCGCCCGGGTGGTCGCGGCCGCGGCGGTGATCATGATCGCGGTGTTCTCCGGATTCGTCGGCGCCGACGAATCGATGATCAAGACCATAGGGTTCGGCCTCGCCGTCGCGGTGCTGTTCGACGCCTTCGTCGTCCGCATGGCGCTCGTGCCCGCCGTACTCGCCCTGCTCGGGGACAAGGCATGGTGGATGCCGCGCTGGCTCGACCGGCTGCTGCCCCGCGTCGACGTCGAGGGCGCCGGGCTGGCGACGTCCGCCTCTTCTGCGTCATCCGCGTCTTCCGCGTACGGAACCACACCGGCGTCCGGTGAGCCGGTGCGCCAGGAACCTGCCCGCACCTGACACGGGCCGTGGGCGGAGTGTTTTCTTGGAGGGTGATGAACAACAGCTGGCAGCGCCGGGCGGCGGCCCATCCCACAGCCGTCGAGGCCACGGCGGTGGCCCTGCTGTTCGCGTGCACCGTCGCCTCCGTGCTCCTCACCCGGTCGTTCATGCCCGGGACACCGGCCCTGTGGCCCGGTATCGCCCTGGCCGCCGTCGCCTGCGCCGCACTGCCGTGGCGCGGGCGACGGCCCCTGTACGTCCTCGCCGCGGCCACCGTGTGCACCATGGCGCTGGGGTCCCTCGGCTACCTCGTGACTCCCGGGCTGATGGGTCCGCTCCTGGTCGCGCAGTACTCCACGAGTGTGCGGACCGTGCGCCGCACCACCTGGAACAGCGCGCTGGCGGCCGCGGCGGGCATGGTCCTCACCGGGATGTTCGTCCCCTCGTTCCTCGACTCACCGATCATCGTGATCGTCAACCCGGCGGCCTGGGTGCTCCTGTCGGCGGCCCTGGGCGCCTACGTCCGGGTGCGCCGTGAGTACGCGGCGGCCCGCGCCGAACACGCCGACCGGCAGCGTGAGGAAGAGGCACGCCGCCGGGTGATCCAGGAACGCATGCGCATCGCACGGGAGTTGCACGACGTGGTCGCTCACCACCTGACCCTGGCCGACGCGCAGGCGGGCACGGCCGCACACCTCGCGCGGACGCACCCGGACCAGGCCCTCGGGATCATCGCCAAGCTGCCGGACACCACCGCTGCCGCGCTGCGCGAACTCAAGGCCACCGTAGGGCTGTTGTACCAGGACGATGACACCGCCGACCTCGCTCCCGCACCGGGGCTGGAGCAACTGGCCGAGCTGGTCGACACCTGTGCGACGGCCGGCCTTGAGGTGATCGTCACCGTCGAGGGACAGCGGCGTCCGCTCTCGCCGGTGCTCGATCTGACGGCGTACCGGATCGTCCAGGAAGCACTCACCAACGTCACCAAACACGCCGCGACCCGCACCGCCGAGGTCCGGCTCCGCTACGCTCCCCGCTCCCTGAACCTGACCATCACCAACGGCACCGGATCCGGCCGCCCCCTGGTCACCTCTGCCTCGGGAGGCGGCTTCGGCCTGCTCAGCATGCGCGAACGCGCCACCGCCGCGGGCGGCACCTTCCACGCTGGCCACCGGCCGCGGGGCGGCTTCGAGGTCGCCTGCGGCCTTCCGCTCCACAGCCACGACGAGAGTCTTGCCACATGACGATCCGCGTCCTGCTCGCCGACGACCAGGCCCTGCTCCGGGCCACCTTCCGCATCCTCATCGACTCGGTCGAGGACATGACCGTCGTCGCGGAGGCCGCCGACGGACAGGAAGCCGTCGACCTCCCCGCCGCGCACCGGCCCGACGTGGTCATCATGGACATCCGCATGCCGAACCTCGACGGCGTGGCGGCCACCGCGGCCATCTGCTCCCGGCCGGAGCTGTCGGGAACGCACATCCTCATCCTCACCACGTTCGAGAACGACGAGAACGTGGCCAAGGCCCTGCGCGCGGGCGCGGGCGGTTTCCTCGGCAAGGGCGTGCGCCCCGACGACCTGATGTCGGGCATCCGCACCGTGGCGGCCGGGGACTCCCTCCTCTCACCCACCGCCACCCGGGCCCTCATCACCCGCTTCCTGGCCACCCCGGACACGGACGGCTTCCTCGCCCTCCCCGACGCCGTCAAGGCCCTGACCGACCGCGAACGTGAGGTCACGGCCCTGGCCGCATACGGCAAGTCCAACGCCGAGATCGCCGACCGGCTCGTCCTGAGCCCGCTCACCGTACGCAGCCACATCCAGCGGGCCATGACCAAAGTGGGCGCCCGCGACCGCGCCCAGCTCGTCGTCATCGCCTACCAGAGCGGCCTGGCCACACCGCGAGCACACCCCGGCAGCCGACCGTGCTCATAGCACCCGGGCCAGCGAGTCCAGCGACGCCAGGTAATCGCTGCCCACGGGTGTGAGGACGGCACTGGTCACACCGGCGTCGAACAAGCCCGCCAGCGTGGCCCGCGCCCGCTCCGGCGTGCCCGCCACGGCCAGCTGCCGTACCCAGTCGTCCGGCATGGCGCGGGCGAACTCCTCCGGGCTGTCGCAGCGCGAGCGCAGGGCGGCGAGATCGCCGTGGAAGGGCAGCGGAGCGACATGGGCCCGCCAGTCCGGCTCCCCGACCACTCCGAGGGCGGGCCGGACAGCCGCCAGCGCCACGGAGGGATCGTCATCGACCGCCGCGATGTTGTACGCCACCAGACGGTGCGGGCGGGTGGCGGCGATGTGCTGGAGCGATTCCCGTACGTAGGCGGGCGTCACCGGTTCCGCGAGAAGGGTTCCGTCGGCCACGCCACCCGAAACAGCCAGCGACTTGGGCCCCCGCACCCCGGCCAGAACGGGCGGCACCGCCGCTGGCGTGGCACTCTCGTCCAGCCGCACCCCGTCGACGCGCACGTACTGCCCCTCGTGATGAACGAGTTGGCCGTCCAGCAGCGACTTCAGCACGGTGATGTACTCGCCCAGCAGAGTGAGCGGGCTCCTCGGCCACGCCCCGACGCTCCGCATCCAGGACGGCATCCCATGGCCGACGCAGATGTCGACGCGGCCGGGATGCAGCTGCGCGAGGCTCGCGATCTCCATCGCGGCGAACGCCACGTTCCGCGCGCCCGCGGGCAGCAGCCCCACACCGACGCGGACCCGTTCAGTGGCGGCGAGCACGGCCGCCGCCTGGACCAGCCCTCCCCGATACCCGAGGTCTTCCACCACCCACAACTCGTCGAAGCCGCACGCCTCCGCGCGCTGCGCGAAGGCGACGATGTGTCGCGCCGGAATATCGCGTGGCATGAGGACGCCGATGGCGCCTTCCCGTCTCGTCATGGTGATGTCATGCCCAGCGGGCCCACCTCCCATGGCTGAGGGACCGTTGGCCGGACCGTCAGGCAGGGGGCGACGGCGCGGGGTCCCGGCGGTGCCCCAGCCAGGTGCGGCTCAGGTCCTCACGCGGTTTCCCTGGCGTCGCCCCGGGAGGTAGCCGCCGCTTACCCCAGCAGCAGGGCGAGCGATCCGGCCAGCATCACCGCAGCGGTAGCGAAGTGGATCCCGTAGGCCGCGCCGCGTGGGCCGCCGGCGCGTAGCACCGCCAGTCCGTCGCCGATGGGCGTGAGGGTGAACCCAGGCGGCATGACAGCTTCAGAACGCCGCGCCCGCGAGCGCGCCGAGCGCGTGGAATACAGCCAGCCCGTCCTGTACAGCCACTTCGACGGCAAGGCCGCCATCGTGCAGGCCGTCGCCCTCGACGGCTTCACCGAACTCGCCCGGCCGCCGCCCTCCCGGCGGGCCCCCGCCAGCTCGACCTCGTCGCCGAGGTCATCTGGAGCGCCCTGCACGGCCTGGCCGCACTCGCCCGCGACGGCCGGTCGCGTCGCCCGCCTCCAGCGCGTGTCCCGCGGGCTGGGATGGCGTCCATCGGCCGGGGCTCGGGGCAACGGCGCATCATACTAGTCGATCTGACGAACCGTATTCCTGAGTACGAGGTGAGAGACATGAACGCAGCCGCAGCACGGTTCCGCGCCGCCGTCGACAACCGCGACCTGGCCGCCCTGGAAGATCTGTTCACCGACGACATCCGCTTCTACAGCCCCGTGAAGTTCACCCCGTTCGAGGGCAAGCCCCTGGTGCTGGGCCTCTTCGGGGTCCTGCTGCGCACCTTCGAGGACTTCCGCTACACCGGCCACCACGACGGCACCGCCGAGACGAGCGCCGACGGCGGTGTCTCCGACTCGGCAGTCCTGCTCTTCCGGGCCACCGTGGGCGGTAAGCAGATCCACGGCATCGACCTGCTGCACTTCGACGACACCGGCCGGATCAAGGAGTTCACGGTCATGGTCCGGCCGCAGTCCGCCGTCCAGGCCCTGGGCGAGGCCGTCCTCGCCGGGCTGGTGGCCGACGGCCTGGTCCCGGCACCCGCCGACCGGTAGCCGGGTCCGGGGAATCCGGGGCCTCGCCGATGAACAGCTCGCGGGTGATCTCGCGGGTGACGGTGCGGCCCCGCGTCGGAAATCCTCCCTGAGCCCGCTCCGGATGTCGGTTTTCCCGGTCCTGGCGGCTGTGGCTGGATCTGAAGCAGGAGGTGGCCGGAAGCTGACGGCGGTGCCAGCCGAGTGCGGTATTGCCGTGCGCCAAGGGAGTAGATCCGTGAACGCCACACCCATGATGAACGAGCCGAGAGAACGGCAGGTGGCCACGCTTGTCATGGCGTGCCTCGGGATGTTCGTCGCCTATCTGCCAGTGACCACCGTCTCGGTGAGCCTGCCCGCCATCCAGAGCGCCTTGCACGCGTCGACCACCCAGCTGACCTGGGTGCAGTCGGCGTTTCAGCTCCCCATGGCCGCGTTCATCCTCACCGCCGGGGTCTTCGGCGACGTGCACGGCCGCAAGAAGGTGTATCTGTCCGGCTTGGTGCTGGCCGCTGCGGGAGGGGCCATCGCGCTGTCGGCCGATTCGGTCGAGGTGCTGTGGGCCGGGCAGGCTTGTGCCGGTCTGGGCGCGGCCGCGCTGCTGCCCTCGACGCTGGCGCTGATCAGTCATGCCGTGCCCGACCCGCGTAAACGCGCCACGTTCGTCGGGCTCTGGGCGGCGTCTTTGATGGCCGCGCTGGCCATCGGGCCCATGCTCGCCGGTGTGATCCTCGACCACACCACCTGGCGCTGGATCTATCTGCCCGCCATCCCGGTGGCGGTCCTCACCCTCCTGGTCGCGGCACCGCTCGTGACCGACTCCCGCGCTCCTGGTGGGCGCAGGCTGGACTGGCCCGGTCAGATCACCGCGGCGGTGACGGTCACCGCGCTGGTCTACGGCGTCATCGAGGGCGGCGCCACCTCGTTCTCCGAGGGGCGGGTGCTCGCGGCCCTGTCGCTGGCCGCGCTCAGCGCTGTCGCCTTCGTGCTGGCCGAACGGCGCAGCGCCAGCCCGATGCTGGACCTGTCGCTCTTCCGCAGCGCGGCCTTCAGCGCGACGACCCTGATCGCCATGATCACCTTCCTGGGGCTGATCGGCTTCTTCTTCGTCCTCAGCCTGTACTTCGGCCTGGTACAGCGCCTGGACACGCTGCACGCGGGGTACCGGATGCTGGTCGTCTGCGTGGTCTGCCTGATCGTGGGCGCGCTGGCGGGACGTCTGATGCACTGGATCTCGCCGCGCGTCATGATCACCACCGGGCTGCTGGCCACCGTGGGCGCGCTGCTCTCCTTGACCGCGATCGACGCCGGGACCGGCTTTGGCCCGCTGGCCTGGCGGCTGGCCCTGCTCGGCCTCGGCCTCGGCATGGTGATCACCCCCATGACCGCCACCGCGGTCGCGGCGGTGCCGCACCATCTGGCCGGTATGGCGGCGGCGGGCAACAACGCCTTCCGGCAGGTCGGCGGCGCGCTCGGACCGGCCGTGCTGGGCACCCTGCTGACCACCAGGAGCACCGACACCCTGCCCGGCCATCTGCGCGACGCCGGGGTCACCGGACCGGTGGTCGACCGGATCACCGACGCCGTGAACGCCGATGGTCTGGGAGCGGCGGCCCGGATGAACCTGGGCGCGGACACCGGCCGGGCCATGGGTGCGCTGGGCGAGGCGTTCCTCGACGGCCTCCATCTGTGCCTGATGGTGGCCGCGGGCCTGGCCCTCCTCGCCGCACTCGTCGGGGCCGTACTGCTGCGCACTCCGCCGCGCACGGCGCCTGTCACCAGCGCCGCGGGGCAGGGCGCGGCGCGGGACGCCGAGCCTTCCGCCGGGTTCGAGCGGGAGCGGGAGCGGCAGCGGGAGCAGGAGCGAGCGAGCGAGCGGGAGCCGGTGCTGGTCGGCGCCCATGCCCGCGGTCGGCCGGGCGCGGTCGGCTCGGCGGCATTCGCTCCTGACAGCGGTGCGGGATCCGTTCTGTACGGCCGGATACTCGGGACGGCCGGGGAGGCGGTCGAGGGGGCCACGCTGACGCTGATCTCCCTGGGCGGGCGGCAGCTGGGCCGGGCCGTGGCGCGCTCCGGTGGCCGCTACCGTCTGGACGCGCCGGGTGCGGGATCGTACGTACTGATCGCGGCGGCGGAGGGCCATCAGCCGCAGGCGTCCACCGTGGTGGTGGGCGAGGAGCCGCTGTCCTACGACGCCCTGCTGTCCGTGATCAGCGGGCTGGTCGGCACGGTGGTCACGGCCGTGGACGAGACGCCCGTGGAGGGCGCGACGGTGGCGGTGATGGACGTACGGGGAGAAGCGCTGGCCGCTGAAACGACCGACGCCGCCGGTGAGTTCGCGTTCGGCGAGCTGCCCGAAGGTGACGTCACGGTGGTGGTGAACGCCGCCGGACACCGGCCCGCCGCACTCCCGGTGCGGGTGTCGGGCGCCCGGCTCGCCCGTCTGAACGTGTCACTGCGTGCGGGCGCCATGCTGCGGGGCACGGTACGGGCGGGCGCCGACCGCGAACCGCTGAGCGACGCGCGGGTCACGCTCGTGGACACGTCGGGCGACGTGATCGGCACGGCGACCACCGGGCCGGACGGTGTCTATGCCTTCACCGACCTGGAGGCGGGGGAGTACTCGCTGATCGCCAGCGGCTATCCACCGGTCGCGGCGCCGGTGGCCGTGGGCGGCCCGGGGTTCGAGTACGACGTGGAGCTGGCCCATGCGGAGGGCTGAACCCGGGGCCTGAGCCCGGGGGCTGGGCGCACCGGCCGATCGGTCAGCGCTCCGGTTCGTACGTGAGCTGCTTGACCTGGCGCAGGACGAGCGACGACTCGACCGCCTGAACGCCGTCGAGGGCGCCGATCGTCCTGCTCAGGTACGTGTACAGCTCGTTGGGGCTGCGGAATCCGGCGGCGACGACGATGTTGGCCTGGCCGGTGGCGGCGGACGCGAAGTTCACTTCCGGGTGCGCGGCGAGGCTGCGGCCGACGTCGTCGAGCGCGCGCGGCGCCACCGTGAGCCAGAGCATGGCGCTGACGTCCTGCCCGACCGACTCGCGGTCGTACTGCACGTCGAAGTACAGCACGCCGGTGGTACGCAGCGCTTCCAGCCTCCGTTTGACCACCGACTCCGACTGGCCGGTGACCTTCTGCAGGTCGGTGAGGGTGGCCCGGCCGTCGCGGCGGAGCAGTGCGAGAAGTGCCTCGTCGGCGGCGTCCAGGGAGACGGGGGCGTCGAACGGCTCCGGAGCGGGCGGCCGCAGAGCGGACTCCTGCTCGGGAGTGAGCGCGTTGGCCTTGTTGAGCCAGCTGGCCGAGCCGCCGAAGAAGGGGTGCAGGAGGCAGTGGGCGGTCACGCTGACGATCTGCCGGGTGCGTTGCAGTCGGCCGAAGAGCAGCTCGTCCCGCTCCTTGCGGCTGCGGGGCTTCATGCCGCAGACGACCTCGGTGCCACCGGAGATCAGGGTCACATGGAGGGTGTCGGGGCGTTTGGCGAGCGCGTCCGCGAGGTTCTCCGCCACGTCCGGCACACAGTGCAGCCGTACGATCCAGGTCTGCCGACCGAGCCGGTTCTCGTCCGTCATGCCGAGCACCCGCACGTTGACGGTGTTGTGCAGCCGCCGGTACCGCCGCGCCACCGTCTGGTCGGAGACCCCGAGGACATCGGCGATACGGCTGAACGGCGCGCGCCCGTCGAGCTGCAGCGCCTGCAGCACCTTCAGGTCTAGGGGATCGAGCGCGGGGACGGCCCCTCCGCGTGCGGAGCCGCCCGCATCCCGTCTCACACTCGCACTCACGCCGCGAGAATACGACACCTGGACCCCTAGCAAGCACCTTGACTCTTGCCAAGGGATTACGGTCCCTCCGGACCGCCATCTGTCGGGAGGGAGCACCATGCCAACCGGCAACCCACCGCCATCCCTCGGGTACATCGACGACGACGAGGAACTGAGCGAGTCGCTCGCCTGGCTCCTGGAGCCGGTCGGCATCCGCTCCGAGCGCTTTCCAGGACGCCCGGACCTTTCTGCGCTCCTACGACCGGGACCGGCCCGCCTGTCTGATCCTCGATGTGCGCATGCCCGAACTCAGCGGTTTCGACGTCCAGCAGCTGCTGAACGAGACGGGCGCGCCGCTGCCCGTGGTCTTCGTCTCCGCGCACGGCGACATCCATGCAGAACGGCGCCGTGGACTTCCTGGAGAAGCCGTACGACCCGCAGCACCTGCTCGACGTCGTACAGGCCGCGCTGCGCACCGTGCGGGAGCGCTTCGAGCGGGACGCGGTCCAGCGCGAGCTGCGCGGGAAACTGGACAGCCTGACCTCCCGGGAACGGGAAGTGCTGGAGCTGGCCGTCGCCGGTATGCCGAACAAGCAGATCGCGGCGCGGCTCGGCAGCAGCGCCAAGACCATCGATGTCCACCGCGCCCGGATCCGGGAGAAGACCCGCGATCTGTTCCGCACCATGGCGGTGCGCGACAGCCTCGCCGCGAGTGCCGAGGCTCGGCAGGAGTGGCCCCCGCACGGCATCGCGCGGGACATCACCTTCGCCGCACACGACATCGAGGTTCCGGTAGCGGTGCTGGCCGGGGAGAACGCCCTCGTGGAGCCGCCGGGCGTCCTGCGTGACCACCTCCTGCCGCACATCCCGCACGCGACCCTCACGACGGTCCCTGGCGTCGGCCATCTGCTGCCGGTGGAAGCCCCCGAAGCCGTCTCGACGGCTCTCGGGGACTTCCTGGCGGCCCTTCAGAACTGTCCGATTGACCAGGGGCGCCACGGGTAGGGATCGGCAGTGATGGCACGTAAGACGACCTCCACGCAGCCCACACCGCCCATCTCGCACACCTCGTTCACCCGGGAAGAGCAGTCCGGCGATATCGCCATCGTCGGGCTCAGCTGCCGGTTGCCGGGTGGCGTCACGGCGCCCGAGGAGCTGTGGGCCGCGCTCGCGGCCGGGCGCGATCTGGTCGGTGAGATACCGGCTGACCGGTTCGACACCCGCCGGTTCGTGGACACCGATCCACGACGGCCCGGCAAGGCGTACTCGGCCGCGGGCGGATTTCTGGAGGACATCGCCGGGTTCGACGCCGCGTTCTTCGGGCTGTCGCCCCGCGAGGCGAGCCGGATGGACCCGCAGCAGCGGCTGTTGCTGGAGATGGCCAGGGAAGCCCTCGACGACGCGGGTATCGATCCGGGAACACTCGCCGGATCGGACTCCGGGGTCTACGTCGGGGTGAGCAACGCCAACTACGGCCAGCTGCAGTACGCCCGCCCCGAGGCGATCACGGCGTACACGATGGCGGGGGCCGCGCTCTGCAACACCGCCAACCGCATCTCGCACCTGTTCGACCTGCGCGGGGCGTCCATGGCGGTGGACACCGCCTGTTCCTCGTCCCTGGTCGCCCTGCACCAGGCCTGTGCGCAACTGCGTGAGGGAAACGGCGCGGTGGCCCTCGCGTGCGGGATCAACCTCCTGCTGAGCCCGGGGGACTTCATCGGGTTCTCGAAGGCGTCCATGCTCTCCCGGAGCGGCCGTTGCCGTTCCTTCTCCGCGGACGCCGACGGATACGTGCGCGCCGAGGGCGGCGGGGTGGTGGTGCTCAAGCGCCTCGCCGATGCCAGGGCGGACGGGGACACCGTGCACGCCGTGGTCCTCGGCACCGGAACGGGCGCGGACGGACGCACACCCGGGCTCTCGCTGCCCAGCGCACAGGCCCAGGAGCAGCTGATGCGCCAGGTGCACCACCGCGCCGGGGTGCGCCCCGAGGACGTGTCCTACGTGGAGGCCCACGGAACCGGTACGCAGGCGGGCGACCCGATCGAGTGCCGGGCGCTGGGCCACGCGCTCGGCGCGGGCCGGGAGACTCCGCTGCCCATCGGCTCGGTGAAGTCGAACCTCGGCCACCTGGAGTCCGGGGCGGGCCTGGCCGGGCTGCTGAAATGCGTACTGATGCTGCGCCACGGGGTGATCCCGGCGTCGCTGCACGCCGAACCGCTCAACCCCGCCATCGACTTCGCCACGCTGGGCCTGGAACCGGTGACCGCGCCACGGCCGTTGGCCCCGGGGGCGCTGGCGCTCAACTCGTTCGGGTTCGGCGGGGCCAACGCCCACGCCGTCCTCGGCCCGCCCCCCGTGCCCTCCGTACTCCCGCTGCCGGAGGTGACGTCCCTGCCGGTGGTGGTCTCGGCGGCCACCCCGCAGGCGCTCACCGAGGCGGTCACCCGTACCGCCGCCCGGCTCCGGGACACCACCGACGCGTTCTACGACATCGCCTTCACCAGCTGCCGTCGGCGCGGACACCACCGCGAACGGGCCGCCGTGCTGGCGGACAGCGCCGAGGGGGCCGCCGCGCTGCTGGAGACGATCGCCGAGGGCGCCCCCGTGGGCGGGGGCGCGGCGGCGGCCGCGACTCCGGGGCCGGTGGCGTTCGTGTACTCCGGGAACGGCGCCCAGTGGGCTGGCATGGGCGCGGAACTGCTGGACGCCGAACCGGTGTTCCGCGCGGCCGTCACCGAGGTGGACGCCGAACTGGCCGGGCATCTGGGCTGGTCGGTGCTGGCGGAGCTGCGGTCCGCGAAGCCGGAGCCGCACCGGACGGAGATCGCACAGCCGCTGCTGTTCGCGGTGCAGATCGGGCTGACCGCGCTGCTGCGGGAGCGTGGCATCAGCCCCGCCGCGGTGGCGGGCCATTCGGTGGGCGAAGTGGCGGCGGCACACGCCTGCGGGGCACTGGACCTGGCCGCCGCCTGCCGGGTCATCGCCGAACGCGGCCTCGCGCAGGCGGACACGGCGGGTGGCGGACGGATGGCGGCGGTCGGGCTCTCCGCCGACGAGGCCGCCGCGCTGATCGCCGACCGGGACCTGGAACTGGCCGGGGTGAACAGCCCCACCGATGTGACGCTGGCCGGGTCGGCCGAACAACTCTCCGCGCTCGGCGACGAGTTGCTCCGTCGCGGTGTGTTCTTCCGGGAGCTGGACCTGGATTACGCCTTTCACAGCCGGTCGATGGACCCGATCCGGGACCGTCTGCGTACCGGACTGGCCGGGCTGGCGTCGCGCTCCGGCACCGCGGCGTTCGTCTCCACCGTCACCGGTGGCACGCTGCCGGGCACCGAGCTGGGCGCCGGATACTGGTGGCGCAACATCCGCGAGCCGGTGCTGTTCGGCCCCGCCGTCGATGCGCTGGTGGCCGAGCACGGCTGCGGCACGATCGTGGAGGTCGGCCCCCGTCCGGTGCTGCTCGGCTATCTGCGCAGGCAGTGCGCCACCGCGGACCGGCCGGTGACCACGGTCGGCTCGCTGTCCCGCGAGTCGGCCGGTGCGGCCGCGGTACGGACCACCTGCGCGGCCGTCCTCGCGGCCGGGGCCGACGTCGACTGGGACGCCTGGTTCCCGGTGCGCGGCCGTGTCGTACCGCTGCCCGCCTACCCATGGCAGCGGGAACACCATCTCAACGGCGACCCCAGCTGGTGGTCGGCGGGACCGGGCGCCGGGGAGGAGTCGGGACACCCACTGCTCGGCGACCGGCTGCCCAGCGCGGAACCCACCTGGCAGACGCCGGTCGAGCCGTCACGGCACGGCTGGATCGGCGACCACCGGGTCAGCGGGGCGGTGGTGATGCCCGGCGCCGCGTATCTGGAGATGGCGCTCGCGGCCGGTCGCCGAACCGGCCACGAGGGGGCGGTGGAGGTCACGGGCCTGGACATCGGCACGGCACTCGTCCTGCCGTGGGACGACCCGGACATGGACGTCACCGTGCAGACCTCCCTCTCCGGTGAGGTGGCCCGGATGGCCTCCCGCCGGGGCGGTGAGGACTGGCAGGAACACGCGCGGGGACGGGTGCGCCGACTGCCCACCGGGCCACCGGCGCCGCTGGACGTGGCCGCCCTCCGCGAGGCCGCACGGACCGTGGTCTCCGGGGAACGGCACTACACGCGGATGCGGCAGGTCGAGCTGGCGTACGGGGAGGCGTTCCGCGGTGTGCAGCGGCTCTCCGTGGCCGATGAAACGGTGCTCGCCGACTACGCCAACCCCTCGGGGGCGGGGGAGTTCCTCGCCCACCCGGCCCTGATCGACGCCACGCTGCAGTCCATCGGGGCGCTGCTCCCGCACGCCGAGAACGGGCAGGTCCACCAGTTCCTGCCCGCCGTGCTGGAGCGGGTCAGGTTCTGGCGGACCCCCGCCGACCGGGGCGTGGCACTGATCCGGGCGCGCGACCTGTCGCTGCGCGAGGCGGTGGTGGACATCACCGTCATGGATCCGGACGGCACCGTGGCCATGGAGCTGCACGGTGTCCGGGTACGCCGGAACAAGGGCGCGGCGAGCGGTGTCGGCCGCGTCGTCAGCGCCCTCCAGGCCGCCCCGCTTCCCGGCTCCACCGGCCCGGCCGGGCTGCCGACGGCCGCGGCGCTCGCCGCCGCGCGGGCAGACGAAGTGGCGGCCCTGACCGAGGCGTTCCGGCACTACGACCCCCACGCCTTCGTCCGCCGCGTCACCCACCTGACCGGTCACTTCGTGACGGCCGCGCTCGCCGAACTGGAGGCGAAGGGCGCGCGGCCGGTCAACAGGCCGCTGTACGAGAAGCTGCGGGCGCTCGCCGTACGGGAAGGTGTGCTCGACCGGACCCCGGAACCCGACCGGCTCCTGGCCGACCTGCTGCGGGACTTCCCCGGCATGGCGCCGGAGCTGCTTCTGTACGCGCGGTGCGGTCCGCAACTGGCCGGTCTGCTCACCGGAGACGTGGATCCGGTGCGGTTGCTGTTCTCGGACACCGAGCGCCTCGCCGAACTGCACTACATGACCTCCCTGGCACACCAGTACCTGAACCGGACGGCCAGAGAACTCCTCACCGAGCTGGTCGAGGCGTGGCCGGAGGACCGGCCGCTGCGGATCCTGGAGGTCGGCGCCGGTACCGGGTCCACCACCGCCTGGCTGCTGCCCCGGCTGCCCGCCGACCGCGCCACGTACGTCTACACGGACATCTCCAGCGCGTTCTTCCCCCGCGCCCGCCACCGGTTCGCCGACCACCGGTTCCTCGACTACCGGACGCTGGACCTGGACCGGGACCCCGCCGAACAGGGCTTCACCGCCGCCTCCTTCGACCTGGTGATCGCCGCCAACGTCCTGCACGCCACCACCGATGTGCGCCGGGCCCTCGGCCATGTCGCCGAACTCCTGGACAGCGGCGGGCGGTTGCTCGCCGCAGAGTTTCACGACAACGACCTCTTCGCCCCCTGCTACGGACTGCTCACCTCGGCGGCCGAGTTCACCGACACGGACCTGCGCGAGGACACGCTGCTCGCTCGTGAGCAGTGGCCCGAGGTGCTGCGATCCGCCGGGTTCGCCGATGTCGTACAGCTCGGTGAGGAGCCCATCTGCTCGGTGCTCTTCGCCGACCGGGGCGAACGCGAACAGCCCGCGCCGCCACCCGAGATCGCCTCGCCCGGCCACTTCCTGGTGGCGACGGACGGCCTCGACGATCTGCCCGCGTCCGTCGCGGCGCGGCTGCGCGACCTGGGGTGCTCGGTGAGCCACGCCGACGCCTCGGGGGACCCCGCGCGATGGGGCGCCGCGCTGAACGACACCGACGAGAGCACCGGAATCCTGGTCATGCTCGGCGAGGACAGCGAGGTCACCGGCGAGGACGACGTCGGCCTGGTGGTCCGGCAAGCGGCGATCCTCAGGGCCATGGTCACCGCCTGCCAGGCGCTGCCCGAGAGCCGTGAGGTGCGCGCCTGGGTGCTGACGCCCGGTGCGCACACCGCGGTCCCCGAACGCCCCGCCCCGGCCGCCGCCTGGGCCCAGGCCCGCACCCTGACCAGCGAAAACCCTCTGTTGAGGGTCCGCAGGATTACGGTGGCCCCCGGCGCGACCGCGGCGGACGTCTGCACGGAGCTGCTCGCCGACACCGAGGAAGACGAGGTCGTGCTCACTGGGGGCGGGCGCTTCGTACCGCGGATCACCCAGCGCACGCCCGCCACCCGCGCAGTCCGCCCCTTCGCCCTGGCCGTGGCGGACGACGGACCGGCCTGGACGGCGGTGGCCGAGCCGGCGCCAGGCCCCGGAGAGGTGGTCATCGAGGTGCGGGCGGCGGCGCTCAACTACGCCGACATCATGGTCTCCCGGGGACTGGTGCCACCCATGGCCGAGACACCGGACACCGGAACTCCGCTGCTGGGCCTCGAATGCGCCGGAGTGGTGACCCGCGTCGGTGCCGGTGTGGCCGAACGGGCCGTGGGCGACCGGGTGATGGTCGCGCAATCCGGCAGCCTCACCACGCACGTGCGCTGCCGCGCCCGGCTCACCGTTCCGATCCCCGACGGCATGCCGTTCACCGAGGCGGCGACCATCCCGACGGTCTTCGCCACCGTGCACTACGGCCTCGACTACCTGGCCCGGCTCCGCCAGGGCGAGACGATCCTCGTCCACGGTGCCGCCGGTGGCGTGGGCCTGGCCGCTCTGCGGTACGCCGAGCACGCCGGGGCCACCGTCATCGCCACCGCGGGGACCCCGGCCAAACGCCAACTGCTGCGCCTGCTCGGCTACGAACACGTACTGGACTCGCGCGGACTCGGCTTCGCCGATGAGGTCCGCGAGATCACCGGAGGCCGCGGAGTGGACGTGGTACTCAACTCGGTGGCGGGGGAGGCGCTGGGCCGTGGCATGGAGTTGCTGCGCCCGCACGGCCGTTTCGTCGAGCTGGGGAAGCGCGACATCCTCGCGGACAACGCGCTCGCCCTGCGGCCCTTCTCCCGTGACCTCTCCTTCTTCGGGGTCGACCTCACCAGTCTGCTCCAGGACGACGGACCAGTGGCCGGGGAGATGATCGCCGAACTGGCCGAGCGCGTGGCGTCCGGGGTGTACCGGCCGCTGCCGCATCTCACCTACCCGGCGCACCAGATCGCCGACGCCATGGCGCTCCTGCGGGACTCCCGGCACATCGGCAAGATCGTCATCACGCTCGACCCCGCCGAGCCGGTCCCCGTACGGGTTCCGCGGCCGCCCATGGCCCTGGACCCGGAGGCCACGTACCTCGTCACCGGCGGACTGGGCGGTTTCGGCGCGGCCACCGCCGTCTGGCTGGCCCGGTGCGGGGCGCGCCACCTGGCGCTGGCCTCCCGCGGCGGCGCCACCCACCCGGAGGCCGCCGCGTCGCTCGCCCGCCTCGCCGAGGAGGGGGCGCGGGGGACCGCCTACGCCACCGATATCACCGACCCCGTGGCCACCCGGGAGCTGGTGGCCGCCATCGATGCCACCGGCCATCCGCTGCGGGGCGTCATCAACGCCGCCATGGTGCTCGACGACGTCCTCGACGACGCCACCGCCGTGGAGCTGGACGATGAGCGCACCCGCGCGGTGGTGACCCCGAAACTCGACGGGACGGCACACCTGGACCGGCTCACCCGTGACCGGCCACTCGACTTCTTCGTCTTCTACAGCTCCATCTCCGCCCTCGCCGGAAACCTCCGCCAGAGCACCTACGCCGCGGGCAACCTGGCGGGTGAGGCGATCATCCGGCAACGCCGGGCCGCGGGGCTGCCCGCACTCGCCGTGCAGTGGTGCGCCATCTCGGACACCGGCTACGCCGACCGGGCGGGCATGGCCGACACCATGCGGCAAGCCGGTTTCGGCGAACTCGACTCCACGACCGCCACCCGCGCTCTCGGCGAGCTGATCACCGATCCCGATGTGGACGTCATCATGGTGGGGAACACGGACTGGGCGCAGACCGCGAAGCTCCTCCCCGCCGTCGCCGCCCCCCGCTTCACCGACCTGCTGCCCGCGCCGGACGCCGATCTCCATGACACCGACCGGAACATTCCGGAGCTGCTGCGTTCGGCGGCCGAGCCGGAGGCGCTGGACATCGTCACCGAGGTCCTGGTCTCGGCGCTGGCCACGGTATTGCAGACCACCCCGGAGCGGATCGACCCGGACACCCGGCTCGACCAGCTCGGCCTGGAGTCGCTGATGGCGGCCGAGCTGAGTTCCGTACTGCAGCGCAGGCTGGACTGCGTCGTCCCGACGATGGAGCTGGCCACCGCCGCCGGTGTCCGACAGCTCGCCCCACGCCTGCTCGGGAGGGTCAGGAGGGGCGCCGCATGACCTCGCCCCCGCCGTTCCCCACCCCACGGCTCAACCGGCTCACCGACCGGCAGACCGCGCGGATCCGGGTGTACTGCGTGCCGCCGTCCGGCACCGGGTCCGAGTTCTTCCTGCCCTGGGCCGCCGCGTTCTCCGAACTCTTCGACCTGGTCGCCGTCGACCTGCCGGGCCGCGGCACCCGCACCGCGGAACCGTCGATCACCGATGTCGACTGGGCCGCCACCGGCATCGCGGAGGCCATCGCCACGGACCTCGGCCACCGGCCACCCGCCGACGGTTTCCACGCCGTCTTCGGCCACAGCTTCGGAGCGCTGCTCGCCTACGAGGCCACCCACCGGCTCCGCGCGGTGGCGCACACCGAACCGGGCCTGCTCGCGCTGTCCGCCGTCCCGCCGCCGAACCGCGGCGGCCTCGGCGACCACATCGCGCGCAACCTCGGTTCCGGGATCGCCGCCATCACCGAGATCATGGGCTGGGAGGAGCCCACCGACGACGCGCTCACCCGCACCGTCTACACCCCATTCCTCGCGGACGCGGTGGCCCTGCTGCAACACACCCGGCAGCCATGCCCCCCGCTGCGCGCGCGACTGAGCGTCTTCGGCGGCTCCGACGACCCGATGGTCGACCCCGGGACACTGCACGAGTGGAGCACGCACACGACGGCCGACACCCGCGTCCACCACTTCCCCGGCGGCCACCACTACCTACGCGCCCACGTCCCCGAGGTTGCCGCCCGCCTCACGGACGACCTGCTGTCCGCGTACCGGAACCCGGCGGGCCACGGCTGATCGCGGGCTCAGAACGGCAGGCCGATCAGGCCCCAGTCGTGGCGGGCGGTCTCCGTCACTACGTCGCCCCATTCGCGGATGAGGGCGCTGAACTCCTCGAAGGTGTCCGGGCGTCCGGCCCAGCCCTCGCACTCAGCGGCGAAGGGGCCGCGCAGCTTCTCCAGGTGCGGCGCCGCCCGCTCCCAGGCGTGGGCCTTGGCGCGCGTCCCCTCTGGCGGGCAGACGAGGAGCAGGTCGCGCCGCCAGCGATCGGTGGCGGGCGGGAAGAAGCCCCCGCCGCCGGTCAGCGTGGGGTCCTCGTCCGGGTCCTCGTCCCAGATCAGGCCGTTCAGGAAGTGGTCCATCACCTCGCGCAGCGACGCCTCGGCGAGCGGCCGCATGTCGTCCCACGCATCGCCTGCGCGGCTATGCCACGCGTAGGTGCCGGTGGTGCTGAAGAAGCGGTACTCGGCGCACCACGCCGGGTCCTGTTCCGGTGGCCAGACCCAGCCGTCGGCCGTGCTGTACGTGCTGTGCGTGCCGTCGTGGTCGTCGTCGGGACCGGTCGGCCACATAGCGTCGTCCAGTGCCTTGACGCGGTCTTCGACGGGGAACGCGCGGAGCCGTTCCCAGTCGGCCATGAGCACGGTGAGGTCCAGTCCCATGGCGGCAGCCTACGCAGCTCGACGTGTGGCCACGACACCGAAGATGGCGACAGAGACCACCGGTGGCGGGGTCAGGTTCGGGGGCGCACCTGGATGGCCGCGCGGTCGTAGGCGCCGTAGGTGATCAGGTCCTCGGCTATGAGCAGGACCACCCAGGAGTCGCCCCGCTCCCACATCAGGTACGTGTGCACGGCCTCCTCGTCGTCGGGGAGCCGCTGCATGCCCTCGGGCAGCGGGGCGCCCAGACGGGCGCGGAGCAGCTCGGATACCCGCTGGTACTGGGCCTCGAAGTCCTCGGCCGTGGCCTCTGGGTTCACGTCCCGTCGGCTGTGGAAGGGGCCGAACTCGTTGTCCCATTCCTCGGCGTCCACCGGATCGGTGAAGTACGCGAAGGGGTGCTCGACGAAGCAGCCCGTCCGGCAGTCGGGGTGGTCGCAGACCACGGTGGGGTCCGGATCGCGGCGGCATCCGGGGGCCTCACCGAGCAACAGCCACCAGTCGTCCACCCCTTCCTCGCCGCTGATCCACCAGGGCTCTTCCCAGCCCACGCCCGGCTCGTCGGGGTCCTCGCCGGCACACCAGCCGTTGCGTGCGAAGGCGTCCTCGTACGCCTGTCGGCTCCAGGGCAGGGTCGCGAGTTCGATCACGCGGTCCAGGAGGGCGTCGCCGAGGGGCAGCAGTTGCATGGCCATGGGTGGACGCTATCGGACGCGCCGATTCCGGTGTGGCGGACCGGATCCGGACCGCCGCGGCCCGGCCCCGGGTTCGCGGCTAGCGGCGGTGTGCGAGGCCGCCGATCATCAGGGCGAGGGTGAAGTCGAACCGGTCGTGGCCCTCGCCCGCGGTCAGCTCGGCGGCGTGGCGGGTGGTGTGGGGGAAGGTCTCGGCGGGCAGGGCGGCGAACCGGCGCAGCAGTTCGTCGCGGTCGACGACCCAAGCGGCGTCGTCGTGTGCCGATCGCTGGCGCGCGATCGATGTCTCCAGGCAGTAGGCGGCCACGTACAGCAGGAGGGCGTCGATGGCCCAGGCGGCGGCCTGCGGGGCGACATCGCCCGCGAGCAGGATCGCCAGCATTGCCTCGCTGACGCGCAGGGTTTCCCGGTCGGTGGGGGCCATGGCGAGCGCGGCGCGGGAGATTCCGGGGTATTTCAGGTACTGGTCGCGGATCTGCGCGCACACGTCGCGGAGCTGCTCCCGCCAGGCCGCAGGGTCGGGCTCGGGCAGGTTCAGCTCGGCGCACAGCCGCCCGATGAGCAGCTCGTCGAGGTCGGCCTTGTTGACCACGTGGGCGTAGAGCGAGGCGGGTCCGGTGTCGAGCGCCCCGGCCAGTCGGCGCATGGTCAGCGCCTCGTAGCCCTCCGTGGCGATGACGTCCAGCGCGGTGTCCACGACCTGCTCCACGGTGATCGGCGCCTTGGCCTTGCGGCGCCGTGGCCTGGGGTCGGCTCCGGCCTCGGGGGTCGGCGGCTGGTGGCGTGCCGCGCGTCGCTCTCTCGGGTTCACCCGGCCACCCTACCTTGACACGAACGCTGTTCGTACATAGAACACTGTTCGTGAAAGCGAACCAGGATGTGGATGTGACCGTGGTCGGAGCCGGGCCGGTGGGCCTCGTGCTCGCCGCGGAGCTGGCGCTCTCCGGGGCGAGAGTGCGCGTACTCGAGCGACGGACCGAGCCGGACGAGTCGATGAAGGCGGGCGGGGTCAACGTGCCGACGGCCGAGGCCCTCGACCGCCGTGGCCTGCTGACCGCCGCCGAGCAGGTGCAGCGAGAGACGCTCGAGCGGGTGGGGTCGTTCGCTCGCGGGGCCGACGACCAACCGCCCGGTGGCGGTCGGCGAGTGCCCGAGCCGCGCTTCACCGGACACTTCGCGGGCTTGATCCTCGACGCCGACCTCGTGGACTGGTCCGATCCCGACCTCGCCGCGCACGCCGCGGTCGCCGGAGCGCGGATGGTGCCGCAGCGTGAGCTGGAGCAGCTGCTGACCGGCCATCTCGCACGGCTCGGCGTACCGGTGCGTCGCGGCGTCGAGGTCACCGCGCTCGACGCCACCGGCGACGGCGTGCTCGTCGGCACGTCCGCCGGGACGACGCACACCGGGTGGCTGGTCGGGTGCGACGGCGGGCACAGCGTCGTGCGCCGCCTCGCGGGCATCGACTTCCCCGGCACCGGTCCCGAACTCACCGGACACCTGGCGGTCGCCGACATCGCCGACCCTTCGCTGCTCGACGACGGATGGGTGTGGTCGACGCGGGGGGCGTACCGCTACGGGCCACAGCCCGGGCGGGTGGTCACCGTGGAGTTCGACGGCGGTCCCGCCGACCGATCGGCACCGGTCACCCTGGAGGACGTGCAGAGCAGCCTGCGCCGGGTCTCGGGCACCGACGTCACACTGACCGCGCTGCGCGGCGCCGCGACCCGCTGGACCGACAACGCCCGCCAGGCCGCGACCTACCGGTCGGGGCGGGTGCTGCTGGCCGGAGACGCCGCGCATGTGCACTCGCCGTTCGGCGGCCAGGGGCTCAACCTCGGGGTGGGCGACGCGATGAACCTCGGCTGGAAGCTCGGTGCCGTGGTCGCCGGATGGGCACCCGAAGGGCTGCTCGACACCTACGACACCGAGCGCCGTCCCCTCGGCGCCTGGGTGCTGGACTGGACGCGGGCCCAGATCGGGGTGATGCGCGGGGACGCCACATCGGCCGCGCTCCGGGAGGTCGTCGGCGACTTGCTGAACACGCGAGCGGGCGCGACCCACGCGGTCAAGAAGATCTCCGGTGTCACGCAGCGCATCGATCTGCCGGGCGACCATCCGCTGGTCGGACGGTTCGCCCCCGACCTGTGGCTGGCGGACGGCTCCCGGCTGGTCGACCACGGTCACGGCGGCGGGTTCCTGCTGCTCGACCGTACGCCGGACGGCGCGTTCGCCCGCCTCGCCGCGGCCTGGGCCGGGCGGGTCAGCGGCGTGACCGACAACCACGCGGCCCCGGCCGGGGTGTTGGTACGCCCGGACGGGGTGGTCGCCTGGGCCACCGACACCGCGGCCGGTACCGGTCTCGAAGCCGCTCTGCACCAGTGGGCGGGCGCGCCCCCGGTCAGCTAGTGCCGCGTCAGCCAAGGTTCACCCCGCTCACCGCCCTGGCACGGCCATCTGCGGCGTTGCCGAATCGACCGAGTAGGCCCACTACGAGGCCGATCCGGCGCCTTGCGGCTGACCGCACCAGGCCGTCTCGCTACCGGGTAAACCTTGACTGACGCGGCAACTAGCCAGCCGTAGAGGATGTCGCCCGGGTGCCCGTTCCGCCGAGGCCGGGCGCGGCCGCCAGGAAGGTGTCGAGGACTCCGTCGGCGACGCGGACCGGGCCCTCGGGGCGGGTCTCGCCCGGGATCGTACGGATCCGCCCGGCCTGCTGGGCCAGCGACGACGCCTCGGCGAACCACCGCTCGGCCTGCCCGGTGTCGCCGTCGAGCCGGGCGCCCAGCGCGTCCAGGGTGCGTGCGAAGGCGCGGCCCCACAGCGTCAGCGCGTCCAGCCACGGCGCGCTGTCCGCCACGAAACCACGGTCGGCCACGTCCGCCCTGATGGTGGCCGGTGCGGTGGCCAGCAGTGTCGCGGAGGGGCGCAGGGCGTCCAGCGCCGCCCGCTGCCGTCCGGCGTTCCAGTCGGTACGGAACTGGGCCATCCGGGCGGCCAGTTGGGGCGCCTGCGGCTGCCAGGGCTTGTCGCCGAAGGTGGGCGCGAGGTGCTGGGTGTCGAAGAAGGCCAGCAGCGCGGAGACGGTGGCCGCGTCCGCGTCGTTCCCGGCCAGGTACGCGGCGGCGGCCCGCCAGGTGCGGTCCGGGTCGTACGCCGTGTCGTTCCAGGCGAAGTCCGCGCCGCCGAAGAGGGCGACCTTGCTGGCGGCGGCCTGGTTCATCGGGTTGAGGACCAGCCCGGAGAGCTGCTGGTGCAGACCGGACTCACGGGCGTCGTACGGGGCGAGCAGCAGCCGTCCCTCGGCCTGACCGTAGTCGTTGACCGGGTAGTTGTCCCAGACGAACACCTTGCGCCCCCAGACGGTGGCGGCACGCGTGGCGTCGGCCACGGTGATCCGCGGCGGCACCACATCGGTCCCGGTCCACATGACCTCGACCCGTGAGTCCAGCCGCTCGCGCAGGGTCTGCTTGTACGCGGTGTCGGCGAGGTCGCCGTATTCGGTCGGCACCATCTGGAGCGGCGCGGTGCCCTCGCGCGCGTCCAGGAACTGCTTCTGCACCCGGTTCAGCAGATCGGCCTGCGCCGCGCCCGCGGCGCGCTGCGAGGGTTCGCCGTAGGCGGTGCGGTCGGCGGCACAGTTCCACCGGGTGTAGCTGATGTCGTCCAGCGGCACCGAGAAGCTGCGCACCCCGAGGTCGTACATCGCCCCCAACTTGGCCTGGAGCGCCGTGAACTCGGCGGGATCGCTGTAGCAGAGGGAGTTGCCGGGGGAGAGGGCGAAGGTGAACCGCACATGGTGGTCGGCGGCCTGCCGGACCAGCTCACCGAGCTGGGCGAGCTTGTCGGCCGGGTACGGCTCGCGCCACTTCTCCCGGTGGTACGGGTCGTCCTTGGGCGCGTAGACGTACGTGTTCATCTTGACGTCCCCGTAGAACGCCAGCTGATCCATGCGCTCTGCGTGGGTCCACGGGCTTCCGTAGAATCCCTCGATCACTCCGCGCAGTGGCATCAGCGGGTGATCCACGACGGACACGGAGGCGATCGCACGCTTGCCGGTGACCAGCTGACGCAGCGTCTGCGCCGCGTAGTACGTCCCGTCGGCGTCCGCGCCCGCGAGCGCCACCGCCCTGCCCCGCGCGGCGAGCGCGTACCCCTCCGCGCGCAGTTCTCCGGGCACCCGGCCCCCGGCGGCCCGCAGCGCCTTCGCGATCCGGGCGTCGGAGATCCGCCCGACGGTCACCGTCAGCCCCGGCCCGGAGCCGCCCCGCAGGTGCCGGGCCCCCGCGCGGCGCAGCACGGAGGCGACGAGGTCGCGCGTGGGTTGGTCCACCCCGTCGCCGTAGACCACCCGCACCGCTGCGGGCACCGCGACGTCCGGGCCGAGCCGGGCCATCGTCTGCGGACGCGGGACGACGGACGGCAGCACCCCGGATCCGCCCGGCTGTGCGGCCCCGGCGGCGGTGGCGGTGGTGCCGAGGGGCAGCAGCAGCCCGAGGAAGGTGAGGAACGCGATCACAGCGGCCAGAGGGCGGGAGCTACGGCGCATGGGACATCTCCTCCGTGGCGTGACGTGGCGTGGCGTACGGCGGCGGTGCACGGCGGTGACACGTGGAGCGGAGTGAGCGACGGGGCGGATGCGGTGCCCGGTGCGTGGCGTTCCGGGAACACATACCCACGACCCGGGACCGGTGAATCCCGGCGCGGTCGTTCAAGTGGAGGGACGGCGGAACCGCAACAGGGATCCAGCGGAGCACTCGGCCGTCGCCGTCACCTCACAGGGAGACGGGAAGTGATCGCAGGCTGCGGCTGCGCAGGGATGCCGTCCACCGCAGGGCGTCGACGGAGCCGAGCAGTGCGAGCCTCGGGAAACGCCGCACTAGGGATGTCACGGCGATGGTGTTCTCCATGCGGGCCAGGGCCGCGCCCGGGCAGAAGTGGGGGCCGTGCCCGAAGGAAAGGTGCGTGGTCACTTCGCGGTGGGGGTCGAACGCGTCCGGTTCCGCGAAGCGGTCGGGGTCGCGGTTGGCCGACGCCCAGGACAGCCAGACGCGCTCACCGGCCGGGATGGCGGTGCCGTCCATCTCGATGTCCTCGGTGGCGAAGCGCCGGACGGCGAGCATGGTCGGGGGATTCCAGCGCAACACCTCCTCCGTCACCGCGTCCATGGCCAGCTCGCCGGTACGGACGGCCATCAGGTGCCGTGGGTGGGTCAGCAGCGCCAGCACGCTGGTGGCGATCAGGCTCGCCGTGTTGTCGTAGCCGCCGAAGAGCAGGAGGAAGGCCATGGCCACCAGTTCGTCCTCGCTCAGCCGTTCTTCCTCGTCGCGCGCCGCGATGAGGGCCGACAGCAGATCGTCCCTGGGCGCCACGCGTTTGCGGTCGATGAGGTGTGCCAGGAAGCGGTGCATCTCCCGCATGGCCTCGCGGGAGCGTTGGGGGGCGCCGGGCTCGGAACTCAGCAGGGTGTTCGTCCAGCGCCGGAAGTCCAGGCGGTCGTCGGACGGAACACCCATCAGGTCGCAGATCACCGTCATGGACAAGGGATGGGCCAGATCCGCGACGACATCGGCGCGGTCTTTCGAGGCCATCGTGTCCAGCAGCTGGTCGGATGCCTGCCGCACCGCGTCCCGCAGGCTCTCCGTACGGCGAGGGGTGAACGCCGTGCCCACCAGGCGGCGCAGGCGTGCGTGGGTGGCGGAGTCGCTGTTGAGCAGATGCGCGTCCAACTCGGCGGGCATCGAGTGAACATGGCCGCAGGCGGCCCGCGCATACCGCTTGCTGACCGACAGCCGCCGATCCGCGGCGGCGGCGCGGACATCCTGGTATCGCGTCACCAGGAAGAGCGGGCCTCCGTCGGGGTCGACGGCCCGGTGCACCGAACCGGTTCGGCGTAAGGCGGCACAAGAGGCGTGCGGGTCCGCGAGGAAAGTCCCGTCCAGCGGAAACGGGGTCTGTGGCGTGGGCATGGGTTCTCCTCCTGAAGGGGGCGTTGTCGCCTCTCTCCGACTCTAGGAAATGCCTTGCCGGTCATGGCGCGGTGACAAGAGAATGCCGGGTCATGGGACATCTGGAGGCCGCGCATCTCGCCTACTTCCTGCCGGACGGGCGGTTGCTGCTCGGTGATGTGTCGTTCCGGGTGGGTGAGGGCGCCGTCGCCGCGCTGGTGGGGCCGAACGGGGCGGGGAAGACCACACTGCTGCGGCTTCTCTCCCGCGAGGCGGAACCCCATGAGGGGACGGTGACCGTCAGCGGCTCACTGGGCGTGATGCCGCAGTTCGTCGGTTCCGTCCGGGATGAGCGGACCGTGCGGGACCTGCTGGTCTCGGTGGCGCGGCCCGCCGTACGGGAGGCCGCCCGCGCGGTCGACGAGGCGGAACTCGCGATCATGGAGCGGGACGACGAGGCCGCCCAGATGGGTTATGCCCAGGCGCTCAGCGACTGGGCCGAGGTGCGTGGCTACGAGGCGGAGACGCTCTGGGACATGTGCACCACGGCGGCGCTCGGGGTGCCGTACGAGAAGGCGCGGTGGCGCGCGGTGCGCACGCTCAGCGGGGGCGAGCAGAAGCGACTGGTGCTGGAGGCCCTGCTGCGGGGCCCCGACGACGTCCTGCTGCTCGACGAGCCGGACAACTACCTGGACGTGCCGGGCAAGCAGTGGCTGGAGGAGCGGCTCCGGGAGACACCCAAGACCGTGCTGTTCATCAGCCACGACCGGGAACTGCTGTCCCGCGCGGCCGAACGGATCGTCAGTGTCGAGCCCAGCCCGGCGGGCAGCGACGTATGGGTCCACGGCGGCGGTTTCGCCACGTACCACACGGCCCGCGACGAGCGGTTCGCACGGTTCGAGGAGCTGCGTCGGCGCTGGGACGAGAAACACACCCAGTTGAAGCGCCTGGTGCTGGACATGCAGCGGTACGCGGCGCGAAGCGATGAGATGGCGTCGCGCTATCAGGCGGCGAAGACCCGGCTGCGGAAGTTCCAGGAGGCGGGCCCGCCCCCCGAGCCGCCGCGCAAGCAGGACATCACCATGCGGCTGGCGGGCGGACGCACCGGGGTCCGGGCGCTGACCTGCCGGGGGCTGGAGCTGGAAGGGCTGATGCGCCCCTTCGACCTGGAGGTCTTCTACGGCGAGCGGGTGGCCGTTCTGGGGTCCAACGGGTCGGGCAAGTCCCACTTCCTGCGGCTCCTGGCCGGTGAGCACGTCGCCCACCGGGGGGAGTGGAAGCTGGGCGCGCGCGTCGTGCCCGGCCACTTCGCGCAGACCCATGCCCGCCCCGAGCTGACCGGCCGCACACTCGTCGAGATCCTGTGGACCGACCACGCCCGGGACCGGGGCCGGGCGATGAGCGCCCTGCGGCGCTATGAGATGGAACGCCAGGGTGACCAGCTCTTCGACCGGCTCTCGGGCGGCCAGCAGGCCCGTTTCCAGATCCTGCTGCTCGAACTGGCCGGGACGACCACGCTGCTGCTGGACGAGCCGACCGACAACCTGGACCTGGAGTCGGCGGAAGCGCTGCAGGAGGGCTTGGAGGCGTACGACGGCACGGTGCTCGCCGTCACCCACGACCGCTGGTTCGCGCGCTCCTTCGACCGCTTCCTGGTCTTCGGCTCGGACGGTGTCATCCGCGAGACAGCGGAGCCGGTGTGGGACGAGCGCCGCGTCGACCGGCTCCGCTGACGAGGACTACGGACTCACACGAAGGCGCTCTGGCCAGTGATCGACTTCCCGACGATCAGGGTGTTCATCTCACGGGTGCCCTCGAAGGAGTAGATGGCCTCGGCGTCGGCGAAGAACCGGGCGATGTCGTGCTCCAGGAGGATGCCGTTGCCACCGAAGATCTCCCGGCCCCAGGCCACGACCTCCCGCATCCGGGAGGTGACGAACGCCTTGGCCAGGGCGGAGTGCTCGTCGTGGAAGATACCGGCGTCCTGCATCCGGGCGAGCTGCGCCAGCATGCCCCAGGAGGCGGTGACGTTGCCCAGGCTCTTGACCAGCAGGTCCTGCACGAGCTGGAAGCCACCGATCGGACGGCCGAACTGGTGGCGCTCCCGGGCGTAGCCCAGCGCCAGTTCGTATGCACCGGCCATCACACCCAGCGCCTGCCACGCCACTCCGCCACGGGTGGCGCGCAGGATCTCGGCGACGTCCCGGAAGGAGTTGATGTTCTGCAGCCGGTTGGCCTCCGGCACCCGGACGTCGGTCAGGGTGATCTCGGCGTTCTCCACGATCCGGAAGGCGAGCTTGTTCTCGATCTTCGCCGGGCTGAACCCGGGCATGTCCTTCTCGACGACGAAGCCCTTGACGTGGTTGTCGTCGACGTCCCGGGCCCACACCACGACGTAGTCGGCGAACGTGGCGTTGCCGATCCACTTCTTGGCGCCGTTCAGGACCCACGTGTCGCCTTCGCGCCGGGCGGTGGTGCGCATGCCGCCCGCGACGTCGGAGCCGCCGAGCGGTTCGGTCATGGCGAACGCGCCGATCTTGTCCATCGCGGCCATCTCCGGGAGCCAGCGGTCGCGCTGTTCCTGGTCGCCGCCCGAGTGGATGGAGTACATCGCCAGGCCGTTGTGGACGCCGAAGAAGGTGGACACCGAGGCGTCGGTGCGGGCCATCTCCATCGCCAGCATGCCGCTCAGGAGGTTGCTGACGGCGGGGCGGTGGGCGCCGTAGCCCTCGTAGGGCAGGCCCGCGAGGCCGCTGTCACGGAACAGGGTGATCAGCTCCCTGGGGAACTCGCCCCTGGCCCAGTTCTCGTTCACCAGCGGCCTGACGTGGTCGCGCAGGAGGGCGCGCGCCCCGAGGAGGATCTTGCGCTCCTCGTCCGGCAGCAGCGACTCGTAGTGGTAGAAGTCGGCGGCCAGTTCGTCCGCGATCGGCCCGACGGCCGACGGCTGCGCGGGGGTGGTCATCTCGGTACTCCTCCCTCGGAAGTGGTCGTGGATCATGTCGTGCCTCACCGCCCCGTCCACTGTGCGGCGCGGCGTTCGGCGAAGGCGGTCATGCCTTCGCGGACGTCGGCCGAGGCCATCAGCGCCGCCATCTCCCCCCGCTGGAAGGCGAAGGCGTCGGCGTCGGACGCGCCGTCCGCCGCGCGGACGACGCGCTTGACGGCTGCCAGCGCGAGCGGGGCGTTGTCGCCGAGCTGGTCGGCGAGCCGGAGCGCCTCCGCGACGGCCTGTCCGGCGGCGGTGACCCGATTGGCCAGGCCCAGTTCGGCGGCGCGGCGGCCATCGACCGGCTCGCCGGTCAGCAGCAGCTCCATGGCCAGGTGGTACGGGATCCGCTGGGGCAGGCGGATCACACCGCCGCCCGCGGCGATCAACCCGCGCTTGACCTCGGGCAGGCCGAACCGGGCCTCCTCGGCAGTGACGATCAGATCGCAGGCCAGGGCCAGTTCGAACCCGCCGCCCATGGCCCAGCCCTCCACGGCGGCGATCAGGGGCTTCTCCCGGTCGGCCTCGGTCAGGCCGCCGAACCCGCGGCCCTCGACCTCGGGCGACTCGCCCCGCATCGCCGCCTTGAGGTCCATCCCGGCGCTGAACGAACCTCCCGCGCCGGTCAGGACACCGGCCCGGAGCGCGGGGTCGGCCTCCAGTTCGTCCAGTGCGCCGGTCAGGCCGGTGGCGACCGCCGCGTTCACGGCGTTGCGGGCCTCGGGGCGGTCGAGGGTGATCAGCAGGGTGGAGCCGATCCGTTCGGTGCGTACGGGGTGTGCTGGGGAAGTGCTCATGGGTGTCCTCGGAGAGCGGTGGTGTGCGGGACGGCGGCGTCAGCGCGTGGCGGCGGCGCTCAGCGCGTGGCGTCGAACTCGGCGAACACGTCCTCGGTGTCCTGGCCCGCGACCGGCGCCAGCCGGCGGATCGAGCCGGGAGTGGCGGAGAAGCGCGTCGGGATACCGATGGTGCGGAGGGTGCCCTCGGTCGGGTGCTCGACGGTGTCCAGCAGGTGGCCGTCCCGGACGTACGGATCCTCGTGGGCGCGGTCCAGTTCCAGCACCGGAGCCATCGGAATGCTGTGCTTGGCGCACACCTCGGTCCATTCCGCGGTGGTCAGCGCCGGGGCGCAGGCGTCGATCAGCGCGGCCAGGCCCTCGTAGTCGGCCCGGTCGATCTCCTCGCCGCACACCCGCGGGTCCTCGGCGAGGTCCGGGCGCCCGGCGGCCGCGAAGAAGTCCCGGTAGTTGCGCGGGTTGTACGGGATCACGCAAGCCAGACCGTCCTTGGTGCGCACCGCCTTGTGCCCGTTGGCCATCGACAGGTGGAAACCGGTGGGGCCCATCTCGGGCTCGTAGGTGTGGCCCGCCAGGTGCTCGACCAGGTTGAACGCGATCAGCGTGTCCGTCATCGGGATCTCGACGAGCTGGCCCCGGCCGGTCCGGTCCCGGTGCAGCAGGGCGGCGAGCACGCTGTAGGCGATGGTCAGCGAGGAGACCTTGTCGCCGATGATGGTGGGCAGGTAGACGGGCTCGCCCAGGGCCCGGTCGGCGATGTCGACCAGGCCGGAGGCGGCCTGCACGGTCTCGTCGTAGGCGGCGTTCCCGGCCCGGTCCGAGTCGCCGCGGAAGCCCTGCGCGTGCGCGTAGACGAGCCGCGGATGACGGGAGGCGATGTCGTCGTAGGACAGGCCCAGGCGGGTCAGCGCGCCGGGCCGCATGTTCGTGATCAGCACGTCAGCGGTGTCGATCAGTTCGAGCGCCCGTTCCCGCTCCGTCTCGTCCTTGAGGTTGAGGGTCACGCTGCGCTTGTTGCGATTGACGTTGAGGTTCAGCGCGGTCATGCCCGGCGTGGTGCGGTAGGGGCCCACCCGCACGGTGTCGGCGGGCGACTCGATCTTGATCACGTCGGCGCCCAGGTCCCCGAGGATCTGGGCCGCGTAGGGGCCCATCACCACGGTCGAGAGGTCGATCACGCGCACGCCTTCCAGGGGACCGGCGATGGTATCCGTGATGTCCGTCATCGTTGTGCCTTCACTCCTTGCTCCGCTGCTGTGTATGTATCTGGAAACTAAATTAGCAAGGGAGGGGTGAAGACGGAATGATCATGTTGCGAAAAGCGGTGTGACCACAGTGGTCATACCGCTTTCCGGAATTCAGGTGTGGAGTGGCTCGGCGAATATGTCGCGGGCAGCGGACGCGACTTCTTCCAGGTCACCGCCGTCGGCGCGGTCCTGGCGCCAGATCAGTCCGGTCTCCAGGCGGGGGTGGAAATCAGAAAAGGGGAGGACGGTGACATTGTCGAGTCGATAATTCTGCAGAGGGCTTCTCGGGTCCAGCATGGAAATGGAAAATGCCAGACCACTCGACACTATTTCGGAAACCCCGTCGAAGGTCGCGCTGCTCAGTTTGATGCGCTTCTTGAGGCCGAGATCCGACAGTTGCTGATCGAGTCCGCGGAAGTACGCGTGGGCCACCGCCACGGGAGAACCCGCGTAGGCGAGGTCGGCCAGTTCCGCCAGCGCGACCGACTCCCGCCCGGGGAACCCGTCCCGGGGCACGACCGCGCCGAGCCGTTCCGACATCACCGGCAGCTGCTCCAGCGCCGGGTCGCCGCCGACCGGAAGCCGGGCCAGGGTCAGCGCCAGTCTGCCGTCGCACACCGCGTCGACCAGGCGGTCGGTGGAGCCCGGCCACCGTTTGATCTCGAACCGGTCGCGGACCCGCTCGGCGAGGGCGTCGATACGCGTCCGCAGGTCCGGGTGGATGCCGGTGGGTACGCCGAGCAGCACGGTGGTCCGCTGCGGCCGGGTCGTCTCGTCCAGCCGCCACTTGATGGAGTCGACCTGCTCCAGGACACCGCGCGCGATCGGCAGCAGCGCGCTGCCCGCCGGGGTGAGCCTCACATGGTGGGTGTCGCGGTCGAACAGCCGGTGTCCCAGTTCCTCCTCGAGATCCTTGATCCGCCGGCTCAGCGGGGACGCCGCCATGTGCAGTTTGCGCGCCGCGGTGGAGAAGTTCAGTTCCTGGGCGACGGCGGCGAAGTAACGCAGGTGCAGAAGCTCCACGGAACCCACCCTAGGACGTGCCGCGGTCGCGCAGCGCGCCCGCGAGGTGGGCCGGGTCGGTGGTCAGCCAGTCGTAGCCGATCCCGTTCCAGAAGGAGCACTGGTGTTGTGCCGCGTACGCCTTCGAGCTGACGGTCTTGCTGCTGTCGCCCGGCAGCAGCGACATCAGGCGGCCGCCGCGGTACGGCGGCCACGCCGCCTGCCCCCGCGCCGTGGGGTCCGCGTCGCGTACGAACGCGCCCCAGTGGCGCACCATCGTCCGCGACAGTTTCCGCTGCTCCGGTGTGAGGGGCTTCTGGGCCATGCTGGGCCACAGGTAGGCGAGTTCGGTGGCGTGGCTCGCGCCCGCCGCGAAGCCCGGGGGAACGGGGCCGGGGGAGGGCGTGTCGCGGTCGCCGAATTCGTAGAAGTACGTCTTGGGCTGCTGGGACGCGAAACGGCCCGCGAGGCGTTGGTATTGGCAGCCGCCCATCCCGTAGAAGACGCTGCTGTCGGTCCACACCGCGCTGAGGGCGTACGCCGCGTTGTACCGGCCGGGGCGTGCGCCGTACGGGTAGCGGGTGAGCACCCCGCCGGCGTGCGGACCGTAGTGCTGCCGGATCACCCGCTCGTACTGCGCCTTGGTCGCGTTCGCGAACGGGGGTGTCCACTTGCGTATCTCATCGCGGTTGGTGCCGATGAGGAGGGGGACGTCGGCGAACCGGCCGGAGCGCACCGCGAGACCCGGCGCGACCGGCAGTTCGGGGACGCCGGACACGGGCAGGGGGCCGTTCAGGATGCCACCGAACTCGCGCCCGGCGGCGAGCACGTCGTCCGGCCGCTTGGCCCGCAGACAGGACACGGCGGTCGCGGAATCGCGGCAACCGGCGGCGGTGGCAACGCTCCTGCCGCGCGCCCTGGCCTGCGCGGGCGTGAGGCTCGGACACCCTCCGCTCTGGATGATGGCGCGGTCGAACAGACCGCGGGCCGGGGGCGAGGCCAGCAGGGAACACACGGACTGGCCACCGGCCGACTCGCCGGAGAGCGTCACCCGGCCGGGGTCCCCGCCGAACGCGCCGATGTTCCGCTGGGTCCAGCGCAGCGCCGCCATCTGGTCGAGCAGACCGTAGTTGCCCGCGCCGCGCGCGCTCAGCCCGGGCAGGTCGAGGAAGCCGAACACGCCGAGCCGGTAGTTGATGGTGACGACCACGATGTTGTTGGTCCGCGCGAGCAGCGAGCCGTCGTAGAGGTCGCCCGCACCGCTCATGAAGCCGCCACCGTGAATCCAGAACAGGACCGGCAGCGGACGCTGCGTGCGCCGCTCGGGGGCGTAGACGTTGAGGTACAGGCAGTCCTCACTCGTGCCCGGGCCGTCACCGGTGGCCGTCTGGACGCAGCGCGCGCCGGGGCGGTCCGCCGACCGGACACCCGGCCACTCGGCGGCGGGCGACGGCGGCTGCCAGCGCCGGTCGCCGACGGGTGGCGCGGCGTACGGAATGCCGAGGTACCGGCCGACCCCGCCCGTGGCGGCCCCCGCGACCTCGCCCTTGTCGGTGGACACCGTCAAGGGGCGCGACACCGTGGGCGCGGCCGAGGGGACGGTGAGCAGCGCGGCCAGGCTCACGGCGGCGGCGAGTATGCGTCGGATCATGGATCGTCCTGGACCTCCCGGAAACAGGTGTCCATCGAATCATGTGGCGCACCCGCGCCTCGATACCCCCGTACGGACCGCGGGCGGAGGTTGTTTGCGGGTGACCGCCGGGGGCAGGCGCCTGAATGTGCTTCGGAACGGAGGCACGCCCACGGGAGCGGTTCGGCTGCTCCGGGGTGTGCTCTGTCCGGCACCCCAGAGCGGTCAGATCTCTCCCACGCCGCCCACGCATGAGGGGAGAGACCGGCGCATGACTGCCGTACGCACACGAAGCAAGCACTCGCACGATGACGCTCCCGACACCTCCGCCCAGTTCGAGCGCATCGCCGCGCTGCCCGAGGGCCCGGAGAAGGAGGCGCTGCGGCAGGACGTCGTCCGTGCCTGGATGCCGATGGCGGAGCGGCTGGCGCGGCAGTTCCGCAACCGCGGTGAGCTGGCGGATGACCTGCGGCAGGTGGCGATGCTCGGCCTGGTGAAGGCCGTCAAGCGGTACGAGCCCGAGCGCGGCAGCGCGTTCGCCAGCTTCGCCGTGCCGACCGTCGTCGGGGAGATCAAGCGCCACTTCCGGGACCACATGTGGGG
>NZ_JBVIZF010000029.1:0-89576 GCF_055591805.1 Streptomyces sp. NPDC041200 | reverse complement strand
CCGGTGATGTCCTCCAGGTGGCCGCGGGCGGCCTCGGCGTAGCCCTTGGGGGCGTTGAGGCCGGTGCCGATCGCGGTCGCCCCGAGGTTGATCTCATGCACCAGGCCGGAGGCCTCCAGCAGCCTGCTCTGGTCCTCCTCCAGCATCACGGCGTACGAGGAGAACTCCTGGCCGAGCGTCATGGGCACCGCGTCCTGGAGCTGGGTGCGGCCCATCTTCAGGACGTCGTGGAATTCCTCGGCCTTGGCGGCGAACGCCTCGCGCAACACACCCATCGCGTCGAGCAGTTCATGGACGGCGATGACGGTGGCGACCTTGAGGGCCGTCGGGTAGACGTCGTTGGTGGACTGGCTGAGGTTGACGTGTTCGTTGGGGTGGAGGACGCCGTACTCGCCCTTTTCGTGGCCGAGGATCTCCAGGGCCCGGTTGGCGATCACCTCGTTGGCGTTCATGTTGGTGGAGGTGCCGGCGCCACCCTGGATCACGTCCACGACGAACTGATCGTGCAGCCGGCCGTCCCGGATCTCCCGGCAGGCGGCGACGATGGCCGCGGCCTTCTCCGGGGTCAGGAGTCCGAGGTCCTCATTGGCGCGGGCCGTGGCTTCCTTGACCGCCGCGAGCGCGTTGATCAGGTGCGGGTACGCGGAGATCGCCGTACCGGTGATGGGGAAGTTCTCCCGGGCGCGCAGGGTGTGGATGCCCCAGTACGCGTCGGCGGGGACGTCGCGGTCGCCGAGGAGATCGTGCTCGCGGCGATGGTCCGCGGTTATGGACACAGAGGTTTCCTTCGTGAGGTGTGAGCATTCGGAACGGAGAAGGACATGACGCGGGCATGCCAGTACATCGCCGACGACGGGCCGATGATCGAGGGGGACGTACCAGGCGAGGGCCACAGCGGCCCTCATGAAGGACCACTCTGCGGTGCCGTCGCTGTGAGGTCCATCGGCAATTTCCCCGGTTGCTTATGAAGCTTTGCTTCATGGACACGCTTCTGGTCTACTCCGTCATGTGATCGATCCCCGCAGGCTCCGGGTGGTGCGGGCGCTGGCCGACCACGGCACCGTCACCGCCGCCGCCCAGGCTCTCTACATGTCCCCGTCCGCGGCATCGCAGCAGCTCGCCGCGCTTGAGGCGGAGGTCGGGCACGCCCTGCTGGAACGGCGCGGGCGCACCGTCCGGCTGACTCCCACCGGCACCGTGCTGGCCGCTCACGCGACGAAGATCGCCGCGCAGCTGGAGCAGGCGGAGGCCGAGATGGCCGCGTGCTCGGAAGGGCTTGCAGGGGAAGTGACCATCGCGGCCTTCGCCAGCGCGATCACCGAAGTGGTGGCCCCGGCGGTGGCGACGCTGCGGGAGGACGCTCCGCAGGTACGGATCCGTGTGAAGGACGCCGAAGGCCACGCCAGCCAACGGCTCCTCATCGACGGGGCGGTCGATATCGCCCTGTCGGTGGAGCACCGGGACATCCCCGGTCAGAACAGCGAGCAGCTGCTGCGCGAGCCGTTGTACGCGGAACCGTTCGATGTCGTGCTGCCGTCCGGCCATCGGCTGGCCGGCGCCCCGGAGGTCGACCTGGCCGACTTGAGCGACGATCCGTGGGTCACGCCCTGGCCCGGCAACCCGGTGCACGACGTCGTCCTGCGCGCCTGCGAGGAGGCCCGTTTCCAGCCTCGGGTGGAGTGCCTCGCCGATGACTCCCGGGCGGTGTGCGCCCTCGTCTCCGCGGGCGCGGGTGTGGCGCTGGTGCCCCGCTCGGCGCTCCACGGCATCGCCTTCGGCGGCGCCGCCACGCGCCCGGTCCGCGGCCACCGTCCCACGCGGCGGGTGTTCACGGCCGTCCGGCGCGGCAGCGAGCGCCATCCGCTGCTGAGGCTTGCGCTGCGCGAACTACGGGACCGGGCCGCCACCCTCCGCTCCTGACCGCTGACCGGCGCGCACCGCCACGTTCCTCGCCGGACCACTCATCCGCGAGACTCCAGTGCCGCGGCCGGCGGGTCGCCGTTGAGGAAGCCGAGGAGTTCGCCGCGGGGCGGCCCGGTGGCGGGGCCGTGCCGGGTGACGGCGAGGGCGGCCGCCGCGTTGGCGCCCCGCGCAGCCTCGACCGGGGTCAGCCCGCCGCCGAGGAGGGCGAGGAAGGCGCCCGTGTGGGCGTCGCCCGCGCCATTGCTGTCGACGGCGGTCACCCGGCGCCCGGGAAGGTGTACGGCCTCGCCGCCAGGGGGTACGAGACGGCATCCCGCCGCGTCGGCCCGTACGATCACCCCGGTGTCCGGGCCCAGCCGCGCGGCGAGCGCGGCCGCGATCGGCGCGGCGTCGTCCAGGCCGGTCAGCAGCCGTCCCTCACGCTGGTTGCAGGTGATCCAGTCGCAGCGCGCCAGGACGGGTTCCAGCACGTCCGGGGCGATGTCGGCGACCAGTGGCCCCGGGTCGAGGAAGACCCGGACGTCTGCGGGCAGCCGGGTGATGAGCGAGGCCAGGACCGGGCCGTTCACCGGGTAGGCGAGCCCGTACCCGGAAACCTGCACGAGGTCGCCGGGGCGCAGCGCGGCGAGCACCGTGGCCGCGTCGGCCTCGGTCAGCCGGGCCTCCGCTCCGGGGCTGGTGGCGAAGGTGCGCTCGCCGCCGTCGTCGACGAAGGCGACGCAGAATCCGGTGTCCGTGTCCGCCAGCGGCGGGAGCAGCACCTCGATGCCCTCGTGTGCGAGGTCGGCGCGCACCCGGTCCGCGAACGGGCCCGTGCCGTGGGCTCCGGCGTAGAGGGCGGGCAGACCCAGACGGTGTGCGGCCACGAGGACGTTGAAGCCGCCGCCCGTGGCGAAGGTGGTGTCCGTGGACACGGTGTCGCCACCGCGTTCGGGCACCTCCGGCACCCGCATCACCAGGTCGACGATGGCGTTGCCGAGGAGTACGAGCCTGCTGTCCGCCCGGCCGCCGGTGGCGCCGTCCACGCCGCTCACGCGTGCTCCTGTGCGGTCGTCGCGAGCGTGGTGTGCTGCGCGGAGGTCTCGCCGTGAACCGTGCCGTCCAGGCGCCGCAGCAGGGCGTAGACGGCGGCGGCGAGGGTGAGGGTCACCACCCATCCCAGTCCGTTGGTGCCGATCCAGCTGTCCGAGAGCGGTCCGGAGAACCAGATGTCGGTGGCGCCGGTGCCCGCTTCGGTGAAGAGCAGCCCCACCACGATGGCCGCCGCCCATGCGCCCGTCGCGGGCCAGGAGAAGCCGCCCCGGTACCAGTAGCGGCTGGTGCGGCCGGTGTTCATCAGGGCGTCGGTGTCGTAGGACCGCCTCAGGAGCAGGTCGACGGCGAAGACACCCACCCATGCGGTGATCGGCACGGCGAGGAGGGTGAGGAACGTGATGAACGGACCGTAGAAGTCCTTGGCGATCAGGATGAAGTAGATGCCGCCGACGAAGGTGACGACCACGTCCAGGGCGACGGCCAGGGTGCGCCGGACCCGTATCCCCAGGGTGATCATGGTGAGCCCGGCCGAGTACACGGACAGGTGGTTGGAGAGCAGCAGCCCGCCGAAGGCGGCGATCAGGTACGGGATGGCCATCCACCGGGGCAGCATCGCGTTGATCGCCGAGACCGGGTCGGCCGCGGAGGCGAGGTCCGGCTGCCCCGCCGCGAGCAGCGAACCGAGGGAGATGAGGACGACCAGGGGAATGCCCGCGCCGAACGCCGAGGCGGCCACGAGCCTGCCACCGGGGACCCGACGGGGCAGGTAACGGGCGTAATCCGCACCGGCGTTGGCCCAGCCGATGCCCGTTCCGGCGGCGATCATGCCGGTGCCCACGACCATGGCGCCCACCGGGGCGGCCGGCGCCTGGAAGACCTTGTGCCAGTCCACGGTGGCCACGAGAAAGGCGATGACGACCAGGTTGAGCAGGCCGAAGGCGTAGGTGGCCCACTTGTTGATCCACATGATGGTGGCGTGTCCCAGGCCGCTGATCAGCAGGGTGCAGCCGATGAAGACCAGCAGGCAGACCACGGTGAGCACGGTGTTCCCCCGTACGCCGAACGCGACGTCGAGCAGCGCCAGCAGGGCGAAGGCGGCCGTGGTCGTGTTGATCGTCTCCCAGCCGAGCCTGCTCAGCCAGGTGACCAGGGTGGGGCCCGCGTTGCCCCGGACACCGAAAACCGCCCGGGACAGGGTGAGCGCGGGTGCGCCGCCGCGCTTTCCGGCGATGCTGAGCGCGCCCACCAGGGCGAACGAGCCGAAGGAGCCGAGCACGGCCACGATGGCCGCCTGCCAGATGTTCAGGCCGCGGAAGCTGACCAGCGCCGCGCCGAGCGGCAGACCCAGGATGCTGATGTTGGCCGCGAACCAGGTCCAGAACATCTGCCCCGGGTGGCCATGGCGTTCGGCGTCGGGCACGGGCTCGATGCCGCGTGTCTCCACCGCGCCGACGCGGTCGTTGTCTGATCCGGCCATGGTCGTACCTGTCTTTCTGTTCGGGGAGAGCAGTCACCCGGTCGCGGCGGTCCGCAGTGCGAGGAGGGAGGTGGCCAGCGGCTCCAGGTCGAGGCCGTTGACGGAACGGAGGGTGGTGAGCGCGTCGGCCGGGAGGCCTGAGGCGCCGCTGAGGGATCCGGCGACGGCCCCGGCGATGGCGCCGATGGTGTCGCAGTCGCCGCCGAGGTTGGCGGCCAGGAGGCAGGCGCGCCACGGTTCGCCGTCGGCCAGGGCCAGAACGGCGAAGGCCGCGGGAACCGACTCCTGGCTGGCGACGCTGGTGCCCACGAGGTCGCTGATACGGTCCAGGGCTCGCTGCTCGGGCAGCCCGCGGACCAGCTCCACGGCCCATTCGATACGGGCCGCGATGGCGGCCCCGTAGACCCAGTGGCCGCGCTCGGCACCGGCGGTCGCGGCCGTGATCGCCGCGGCGATGGCGTCCTTGAGATCACCGCCGCCGACCCCCCGGCTCACCGCGGCGGCCACGGCGGCGGCCGAGGCGATGCCGAGGGTGGTGTCATGGGTGACCTGGCACGCTGCGGCGACCTGGTCGACGAAGGACTCCAGCGGTGTGTCGGGAAAGGCCACGCCGACCGGGGTGATCCGCATGGCGGCTCCGTTGGTGGCGCCGGTCTTCCCCGCCTCCTCGGGCGGTGTGCCGCGGGACACCGCCTCCAGGGCGGCCTTGGTGGACGGGCCCAGCAGATCGAAGGAGCCCTTGGCCTTCATGGCGCGCTCCCACTCCAGCAGCTCCTGGGCGAGCCGCGTCGGATCGATGCGCCCGCCCCCGTCGACCAGCAGGCGGCCCACGATGACGGCCTGGTCTGTGTCGTCGGTGACCGACCCCGCGGGCATTCCGGCGCTCACCGGATTGTCGGCCGGGCCCGGTTCGAAACCGGTGACGGCGCCGAACCGGGTGACGATCGACCGCCGGGACATGATCTGGGTCGGCATGCCGAGCGCATCACCCATGGCCAGGCCGTACAGGGCTCCGAGTGCGCGGTCGTGCTGGTCGTTCATCGAGGATTCCTGTCAGTGCGGGGCGGGGCGGTTCGGTACGGGGCTGTTCGGTGCGGGGGCGGCGGCTCATCCGGGTGGCTCGCCGAAACCGAGGTGGAGTTCGAAGCGGGCGGGGTCCAGCAGGCTGGTCACGTGCTCGACGACGCTGCCGTCCGCCCCCCGGCTGACCCGGCGTGTACGGAGGAACACCTCCCCCTCGCCACGGCGCAGCAGGGCCGCCTCGACCGTGTCCAGCCTGGTGACCGACGCCCACTCGTCCCCGTACGTGGCGCGGATGCCCACCGCGGCCAGGGTCCTGGTCAGCGAACCGTCCACCAGGCCGCGCAGCGGCACCTCGGCGAGGGCGGGGGTCAGCGGGACCCTGCTGCGCTCCAGCGAGACGGGGGTGTTCCCGGGCAGGACGCGCAGGCGGTCCAGGGCCAGGAAGTGGCCACCGTCGATATCGCCGCCTTCGATGCCGAGCTTCCCGGCCAACGCTTCGTCGCGCACCGCCTCGAGGCGCAGCACCTCGGTGGTGATCCGGACGTCCTGGTCGGCCAGGGCCCTGGTCCAGCCCAGCCGGTTGTCCAGCAGGGCGCCGTCGAAGGTGACGAACGAGCCGACACCGGCGTGGGTGGAGATCAGCCCCTGCTTGCTCAGCTCGTCCAGCGCTTGGCGGACGGTGGTCCGGCTGACCGCGAAGCGCCGGGTGAGCGCGTGTTCGCCGGGCAGCCTGCTGCCCGGCTCCAGGGCACCGCTGTGGATCTCGCGGGCCAGGACGCGGGCGACGCGCTGGTGCTTGCGGACCTGTTCAGTCATGTCCGGAAGCTAGCCATACATGTCCAGTCCTGTCTAGAGAGGTGGACTGGATCGACCGGCTCCTGGCGCCCACCGGGATCTCCACCGCTCGCTCCACCGCTCCACCGGAATTCTTGTGGGGCCCGGTATCCAGGGAGGTGGTCAGTCGGTCTGGAATTGCCACACCGACCGCAGCACTCCGGGAAGGAGTCCGGCATGATGCGCCGCCTCACCACCACGGCAGGGATTCTGGCCGCCACGGGCGCCCTCGCCTTCGGCTTGGCACCATCGGCCTCCGCCGCTCACGGCGACCTCTTCAACAGCACCTGGCGCACCGTCAACCCCAGCGGCTGCATTTCCGTACCGCTGGAGGACAACAGGTTCCACGTGTACAACCAAACCAACGAATACGCGCTCGCCTACATGAACAACGACTGCAGCGGGCCGGTCATCGATGTGATCCCGCCCGACGGCGAGTCCGAGGGAGGCGAAATCGCCATTCTGGGCCGGGCCATCTGGATCCGCTGACGCCCGCGAACGACGGGGTGGACGGCGCGGGCATGCGCGCCGTCCACGTGGTGTGCGGGGGTTTTACCCGACCGCGACGAGGGCCGTCAGGAGCGTTTGTCGATGGTGATGAACGGGTCCCATTGGAAGTAGCCCACCGGTTTCAGGTCGCTGTCCAGGACTTGGAAGTAGAAGCGGTAGGTGACCCGGCCGGTCTTGCGGACGTCCGCCTCCCAGTAGTGGTCCTCGTAGTCCTGCGTGACGAAGTCCGGCCTGCCGTCGGACCCCTCCTTCGGCATCGGATAGGTGCCGTCGCCCACCACGATCCGTGGCGTGCTGATCAGCGGATCGCTGCTCACGTACCGGTACAACAGGGCGCTGTATTCGCTGTTGAGCGACAGCGTCGTCTCACGCCACCTGATGATGTCCCTCGGATTGGCCCGGAAGTTCAGTTCGGCTCCCGAGGAGCCGACGACGCGGTCCTGACGCGTCGTCATATAGATCAGGCTGTGGTCGACCTGGGTCGGCGCGTCGGGATTCCTCGACGCGCTCGTATAGAGCTTGGCGATCGAGAACGCGTCGAACGCGATCATCACGTTGATGAACTCGGACATGTTCCTAACCCCTTTTCTCTTGCACCTTGTAGGCCATCGCCCGCGGGTAGTCGTGCCGGTGCAGGCGGACGCGGACCAGCAGTGGCCCCGCGTTGAGCGGGTCGGTGGGGTCGGCGAGGCGGGTCAGCAGCTCGTCCAGCTCGGAGGTGTGCGCGATGCTGATCCCGTTCACCGGGGTCTTCTTGCCGGAGAAGACCTCCGCGAGGCGGTCGTAGTGCCACGGGTGGAGGACGTTGTAGAAGTCCGCCTCCTCCGCGTCGCCCCCGGCGCCGGAGTCCCGGTCGGCGTAGTAGGACGGGCGCACCAGCATCTGCTCGATGCCGTAGAAGTGCCCGTTGTCCATGACGAACACCACCGACCGCAGCCCGAGCCTGGTGTGGGTGGAGATCTCCTGGCAGGTCTCCTGGAAGGCGCCGTCGCCGACGAACACCATCGGGCGGGCGTGCTCGCGCTCGGGGGCGAGCGCGGCGCCGGTGGCCGCGCCGACGGACCAGCCGATGGACAGCCAGCTGATCTGCGACAGGAACCCGCCCGCGGGCAGGCTCAGGTTCATCGAGCCGATGAGGGAGAACGCGGCGTCGGAGACGACCGTCCAGTCCGCTGGGGACTCGTGGCCCAGGAAGTGGTTGATCCGGTCGAACACGCCGTCGTAGGTGAGCCGTTCGGCGGAGCGGGAGCGCGAGCCGCCAGTGCGGAGGGCGGCGCGGTGGCTCTGGAGACTGGCGGGGCGGTCGGCGGACGCGCCATGGTGGGCGTGGGCCTCGGCGTAGTAATCGGCGGCCAGACCTCCCGACCCGAACCGCTTCACCAGCGCGTCCTGCAGGGCGGGCAGCAGCCGCTCGAGCTGGACGTCGGGGAAGTACCTGGTACCGACGCTGACGCCGCCCTGCGCGGCCATCACCCAGTCGGTGCCCACGCACTGATCCCCGCCGAGATTCTTCGACGTCGACCAGGCGCCGAGGCCGATCCGGCAGGTGGCCCAGTCCTTGAAGATACCGTGCACATCCGGGTGGCTGGCCGCGCCGTTGTAGACGCCGTGGAACTCCCGCAGTTCCTCGTCGACGACGGCCTTGGCACCGACGGTGGTGCAGAACGGCACTCCGGTGGCGTCCGTCAGGTCGGTGAGCTGATCGCCGAGGCGGAAGCGGTCGATCTCCTCGCCAGCCCACACGATCGGGCGGGACCTGCCGTCCGGGCCGGGGTGGTCCTCGATCAGGGTGAGGATGGCGTCCACCGCGTTGTCCAGCATGGTCTGGTTGCGGGTGCTGAACGGCCGCTCACGGCGGAGGATGGGCTGTTCGGCGACGGCGCAGGGCTCGTCCCACAGGTCCTCCATGACCTCCAGATAGACGGGCCTGCGCTCGGACAGGCAGGCGGTGAGCGCGGCGTCGATCTGGCCGGGGGCGAGGCCCGGATTGGAGATGACCTGCGCTTCCACGGTGACCTGCCGGTAGACGTCCAGGTTGCTCTCCCGGCGGGGGCTCATATGGGAGGTGAGCAGGCCGACGGCGCGGTAGTTCTGCCACTGCTCGTAGGGCGGGCAGGCGTTGATGGCGACGAGCGGGACGTGCTCGACGTAGGCGCCGCCGCAGGCGTTGAGGAGATTGAACGCGCCCACGCTGTAGGTGACCGCCGCCGCGCCGATGCCGTGGATACGGGCGTACGCGTCGGCGGCCTGGCCCGCGCCGCCCTCGGTGGGCGTGCCGACCCACTCGATGTCGCCCTCGGCCCGCAAGGTGGTGAGGAACGGGCCCAGGTGGTTGCCGGGGACGCCGAACAGATGGGTGACGCCCAGCTCGGCCAGGCGGCCGGCCAGATAGCGGGCGACCGTGCACTCGGGCGTGATCGCCGTCATGAGCGGCCCCCCGCGTTCGGGCCCGGAGTGGTGAGCCGCGGGGCCTGGTGGACGGCGGTGGCGGAGCGGATGGCGCTCTCCAGGGCGCCCTCGATCCAGGCGTGTTTGAGGGAGGTGTGCTCTCCGGCGAAGTGGACGGGGCCTTCGGGGCGGGAGACGTCCAAGTGGAAGCTGGTCATCTGGTGCGGGGTGTAGATGGCGGCCTCGCCGAAGGCGTACGGATCGCGGGCCCAGCTCTTGGTGGCGCCCCGGCCGGTGAAGAACACCTCGATGCGGCGGCCGTGCAGGGCCTGGAGGTTGCGCAGGGCGTAGACGTAGCGCTCGTCGCTCCGCATGGAGTCCCAGCGTGCGGCGTCGTCGGACCAGGAGTACGAGGCGAGCACCACGCCGCCCGTGCTGCCCTCGACCCGGTGCGAGGGGTAGTACATGAACCGGTTGGGGTTGTCGGTGGCGGAGCCCCCGCCGAAGCAGTGGGAGGCGGGGCGGGCGGCGGGGCCGCGCAGGGGCATGGTGCTGCCCAGCTTCCGCATGTCCTCGGTGACGCTGCTGTCCTTGACCGCGGCACCGAGCAGGCTGGCGATGCCCGCCTCGGCGAACGCGGGGGCGGGGGCGGTGTCGGCGCCCGGCTCGCCGCTCGTCTGGTAGTAGTCGTAGAGGCCGGGCGCGACGCTCTCCAGCTCGTTGCGCCAGTCGTCCTCGGTGAACTCCCACCACCGGTGGCTGAACTCCAGCAGCACCTTGGTGGCCTGGTCGTAATGGGTCTCGATGATGGCGCGGCGCTTCTTGTACGACATCGAGGGGACGATCTCCACGAAGCGCAGTGCGGAGAACGGGATGGTGACGATCGCCAGGTCCGCGGTCCACTGGCGCGGCGCGGCCTGCGGGTCGTCCTCGGGGACGGTGTGCACGGCCACGCCCCACCCGTCGGGTCCGACGGCGCAGGCGCCCTCGGGGGCGGCGTCGCGGCTCGGGTCGTGGTATTCGAGGCGGATCATGCGGTGACCGAGTTTCACCTCGTCGCGCAGGCCCTGGTGGAGGGCGTGGGGCAGGCGCCAGCTGCCGCCCTCTATCTCCCAATAGCGCACGCCGGGGTTGATGTCGCTGCGGCTCAGGAAGCTGTGGAAGAAGGAGAGGTGCAGCCGCGAGGACATGTTCTCCAGCGTGCCGACGGCCTCGATCGCCTCGTCGCTGAGCCCGCCGCACTCCCGCAGGAAGCCGCCCATGGAGTAGCCGTCGAAGTCACGGACGACCCGGGCCCAGCCCTCGACCCACTCGTCGAACGGCTTGTTGACACGCCGCCCGTCGACGATGTCGGAGTAGTAGTCGCGGACGGTCTCCAGCGCGTCGTCGACCATCTGCACGACGGGGGCGCGGACCTCGTCGTCGGTGAGGTGGAAGGCCTCGTTGATCCGCTCGGGGGCGGTGGCGTAGTCGGCACGCCGCACCTGCACCCGGTTGGCGCGGATCCAGGAATTGCCGCGCTTGCCGGGTTCCCGGAAGCCGGGGCTGTCCTCGCCGTAGGTCCAGGTCCGGCCGGTGAAGGAGGTGTACGTGACCGGGGGAACCGCGACGCCGGGTCCGCTGCCGGTGGAGGGGTCGATGTCCACGTTGTAGAACTGGCGGCGTGTGAGCCCGAGCTTGTCGACGAGGGCGAGGACGAGCGGGTGGAAGTCGGGCAGCCGCATGGCCCCGGCCTCGGCGTACTGGGCGGAGTCGTCGAAGGGCTGATGGTGCTTGGTGGCGCGGAAGGTCTTGATGCGTCCGCCGACACGGCTGGCGTTGGCTTCCAGGATGGTGACGTCGTGCCCCGCGTCCTTGAGCAGGCGTCCGGCGACGAGGCCGGTGATACCGGCGCCGATGATGAGGACCTTCTTACGGGGGTGCGGGGTCGGGCCGAGGCCGCCCGTATCGATCAGCGTGTCGAGGTAACTGAGCTTGAGGTCCTCGTCGTCCGGCCCGATCAGAAGAAGCTCGCGGGCGAGCTTGAGACACGTTTGCCAGCGCGCACGGGCTGCGGAGTTGCCGCGTGGAGTGTCGGTCATAGCCCGCGATCCTAGATATGAAGAAACGATTTACCGATTCTCCAAACAGGTAATGCGTTGGCAAAGTCCTAAAAATATCGAACACGCGGTTGGCGGAATTGCGAGCTTGCCGACTCTCGCAGGCGAGGGGCCAATGCTCCGCACGGGACGGAAGGGAGAGGGGGACGCAATCGCAGGCGCGCCGGGCGAGTTTGCCCGCCGGACCATCCAGTTCATCGAACTGGGCAGCGAATATCGACCGTCACACCAATGCGCACAGAAGTTCGGGAGCAGTATCGCTTTGGCGCATTCCCTGACGACCACCTTTGCGCTTACCCGGAATCGGATTCCTAAAGTCCGCAGTCGCCGTCCATGTCAGTCGGCCGCACTCGCCCCCACCGTGCTTTCGCGGGCCACCAGGCTGGGCTCGAGAGCCTTTGACGCCATCTCCCCTCCATTGATTCCCGCGAGCAGAAGGCTCATGGCCTCCGTTCCCATCTCACGCAGGGGCGATCTGACCGAACTCAACGGCAAGGGCAGTTCACCGGCCAGCGAGATGTCGTTGTATCCGATCACTGCGATGTCTCTGCCGGCGGTCATGCCCGCCGCCCGGAGCGTTCCGAGCGCGCCGATCGCGGCGAAGTCGTTGACCGCGAAGATGCCGGTAGGCGTCTCGCCGGGCGCATCGAGGATCTGCCGGCACGCGCGGTGCCCTCCGGTGACGTCGAATCGGGACGGGACGACGAGTTCGGGAACCAAGGGGTGGCCGGCTTCGCGATAGGCGTCGGCGAATCCGTGGACGCGGTCGAGCGCGGTGCTGGCGTACTGCTCACCGGCGATGACCGCGACCCTGCGGTGTCCCAGTTCCAGGAGGTGCCGCGCCGCAAGACGGCCGCCCGCGTAGTCGTCGCAGGTCACGCTCGGGTGATCCTGAGACCGCCTGCTGACCAGGACGAACGGCACCCGGCGCGCCTGGAGTTGCGCGATGACCTCGTCGTCGTCGATGCGCGCGTCGCCGAGCACGATCCCGTCGACGTGGCGGGCCAGCAGCATGTCGAGCTTGGAGGCGCGTTCGGCCTCGTCGTCGTTGGTGTTCGCCACGAACGTCTGGTATTCGCGGCGGCGCGCCTCCTCGTCGATGCCTTCGTAGATCGTCGCGAGCACGAGGTCGGTGAGGCGCGGCACGAGTACACCGGCCAGCGATGTGCGCTGCGTCCGCAGCCCGGCCGCGTGGAGGTTGCGGGAGAACCCCAGCTCCCCGGCGATCCTGCGAATGCGTTCGACCGTGTCGGCGGATCCGACGCGAACACCGCTCGACAGGGAGCTGGAGAGCGCGCGCGAGGCCGTCGAGGTGTGAACACCGGCAAGGGCGGCAACGGTCGCCAGAGTCGGCCGCCCGGCCTTGTCCAAATGCGGAAGATCACCCCTGGCTGGTCCGGACACGTATCCCCCTCCCCCTCCGAGCACGACCGCCGGAGAGATCTGCAACCGACCCCTTGCCACCCGAGTTGACCCCGGTTAGGTTAGCACAATCGATTGGCGCAAACGATTGGGCAAGTGTGCGGACCGTAGTCGTCATCACCACGGGCGGAACCATCGCCAGTACCTCGAACGAGGACGGCGCCAAGGTCGCGAGCGTCTCCGGCGCCACCCTGATATCCGGTCTCACCGCCGGACGGAGTGTGCCGGTTCGGGTCGTCGAAGCGATGAACCAGAACAGCTACGCCCTCGGCTTCGAGCAGATGGACGAGATCAACCGCCTGGTGAAGGAGGCACTGGCCGACATCGACACCTGCGGTGTGGTGGTGACACACGGCACCGACACGCTCGAGGAGTCGGCGATGCTGGTCGACCTCTGCCACGAGGACCCCCGGCCGGTCGTGTTCACCGGGGCCCAGTCGAGCCACGACGACCAGGCGGCCGATGGCCCGCGCAACCTTTCCGACGCGATCGCCACCGCGGCGTCCCCTCAGGCTCGTGATCTCGGAGTCCTGGTCTGTTTCGCCGGCCTACTGCACGCGGCACGAGGGACCCGCAAGGCGCACAACAGCACGCGGTCCGCGTTTCTCGACGCCGACCACGGCCCCCTGGGCACGGTCATCGACGACGGCCGCGTCCGCGTTCACACACAGCTGCGGCGGGCCGTGACCGGACTGCCACCCGAGGTGGCGATCGCCGGCACCCGGGTCGACATCGTCGCGATCTATCCTGGGAGCGATACGGCCGCCCTTGAGGCGGTTCTCGCCAGGGGCGCCCGAGGGATCGTCCTGGAGGCGACCGGCTACGGAAACGCGAACGCGGACATTGTCGCCGCGGTCGAACGCTGCACACGCGCCGGAGTGCACCTCGTCCTCTCGTCGCGCGTGGCGGCCGGCGTCATCACACCGGTGTACGGCGGCGGAGGCGGTGGCGTCGATCTGGTCGCCGCGGGCGCCATCGCCTCGGGCCACCTACGTCCCAGCCAGGCGCGGATCCTGCTCGCCGCGCTCATCGCGTCCGGGCGCACACGCGACCAGATCGTCTCCGCGTTCGCCGCCGAACCCGATCGGTCGGAAGCAGTACCCCCACCACAAGGAGTCCCTGCCATGACGGAAACCACCCGCTCGGCCACCCACCCGGCCGTGAGCCCGCTCCGCGTCGCCGCCGTCCAGTCCCACCCGCGGGTCGGACTGGAGAACAAGGCGAAGAACGTCGCGGCCACCATCGACCAGATCGAGGAGTGCGCCGGACACGGTGCCCGGCTGATCGTGCTGCCCGAGCTGGCCAGCACCGGCTACTCCTTCGACACCCGGGAAGAGGCCTACGCACACGCCGAGCCCGTCCCGGACGGCCCCACCTGCGCGAAGTGGGGAGAACTCGCCGCCAGGCTCGATGTCCACATCGCGGCCGGCATCGCAGAGAGCGACGGCGTCCACCTGTACGACTCGGCCGTCCTGATCGGCCCCGACGGGTTCATCGGCAGGTACCGCAAGTCCCATCTGTGGAACCGGGAAAAGCTGATCTTCACCCCTGGATCGTCCTACCCCGTCTTCGAGACCAGGATCGGGAGGATCGGCCTCCTCATCTGCTGGGACATCTGGTTCCCCGAGGTGGCCCGGATCCTCACCGCGCAGGGCGCCGACCTCATCTGCTCGGTGAACAACTGGGTGTGGACACCGCCGCCGCTGTTCGACGAAGCCGGCAACTGCATGGCCAGCTACCTCACGATGGGGGCCTCCCACGTCAACAGCGTCCCGATCATCGCCGCGAACCGCGTCGGTGAGGAACGCGGCGGAAAGTTCCTCGGCTGCTCGCTGATCACCGGAGTGAACGGCTGGCCGAGCGCGGGCATCGCCGATGCGGAGACGGAAGAGATCCTCTACGCCGACATGGACGTCGTCGCCTCCCGCTCCGCGGTCGTCTGGAGCGAACTCAACGACCTGCCCCGCGACCGCCGCGTCGACCTCTACGAACCGCTGCTCGGCTACACCGGCGGCACCCCAGCGGTTCGCTGAACCCACAGCGTCACAACGGACAGCGCTTCCCTGCCCGTTGAGCACCAGGCACCGAGCACCAGGCACCGAGCACCAGCAATTGAGCACCAGCGCACCCTTCAGGCGGGCACCACGATGACGACTCCGACCCACCGCCCCTCCCCGACCGACCTTCCGCACGCGACCGAGAACCGACCCGAACTGTCACTCCCCGGGCTCCTGCTCGGCGGAGCACTGACCGTGGGCGCCTTCATGGCCCTGGCTGCCGTCCTGACCGGGGTACCTGCCGGCCACCGCGCCCTGCCGGACTATCCGGCCTGGGTCTCGGCTGTCACCCACGAACCGGCCGCGCGGTTGCAGTGGGTCCTCGGTGACATCAGCGAACCACAGTTCTACAAGTCCTGGGTCGCCTCGCTCGGCCTGCTCGCGGGAGCCACCGTCGGCTGGTGGGCCCTGCGGGCGAAGAAGCGATGGGCCGGGGAGCCCATCGCCTATGGCACCGGACTGTGGCCGTGGATGCTCGGCGCGGCCGGTCTCAGCCTGGTGCTGTCCAACGCCCTGTTCGGCGGCAGCCTCGACAGCGGGTGGCAACCGACCTTCGTCCCCTTCGTGTGTGTCGCCACCTCCGTGATCCTGGTCTACGGCCGCGGTTGGACGAGACTGCTCACCGGCGCGATTCTCGGTGCGTTCACGACCCCGCTCGCCATGGTGCTCATCGACCATGTCACCGGGCCCCTCACGCTCCCGCCGGTCGTGGCGAACACCGCCTCCATGAGCATCGGTGCCGCGCTCGCCTTCCTGCTGTGCCGGGCACTGCCCTGGATGAGACGCCCCGCGCCCGAGTCCCAGGAGGAGACGGTCGCCGCCGAGAAGGCAGCCCCGACCCTTCTGAGTGACGCCAGATGGATGGTCCGCCGGATCATCACCGACTTCACCGAAACCCAGTTCTACGCCAACGAGTGGGCAAGCATCGGGCTGATCACCGGTGCGACCGTCACCACCGTGCTCAACCCGTCGTTCGCCTCCTACGGCACCGGACTGCTGCCCAGGATCATGCTCGCTCAGGCTCTCACCTCGGCCATCGGCATCGTCCTCTGGCGTCACCTCTACCGCGACGGAGGATGGGCACCCACCTACATCTCGGTCGTGTCCGTGGCGCCGGCCACGGTCTTGGCCTATGGAGACAGCGCCACGGCGCTCATCCTCGGTGCCGTGGGCGGGGCGGTGCTCTGCCCCGTCATCGCGCGCCCGATCTCCGCGGCGCTGCCCGACGACTTTCATCCGTTCATCGGCAACACCGTCTCCATGGCCATCGCGACCGCGGCGATCGTCCCCGCCATCGGGCAACTGGTCTGACGGTCAGCTGCCGCGCAGCACCGTGGTGGCCTTGTTTCCGGCGTAGTCCTCCAGGACCGCGACGACCTTGCTGGTGGAGCTGGACATCGTCACCGTCATCGCCGGGCGGGTGGTGCGGCCGCGGACGATGTACGGCTTGTTGCCGGAACCGTAGGTCGTAGCGAACGATTTCGGCTGGCCGTTCTCCAGGACGGTGAGGGTGTGCCAGTCGGCAAGGGAGGGGCGGGAGAAGGTGAAGGTGTTCCCCGAGACCTTCACGGCGGACGCCGGATAGGGGCTGATGTCGGCGTCGGCGAATGTGCCGCGCACACCGGTGGCTGTGCCGTCGGCGGTTTTCACGGTGAGGAGATATTCACCGCCGCTCACGGGTACGCCGGTGAGGGTCGCGCCCGGTCGGTCGCCCGGTACCGTCAGCTCCTTGGTGTAGGGCTTGGAGGTGTCGAGGCCGCGGACCTTCACCGTGACGGGCTGACCGGTCTGCCGCGGGGCCCATGTCGCCTTCAGGGTGCCGTCCGCAGCCGCCTTGGCGGTCACGTCGGACGGGGCGGTGGAGAGGTCGAACGACACGGTCGCGGGCTTGCTCCGGGTGCCGTCCGGGCCGACCGCGACGAGCTTGACCTTCCCCGAGGTGGCGGTGAAGCGCTTGGCGTAGAACACGTCGTCGTAGATGCCGCCGAGGTACGTGTCGTCGAGGTAGACGTCGTAGCGGCGCACCGTGTCGTAGTCGCTGCGCTGCCAGGACAGGAACAGCTCGTCACTGCCGGGCAACAGCTGGTCGATGCGCAGCTTCTTCGGCATCGCCGGGGTGCGGTCGACGCCGTCGTGCAGGGCCAGGGCGCCCACGTTGACCTGGTAGTTCTTGATCGGCTGGGCCCCCGCCGCGACGACTAGGCCGAGGGAGGCGACGCGCTGGCCCGCGTACTTCGACAGGTCGGCGGACGCGGTGGTCCAGCCGGTGGTGTGCTTGCCGGAGCCGGACAGCGGCACCTGGACCACCGTGCCCGGGTCGGAGGCCAGCACCAGCGCGAGCCGCAGCTGGGAGTCGTCGTCCGCCGAGGGCTTGTTGTAGGTGAGGTCGAGGGTGGACGCCGAGGTGACGCTCAGGTCGGTCTTGTAGAGGCGCACGGTGTTGTCGCTGTCGAGCGTGCCGCTGAGGGCCAGGGAGCTGCCCCCGTTGTAGGCGCCGACCGGCCGGTAGGAGAAGCGGTCGGCGGGTATGTACGCGGGGCCGTAGTCGAAGTCGGCCTTGAGGGGCGACTTCGCGGCGTCGATCCACCACTGCCAGGTCAGCGGGATGTCCTGGAGGTTGATGTTGCCCCACTCGGCGTCGTTGGAGAGCTTGCCGTCGCTCCAGGCCGACAGGCCGTGTCCGGTGTTGAAGGAGGTGGCGAACGTGGAGCCCTTGATGACGGAGCGCTCGGCGATGTACTTCGACATGCCCTTCCAGGTGCCCTCCGGTGTGGTGGCGCCCTGGGACGAGCCCGTCCACCAGCGGCGTTCCCGGTCGAACACGGCCGACTGGGCCTTGTCGTCGGTCTTGTCGGCGTAGTCGGAGGAGACGAAGTCGGCGCCGAGCGTGGCGATGGCGTTCATGGGGGCGCCATCGGCGCCGAGGTTGTTGGCGAGGTCGTATGGCTGGTCGAACTGGTACATCCCGGCCTCGACCCCGGCGAAGACACTCTTGCGCGGATCGAGGCCCAGACCCTTCGCGTACGTCTTCGACTTGGTGAGCTTGGACTTGTTCCACCAGTAGTTGAGGAAGATGGAGTCGGACACATCGCCCGCGGCCGCGTCCCGGACGAACGGGCCGTTCACCGCGTTGAACTCGTTCTGGTACGAGATCCTGCCGGTGGAGTTGTCGATGGAGTCGTACCACTGCACATACATGCCGCCGTCGCGCAGCTGCTGGAGGAACTTCTTGTAGGCCGGGATGTCGGCCGCGGCGACCGCCTCCTCCTGGTTGATGAAGTAGCCGTCGAAGCCGTAGTACTTGGCGACCTCGACGAGCTTCGCGGCGGCGGGGAAGCTGCCATCGGCGTTCCGCTGGAGCAGTTCGGTGTACGCCTGGTCGCCCCGGTCGTTGGGCGAGAAGAAGACGCAGCCCAGGGACCGTACGCCGTTGGCGTGGGCGGCGTTGGTGTAGCCGGGGTTGGGGAGGTTGACCGCCCCGAACTCGAACCACTTCTCCTTCCAGTCGAGGTCGGGGTCGTAGTAGTCCACGGGTACGCCCTCGGTGGGCATGCCGTGCCAGGACGCGTACACGTCGGCGTACTGCCAGTAGTTGAAGAGGTACTGGCTGAACTCGTTGGTGTACGGGTGGCTTTCGAAGAACGCGTTGCCGTAGTCGCCCGCGAGGGTCAGCGACTGGGTGTCGGCGGGGAGCGACGGCGTGCGCTGGGTGGCGGCGTTGGGGGCGATACGGGTCTGCAGGGGCACCTTGGCGCGCAGCAGCTCGGCGTCGGTGTCGTCCGCGGGATTCCATCGCAGCAGGTCGGTGGAGGAGTATCCGTGCTGGTAGGGCTGGTTGGCGCCGACGGCGCTCTCCCCCTCCCAGGGGAGGGTGTCGCTCGCCAGGGCGCTGCCCGCGCCCAGAGTCAGGGCCAGTGCCGCCGCCAGGACGCCGGTGCGGGCTCTTCTGGTTCGGGCTCTTCTGGTGCGGTGGTGTCGCTGCGGTCTCTGTCCTCGTGCCATGCCATGTCCTCGCTTTCGCAGAGCTTTCACTGAGGCGGGCGGATCGTGGTGCTCAGATCGCTCACGTACAGGTCGGTGCGGGCCCGTGCGGTGGCACCCTCGGCGAAGCAGCGCGCGGCGGGCAGCTCCCAGGTGACGGTGACGCTGCCGCGCGGCGGGGCGGTGACCCGGCGGAAGGCGAGGAGTTCCCGCCGCCGGGGCAGTGCCGCCCCGCCGGCGCGGTGGCCGAACAGGGGGACGATGACCTCGGCTTCGGCGGGAGCAGGGTTGGTGAGGCCGACTTCGACGCGTACGGATCGCCCGGACACGTCGGCGGTGAGGTGGTCGAAGGCGACGGCCCCGTAGCGCAGGCCGAACCCGAAGGGGAACAGCACCGGGTCCGGCGCGTCCCGGTAGACGCCGGCGGCCGGGTGGCGGTCGTTGTACCGCACGGGCACGGCCGCGCAGTGGCGGGGCGCGGTGAACGGCAGCAGGCCGACCGGTTCGTGGGCACCGAGGAGCACGCCGGTGATGGCCTCGGCGCCGTGCGGGCCGGGGTAGCCCGCCCACAGCAGGGCGTCGGCGTGGTCCGTGACGGTGGTGAGCACATGGGGTCGGCCCGCGATGACCACCGCCACGACGGGGCAGTCTGCCCGGGCGCGTACGGCGGTGACCAGGTCGTCCTGGCCTCCGGGCAGCGACACGTCCGCGAGGTCGACGCCCTCTCCTGCGGTGGCCACCACGGCGGGGCCCGCGACGGCACCGTTGTCGGCGAAGGTGTCGTCGTAGGCGCGGTGGCTGGTCCCGCCGAGGGCGAGGATCACGACGTCGGCACCGCGCAGATCGGCCGGGGAGGGCGGGCCCGGCGGGCACACGATCTCGGTGTGGGGGAGCGCCTCGCGCAGCGCGTGTTCCAGGGAGACGGCCGACGCTTCGGGGAGGGGCGGCACGTAGTCGCCCAGCAGCGCGGTGACGTCGTGGGCGTTGGGCCCGGCGAGCACCACCTTGGTGAGGGATCGCGGGGTCAGCGGCAGCAGGTGGTCCTCGTTGTGCAGCAGGACCAGGGACTGGCGGGCGAGGCGCCGGGACAGCTGGTCCGTCGTACGGAGGGCCGGTGCGAGGCGATCCCGCCCGGGTGCGGGTCGGCCCTGGACCGTTTCCGGCAGCAGGCCCAGGCGGTGTTTGAGGGTGAGTACGCGGCGGCAGGCGGCGTCGACCAGTTCGGCCACCCGCGCGTCCCGGGCCGCGCCGGATTCCAGCAGCGCGAAGGACTCGTCCCACAGCGAGAGGTCCACACCGGCCTCCAGGGCGGCCACGGCGGCGGCCTCCGGGCTTCCGGTCATCGTGGCCAGGCGGTCCACGGCCTGGCCGTCCGCCATGACGATGCCGTCGAAACCGCACTCGGTGCGGAGGAAGCCGGTGAGCAGCTCGCGGTTGGCGCAGCAGGGCACACCGTCGATGTCGTTGTACGCGGCCATGAAGCCCAGCGCCCCTGCCTCCACCGCCGCCCGGGCGCTCGGCAGATGCAGTTCGCGCAGGTCGCGGGGGCCGATGACGGCGGACTGGCCGTTGCGTCCACCGACCGCCTCGCCCTGGGCCGCCAGGTGCTTGAGCACGACGGCGACGCCGCCGCCCCCGCCCTGGTAGCCGCCCTGCATCCCGGTTACCACGGCGCGGGTGAGTTCGGCGGCCAGCAGCGGGTCTTCCCCGAAGCACTCCTCCGCCCTCCCCCAGCGCGGGTCGCGCAGGAGGTCCAGCGCCGAGACGAGCGCCAGATGCACCCCGCTCGCCGCCAGTTCGGCGGCGACGGCCGCGGCCGCCTCCGTCAGCAGGTCCGGATCCCATCCCGCGGCGACGGCCAGGTTCGTGGGCAGCAGCGTCCCGCCGAGGGCCTGGTGGCCGTGGGGTGCCTCTTCCGAGAGGAGCACCCCGACGCGGTGGCGGCTGCCGCGCGCCACTTCCTCCTGGACCAGGGCGGCGACCTCGGCGCGCTCCTCGGGCCGGATGCCGTCGCGCCACGAGCGGCCCGACCAGGCGTCGGCGCGGAAGAGCCCGTACAGGGCCCCGAGACCGCCCCAGCGGTCGATCTCGGCGCGGGCCCGGCGGGTGAGCCGGAAGCCGCCCCGGGGAGCGCGTTCGACGGCCTGCCAGCCGTAGAGGCGCTGATTGAGCTGGCCGACCTTCTCCCGTGGGGTCAGCTCGGCGAGGAGGCGTTCGACGGGGGCGGGTGTGTGTTCAGTGTTCGGCATGGGTGTGCGTCCTGCTCAGTACCTCGGCGTCGCTGACCGAGCTGTAGTAGGTGCGTCCGGTCGGCTCGGCGTGGACGAGGGAGGTGATGCCGCGAGCGCTCAGCGCGCCCGGGTCGGCGGCGGCCGCGGACGTGACGAGGGTGGGGCGCGCTCCGGCGCGGGCGCGCCGCATCCAGGTCTCGAACACCCCACCGCCCGGGGACAGTTCGGCGCGGGAGCCGGGGACGTCCTGGCCGTCGACCGGGACCACGACGGCCTCGTGCCGGGGCGCGGGGCGTGGCCGTTCGCGGAGTTCCGCGGCGAGTGCGGCGAAGCGGTGGCCGATCGGCTTCACCGTGCCTTCGGCGCCGATCAGGCCGAGGCTGTGTTCGAGGTCCGGGAAGTCTCCGAGGCGGCGGTCCACATCGTGCGAGCACCACCAGGTGATGCCCCACAGCGCTTCGCTGTCGGCCGCCGCCCGTACCGTCTGTTCGCAGAAGTCGGGCACCTGGTCCTCGGTGAGGTGGTTGAGCGGGGCGCCGACCTCCTGGAGCCACACCGGGCGGGCGGGGTCGGTGGCGAAGGCGCGGGACAGCTCGATGAGGTAGGCGGCGTGGTGGACGCTCTCGTGGGACATGGCGCCGTAGCCCTGCGCCGTGCCGTTGAAGATCCACGAGTGGACGACGCTCATGTGGCCGTGGCGGCTGGAGTGGGCCGGGACGAACGCGTGGCCGTCGGCGTACCAGACGGCGTCGTACTCGGCGTTGAGCCGGAAGTGGCGGGGGTCGCGCGGCCCGCTGCCGTGCAGGGCGTCGAGCCAGCCGGTCACCTGGTGGGGGGTGGCGGGCATCGGGGTGGGGTGCACCGTCGAGGTGAACTGGTTGACCTCGTTGCCCAGGGTCAGCCCGAGGAAGGTGGGCACGTCGTGCAGGTGCTCGTCGAAGGCCTCCACCAGCCGGGCCTGGGCGGCGACGGCGTCGGGGTCGCTGAACATGCTGCGCCGGTGCCAGTCCGTCAGCCAGCTGGGTACGAAGTCGAAGCCGGACAGATGGCCCTGGAGGACATCGACACTGGCGTCGAGACCGGCCTCGCCCGCGATTTCCACGACCTCGCGGATGTCCCGCAGGGCGCGAGGGCGGATCAGGGTGCGGTTCGGCTGCACGACGGGCCACAGGGGCAGGACGCGTACGTGGTCGATGCCCAGGCCCGCCAGGGATCTCATGTCACGGCGGGTGGCCTCGCGGTCCGGGGCCAGCCAGGAGTAGAACCAGTCCTTCGACGGGGTGTAGTTGACTCCAAACCTCAGCATCTCAACCTTTCAGGCCGCCGGCTTCCAGCCCGCGGAAGAAGTGGCGCTGCAGGACGGCGAAGAACGCCACGATGGGCACGAGGGCGATGATGGTCCCGGCGGCGATGAGGCGCGGATCGTCGTAGAAGGTGCCGCGCAGCCGGTTCAGGCCGACGGTGAGGGTGTAGTTCTGTTCGTCGGACAGGACGATGAGGGGCCAGAGGAAGTCGTTCCACGAGCCGACGAAGGCGAAGATCGCCACGACCGCGATCACGCCCTTGACCTGGGGAACGGAAATGCGGATGAAGCGCTGCCAGGCGTTGGCGCCGTCGACGATGGCTGCCTCTTCCAGCTCTTTGGGGAGGTTGCGGAAGGCGTTGCGCATGAGCAGCACGTTCAGCGCCGCCACCAGGGTCGGGAGGGCGACGCCGACCAGCGTGTTCACCAGCCCGGTGGCCCTGACGGTGAGGAATTGCGCGATGAGGACGGTCTCGGAGGGGACCAGCAGGGCGGCGACGCAGATCGCGGTCGCCACGCCCCGGCCGCGGAAGCGCAGTTTCCCGAGCGCGTATCCGGCGCAGGTGGCGCCGACCACGTTGCCGACCACGGCCATGGCGGCCACGGCCAGGGAGTTCAGCAGATAGCGCGGTACGGGAACGCGGTCGAGCACGGTGGCGAAGTGGTCGAGCGTGGGGTGGTCGGGGATCAGCTCGGGCGGCCGTGTGTACAGCGGTTCACCGGCGCCCTTGAGGGACAGCGACAGCTGCCACACCAGGGGCCCCGCCAGGAGTACGGCCATGAGCACGAGGATCAGGTAGCGCGCCACGGAGCCGGGAGACGTCCCGCGCCGCCGGGCGGCGGCCGTCGGGCGCGTGCGCGCGGCGGGCTGAGCCATCAGGAACTCCTCTTGCGCTGCAGGGCGAGTTGCGCGAGCAGCAGCCCGCCGAGGATCACGAACATGAAGAGGCTGATCGCGCCCGCGTACCCGGTTCGCGCCTGCAGCCCGGTGCCCTCCCGCTGGATCAGCATCGTCATCGTGAGATCGCCCCCGCCCACTCCCCCGGTGCCGCCGGTGAGGACGTAGACCTCGCCGAACACGCGGAAGGCCGCCACCGAGGACAGCACGGCGATGAGTGTCATCGTGGACCGCACACCGGGGACCGTGACGGCCAGGAAGCCGCGCACCGCTCCGGCGCCGTCCATCGCCGCCGCGTCGTACAGACTCTGGTCGATGGTGGCCAGGGCCGCCAGGTAGATGACCATGTAGTAGCCGAGGCCGGTCCACACCGTGACGAACATGGCGCTGAAGAGCAGCAGCCACCGGTCGGTGAGGAAGGGCACGGGCTCGGCCACCACGTCGAGCGTGGAGAACGTGGCGTTGACCAGTCCGCGCTTGTCGAGCATGTTCGTCCAGATCAGGCCGACGACCACGGGCGACATGACGACGGGCAGATACATGGTGGTGCGGAAGAAACCGGTCAGCCGTCCCGCGCTGCTCACCAGGGTGGCGAGGATGAGCGGGAGGACCACCATGCAGGGCACCACGCACACGGTGTAGAGCGTGGAGTTCAGCAGGGCGGTGGTGAAGCGTTCGTCGGCGAACATTCGGCGGAAGTTGTCCCAGCCGACGAACTCGCCCTGCCGCAGCAGGGTCGAGTCCGTGAACGACAGCCCCAGGGTGTTCGCGAACGGCACCATCACCATCAGCACGATGACGGTCAGCGCCGGCAGCAGGAACAGCCACGGGGTCAGGCTCCAGCGGTGTGTGGCCAGGACGGAGCCCGCGCGGCGGGCCCGGGGCGCGGCGCGCTTCAGGGACGTACGGCGCTGAACGGAGAGGGTCACTTGTCCGCTCTCAGGCGCTCGTTGGAGTACCGGACGGAGGCGTCCAGCGCCGCCTTCACGGACTTCTTGCCCAGCAGTGCCTGGGCGATCTGCTCCCGCAGCGTGTTGCTGTCGGCCGAGCCGGAGAACGCGGGCGGCCACCACACGACCGCCTTGCGCACCTGGGCGGCGCTCTCCCGCCGCACCTTGGTGGCCGGGGTTCCGTCGTCCTGGGTGAAGTACGCGTCGTCCAGCGTCCCGGCGGACGAGGGGAAGACGGACGCCTTCTTCGCGAAGCCGAGCTGGTTGGCGGAGTTCGTGACGTACGTGGCGAAGGCGGTGGCCAGGGACTGGTTCTTGCTCGCGGCGTTGACCACCAGGGATTCGAGGTACATGTTGGGGGCGCTGTCGCTGATGCGCGGCCCGATGCCCAGGTTCTTGTAGACGGCGGGCGCGGTGGCCTTCAGGTCGTCCAGGGTGTACGAGCTGCCGGGGAGGTACGCCAGGCGGCCCGCCTTGAACTCCTCCACCTCCTTGGTCTGGAGGTTGTTCAGCGCTTCTTCGCCGATGCCCTTCTTGGCGTAGAGCTTGCGGAACCGCTCCACGTACTCGACACCCTTGGCGTTGTTGTAGGTGAACTGCTCCCCGCGCGCGTCCATGAGCGGCACGCCGTACTCGCCGAAGGTCTCGATGGCGGGCATCCGGGCGATCATCATGGTGTCCGAGCACTTCTCGGCCATGGTTTCCGCCTGGTCGAACAGCTCGTCGTAGGTGGCGGGCAGCTTGCCGGGGTTCAGTCCGCACTTCTTGAAGAGGGACTTGTTGAAGAAGGACGGTCCGGTGTTCAGGTACCACGGGTAGCCGTAGGTGCCGCCGTCCAGGCCCTCGAAGGTCATGGCCTCCCACGCCTTTTCGGCGTATGTGCCCTTGGCCTTCGGGTCGGCCTTGTTCAGGTCGAGCAGGACGCCCGCCTTGGCCAGGGTGTACGCGGATTCCGGCCCCATGTCGACCACGTCGGGGAGGGACCCGGCCGCGGCGTCGGCCGACAGCTTGTCCTGGTAGCCCTCCGCGGGCTGGTCGACCCACTTGATGTCGGTGCCCGGGTGGGCCTTCTCGAACGAGGCGATGAGGTCGTTGAAGTACGAGGTGAACTTGTCGTTCTTCAGGTTCCAGGTCTGGAAGGTGATCTTGCCGGACACCTTTCCGTCCGACTTCTTCGTCGTCTCGCCGCCGCCCATGACGCAGGCGGACAGCATCAGCGATCCAGCAGCGAGTCCCGCGATGAGCGCCGACCGTCTTCCCGCTGGCGTCATTCGTCTTCTCCTCATCTGAGGTGTGTTCCAGGGGTGATCCGCAGCGTCGCCACCTGGAAGGGGCCGAGGTTCAGGACCGCGCCGTCGGCGGGACGGCGCGCACCGGACGGTGTCCGGGGCAGGGCGGTGGGCAGGTCGTCCTCGGGCGCGAGTTCGCGTTCCAGCAGGTCGGTCTCGTGTACGAGGGCGCCCGCGCCAAGGTCCGCACAGGGGCGGAGCAGGGCCGTGGCCCGGCTCCCCCGCGTTTCGTAGACCCGCACGACGAGGTCTCCCGAACCGTCGTCGGCGAGTTTGATCCAGTCGACGATCGCGTGGCCTTGCGACAACTCGACGCCCGCCAGGGGTTCCAGTGGCGGGATCGGCGCGATGTCGGGAGCGTTGAACACGGCGGCGGCCTCGACCGTGGCGGGAACATCCGCGCCGGGGAGCAGGGCCCAGCGGAAGTGGTGGGTCCCGGTGTCGGCGTCGGGGTCGGGGAAGCGGCTGCCCCGCAGCAGCGACAGCCGGACCACGGTGGCGTCGTGATCGGCGCGCGCGTCGGCGCCGTACATGGTGTCGTTGAGGATGGCGAGTCCGTACGCGTCGTCCGCCACCTGGATGTACCGGTGCATGGCGGCTTCGAACATCGCGTCCTGCTCCGCCGTGTTCACCAGGAGCGGCCGCTCGACGTATCCGTACTGCGTCTCGAACCGTGCCGTGCGCGCCATGATGTGGACCGGCAGAGCCACCTTGAGCAGCCGCTCACGCTCCTGCCAGTCGACCGCGCACTCCGTCTCGAAGCGGCCGGTGCCCGCCCTCAGCCACATCGTCAGCGTGACCGTCGACGCGCCGAACCGCCGGACGACCTCGACACCGGCGTCGGGTCCGTCTTGGACCACCGTGCGGCTGGTGACATCGTCGACGACCTCGAAGGTGCGCAGGGTGTGGCGGTCCACGTCCCAGGCGTCCCATCGCACCGGCTCGTCGCGGAAGAGCTGCAGTACGCCCGTACGCCCGCCCGGCGGCACCACCTCGCGACCGCCGCGCAGGTCGCGCAGCGAGGTGACGTGGCCTTCGGCGTCGACGACGACCCGCAGCAGACCGTCGTCCAGAACGGTGGCGCCCGCTTCGCCACCGGTGACGCGCACGGGATCGGGCTTCGTGTCGGCAGCGGGTACGAACGGAGGCAGCAGCCCCGCCGTCCCGCCCTCTGCCGGAGCGCCCAGGGCCTTGGCCGCCTGCTCGATGAGTTCGCGCAGACGGGACTCGATCGCCTGGTAGGTGTCGCGGGCCTCGCGGTGCACCCAGCTGATCGAGGTGCCCGGCAGGATGTCGTGGAACTGGTGCAGAAGCACACCGCGCCAGATCTCGTCGAGGCTCTCCCCCGGGTAGGGCGCGCCCCGCAGGAGCGTGGCCGCAGCGCTGACGTACTCGGCCGCCCGGAGCAGCGATTCGCACCGCCGGTTGTGGCGCTTCATCGCCACTTGGGAGGTCAGGGTGCCCCGGTGCAGCTCCAAGTACAGCTCGCCTCGGTGGACGGGCGCCAGTGGCTTCGCCACCGACTCCACCTCGCGCAGCTCCGCCTCGGCGTCCTCGAAGAACTCCGCCGGAGTGCGGGACACCACGCGTGGCGCGCCCTCCAGGTCGGCGAAGCGGCGCAGCCGCTCGGCCATCTCCCGGGTGGGGCCACCACCGCCGTCGCCGTAGCCGTAGGGAAGCAGCGAGTGGGAGGCGATCGCCTTGTCCTGGAAGGTGGTGACGGCGTGGCGCAATTCGCGGGCGGTGACCTCGGCGGCGTAGGTCTCCGCGGGCGGGAAGTGGGTGAAGACCCGCGTGCCGTCGATGCCTTCCCACCAGAAGGAGTGGTGCGGGAAGGTCGTGGTGTCATTCCAGGAGATCTTCTGCGTCAGGAACCAGCGGGCACCGGCCCGGCGGGCCAGCTGCGGCAGCGCTCCCGAGTAGCCGAACGAGTCGGGCAGCCACACCTCGCGCGGCTCGATACCGAAGCGGCTGAGGAAGTACCGCTTGCCGTAGGTGAGTTGGCGCACCATGGACTCGCCGGTGGGTATGACACCGTCCGGCTCCACCCACATGCCGCCGACGGGTATCAGCCGCCCCCCATCGACATGGTGGCGCAGCCGCGCGAAGAGTTCGGGATAGTGGTCTTCGAGCCACGCGAAGTGCTGCGCCGCCGACATGGTGTAGACGAGGTCCGGATGGGCGTCCAGCAGGGCGAGGGCGTTGGAGACGGTCCGGGCGAGTTTGCGCACCGTCTCGCGCAGTGGCCATAGCCACGCCGAGTCCATGTGCGCGTGGCCGACCGCGGTGATCCGGTGGGCGGAGGCGTGTGCGGGGGCGGCGAGCAGTGGCGCGAGGTGGGCGCGTGCCCGGCGGGCAGTGGCTTCGGCGTCCGCCGCGTCGTAGGTGTCGAGGGCGCGCTCGATGCCGTAGAGCAGTCGCCAGTGGCGCGGCTCGTCCTCGGTGAGTTCGGCGGCCAGGCCGCCGAGGACGTCCAGGTCGGACAGGAAGGCGTGCACCTCCGGCGCGAACACGGCGGTCTCCGCGCGGCGTAGCCGGAACTGGTCGAAGGGTTCCCGTGCGCCTTTCTCCCCGTGTTCGGTGGCGACGAAGGGCGGCAGGCCCAGCAGCAGGGGGTTCGCCGCGGCCTCGACGTAGAGGGTGAAGCGCCCGTCAGGGCCGAGCAGCCCGGAACCCGTGTCCTCGCCGCGGAGCCGGATCGCCGTCTGCCGTGGGTGGAGGCCTTTGACGATGGTGCCGTCCGGTGTGAAGACCAGGCCTTCGCAGTGTCCGCCGACGGAGTGGTCGAACCAGCCCAGATCGAGGAGCAGATCGACCGGTCCGGGCGGTGTCCGGGGCTCGACCCGGCCGCTGACGCGGAACCAGGTCGTGGACCACGCGGGCCCCCACGCCTCGCCCAGGGCGAAGGGACGGTAGTCGGGGCGGCCGCGCCGCGGCTCCGCCATCAGCCCGAGCGCGTGGCGGGGGCTCACCGGTTCGCCGTCGTCCCCGACCGTCCATGCTTCGATCGCGACGCCTTTGAGGCGGCTGTGGACCCGGGGAACGACGCGCTCCCGACGTACCCGGTCCAGCCGCTCAAGTGTCCTGCTGAAGTGACGGTGCATGTGTGGTCCTCACCGCAGAGAGAGGAGCAACAGGTCGTCTAATACGTTTTAGTAGTATCGAGTCGGCGGCAGACTAATACGTTTCAGTTCGCCAGTCACCGCGGCGGATCATCACGGTTGCGTAAAGTCGACGGGGGTCACGATGGAGGGGTCGATGCCACCGAAGGACCATGCCTCGTCAGGAGCGGAGGCGGACTCGGGCTCCCCCGGCGGTCCGAGCGCCAAGGCCTCCCCCGGCGGCCCGCGCACCGAGCCCTCCCCCGGCCGCTCGCGCGCCGAGGAATCACCGCCCCGGCTGCGCAGCACCGACATCGCACGGCTCGCGGGCGTCTCCGTCGCGGCGGTGTCCATCGCGGTCAATGGACGCCCCGGGCTGAGCGACGCGACCCGTAAACGCATCCTCGATGTCGCGGACGAACTCAACTGGCGCCCGCACCTGGCGGCCCGCGCGCTCAAGGGCGCGGCCAACGACGTGGTCGGCATCGTCATCGCCCGTCCCGCGCGCACGCTCGGCGTCGAGCCGTTCTTCGCCCAGTTCCTCTCCGGTCTGCAGTCCTGCCTGTCCAACCGGGGGATCGCCACGCAGTTGCTCATCGTCGAGGACACCGAGGCGCAGCTGACGGTGTACCGGCGCTGGGCGGCCGAGAACCGGGTGGACGGCCTCGTGCTGCTCGACCTCGCGGTCGACGACCCCCGGCCCCGAGTCGTCGCCGATCTGGGCATACCCGCCGTGGTGTTGGGAAGCCACGGGAACCCCATGCCGCTGACCAGCGTCTGGGTGGACGACCACGCGGCGACGGATCGCATCCTGCGCCATCTGGTGGCCCTCGGCCACCGGCGGATCGGCCACGTCAGCGGCACGGCGGCCTACCAGCACACCCAGCGCCGTCTGCGGGCGATCGACGACGTACGCGAGTCCACCGGCATCGACGTGACGTCCATCGCCACCGACTACTCCGACGCCCAGGGCGCGTCGGCCACCCGCCGCCTGCTCGAAGCCAGCCCCCGCCACACGGCCATCGTCTACGACAACGACGTCATGGCGGTCGCCGGACTCGGCGTGGCCACCGAGATGGGCGTCCCGGTGCCCGGCGAGGTGTCCGTGGTGTCCTTCGACGACTCCGTCCTCACCACCATGGCGCACCCCTCGCTCACCGCGCTCACGCGTGACACCTTCGCGCTCGGCACGCTCACCGCCACCGAACTGCTCCGCGTCATGGCTGAACGCCCCGCCCCCCGCTCCGTGCAGGCCCCCACTCCGCGACTGGTCGTACGGCAGAGCACCGCTCCTCCCACCGGGGGCTGATCCGCCGGTCCCTGCTTATTCCCATAATCCCCCTAGACGTGCCCGGAATTCCCCTGGACTTTCCGGAGCCGTTACCGCCGGTTGCGTTCGGGCGGCCATTGACATGGTCATCTTGCTGCCGAAAAATCTCCCCGAACGGCTTCGCGATCTCCCATCCATGGCATGAGTGAAAAGAGCTGCTCTTGTCGATGACATCGTTGTCCGACTCCTCGGCGTCAGCCGACGCGACCGCGGAACCGCCGGGGCCGGACGGCCGACCACCGCTCTCTTTCGGCCAGCGCCGACTGTGGGCGGTATCCCAGCGCGAGGGTGCCAGCGCCGCGTACAACGAGCCGATGGCGTTCCGGCTGCGGGGGCCGCTGGACCGTACGGTGCTGGGCCGGGCGCTGGACGCTCTGACGGCCCGGCACGAGGCGCTGCGTACCCGGCTGGTGCCGTGCGGGGGCGACGCGTACCAGCAGGTCGATCCGGCGGACACCGGCTTCGCGCTGGCGGTGGACGACCTGACCGGCCGCCCGGACGCCGAGGACCGGCTCGCCGATGTGCTGCGCCGGGAGACCGTCGTACCGTTCAACATGGCCGCCGAACCACTCGCCCGCGGGCGGCTGGTGGTGCTCGGCCCGGACCACCATGTGATCGTGCTGACCGTGCACCACGCGATGTTCGACGGCTGGTCCCGCAGCATGATGCTGCGCGAGACCGGCGCGCTCTACGCCGCCCTGCTGCGCGGCGAGCCGGATCCGCTGCCGCCCGCACGGTGGCAGTACACCGACTTCACCCGCTGGCAGCGGGAGTGGATGGCGGGCGCGGAACCCGCGGCGCAGGAGGAGTACTGGGCCGGGAAGCTGGCCGGTGTGCCACCGCTGCTGGAGCTGCCGACCGACCGGCCGCGCCCGGCCGAGCAGGACCACTCCGGCGACCGGGTGCACCTGGAGATCGGCCCCGAGCTGACCACGGCGCTCAAGGCCGTCACCGAGGAGCACGAGGGGTCGCTCTTCTCCACCTTGCTGACCGGCTGGTCGATCGTGCTGTCCCGCCTCTCCGGTCAGCGGGACCTGGCGGTGGGCACGCCCACCGCCAATCGCCGCCGCGGAGATGTCGGCGAGATCATGGGATTCGTCGTCAACACCCTCGCGCTGCGCGTGGAGTTGGCGGACGCGCCGACCGGCTCGGAGTTGCTGCGGCAGGTGCGGGCCACGGTCCGGGCCGGGGTGAAGAACACCGATCTGCCCTTCGAGCGGGTCGTGGAGCTGGTCAACCCGCCGCGCAGCGCCGCGCACACCCCGCTGTTCCAGACCATGTTCGCCTGGGTCCCGCCCATGGAGGACGTGATGGAGTTGCCCGGGGTGACGGTCCGGCTGCTGCCGATGCCGTACGCCCCGGCCAAGTTCGACCTGGTCCTCGCGCTGGAGGAGGCGGACGGGCGGATCGTCGGCGATCTGGACTACGCCACCGCGCTGTTCGACCGGGAGACCGTCGAGCGCCATCTGCGCTATCTGGTCCGGGTGCTGGAGCAGCTGGCCCGGGAGCCCGGACGGTCCATCGCCGAGTACGCGCTGCTGGACGCGCCGGAGACCGCCGAGCTGCTGGCCGACTGGGACGCCACCGAGGCCACCGAGGCCACCGGCGCTCCGGCGAACGGCGCCGCCGAACCGGCCGGGCTGGTCGAGCGGTTCGAGGCCCACGTACGGTCCACCCCGGCGGCCACCGCGGTGGTGGCGGGCGAACGCCGCCTGACCTACGCCGACCTCGACCGGCGGGCCAACCGGCTGGCACACGCCCTGATCGCCCGTGGTGTGCGCCCGGACCAGGTGGTCGCGCTGCATACCGGCCGCTCGGCCGAGCTGGTGGCCGGTGTGCTCGGCATCCTCAAGGCCGGTGCCGGATGGCTCCCCCTCGACCCGGGCCAGCCCGCCGAACGGCTGGCCGCGATGGTGTCCGACGCACGGCCCGCCCTGGTGCTCACCGACCAGCGGAACGCGCCGGACACCTGGCTCCCGCTGATGGCCGTCGAAGCCGAAGGCGACCGGGACGACGCGCCGGGCATCACCGTCCCGTCCTCACACCTGGCGTACGTCATCTACACCTCCGGCTCCACCGGCCGCCCCAAGGGTGTCGCGGTCACGCGCGGCAATGTGCTGGGCCTCTTCGACCAGTGGCTGGCCCGGTTCGGCGCCACCCCGGGCGAGGCCACCTCGGCCTGGTCCAGCATCGGCTTCGACGCCTCGGTGCACGAGCTGCTGCTGCCCCTCACCACGGGCGCCGAAGTACACCTGGTACCCGAGGAGTTACGCGGGGACCCTGCCCCGCTGATGGGCTGGCTGCGCGAACACCGGGTGGTGCAGGCCTTCCTGCCACCGGCCTACGTACGGTGGATCGACGAGGACCCGGACGGCAGGCTGGCCGGGCTGGCGCTGCGCCAGGTGCTGACCGGGGTGGAGTCACTGCCCGAGGCCGCACTGCACCGGATGGCGTCAGCCCTGCCCGGGCTGCGGATCTGCTTCGGCTACGGACCGACCGAGACCACGCTGTACGCCACCGCCTACACCGACCCGCGCCCGGTGGACCGGCCGTGCCCGATCGGCCGACCGCTGCCCGGCACCCGGCTGTATCTGCTGGACGAGCGGATGCGTCCGGTGCCGCCCGGTGTGGTGGGCGAGGTGTACATCGGCGGCGCGAGCGTGGCCCGCGGATACCTCAACCAGCCGGAGCTGACGGCCGAGCGGTTCCTTGACGACCCGTTCGTCCCCGGCGGCCGGATCTACCGCACCGGCGATCTGGCCCGCCGCCTGCCGGACGGCAACGCCGAATACACCGGGCGCCGGGACGACCAGGTCAAGCTGCGCGGCTTCCGCATCGAGCCGGGCGAGGTGGAGGCGGCGCTGCTGGCACTGCCGGGGGTGCGGGAGGCCGCCGTACTGGTCGACCGCGACCGGGCGGGTGAACCACGGCTGGTGGCGGGCATCGGACGTGGCGAGGCGCCGTCCCGGCAACCGCACGAGTGGCGGGCGGAGCTGGCCGAGCGGCTGCCGGACTACATGATCCCGTCCGTCTTTGTGGAACTGCCCGGTCTGCCACTGGGCCGCAGTGGCAAGCTGGACCGGGCGGCCCTGCTGGAACACGCGCGCACGGCGCTGCCCACCCAGGTCAACACCGCGACCCCGCGCGACCACGTGGAGATGGCGCTGCACCGGATCTGGTCCCGGCTGCTGCTCCATCCCGGCATCGGCATATCGGACAACTTCTTCGACATCGGCGGCACGTCCATCTCGGCCATCAAGCTGGCCCACGCGATCGGCGAGGAGTTCGGCCGGACGCCGCCGATACGCGAGGTGATCCGGCATCCGACCATCGAGGCGCTCGCCGAACGGCTGCGCCGGGGCGCCTGCGGACCCCGGGACACGAAGCCGGGCACGAACTTGATCGAATTCCACGCCGGAACCGGACGGCGGCGGCTGGTGTGCGTCCATCCGGCCGGTGGCACCGCCTTCTGCTATCTGCCACTGGCCGGGGCGCTCCCCGGGGACATCGGGGTCCAGGGCATCCAGGCCCCGGGCATCGACCCGGATGAGGAGCGGCTTCCCACCGTCGAGGCGATGGCGCGGGCCTATCTGGAACTGATCGACGCCCGCCCGGACGAGTCGCTGGTGCTGTGCGGGCTGTCCTACGGCGGTCTGATCGCACACGAGATGGGCCGGCGGCTGGCGCTGGCCGGGCACGCCCGGCTGAGCGTGGTGCTGCTCGACACCCAGGCCACCGACGACCCGGCCGAGCGGGCCGCGATCCAGCCGGTGGCGTACGAGGAGTTCGCGGAGAAGCTGGTGCGGTTCAACGGCATGTACCCGGGCATCGAAGCCGACCAGCTGACCCGGTACTTCGAGACGTACAACCACAGCCGGATGACCGCCCGCGGCCACCACCCGCGGCCGACCACCGCTCCGCTGACCCTGATCGAGGCCGCCGCGGACGGCCCGGGCCCGTCCGGCCCGCATCCGACCCGCGCGTTCTGGCGGCTGCGGGCCGGTGCCGGACTCGCGGTGGTGCCGCTCGAGTGCGGCCACTGGGATCTGCTGGAGGGAGCGCAGGTGTCGGCGGTGGCCGAGGTGGTCGTCAGCGAACTGGACCGGCTGGACGCCACGGAGCCCGCCCGACCGGCCGTACCGTACGTGGCGCTGGAGCGCTCATGACGACCTTGAGCGACGGCCCGGCCCTGGAGGCCACCGGTCTGGCCCACGGCGTCCATCTGCGGGCACGGCTCACCCCCGACGCGCTCGCGCTGGTGGACCAGGACCGCCGCTTCGGTTACGCGGCGCTGGACACCGCGGGCGCGCAGGTGGCCGCGGCGCTGCGCGGCCACGGGGTGCGCCCCGGCGACGCGGTCGCGGTCGGCCTCCCCCGCTCCTGGCAGCTGGTCGTGGTGGTGCTCGGCGCGCTGCGGCTGGGCGCCCGGGTGGTCCCGCTGGACACACAGAGCCCGCCGGAGCGGCAGGCGCACATCCTGACGGACTCGGGCAGCGTCGCGCTGGTGCACGCCGCCACGGCACCGGAGGACATCCCGGACACCGTACGTCCGCTTCCGGCGGCGCGGCTGCTGGACGCCTTGGCGGACGGGGCGGTGTCGGTCGACACGTTTACGGAGCGGCCCGCCGGGCTGGTCCTCTACACCTCCGGCACCACCGGCCGCCCGAAGGGGGTGGAGCTGCCGGAGGCGGGTGTGATGCGGATGGCGCGGCCCGGCTGGCTGCCTCTGGAGCCGGGGAAACGGTTCGCCTGCCTGTCCAACCCGGCCTTCGACGCCATCAACTTCGAGATGTGGACACCGCTGCTGACCGGCGGTTGCTGCGTGGTGCTGCGTGACGAGGACGTGCAGTCGCCGCACCGGCTCGCCGCCGCGCTGCTGCGGGAGCGGATCAACACGCTGTTCGTCACCACCGCGCTCTTCCAGGCCGTGGTGGACACCGTGCCCACGTGCTTCGCCGGTGCGCGGCAGGTGCTGGTCGGTGGTGAGCAGCTCAACGCGGCCGTGGTGCGGCGCTGGTACCGGCACAACCCCGGCGGCGCCACGGTGCTGCACAACATCTACGGCCCCACCGAGGTGTGCACGTTCTCGCTCGTTCACCCGATTCCCCGCGACTTCGACGCGGACGTGGTGCCGATCGGCCGTCCGATACCGGACACCGGGGCGCTGCTGGTGGTACCGGGCTCCGAACGCGTCGCCGAACCGGGCGAGGTGGCCGAGCTGCTGCTGTCCGGGACGGGCGTGGCGACCGGCTACCGCAACCTGCCCGAGGAGACCGCCCGGCGGTTCGTCCGGCTGGACTGGTACGACGGCGGCCGGGAGCGCCACTACCGCACCGGCGACCTGGTGCGGGCCGACGCCGACGGCGTGATCAGCTATCTGGGCCGGGCGGACCGGCAAGTGAAGGTGCGCGGCTTCCGCATCGAACCGGCCGAAGTGGAACGGCGGATCGCGGCGCACCCGGCGGTCCGTCAGGCGTACGTGTGCACCCGGGAGCACCCGGAGACCGCCGGACACGAACTGCTGGCCTACCTGGTGGCCGGGGCGGAGCTGGACTTCGAGGAGTTCGACCGCCACCTGACGTCCGCCGTACCGGCCTATATGCGGCCGCACCGGGTGCACCGGGTGGACGCGCTGCCGTTGACCGGCAACGGCAAGGTGGACCGGGCCGCGCTGTTACGCCGCGCCGACCGCCCGTGGCAGCGCTCCGCCGACGCGGGCCCGGCCACGGTGGCCACCGCCCGGCAGCGCGAGGTGCTGGAGCTGGCCGAGGCGGTGCTCGGCACCTCCGGGCTGCGCCCCACCGACCGGTGGATATCCAGCGGGGGCGACTCGCTGCGGGCGCTGCGGCTCCGGTTCGAGATCCGCCGCCGCTTCGGGCACGAGCTGGGCCAGGCCGAGGTGCTGCACGCCGACTTCGCCGCCATCGCCGAGGCGATCGACCGGGCCGGGTCGGGGGCCGGGCCGCGCTACCCGGTGCCGGGCCCGCCGTCCGGCGCCGTCCGTGGCCCGGCCACCAGCGAGCAGCAGCGGCTGTGGCTGCACCACCAGCGCTTCCCCGGTTCCCGTGGCTACACGGTGGGCCAGGCGCTCCGGCTGGACGGCCCGGTGGACCAGGACGCGCTGCGCCGGGCCCTGGGCCGGCTGGTGGCCCGGCACCCGGCGCTGCGTACGGGGTTCGAGGCGTCGCCGGACGGTCTGCTGCAGGTGGTGGGCGCGCCCTACGACCCGTGGGTCGAGCCGGAGGCCGTGGCGCTCGCCGGTGACGAGGCCGTATCCGCCGTCGCCGACCGGTTCTTCGCCGAGCCGCACGATCTGGCGCGTCCGCGGATGCTGGCCGCCTGCTGGCTGCCGTACCCGGACAGCTCGGGCCCGGACAGCTCAAGCCCGGACGGCTCAGGCCCGGACGGCTCAAGCCCGGACGGCTCAAGCCCGGACGGCTCAGGCCCGGACGGCTCGGGCCCGGACGGCTCGGGTCCGAGCGGCGGCACGCTGCTGCTGCGGCTGCACCACATCGCGGTGGACGGCTGGTCGTTGACCGTGCTCTTCCGCGACCTGTCGACCGCTTACGCCCAGGCGCTGACGGCACCGGACACCACGCTGCCCGAGGTCTCCGCGGCGCCCACCCCGCTGGATCACGCCGCATGGCAAACGGAATGGTGCGCCGCGACCGGGTACGAGGCGCTGCGCGCCGGGCTGCGCGAGCGGTGGAACGCCGAGGAGGAGCCGGACGAGCCGCTGCTCCCGGTCCGCGACCGGCCGTACCCCGAGGGCCGGTTGCTGCACACCGCGCTGGACCCGGACCACCGCACCACCGTGGACCGGCTCTGCGGCGAACTGGAGCTGAGCCGCTTCGAGTTGCTGCTCGGGGTGTTCGCCTGGAGCCTGTACGCGGTCACCGGCCGCACCCGGCCACGGATCGCCACGCCGGTGGCGGGCCGCCCTGTGCAGGAGTTCGAGGCAAGTGTCGGGATGTTCGCCAACACCGTGCTGCTGCCCGTGGCCGTCGCGCCGCGCGGCGAGCTGCGCGCCGAGCTGCTGCGGCTGGGCGCGGCGGTGCGCGACACCCTGGAGTGGCAGGACGTGTCGCTCGCCGATGTGCTGGACGACCGTGGCCACCCGGCCGGTCGTAGCCCCTTCGATGTGCTGTTCGTGCTGGAGAACACCGACTTCGGCGCGCTGGAGCTGCCCGGGATCACCGCCCGGCCGGTGTGGCGGGCACCGGCCGAGGCCAAGGTGCCGCTGACCGTCTCACTGGTGGAACACCCGGACGGCTTCGACTGCCTGTGGGAATACGCGGCCGACCACTTCGCCGCCGACGAGATCGAGGCCATGGACCGGCTGTTCCGGACCGGCCTGGACCTGCTCGCCACCGGCCGGTCCGGTACGCCCGCCGAGGTGGCGGCCCCGTACCGGCGCGGGCTGCCGGAGTTCGGGCGCGGTGGCGAGCCGTCCGGCGGCTGGACGACGGTGGCCGAGGGCTTCGCCGCCCAGGTCGCCCGGACACCCGGCGCGCCCGCCCTGATGACGCCGGACGGCCCGGTCGACTACGCACAGCTGGACCGGTGGGCGGCGGCGCTCGCCGGGGAACTGCTGGCCGCTCATCCCCTGGCGGCCGACGGGCAGCGGCAGGTGGCGCTGTACTTGGAGCCGTCGGTGGAACACGTGGTGGCGCTGCTGGCGCTCGCCCGGCTCAACTGGACCGCGGTGCCGCTCGACCCGGCCTACCCGGCCGAGCCGCTGCGGCAGATCCTGCGCCAGGTCGACCCGGAGTGCGTGCTCCTGGCACCGGGCGGCGACGTGGCGTACCAGCGAATGGACCCGGACGGCGGCACGGTACGCCGGACCATCACGCTGGCCGAAGGCGAGCCGGACACCGCACCGCCGCAACCGCCACCGCATGCCGGGCGTCCGCTGTACACACTCTTCACCTCCGGCTCCACCGGCACGCCCAAGGGTGTCCAGGTCTTCGACCACACGCTGACCAACCTGCTGCACTGGCAGGCGTCCGAGGGCGGTCTCGGCACACCGGCCGTGACCCAGCAGTTCTCCATGCTGTCGTTCGATGTCTCCTTCCAGGAGATCTTCACCACCCTGTGCGGTGGCGGCGCTCTGCACCTCGTACGCCCCGGCTGGCGGCAGGACATCCCGGCGCTGCTCGACCAGCTGGAGTCGGCCGGTGTGGAGCGGATCTTCATGCCGTACGTGGCGCTGCAGCTGCTCGCCGAACACGCCGTCCGCCTGGGCCGCTACCCGTCCCGGCTGCGCGAGGTGGTGACCGCGGGCGAGCAGCTGGTGTGCACCGGCGCCATCCGCCGGTGGTTCGCCGGACTGCCGGGGGCCCGGTTGTTCAACCACTACGGTCCGACCGAGACCCACGTGGTCAGCGCCCTGTGCCTGGCGGGCGACCCGGTTCACTGGCCGGAGCGCCCGGCCATCGGCACCCCGGTGGCCGGGGCGCTGCTGCGGGTGGTGGACCCGGCCGGTGAGCCACTGCCCCCGGGCTGCGTCGGCGACCTGCTGATCGGCGGCACCATGGTCTCCCGCTGCTATCTGGGCGACGGCACGCTCAACCGGGAACGTTTCACCGAACTGCCCGGAACCCAGGGCCTGTTCTACCGCAGTGGCGACCGGGCCGCCTTCGGCCACGACGGGCTGCTGCACCACCACGGCCGGGACGACCAGCAGATCAAGCTGAGCGGCCACCGGCTGGAGCTGGGCCAGGTGGAGGCGGCGCTGCTGCGCCACCCGAAGGTGGTGGGCGTGGTGGTGGTCGCTGAGGGCGGCGGGCTGACCGCCTGCCTGGAGTGCCGCGGGGACGCCCCTGCGCCCCGGGAGCTGGACGGCCACCTGGTGCCGCTGCTGCCACCGCACGTACGCGTCGGCCGGTTCCGTCGGCTGGAGTCACTGCCGCGCACCCCGAGCGGCAAACTGGACCGCCGGGCGGCACTGCGCGCCCCGGGTGAGGAGCTGCGCCGCGGTCCGGCCGACGGGCAGCGGCTTTCGGAACGGGAGGCCGAACTGACCGCCGCCTTCGAGGCGGTGACCGGTGTGCCCGTCGGCCCGGAGCAGACGTTCTTCGAGGCCGGTGCGTCCAGCCTGGGGCTGATGCGTTTCCACCTGCGGTGCACCACCGCGCTCGGGCTACGGTTCGAGATAGCGGACCTGTTCGAGCATGTGACGGTACGCGCGCTGGCCCGCTTCCTGGACGGTACGGCGCCGGGCCCCGCCTGCGCGGCGCGACCGGCCGAGGTGGCGGGCCACGAACCCATCGCGGTGGTCGGGATGGCGGTGCGCGTGGCGGGCGCACCGGACCTGCGGGCCTTCTGGGAGCTGATCCGCGGCGGTGACCGTGGCATCGAGTACTTCGACGCCCCGGACGGGCTGGTGGGAGCCCACAGCCAGATGGACGGGCTGCTCGACTTCGACCCCGAGCACTTCGGCATCAGCCGCCAAGACGCCCGGCTGATGGATCCGCAGCAGCGGCACACGCTGATGACCTGCGTCGAGGCGCTGGCGCACGCCGGTATCGCCGACACCTCGGCGCTGCGGGTCGGACTGGTGGCCGGTGCGGGCGAGAACACGTACTTCCAGGCCATGCTGCGACAGACCGGCCCGGACCGGTTGCCGGACGGCTTTCAGCTCGCGCTGCACCACGAGAAGGACTTCCTGGCCACGAAGGCCGCCTACCACCTCGATCTGACCGGTCCCGCCTTCACCGTGCAGGCGGCGTGCGCCAGTTCGCTCTTCGCGGTGCACGTGGCCGCCGGGCTGCTGCGGCAGGGCGACGCCGATGTGATGCTGGCGGGCGGGGTGCTGGTGGACACCGGGCTGAGCGACGGCTACCGCTACAAACCGCAGCACATCTTCTCAGCGGACGGCCACTGCCGCCCGTTCAGCGACGACGCCACCGGCACCGTCGGCTCCAGCGGGGTCGGCATGCTGGTCCTCAAGCCGCTGCGACTGGCCCGCGAAGCCGGGGACACGGTCTACGCGCTGGTCACCGGATCGGCGGTGAACAACGACGGCTCGGACAAGCTCGGTTACAGCGCCCCCTCGCTCTCCGGCCAGCGCGAGGTGATCCGTACCGCCCTGCGTCGCAGCGGGCGCACCGGCGCCGACCTCGGCTATGTGGAGGCGCACGGCACCGGCACCCGGCTCGGCGACCCGGTCGAAGTGGGCGCGCTGCGCCAGGCGTTCGAGGTGCCGGAGTCCGGCCGTACGGCGCTCAGCTCGGTCAAGAGCCAGATCGGCCACCTGGGCGCGGCGGCCGGGGTGGTCGGTCTGGTCCGGGCCGCGCTGTGCGTCCACCATGGGCTGATCCCGCCCACGCTGGATTTCCGTGCCCTCAACCCGCAGCTCGGCCCCGACCCGACGCCGTTCTACGTACCCACCGAGGCACTGCTCTGGCCGGGCGACCGGCCCCGGGTGGCGGCGGTCAGCAGCTTCGGCATCGGGGGCGCCAACGCGCACGCGGTGATCGAGGCCGGGGAGCCGGGGCGGCCGGCCGACGCGCCACCGCCCTGTCTGCTGCTCTCCGCCTCCAGCGAGGCGGCGCTGCGCGCCGACGCGGACCGGATAGCCGCCTATCTCGCGGAGCGGCCGGAGGCGTACCCGGCGGTGCTGCGGCATCTACAGGCGGGCCGTCCGGCTCGCCGGTGGCGGATGGCGGCGGTCTGCCCGGACCCGGCCTCGGCGGTGCGGTGGCTGCGTACGGCGAGTGGCACCGAGGTGGAGCCGGGTACCGAGCCGGTCCCGGTGGCGGACCGCGACGCGCGGCGGTTGGCCGCCGACTGGCTGGCCGGGGAGCGGATCGACTGGCCGACGGGCCCGGCGCAGGCGCCGTGGGACTTCCCTCCGCCGTCCTTCGCGCGGGCGGAGTACGGCATCGAACGGGCGGCGGAAGAACCAGCGCCGACCGAAGACGCCTGGCCCGCCCGCCTGGCCGAGGAACAGTGGCTGCACCAGCCGCACTGGGTCCGGTTCCGCCGGGCGGGCGCCACCGGCCCGGCGGCCGCCTCCCGTCCGCTGGTCCTGGTCACGGACGGCCCGGCCGACCCGGAGGAGGTACGCGCGCTGCGCTCGGTCCGCAGCCGGGTGGTGCTGGTGGCCGCCGCGAGCGGGTTCGCCCGGCTCGACGACGACGCGTACCTGGTGGACCCGGCCGACCCGGCCTCACTCGGCGCGCTGCTGGACGCACTGGACGGTCTGGGCGCCGTGGACTGGCTGCACGCGCTGCCGCTGGGCGTGACCGGCCCGGTCGACGCCGACCGGCTGGACCGGGCCCGCTGGGCCTGCCTGGACGCTCCGGCCGCGCTGATCCGGGCGGCGGCCGGGCGGACCGGGCTGACGCCGCGCCCGGTGTGGCTTTCGTACCGGGCCCGGCCGGTGGACGGCCCGGTGGACCGGCCCGAGTTGGCGCTGCTGGCCGGGGTCACCGAGGTGGCGCCGCAGGAGGGCGCCGCCGCCGGGCACTGGGTCGACCTCCCGGCCGCCGCGCCGACCGGCTGGTCGGCGACGCTCGCGTCGCTGCTGGCCACCGACGAGGGGCCCTCCGACGGACGGGCCGCCGACAAACGACTCCCGGCGCACCTGGCGCTGCGTCACGGCTACTGGTGGCGGCAGGACACGGTGCCGGTCCCGGCGCCCGTCGAACACCCCGTGATCCCGGCCGCGGCGGATACGGTCCACCTGGTGCTGGGCGGCACCGGCGGCATCGGCGCCACGCTCGCGGGCTGGCTGCTGGAGCGGACCGCCGGGCGGGTACTGCTGCTGGCCCGGCGGCCGGAGCTGCCGGACGCGCTGACGCCATGGGCCGACCGCGTCGAGCTGGTCGAGGCCGACCTGAGCGCCCACTCCCCCGACCGGCTCGCCGCCCTCGTCGCCGACCGTACGGGGCGGCTGGACACCGTGGTGCACGCGGCGGGCACGGCAGCGGGCGGGCTGATCGCGCGCCGCGACCCCGCCGTGGCGCGCACCGGTTCGCTCGCCAAGCTGCACGGCGCGCTGCTGGTGGAGCGCCTGGTCGAGCGGTTCCGGCCGCACTTGGCCGTCTACTGCTCCTCCATGGCCGGGACCCTGGGCGGGGTCGGCCAGCTCGACTACGCCGCGTCGGCCGGGGTGCTGGACGCCTTCGCCCACCACGAGCCGCCCACGCCACAGGAGGGCGGCGCCACTCCAGTCGGTGGGACGACGCTCCGGCTGGCCATCGGCTGGGACGTGTGGCGGGAGGCCGGGATGGCGCTGCGGGCACCGGCCGCGGACGTACGCCACCAGGCCCATCTGGCGATTGGGCTGACGCTGGAGGAGGGCCGTCGCACCCTCGCCCGGGCGCTGGCCGCGCAACTGCCGCAGGTGCTGGTCTCTACCACCGAACTGAACGCGTCCCGCGCCTTCTACGCCGGGCCCGCGCCCGCGCCGGACGCCGAACCCGTTGCGGACGGGAGCGAACCGGCCGTGCTGCTCGGCGACTGGCTGTGCGAGTGGCTGGGGCTGGACACCCTCGACCCGGACGCCTCGCTGTACGACCTGGGCGCCGATTCGCTGACCCTGCTGGACCTCATCGGCGAGATGAAGCGCCACTTCGACGTGGAGCTCGATCTGGCCGAGCTGAGCCACCAGGTCTCGCTGGCCGAGGTGCTGACCCTGCTGGACCGGGCCCGCCGCGCGACGTCCGCCGTCAGCGGCACGCCCGCCGGGACACCCGATGGCGTCATGCTCGACGTGTGGCAGCAGGGCACCGGAGCGGAGGTGCTGTGCCTGGTGCACCCGGTCGGCGGGGACATCCAGGCGTACCGCGCGCTGGTCGCGGGCCTCGATCCACGGCTGACCGTGGCGCTGATCGCCGACCCGGCGCTGCGCCGTCCCGGTGGCCCCGAGTGGACCATCGCCGAGCGGGCCCGCCGCTACCACGCGGCGCTGGATGCGCGTTTCCCGGCCGCCACGTGGCATCGGCAGCTAGCCGGGTGGTCGTTCGGCGCCTGGGTGGCCGTCGGTATGGCCGCCGAGGCGGAGGCGGCGGGGCGGCCGGTGGACGCGCTCCATCTGCTGGACCCGCCACCGCCCGGCTCCGGACCGCTCTACCAGGCGTACGGCGAGGGCGAGTTGCGGACCCTCTTCGCCCACGAGCTGGGGCTCCGCGGCCATGGCGACGGCCGGGACGGCGAGGCGGCCCGGACGTACGCGGACCGGCTCACCCGGTGCTGTCTGGCCAACCTCCGTGCCATGGCCGACCACCGGCCGCCGCCGCTGACCACCACACCGGCCCGGGTGTGGCTGGCCCGGCTCCCGGTGGCGGGCCTGCCGCCGCTCGGCTCCCCCGAGGAGCAGCGCGCCTTGTGGCGGGCCCAGCTGGCCGCGCCGAGCGACTGGCACGAGCTGGAGACGACCCACTACGGCCTGGTCCGCCCGCCCCATGTGGCGGCGGTGACCGCCGCGGTCAACGCCGTCCACCGCGAGGCGGCCGGTCAGCGCTGACGGGCCCCGGCCCGCCCGCACCATCCTCCGTACCCAGCAGGGAGAGCCATGGAAGCGTACGAACTCGACGCCATCAAGCGGATCACCACCCGGCCACAGCCCGCGTACCGGACCATCGAGGTGGCGCCGCTCACCCCGGTCATCGGGGCCGAGGTCTCCGGTCTGGACCTCACCCGGGAACTGACCGACGAGCAGCTGGCCGAGGTCCGCCACGCCTTCCTCGACCACCATGTGCTGGTCTTCCGCGGCCAGGACATCAGCGTCGACGACCACAAGCGGTTCGCCCGCCACTTCGGCGAACTGCGCCCGGTCAACCCGCCGCCACCGGAGGGCGACCCCTATGTTCTGGAGATCCGCACCAGCGCCGAGGCGAGCAACGTGGCGGGCAACGGCTGGCATGCCGACGGCACCGCGGACCAGGAGCCGTCGCTCGGCTCGATGCTGCACATCATCCGGACGCCGGAGCCGGACTGCGGCGGCGACACCCTGTTCGCCAACATGCACCTGGCCTACGACATGCTCTCCCCCACGCTGCGCGGAATGCTGGACGGGCTGACCGCGCTGCACGACGGCGGGCTGTCGCTCAAGGGGTACACCCTGCCGCCGGACTACGTGGTGCCGACCTCCGAACACCCGCTGGTGGTCCGGCACCCGGAGACCGACCGCCCGGTCCTGTACGTCAATCCCGCCTACACCGACCGCATTCCGCAGCTGTCGGCCGACGAGAGCCGGGCCGTGCTGGATCTGCTCTTCAAGGTGGTCGCGGAGCGCCCGCTGCTCTTCTGCCGGGTGCGCTGGGAACCCCACACCCTGGTGTTCTGGGACAACCGCTGCGTCCAGCACCACGCGGTCTACGACTACTACCCGCACACCCGCTACGGCCGCCGGGTGGCGATCAACGGCGGCCCGCTCAAGAGCTGAGCGCCACGGCGAGGAGAGTTCCGGATGCGTGTGGTGCTGTCGGTGTACGGATCGCGCGGGGACGTCGAACCGATGGCGGGGCTCGCGGTGCGGTTGCGGGCGCTCGGCGCGGAGGTGCGGGTGTGCGCGCCGCCGGACGCGGAGTTCGCGGAGCTGCTGGCCGGTGTCGGCGTACCGCTGGTGCCGGTCGGGGAGCCGGTGCGTCCGCTGATGCACGGAGTGGCGCCGCCATCGGCGGCGGACCTGTCCCGGCGCCGTGTGGAGCTGGTGGCCGCGCAGTTCGGCGCCCTCGCCGCGGCGGCCGAGGGGTGTGACGCGCTGGTGGCGGCAGGCCTGGCACAGGTCGCCGCGCGGTCGGTGGCCGAGAAGCTGGGCATCCCGTACGTGTACGCGAGCTACCAGCCGGTCGCCCTGCCGTCGCCGCACCACGCGCCGCCGCCACGGGAGGGCCTGCCGTTCCCACCCCACGTCACCGACCACCGGACGCTGTGGGATCTGGATGCCCGGAACATCAACGAGCTGTTCGGCGTGGCGCTGAACACCCAGCGCGCGGCGATCGGCCTGCCACCGGTGGACGACGTACGCGGCCACGTCTTCACCGGCCGCCCGTGGCTGGCGGCCGACCCGGTCCTCGGCCCGTGGCAGGAGACGGCGGAGCTGGACGTCGTACAGACCGGTGCGTGGATCCTGCCGGACGAACGCCCGCTCCCGGCGGAGCTGGAGGCGTTCCTGGGCGCCGGAACACCACCGGTGTACGTGGGCTTCGGCAGCATGCGCGCCCCGCGGGACGCGGCCCGGGTGGCCGTCGCGGCGGTCCGCGCGCAGGGCCGCCGCGTCCTCGTCTCGCGCGGCTGGGCGGGCCTGGACCTGACCCCCGACCAGGCGGGCTGCCACGTCGTCGGCGAGGTCAACCTGCGGGCCCTGTTCGCCCGGGTGGCCGCCGTCGTGCACCACGGCGGCGCGGGCACGACGGCGGCGGCGGCCCGGGCCGGTGTGCCTCAGGTGGTGGTGCCGCAAATGGTGGACCAGCCGTACTGGGCGGGCCGGGTGGCCGCTCTGGGCATCGGCGCGGCACACGACGGTCCGGTCCCGACCACCGCGTCCCTGTCGGCCTCGCTCAGGACGGCGCTGGCCCCCGAGACCCGCGCACGGGCGGCCGCCGTGGCCGCCACGGTCCGTACCGATGGGGCCGCGATGGCCGCGCGGCTGCTGCTCGACGTGGTCGGCCGGGGAAAGCCGCCCACGTCCGCGTAAACCACGTGTGAGAGGTCGCGGTAGTCGGCTAGCCTCGCGAGGTTGTCCGCCGCGCCCAGCAGGAGGAGACCGCCATGGCCCAGCCCTTCCCGCCCACCGAACCGGACGCACACGGACTCCTCGACGTCGGCGACGGCCAGCAGATCTACTGGGAGACCAGTGGCAACCCCGAGGGGAAGGCGGCGCTGTGCGTGCACGGCGGCCCCGGCAGCGGGGGGCGGCGTGGCAGCCGCACGCTGTTCGACCCCGAGGTCTACCGGGTCGTCCTGTTCGACCAGCGCGGCTGTGGTGAGAGCAGACCGCACGCCTCAGACCCGGCGGTCGGCCTCGAACACAACACCACCCACCACCTCATCGCCGACATGGAGCGGCTGCGCGAGCACCTGGGCATCGAGCGCTGGCTCCTCCACGGCGGCTCCTGGGGCTCGACGCTGATCCTGGCCTACGCCGAGCGCTACCCCGAGCGGGTCTCCGGGATCGTCATCGCGGGCGTCACCACGACCCGGCCGGAGGAGACCGACTGGCTCTACCGGGGCGTGGGACGCCTGCTGCCCGGCCCCTGGGAGGCGTTCCGCGACGCGCTGCCACCGCTGGAGCGCGGCGGCGATCTCGTGGCCGCCTACGACCGGCTGCTGAACAGCCCGGACGAGGCGGTCCGGGCCAAGGCGGCGCGGGACTGGTGCACCTGGGAGGACGCGGTCATCGCCCACGAGGTGCTCGGCAGTCCGGGCTACTACAGCGACAAGTCCGACGACGCGCTGATGGCCTTCGTACGGATCTGCGCGCACTACTTCGCCCACGACGCCTGGCTGGAGGACGGTCAACTGCTGCGGGACGCGCACCGGCTGGCGGGGATCCCGGCGGTGCTGATCCATGGGCGGCTCGACCTGGGCAGTCCGCTGAAGACCGCGTGGGAGCTGGCCAAGGCGTGGCCGGACGCGGAGTTGAAGGTGATCGACGACTCGGGGCACACAGGCAGTCCCACGATGCGGGACGCGATCCTGGAAGCGATCGCCCGTTTCGGGAGGAACGGGTAGCGACCCCTCCCCCACGCACCCCTCGGGACTACCCGGATCCCGGCTCGTAAGTTAGGTTAGGCATACCTAAGTCGTTCGCTTGGTGTCCGTCCTATCCGCGCCTGGAGCCCCCGGATGCGTCCTTTCACCCCCCGCGCCACTACCCCGACCGCCGCCGAGCGCGTCCGGTCGATCCTCGCCGCCGCCCACTCCATGTCGGTGGTGAGCGACGGGATCCACACCGAAGTACGCCGTCTCGACGGCACGGGGGCGATGGGCCACTTCCACCTCCACCCGCCGTACGAGGGCGCCGAGGCCCAGACGACGATGCGCGTGCCGGTCCGGCTGGAACTCACCGACATCGCCCCCACACCCGTACGCGACCGCCTCCGCGCCCGCGTCACGGTGACCGGGCTGCTGTCCGCTCCGTACGACGCGGAGGCCACCGAGAGCACCTGCCTGGAGTTCGGACAGGCGGTCCTCGAAGACGCCGACGGACGCGACTACGTCACCCTCCACACCCTGCAGGCGGCACCGCTCGACCCCATCGCGACCAGCGAGGCGAGCATGCTGACCCACCTCGTGGACGACCACAGCGAACTCGTCCCCCTGCTGCTGCGCCTCGTCCACCCGCACCCGGACCAGGGCATGGTGCGCGCCCTCCCGGTGGCGATGGACCGCTACGGCCTCACCCTGCGCCTCGAATACCCCCGTACGCACCACGATGTGCGGCTGCCGTTCAAAACGGCCGTGACCGACATCAACCAGGCCGGACCTCAGATCCACGCCCTCCTGACCACGGCGCGCCGCCTTTCCCACACGGGCAACCTGCTGGCCTGAGCCACCGGCGCGTCAACCGGCTTCGGTGCGGTGGCCGCTCATCACGGCCAGGCTCTCGTCGCGGATGGGCCGTGAGGTGTCGCGGTCGGGGCGGTAGGGGGCCAGGGCGGGGTCGGGGGCGGAGGTGGTGAGTTCCCCGGCGGCGAGGGCGGCCAGGAGCGGCGCGAGGGTGACACCGCTGTGGGTGGCGATGGTGTAGAGGCCGGGCGCGTCGAGGTGCGGGCCGACCAGGGGGAGGCCGTCTTCGGGAACGGGGCGGACTCCGATCCGGGTGCCCGCCAGGGCGCGGAAGGCGGGCAGGATCTCGGCGCACCGGCCGAGGAGATCCGCTTCGGGCGGCACCTGGGTGGCCGGGGTCGGGGCGAGGAGGGCGTCGACCGGCCAGGAGATGGCGCAGACCCGGTTGCCCGGGGCGGGGCGCAGATCGACGCCGGGGGTGGCGACAATGGCGCGCAGCGGCTCGGCGAGGGGGACGGACTCGCCCACCAGGCCGGGGATCTGGCGCAGCGGCAGCCGTATCCCGGCCAGTCCGGCGACGCGTCCGGCGTCGGGTCCCGCGCAGTTGACGACGTGGTCGGCCTCGAAGTGGCGGCCCCGCGCCTCGGCGCCGCGTACCCGTTCACCGTCCCGCAGCAGGGCGGTGACGGGAGTGTCGTAGCGGATGTCGGCGCCCAGGGCCGCGGCCCGGTCGAGGAGGGTGCGCGCGAGGAGGGGGGCGTCGTACCAGGTGGCGTCGTCGTGCACGACGAGTTCGGTGGCCCGGCACGAGGCGGGGTCGACGGCGGGCGCGAGCGTGCGCAGTTCGCCGGGGTCCGCGGTGCGGCAGGGGTGGCCCCAGTCGGCGAGCCGCTCGGCCCGTGCGCGGAGGGTGCGCTGCTCCTCCTCGGTGTGGCCCCACTGGACGAGCGGCGCGGGGTGGCGCCAGCCGGGGGCTCCCGTGCGGGTGTGGATCTCCTGCTCCAGTTCCCGGTGGAGCGCGGCGCTGCGCTGGTTGAGCAGGAAGTAGGAGTGGGGGGTCTTCAGGTGGGTGACGTCGATGGAGAAGGTGGCGCTGGAGGTGCCCGGGGTGGGGCCGCCCGCGTCGAGCACGGTGACGCCCACACCTGCCTCGGCCAGGCGGTGGGCGGTGGCGGCGCCGATCACTCCGGCGCCGATGACGAGGGCACGGGTCATGGAGACTCCTTCGGTCGTGGGGAGAGGGAGGAGCTGGCCGGGGTTCTCAGAGCACCTTGCTGAGGAACGCGCGGGTGCGTTCGTGGCGCGGGTCGCTCAGCACGTCCGCCGGGGGGCCGGTCTCGATGACGGCGCCGTCGTCCATGAACACCAGCGAGTCGCCGACCTCGCGGGCGAAGCCCATCTCGTGGGTGACGACGACCATGGTCATGCCGTCCTCAGCGAGCCCTCGCATCACCTCCAGCACCTCCCCGACGAGTTCGGGGTCGAGCGCGGAGGTGGGCTCGTCGAACAGCATCAGTTCGGGCCGCATCGCCAGGGCGCGGGCGATGGCCACCCGCTGCTGCTGGCCTCCCGAGAGCTGAGCGGGGTAGCTGTGTGTCTTGTCGGCGAGGCCGACGCGGTCGAGGAGTTCCGCGCCACGTATCCGGGCCCGTTCCTTCGGCTCCTTCCTGACCTGGACGGGGGCCTCGATGACGTTCTCCAGCGCGGTCATGTGCGGGAAGAGGTTGAAGCGCTGGAAGACCATGCCGATGCCCCGGCGGCGCCGGGAGACGGCCTTGTCGCTCAGTTCGTGGAGCCTGCCGTCCCGCTCTTCGTAGCCGACGAGTTCGCCCCGCACGTACAGGCGTCCCCGGTCGATGGTCTCCAGGTGGTTGATGCAGCGCAGCGGAAGGCGACCCGCAGGTCACCGTGCCCGCGGTGGTGGAAGGGCGGCTGGATCTCGCCGTGATCTTCGAGTACGGCGTGGTGCCGCACAGCTGGCCCGACGGTCTCGACCACACGCTGGTGCGGGAAGAGCCGCTCTACGTCCTCCTCCCCGCCGGGCACCCGCTCGCCGGACGGCGGCACATCCGCCTCGCCGATCTGCGGGACGAGCGCTGGATCAGCTACCACGAGGACACCGACGCCGCCCGCTGCCTGCGCCACATCTGCGCGGCCGGTGGCTTCCTGCCCGAGGTGCTCTTCCGCACGAACGACTACAACCTGCCCTACGAGCTGGTCCGGCAGGGCCTGGGAGTGGCGATCGCACCGGAACTCGCCATCGCGGACACCTCCGCCTCACCCGACGCCTCCGGCACCCACCTCGTCCGGCTCACCGACCCCACCCACACCCGCCGGGTCTATGCCACCCGCCGCACCAGCGACCCCAACCCGTTCCTCCCCCAGGCCCTCGCCCTCCTGCACACCGCCGCGGCCGCCCTGCCCGAGCGGGGCGCCGGGGAGTGCCCCACGGTCACCCGCTGAAGCCCACCTATGTGCATGGCCTTGTACTTCCTTTGCCACGCGTTCGCCGGGCATTGGCCTGAGCTTGTTTGCATACAGGAATGGCCCACATCACCTTCCTGGTGGCGGTCGTCATCGTCACGGCGCTCGCCTTCGACTTCACCAACGGATTCCACGACACGGCGAACGCGATGGCGACCTCCATCGCCACCGGCGCGCTCACCCCCAGAACGGCGGTTCTGGTGAGCGGGGTGCTCAACATCGCCGGTGCCTTCCTGTCCACCGAGGTCGCCAAGACCATCTCCGGCGGCATCGTCGACGATACTCTGGTCACGCCAGGGATGATCTTCGCCGGGCTGGTGGGGGCCATCCTGTGGAATCTGCTGACCTGGCTGGTCGGGCTGCCGTCGAGTTCGTCGCACGCTCTGTTCGGCGGACTGATCGGGGCCATGTGGGTCGGGGCGGGCGCGCATGGCGTGCACTTCGACAAGGTCATCGAGAAAGTGCTGATCCCGGCGGTGGCCTCGCCGCTCGTGGCCGGTGTCGCCGCGCTGCTGGCCACCTATCTCGCGTACCGGCTCACCGACCGCGCCCGCAGGAAGTCGGTGACCAAGGGCTTCCGGATCGGTCAGATCGCCTCGGCCTCGCTCGTCTCCCTCGCACACGGCACGAACGACGCGCAGAAGACCATGGGTGTCATCACGCTGACCCTGATCTCGGCGGGCGCGCTCGGCCATGACGCCGGTCCGCCGCTGTGGGTGATCGCCTCCGCGGGGCTCGCCATCGGCCTCGGCACCTACCTGGGCGGCTGGCGGATCATCCGCACCATGGGCAAGGGCCTCACCGAGATCCAGTCGCCGCAGGGCTTCGCCGCCGAGACCGCCTCCACCACGGTCATCCTCACCTCCGCGCACCTCGGCTTCGCCCTGTCCACCACCCAGGTCGCCTCCGGCAGCATCCTCGGCGCTGGCCTGGGCCGCAGGCTGGCGGAGGTGCGCTGGGGCGTCGCGGGCCGCATGGTCATCGCCTGGATGGTCACGCTGCCCGCCTCCGCGGTGGTCGGTGGCGTCTCCGCGAGCGTGGTCACCAACGGCGGCGACATCGGCGCGGCGGTCGTCGCCCTGGTCGGCGCGGCCCTCGCCGGGGGCATCGTGCTCCTCTCGCGCCGTAACCCCGTGGACGCGAAGAACGTCAACGACGCGCACGAGGTCACCATCCGCACCGAGCCGCCCGCCGCGGTCGGCACGGCCGCATGAGCCACTGAATCCCGGAGAGTTAAAACGATGCATCTCGACTGGAACGCACTCGGTCAGGTCGGCGCGGTGAGCGTCGGCGTCACCGTCGCCGTGGTCACCGTCTTCGCCCTCGGCGTCCTGGGCCTCGCCCGCGTCGAGGCGGCCCGTGAGGGGAACGGCACCGGGTCCACCCTCGGCCTCACCCAGGCCGGCCTGTGCTTCGCCGCGTGCGCGGCCGTGGTGGCGTACGGAATCTATCTGATCGTGCCGCAGTTCCACTGAGGCGGAAGGAGGACCGGATGACGACATCGCCCTTGCTGTCCGAGCTGGCCGACCTGCGGGTCGACTACAGCGACCACGACGACCCCGTACTCATCCGGCCGGACGGAAGCCCGGTCGACACCTGGCGGGAGAACTATCCGTACACGCGGCGCATGGAGCGCCCGGAGTACGAGTGGCACAAGCGGCTGCAGCAGATAGAACTGCTGAAGCTGCAGAGCTGGATCAAGGAGACCGGACGCCGTCTCGTCATCGTCTTCGAGGGCCGGGACGCGGCGGGCAAGGGCGGCACGATCAAGCGCTTCACCGAGCATCTCAACCCGCGCGGCGCACGGGTCGTCGCGCTGGAGAAGCCCACCGAGCGCGAGCGCGGCCAGTGGTACTTCCAGCGGTACGTGGAGCATCTGCCGACCGCGGGCGAGATCGTGCTCTTCGACCGGTCCTGGTACAACCGGGCCGGTGTCGAGCGGGTCATGGGCTTCTGCGCGGAGGACGAGTACCAGCGCTTCATGCGCCAGGCGCCGATGTTCGAGCGGATGCTCGTGGACGACGGCGTGGACCTGGTGAAGTTCTGGTTCTCGGTGTCCCAGGGCGAGCAGCGCACCCGGTTCACGATCCGCCAGGTGGACCCCGTACGGCAGTGGAAGCTCAGCCCGATGGACCTCGCCTCGCTGGACCGCTGGGACGACTACACCGCCGCGAAGGTCGCCATGTTCCGCGAGACAGACACGGATCACGCGCCCTGGACCGTGGTCAAGAGCAACGACAAGAAGCGGGCCCGCGTCGAGGCCATGCGCAGCGTGCTCGCCCGCTTCGACTACGCCGACAAGGACGCGGAAGTGGTCGGCAGCGCCGATCCGCGCGTCGTGGGCGCGGCGGCGGGTCTGCTGGAGGAAGGCGAAGACGTGCGCTGACGCGCGCTGACGGCACCATCACGCCGAAGGGGCCCGGCCCGCGGGGAAGTGGCCGGGCCCCTTCGGCGTGGCCTCACCGGTGTGCGGCGACGGCGGCGGGGCGGCCGGTGCGCAGCGAGTCGTAGGCGGCCAGCACGATGCGCAGGGTGCGCAGGCCCGCCTGGCCGTCGGGGCTCGGGCGCCGCCGGGTGCGGGCGGCGTCGAGGAACTCGTCCAGCATGGCCGCGTCCAGGTCGGTGCCACCGGGTTCCCAGCGGGCGCGGCCGTCCACCGAGTCGAAGCCGCCGAGCAGCCGGGGGAAGGCGTCGAACTCGACGATGGCGCGCTCCCCCACACAGGTCAGGGTCAGCCCTCCCCAGGTGGGGTGGGCCGGGGGCTGGCTCCAGCTGCAGTCGATGGTGGCGACGGCGCCGCTCGGGTAGCGGATGGTGACCAGGCCCGCCGTCTCGACGGGCGAGCCGGCGTCGAGGACGGTGTTGGCCTGGGCGTAGACCTCGGCGGCCTGCTCGCCGTGGAGCAGGACGTCCATCAGGTCGGCGAGGTGGACGGTGTGGTCCATGACCGCGCCGCCGCCCGCGAGGGCCGGGTCGGCGAACCAGCGGCGGATCCGGGCGGGGTTGGTGCCGTTGTTGGTGCCGTGGACGCTGACGAGTTCGCCGAGGGAGCCGTCGGCCAGGGAGCGGTGGAGGGCGGCGAAGGCCGGGCTGAACCGTACGGGGTAGGCGGTCATGAGGCCGACCCCGGCGCGTGCGCAGGCGTCGATCATGGCGCGGGCGTCCGCCTCCGTGGTGGCGAGCGGCTTCTCGCAGAGCACCTGGGCACCGGCGGCCGCCGCGCGTTCGACCAGGGGCCGGTGGCGGGCGTTCTCGCTGCACACCACGACCGCGTCGGGGGGCGGGGAGAAGGCCTCGTCCCAGCTGTCCGCGTACGGCACCCCGAGCCCGTCGGCGAGGGCGCGGCCGCGGGTGGGGTCGCCGGGCGGGGCGTCGGGGTCGGCGGTGATCAGGTCGATGCCGTCGCGGTCGCGCAGCAGCTCGACGTAGGTCGCGGCGTGGACGTGGGCGAAGGACAGTACGGCGACCCTCACGTGGTGGCTCCTTCCTTGGGGGCGGTCAGCTCGACCGCGCGGCCCGTGCGGGCGGAGAGCGCCGCGGCCTCGGCGATACGGACGGCGGCCACGCCGTCGCGGGCGCTCACCCGGGGCGCCGGGCCGCCCGCGAACGCCTCGGCGAACTCGCGTATCTGGGTGAGGTAGGGGGACTCGCCGAAGTCACCGGCCGGGATGCCGTCCTCCTCGGCCAGCGTGCCGGTGACGCGCAGGCCGGGCGCGGCGAGCGAGTCGTAGCGTACGGTCCCGCCGGTCCCGGCCACGTGGAAGGTGGTGCGGAACCGGGTGGCCGGGGGCGCCCAGACGCCCACGACCTGGGTGATGACACCGCCCTCGTGGGTGAGGACCGCGCCTCCGGTGGCGACCGCCCCGGCCGGGGCGGGGGCGGTGAAGTGGCCGCGTTGGTAGGCGTGGACCCGTACGACCTCGCCGAACAGCCAGCGGGCGATGTCCAGGTCATGGATCATCTGGTCGATCAGGATGCCCCCGGAGCGGGCGGGGTCGGCGAACCAGCGGCTCCAGGTGGGGTAGCGGCCGGTGCGGGTGAAGCGGGCGACGGCGACCCGGCCGAGTTCGCCGTCCGCGACGGCGGTGCGGAGCCGGGCGTAGGCGGGGAAGTAGCGCACGACGTGTCCGGGGTAGAGCCGCACCCCGGCGGCGTCGGCGGCGTCCGCCATCTCCTCGGCGTCGGCCGCGCTCAGTGCGAGGGGCTTCTCGCACAGGACGTGGGTGCCCGCGGCGATGGCGGCCAGCGCGATGTCGTGGTGGGTGTCGGTGGGGGTGCAGATGTCCACCGCGTCGGCGCCACTGATCGCGTCGTGCAGCGAGTCGGCGGTGGTGGCGCCGAATTCGTGGGCGAGCGTGGCGGTGTGGGGGTCGGGCGCGTAGACGCGTACGCGGGCGCCGAGCGCGGCCCAGGCGGGCAGGTGGGTGCGGGCGATGCCGCCCGCGCCGATCAGCGCGATGTCGAGTTCTGCCATGGACTTTCCTAGCCTGTAAGCCTGTATGGGCGTCTAGCCCTTGAGGGCGCCGCTGAGCACTCCGTTGATGAAGTGCCGCTGGAAGAAGAGGTAGACGAGGACGACGGGGGCGATCACGATCAGCGTGGCCGCCGCGAGGAGCGGGATGTCGACCTCGTACTGGCCGGTGAACAGGCCGAGTCCGGCGGGCGCGGTGCGCCGGCTCGGGTCCTGGATCAGGACCAGCGGCAGCAGGAACTGGTTCCAGCTCCAGACGAAGTAGAGGACGCCGAGGGTGGTCACGGCCGGGCGGGAGCTGGGCAGCAGCACCCGCCACAGCGTGGCCCACGACGAGGCGCCGTCCAGCCGGGCGGCCTCGATGAGACTGCGCGGCATGGTCGCGAAGTGCGCCCGCATCCAGAACACGCCGAACGGCATGAACGCGCCGATCTCGGCGAGGGCCAGGCCCGGCACGGTGTTGGTGAGCCCGATGGCCCGCAGGTCGTAGTAGAGCGGGATGACGGTGACCTCGACCGGGATGGACAGGCCGAGCAGCAGGTACGCGTAGAGCTTGCCGCGGCCGGGGACCTCCATGGTGGCGAGCGCGTACCCGGCCAGGGTGGCGCAGACGACGGCGGCGGGCACCACGCTGAGGGCGATCACCGCGCTGGACCGCAGCAGGGTGCCGAATCCGGCGGCGGACCAGGCGTGGCCGAAGTTCTCCAGGTGGATGCCCTTCGGCCAGGCGAAGCCGGTGAGCGGCGTACCGGCGGGCTGGAGCGCGGCCAGCAGCAGGGAGAGGAACGGGATCAGGACGACGGCCAGGAACACGGCGAGCACGGCGGGCGCCGCGAGCCCCCTGGCGGCCGGACGGGCGGTGGCGGTGGCGCTCACGGTGGCGGCGCTGGTCACGGGGCCTCCCTGGCGAGCCGGTTGATCACGAGGACGGCCACCGAGATGACGGCGGTGAGGACGACGGCCAGGGCGCTCGCGAGGCCGACGGCGCCGCCGCCGAAGGCGAGGCGGTAGATGAGGATGCCGGGGACGACGGTGGTGTTGCCGGGGCCGCCGCCGGTGGTGATGTAGATGAGGTCGAAGCTGGAGAGCGCGGCGATCACGGTGATCGACAGGGCGACCGCGATCTCGGGCCGCAGCAGCGGGACGGTGATGGACCGGAATTCGCGGATCGGACCCGCCCCGTCCATGCGGGCCGCCTCGTAGATCTCCTGGTCGATGCGCTGGGTCCCGGACAGGAAGAGGACCATGCACAGACCGGAGACGACCCAGGTGCCGATGAGCCCGACGGCGGGCAGCGCCCAGGTGAAGCTGCCCAGCCACGAGTCGGCGAGCCCTCCGAGGCCGATGGCGCGCAGCCCCTGGTTGAGGGTGCCGTCCTCGGCGTACACCCAGCGCCAGATGATGGCGACCGCGACCAGCGGGATGACCTGGGGCAGGAAGAGCAGCGCCCGGATGAGGGCGGTGCCGCGGCCGGTGCGGCGGGAGACGATGGCCGCCGAGACCAGGCCGAGGCAGATGGGCAGGACGGAGAAGAACACGATGAGCGCGCCCGCGTGCCAGGACGCCGCGCGCAGCTGCGGATCGGCGAACACCCGCCGGTAGTTGTCGAGGCCGACGAAGGACGGCAGGGTCACGCCGTCCCAGTCGAAGAGCGACAGGTAGGCGGTGTGCAGGGCGGGGAGGACGGCGAAGAGCGTGTACGGGAGGAGGGCGGGCAGGACGTACAGCAGCGCCACGGCCCGGCGGCGGCGCCGTCTGCCCGCGCCGGTCGTCACGGCCCCGGCGGTGTGCGGGCGGGGACGCGGACGGTGTGGTGTGCGGGGGCGGCGGTGGGCTCCGGTGGCGAGGCGTTCGGTGGCGGTCATGCGTGGTAGTTCTCGTAGTCCTGCTGGAGGTTGGCCAGGAACTTCTCCGCGCTGACCTTGCCCCCGGCGAGCAGCTGGAGCTGCGTGGTGAGGGTGTCGGCCATGGTCGTGGTGGAGGCGTTCTGGATGAACGGCTCCAGCCCGGAGTCCTTGACGATGCCCTGCCAGCCCTGCTGCACCTCGCCGATCAGTCCGCTCTGGCGGGGCATGGCGGCCGCGTCGGGTGCCATGAAGCCGCCCTTGGCGATGACGGGCGCGGCGCCCTTGCTCGCGGCGAATTCCAGGAAGGCGGCGGCGACGTCGGGGTTGTCGCTCTTGCTGGAGACGCAGTAGTAGACCCCGGCGCCGGTGGTGCGGACGGGGGCGCCCCGGGTGGCGGGCGGCGCGTTGACGTAGCCCGCGTCGTCGCCGAGGCCCTTGGCGACGGCCGCCGCGGCCCAGTTGCCGCTGATGCGGAAGACTCCCTGGCCCTTGGCGAAGGCGGCGGTGGCGTCGTTGTCGCTGAGCCCGTTGGTCTTGGCGGTGACGTAGCCTTCGTCGACCCAGCGCTTGAGCGTCCTGGCGGCCTTGAGCGCCTCCGGTCCGGTGATGGTGGCGCCCTTGTGGCCGAAGGCCCAGGCCTCGCGGTCTGCGGGCTTCATGAAGATCGAGAGCAGCACGTTGAAGGGGTGGTTGAGGCCGCCGTCGAGGTTTCCTTCGACGAGCGCGGTCTCCCCGGCCGCCTTGGCCTTGGCGAACATCTTCTCGAGGTCGTCCACGGTGGCGGGCGGGAAGCGCAGCCCGAGCTTGCGGGCCTTCGCCTTGTTGTAATACACGCCCTCGAAGGACAGCCCGGCGGGCACTCCGTACAGCTGCCCGGTGCCGACCGTCCTGCCGTCGTCGGAGAAGGTGATCTGGTCCAGGCCCGGGAACTTCTTCGGCCAGCCGTACGCGCGGCTGTACGCGCCCATGTCGAGCAGCAGCCGGCCGCGGACGAGGTTCTGCATCCCGGAGGTGAACTGGGCGATGTCGGGGGCGGTGTCCGCGGACATCGTGGTGTTGATGCTCTTGAGGTAGTCGTCCCAGCCGGTGTACTGGCGCTTGATGGTGATGTTGGGGTACTTCGCCATGAAGGCCTTGACCAGGCCCGGCGTCATGGTGGTGTCGTCCGCGTCGGCGAGCACGAGGGTGAGCTTCTTGCCGGTCGGCACGGCGGTGGAGGCGGGCCCGGCGCTGCTCTTCTTCGCGGAGGAGCCGGGCGTCAGGCTGCCGCAGGCGGCGAGGGCGGAGGCGCCGACCACGCCGGTGGCAGCGAGGAAGGCCCGTCTGGACAGGGCGGTGGAGGACAGGGGTGACTGGGTGGGTCTCACGGGGGTCTCCTGAGACGGCGAGGAGGAGATGCCGGGCTTCGCGGAGGGGTCGCTGGGGGCGCGGCGGGGCCCTGTGCGGGGGAAGCAGGGCGTGATTTAATAAAGCAGTTTCGTTTCATAATCGGCATGGCACACCGACGCGTCAAGAGCCGTTACGAGGTCGATCGCCGGGCCGATGCCAGGGCCGGGCAACCGGGGCCGACACCAGGAGGCTGAATCCTTTGGTCATGTCCAGGGGTCGCGGAGGCCGCGACGACGCGTCCCCGGCCACCGCCGCCGTCCCGCAGACGCGCTGGCCCGTGGACCAGGGCGCGGAGCCGGGCCCGCCCATGCCGGCGGTGGTGGGCGTGGCGGACCTCCGCGCCACGAACGCGGCCGCCATCCTGGCCGCCGTCCGTTCGGCGGAGTACCACCCCCGCCTGTCCGAGCTGGTCAAGGCCACCAAGCTGTCCCGCCCCACGGTCGAGGCCATCGTGGACGAGCTGGCCGACTGCGGCCTCATCGAGACCGCCGCGGCGGAGTCCGCACGGGGCCGGCGCTCCCCCGGCCGTCCGGCCCGCCGGTTCCGCTTCCGGGCCCGCGCGGGCTTCGTCATCGGCGTCGACGTACGGGCCCGGTCGGTGACCGCCTGCCTCGCCGATCTGGACGGCAGCGCGGTGGCCATCGAGCGCAAGGCGGTGCGCGCCGACCTCACCGGCCGCGCCCGCGCCCGCGCCGTGACGACGGCGGTCGATGCCGCGATCGGCCGGGCGGGCGCCGACACCCGGCGGGTATGGGCCGCGACGGTCGGCACCCCCGGCCTGGTCGACCGGGACAACCTCACCATCCGGCAGGCCGACAACCTCAAGGACTGGGCGCGGGCGGACATCGTCGGCGTCCTGCGCGACCAGCTCGACTGCCCGGTGACCGTGGAGAACGACGCCAACCTCGCCGCGCTCGGCGAACGATGGCGCGGCGTGGGCGGCGACACCGACGAGATGATCTTCGTGCTGCTGGGTGAGCGGCTCGGCGCGGGCGTGATCACGGACGGGCGGCTGCTGCGGGGTCACCACGGGGCGGCCGGTGAGATCGGCTTCATCCACTTTCCCGTCCTTCCCAGCGAGCCCGCACCCCCGCGCCCGGGCCTGCCGCCGCAGGCGTCCCTCACCGTGCGGAACGCGGCCGCGGGTGACCCGGACGCGGCCGCGGCCGTCGCGTCCTACGGACAGCGGCTGGCCGACGGCATCGCCCCGGTCCTGCTCGCGCTCGACCCGGCGCTGGTCGTGCTCGGCACCGGTCCCTTCGGCGACCGGGATCTGCTGCCCGCCGCCGAGCTGCTCCTCGGCGCCGCCCAGCGGCACGCCGACGGCCTGCTCGTGGACCCGCCCCGCTGGCGGCTGTCGGCCCTCGGCGACGAGGCCGTGATCACGGGCGCGGTCCGCCTCGCGCTCTCCTCCGTCGAGGCCGTGCTGCGCACCCGCCCCACCAGCCTGACCCCGCACTGAGCGGGGGCCCGCCAGCGTGCTCCAGCGGGGTCCGCTTCACCGTGCGGTGTAGTCGTCCTGGCTCAGCGCGTACACGGTGCAGGGACGGTTCAGGACGGTGTCCTCGCGCAACGGCGTGAATCCCAGACGGCCGGCCAGGGTGGCGGAGGCGGTATTGCCGTGGTGGATCATGGCCGTGATCTGCTTGAGGCCGAGGGGGCCGAAGCCCCACGCCAGGACGGCGCGTGCCGCTTCGCTGGCGTAGCCGTTGCCCCAGTGCGCCCGGGCGAAGGTCCACCCGATCTCGGTCTCGCCGAATTGCTCCCACCAGTTGAGGCCGGAGCGCCCGATCGCCTCGCCGGTACTGGCGAGTTCGACGGCGCAGAGCCCGTGTCCGCGCTGGGCCCACTGCTGGTGGATGTCGCGCAGACGTGCCGCGGCCTGGTCGGGGGTGTAGGCGCCGACGAACTGGTTCACCTCGTCGTCGGCGTGCAGACGTACCCACCAGTCGGCGTCGGCCTCGGTGAGTGGGCGCAGCCGGAGGCGCGGGGTGGTGAGCACTGCCTTCAGGCCTCCTCGCGGTGGGCGATACCGTCGCGGCAGCCTACCTTCGGCAGGCACCGGTCCGGCAGTCTCAGCCGAGGGCGCGGGCAGCCCGCGTCGAGGATGGTGTTGTCGACGCCCATGCGGTGCAGCAGTGTGCTGTCGGCGCCGAAGCCCGAGGTGGCGTGCAGGGCGGGCACCGCGTCGGCGGCCGCGCAGGTGTCCTCGTAGCCGAGCACGACCAGGGCGCGCGGGCGCGGGTGAGGCGGACGGTCGCGGAGAGGACGACCACCAGGGTGCCCTCGCTGCCGACCAGCGCCCTGGCGAGGTGGAAGCGGCGTTCGGGCAGCAGATGCTCCAGCGCGTAGCCCGACACCTGGCGCGGGAAACGCCCCAACTCGGTGCGCAGCACCGCGAGGTTACGCCGCGCCGAACAGCAGGCCGTGCCCGGCGGCGGCCGACTGGAGGTCGTCCAGGACGATACCCGGCTCCACGGTCGCGGTGCGCCCCCGCGGATCGAGGGGGTGCGGACGCTCCACAAGCACCAGCAGGGCGACGGTCTTGACGGAGGAGGGCAAGCATTCCTTACCCTCCTGGTGGCCCGTCCGCCCCTCCCCCTCACCTACGCGAGGAGCCGCGTTGCTCAAGCCCCTGCATCTCCTCACCCTGAAGGCCGTCGTCGGCAGCGGATCGTTCGCCGTCGCGGCCCGCGACCTCGGCTACACCGCCTCCGCCATCTCGCAGCAGATCTCGGCCCTGGAGAAGGAGACCGGTCTGGTCCTGTTCGAACGGGAGGCGCACGGCATCCGGCCGACCGCCGCCGCCCACCGCCTGGTCGACCTCAGCGGCCGGGCCCTGGCCGCCCTGGACGACCTGGACCAGCAGGTGCGGGAGCTGGCCACCGGTGCCACCGGGCGGCTGCGGCTGGGCAGTTTCCCGACCGCGAGCGTCCGGCTGGTGCCCACCGCGCTGTCGGCACTCGCCGAAACCCACCCCCGGGCGCGAATCCAGCTGGAGGAGGGCGAACCGGAGGATCTCCTCGCCCTGCTCACCAGCGGTGACCTGGACATCGCCCTGGTCTACGAGTACGGGCTCAGCCCCCGGCAGTGGCCGGACGGGCTGGCCCGTCACCCCTTGCTGCGGGAGGACCTGGTCCTGCTGCGGGCCACGGACAGCCGCCTGGGGGCGAGCCTTCCCCAGCTGGCCGAGGCGCGCTGGATCACCAGCGCGGAGGGCACGGCCGGGGCGCTCTCGCTGGTCCGGCTGTGCGCGTCCGCCGGGTTCGACGCGGAGGTCGCGTTCCGGAGCAACAACTACGACGTCGTACGGGAGCTGGTGTCCACGGGGCTCGGCGTGGCGGTCGTCCCGGCGCTCGGCCACGCGCCCAGCGAGGCGATCCAGGCCACCCGGCTCACCCAGCGGTCCGCGCACCGCCACGTGATGGCCCTGCACCGCGACGAGAACACCAACCCCCTGCTCGGCACGGTGCTCGACACGCTGCGGCGCGCGGTGCCCGGTGACGAGCCGTATCTGCACCCGGTCGAGGCGCCCGCGCCGTAGTCCCCGCTACCGGGCCGCTGCCCCCTTCGATGCCGACGCCAGCCGCTCCGCCATCGCGGTCTGGCCCCGCCGTGGCCGAACCGCACCGGGCTGCCCGCCTGCCCAAAGTGGCGTGTCGTCTACTCCCTCGAGCTGTATCCCGCCGGGCCCATCGACCGGGACGACCCCCACCTGTGGACCCTGGTCCGCGACGAGGAACCGCCGCGCCCCGGCCTTCCCCGCCTGCGCCACCGTGTCACCCTCTCCGCCCCCACCCAGGGGCCGGTGGTCGAGGCGGTGCGGAGTCACGTCCCGCAGGTCTGGCTGGGCGAGTTCCAGCGCGCGGCGGGCCACGTCGGCCGCCCCGACGTCAGCGGGCACCGGCGGCGCACGCGGAACCGTACGACGTAACAGCCACCCCTGATTGAGGTTAGGCTAAGCTAACAAAATCTTGGCAAGGCCGGCTGAACGCACCTCATGAACGGGGCGGGGACACAGATGAGACCTGTCGTCATCAAGTTCGGCGGTCACGCCATGGTGGACGCGAGCCTGCAGCGCGCGTTCGCCACTGATGTCGTGGAGCTACGGCGCGCGGGCCTGCGGCCGGTCGTCGTCCACGGGGGCGGACCGCAGATCAGCGCGATGCTCGACCGATTATCCCTGGAGACCCGGTTCGAGGCGGGACTGCGGGTGACCACGGCGGAGGCCATGGATGTGGTCCGCATGGTCCTGTCCGGCCGGGTCCAGCGAGAGCTGGTCGGCCACATCAACGCCCACGGGCCCTTCGCCGTAGGGATGACGGGCGAGGACGCGCACACGATGACCGCCGTGCGGCGGCCCGCCTGGGTGGACGGACGGCCGGTGGACATCGGGCTCGTCGGCGACGTCGTGGACGTGAACCCGGGCATGGTGCGCACGCTCATGGAGAAGGGCCACATCCCGGTGGTCTCCCCCGTGGCGCGCGGCGCGGACGGGCAGGTCTACAACGTCAACGCCGATCTCGCGGCGTCCGCCCTGGCCGTGGCCCTCGACGCCGAGCGGCTGGTGATGCTCACCGACGTGGCGGGGCTGTACGCGGACTGGCCGCACAGCACCGAGGTGATCCGGCAGCTGACGGCCGACGCGCTGGACAAACTGCTGCCGGGGCTGGCGAGCGGGATGCTGCCGAAGATGGAGGGCTGCCTGCGGGCCGTCCGCGGCGGCGTACGCCGCGCACACGTCCTCGACGGCCGGGTGCCGCACGCGGTGGTGCGCGGTGTTCTCGGCGAACCGGGCCAGGGCACCACCGTGGTACTCGACCACAGCCCGCACCACGACAGGGACCACGACACGGACCGCGACAAAAGCGCCGCCGTATGACGGGTCACAAGATCCGCCCGAGGACCCGCGCATCGCGCCGGGGGTCCAGCGACGCCACCCAGGACGCGGGCGCCAGGCGCACCGGCGTGGTCATGAATCCGTACCGGAGGAACAGGCCGCCACCGCCGGTCGTCGCCGTGAACACGGCGTCCAGCGCCTGGGCGCGCGCCCTGGCCAGCACCGCGCGCAGGAGCCCCGCCCCCACTCCGCTCCCCTGCCGCCGCCCGGCCACGCAGAAGTTGTACACGACGCCCGCGGGCCCGCGGCCCGCTCCCGGGTCGGCTCGGTGCACACGCAGGCCCACGCAGCCCTCCACGGTGCCGTCCGGGGCCTCCGCCACGAGGAAGTCGGCCGCGTGGGTGGCGTAGAGCGTGTCAGGGCGCTCCCGCAGCGCGCCCGAGCGCACGAAGGGCCGGGATAATGCGGCGAGTTCGGCGGCGTCCTCCTGACGGGCCGTGCGCACGGACGGCGTCGGTGCGGGCAGCACCTCGGCGACCGCGGATATCCCGCTCACAGCGCCGGTGTCCCGGTCTCGCGGCCGCCGACATACGTCGCCACCACGTCGATGTCGCCGATGCGCGAGGTCTCGGCGCACCGGGGGTCGTCGCCGAGCACGACCAGGTCGGCGAGCTTGCCCGGGGTGAGGCTTCCCAGGCTGTCCTCCCAGTGGCAGGCGTACGCGCCCGCCACCGTGTAGGCGTGCAGCGCCTCGTCGACGGTAATGCCCTCGTCCGGGCCGATGACCTGGCCGGACTCGGAGGCGCGCTCGACCATGAACTGGATGGCCCGCAGCGGGGATCCATCGGCCACGGGGCGGTCGGAGCTGCCGACGAGGGGGATGCCGTGGTCCAGGAACGCCCTGCCACGATAGAACCAGGGGGCCCGATCCGCGCCCATGATCGCCGCGTAGTCGTCGCCGAAGTAGCGCAGGAAGCTGGGCTGGACGACCGCGCTGACGCCGAGCCGCGCGAAGCGCGGGAGCTGGTCGGGACGGATCAGCCCGGCGTGCTCGATGCGGTGCCGGGCGGCGGGGCGCGGACGGAGGCGCTGGGCCCGTTCCAGGGCGTCCAGAGCGATGTCGGCCGCGCGGTCGCCGATCGCGTGGACGGCGAGCTGCCACCCGGCCAGGTGGCCGTCCACGATGGTGTCCGCGAGCACCCGCGGGTCGTCCTGCACCTCACCGCTGTGGTCCAGCCCTTCGTACGGGCTGCTGAGTGCGGCGGTCCGGGCCATCATCCCGCCGTCGGTGAAGATCTTCAGCGCGCCCACGGACAGCCGTGCGTCGCCGAATCCGGTGCGCAGGCCGAGGTCGAGGGCGCGGGGAATGCCGTCGGCCGGGTGCGCGGCGGCCGGGCGCAGCCGGTCGGCGGACACCATGAGCTGGACGCGCAGTGGCAACAGGCCCTGTTCCTGGGCGAGTTGATAGGAGCCCAGCTCGACCGGGCTATGGCCGAAGAGGGTGCCGCCGATGCCCGCCTCGGCGCAGGCGGTGACGCCCTCGGCCAGGCAGGTCCGGGCGGCGCGCCCGATCGCCTCGGCCAGTTCCGTCTGCGCGTACGGCAGGCGCAGGGCGCGGGCGGCACCCATGGCGCCCTCGGTCAGGAAGCCGTTCTCGTGCGGGAGGTCGGCGGGGAGCAGGTCCAGGACGGCGGAGTTGACGACGCAGCCGTGCCCGGATTCATGCAGCAGGAACACCTTGCGTCCCTGGCTGACCCGGTCCAGTTCGGCGGCGGTCAGATGGCGGCCCAGGGCCCGCTGGTCGTAGCCCGCGACGCTCACCCAGGCGCCGGGCGAGCCCTCGCGGGTGACGGCCTCCTCCACGAGGGCGAGCACCTCGTCGATCCGCGAGTGCCCCGCGATGCTCGGTGTGTTCTGCTGGAAGCCGGTCCAGGCCAGGTGCACATGGGCGTCGATGAACCCGGGCAGCACGGTGGCGCCCTGGAGGTCGATCACCTCGCGGGCGGGCAAGGAGGTCACGGCCTCGTCCAGGCCCACGATCCGGCCCCGCCACACGCCCAGGTCATGGGCGACGGGGTGGTCGGGGTCCATGGTGAGGAAACGTGCGTTCGTCAGTCTGGTGCAGAGCATCGGACAGGACTCTCCCGCGGTGAACACCAAAGTTAGGTTAGGCTCGCCTAATTGGCAGGAGCTTATCCGTGTCCCTCCCCTCTCACAAGGAGACGTTCATGCGCCTGGGCACGACCGGCAGGGAAACCGCCTTCGTCGAGTTCGGACTGCCCGGCACGCCGGGCACCGAGGAGTTCTGGGCGGCGGCGGGGGCGCCCGCGTCGATACCCGACGGCGACGGCGGCTGGGTGACCCTGTTCCTGTGGCGCGGGTCCCCGGCGACCATCGGCTTCGAGAGCTGGTCGGAGCCGGTGCCCCTGCGCCGGTGGGCCGACACGGACTGCTGGTACGCCGAGGTGGGCATGCCCGCGCGGTTGCGGGTCACCTACCAGTTCCTCGTGGACGACGAGGCCCACGCCGACCCGTTCAACCCGGTCGGCGCCGGTGGCGACCGGTCCATCGCCGCCACCCCGGACGCCCCGGCCCAGCCGCACTGGCCCGTCATCGGCGCCGCCGACGTACTGCCCGTCCCGCGCGCCCGGATCCGCTGGAACAGCGAACGGCTCGGCGGGCGGCGCACCGTGCGCGTCCACCCGGTGGGCGGTGGCGGGCCCGTGGTCCTGCTGCTCGACGGGGACGACTGGCTGTATCTGCACCCGGCCATGACCGCGTTCGACTCGGCCGTGGCCAGTGGCGAGATGCCCGCCGTCACGCTCGTCTTCCTTCCGGTCAAGGACCGGGAGGCCGAGTTCGGGTGCGCGCCCGGGCTGTGGGAGGCGATCCGGGACGAACTGCTGCCGCTGGTGGCGGAGTCCGGCGTACCCGCCGACTTGGACCGGCTGGTGGTCGCGGGGCAGAGCCTGGGCGGGCTGAGCGCGGTGTACGCGGCGCTGGAGTTCCCGGACCTGGTGTCCCGCGTCGCCTGTCAGTCGGGGTCGTTCTGGTGGACACCCGGCGCCCTGGACCTGCCGGACCCGCTGGGCGGCCCGGTCGGCGGCACCGTCGCCGCACGCCTGCGGGAGCGCCCCGACCTGTCGGGCCTGCGGGTCGCGTTCGACGTGGGGGAACACGAGACCAGCATGCTCCCCCACTGCGAGGTGACCGAGACCCTGATGGCACGGTCCGGCGCGACCGTACGCGTGGCGCGGTCGGCGTCCGGCCACGACCGGGCGGGCTGGCGGCAGGCCCTGCTCAGGGATGTCGCCTGGGCGCTCGCCTGACGGAGCCCCGGGTCACTGCGTCAGGGTCACCGCGTCACCGCGTCACCTGGCCACCGCCGAGCGGTAACCCTCGTCGGTGGCGAGGAGATTGCGGTGGGTGTCCTCGGCGGTGATGACGCCGTCGTCCAGGACGAGGACACGGTCGGCGGCGTCCAGCAGGGCCGGGCTGCTGGTGATCACGATGGTGGTACGGTCCCGGCGCAGCTTCGCGACGTGACGCGCGATGAGCTGCTCGGTCACCGCGTCGACGGCCGTCGTCGGGTCGTGCAGCACAAGGACATCGGTGTCGGCGGCCAGCGCCCGGGCCAGGGACAGCCGCTGGCGCTGCCCCCCGGAGAGGTTCGCGCCACGGTCGCGGACGCCGTAGTCGAGTCCCGCGCGGTGGAGGGCGACGACATCGGTCAGCATGGACGCCTCGACGGCCTCGGGGACCATCCGGCTGGTGCCCGAGGGGTCGATGTTCGTCCGGAGGGTGCCCGCGAAGATCTCCCCGTCGTACGGGTTGACCAGCATGTGCCCGCGGACCGCCTCGACCGCCAGGTCCGCCAGCTCCTGCCCGCCGACCCGCACCGCTCCCTCGTACGCGCCGGGCGGGACGTTCACGGCCAGTACCGACGCCAAGTCGGCCGCCGCACGCGGCTGATAGGCGGCGATCGCCACGAACTCGCCCGCTGCCACCTGGAACTTCAGCTCACGCAGCGACCCGTACCGGACGCAGTCGATCTCCACGCCGCCACCGGTGGCCGGACGCTCCGGGCCCGGAGCCGCCACCGGCGGCGCGGTCAGCACCAGCGCCATCCGCTCGGCCGACGCGCGCGCCATCATCACGTACTTCGGCATCTCCGAGAACAGCTTCAGCGGTTCCATGATGAACTGCGCCAGCCCCACGGCCATGACGAGTTCCCCGATGTTGATGCTGCCGTCCCACGCCAGCGAGCCCGCCGTCAGGGTCACGGCGGCGGCGAGGACCGCGTTGAGGGCCAGCGCGGTGCCCGCGTACACGCCGTTCACCTTGGCGACGGTGATCGCCTGGTGCTTGGCCTCCGTGCTGACCTCGCGGTAGGACCGGAACGCCGCGTGGTTGCCGCCGAAGCCGTGCAGCGGGCGCAGGCCGGTGATCAGGTCGGCCACCTTCGCGCCCGCCCGCGCCACCCGGGCCTGCTGTTCGCGGGTGCTGGACCCGATCCGCTTGGACAGCACGCTTAAGACCGACAGGATCGCCACGGTGCCCACGATCACCAGCAGCCCGAGCCGTACGTCGGCCAGGCCCAGCGCGACCGCCGCGACCAGCACCGCGACCAGCGAGCTGATGAGCAGCGGCACCACCTCGATGATGTCGGCGGTCTGGTCGGCGTCCTCGGTGGCGATGGTCAGCACCTCGCCGGACTTGAGGTCGACGTCCCTGGCCACCGGCTGGAGGCCGCAGGACGCGACCTTCACCCGCCAGCGGTGTGCCTCGGTCGTGTTGGCCTTCTGCAGGACCCGCATCCCGAACCGCCACGACAGCGACACCGTCGTGATGATCACCGCCAGCGCGGCGATCGACAGGCCGAGCGCGCCGAGGCTCCGGTCCCGCATGGTGTGCTCGACGATGAGGCCGAGCGCGATGGGAAAGGCCGTCTCACCCGCCTGGTACAGGCCCATGAGGACGGTGCCCCAGGCCATGGCGCCCATGTTGCGGCGCAGGGCGGTTTGGAGGATGTCGGACCCCGGTCGGGGCCGCTGCGTGTCAGGAGTGGTCATCGCGGTGCGTTGTCATCGAGGTGGCGGGCCATCGCTTCCGGGGTTCGCAGGGTGAACAGATCACGGATCGTGATCACAGGACCGTACTCTCGGCGGAGCAGCCCGATCAGCCGCACCGCCAGCATGGAGTGCCCTCCCAGGGACACGAAGTCGCTCACCGCGCTCACCTCGTCGTCGTCCAGGTCCAGTGCCTCGGCGAAGAACTCGCACACCACGGTCTCGGTCTCGGTCTCGGGCCCCCGCTCCCCCGCCGTGGTCAGCGCGCCGAGCGGCCTGGCCTCCGGCAGCGCCTTGGTGTCAGCCTTCCCGTTCACCGTCAGCGGGATGCTGTCGACCTGGGCGTAGTGCGTGGGGCGCAGGAAGTCCGGCAGCCCGGCGCACACCTCGGCGGCCACCGCCGCCAGTTCCGCCCCCTCCAGCACCAGGTAGGCGGCCAGCCGGTACGCTCCGTCGACCTGCGGGTCGGGCTGGGCGACCGCGGCGGCGAACCGCACCGCCGGGTGCGCCGCGAACACGGCTTCCACCTCGCCCAGTTCGACCCGGTGTCCCCGGATCTTGACCTGCTGGTCGGTGCGGCCCAGGTACATCAGGTTGCCGTCGGGACGCCGGATCACCAGGTCCCCGGTACGGTACATGCGCTCGCCGGGTGCGCCGAACGGGCAGGCCACGAAGCGGTGCGCGGTCTGGGCGGGCTGTCCGAGATAGCCGCGCGCGATGCCGATGCCCGCCACGTACAGCTCGCCGGGGACCCCGTCCGGCAGCGGCCGCAGCCATGGGTCGAGCACATACACATCGGTGTTGTCGATCGCCACCCCGACCACCGGGTCCTGGCATTCGAAGGTGCCGACGCCGAGGGTGTTGATGGTGTACTCGGTGGGTCCGTAGAGGTTGTAGCCGACCGTGCCCTCGGTCTCGGCGAGCCGCTGCCAGAGCGTCGGGGTGACGGCCTCGCCGCCCAGCAGCACCAGCGCCGGCCGCCGTTCCGGGTTGTCGAGCAGGCCCTCGGCCACCAGCTGCTGCGCGTAGGTCGGGGTCACGTTGATGACGTCGATGCCGTGTTCGAGGCAGTACTCGACCAGCCGGGGCGCGTCGCGGCGCAGTTCCTCGTCGCAGATGTGCACCTCGTGGCCGTCGGCGAGCCACAGCAGCTCCTCCCACGACATGTCGAAGGCGAACGACACGGTGTGGGCGATCCGGAAGATCCGATGGCCGTGTTCCGCGAGCACCGGTTCGAAGATCCGGCGCTGATGGTTGATCAGCATGTTGGTGAGCCCGGCGTACTCGGTCACCACGCCCTTGGGCTTCCCTGTCGATCCGGAGGTGTAGATCGTGTACGCGGGGTGCCGCAGCCGGTCCGGGTCGTCCGGCGCGAACGTCCGGTAGGGCTCGGCCCCGGGCAGCGGGCGGTCCAGCTCGATCAGGTCGCCGGTGAGCCGGGGCGAGACCGCGCTCACGGTGAGGATGACGTCGGGGCGGGCGTCCGCGACGATCGCGGCGATCCGCTCGTCCGGGTGGTCCAGCTCCAGCGGTACGTACGCGGCGCCGACGCGCAGCACGGCGAACAGCGCCACGATCGAGTCGAGGGAGCGCGGTATCGCGAGCCCCACGGTCGTCTCGGGGCCGATGCCGCGCCGGGCGAGGACACCCGCCACCGCGCGGCTGCGGTCCCGGAGCCCCGCGAACGTCATGGTCGAGCCATCGGCGACGAGTGCCACCCGCCGCGGGTCGCGGTCCGCCGCCTGGTCGAAGCGGTCGACCACGGTGTCCGTGCCGACGTCCGTACGTGCCTCCGGCGATGGCCACGGCCCCAGGCCGCGCAGCGCGCCGACCGGTCCGGCGGAGCGGGCCACGTCTTCGAGGACGCGCAGATAGTCGTCCAGGAGTCGGCGGGCGTGCCCGGTGTCGTGGTCGCGGTACTCCAGCTTGACCGTGAGCCGGTCGCCGGGCGTGACGACCCAGGTGAACGGATAGTGGGTGGAGTCGTCGGCCTTCACCGAGGTGATGCCGTGCCGGGTGTTCATCTCGGCGAAGGCGTCCATGTCCAGGAAGTTCTGCAGCACGAACAGGTTGTCGAACAAGGTGTCGTGGCCGCTGGCCCGCTGGATCTCGCCGAGCCCCAGGTGCTCGTGCTCCATCGCTTCGACCCTGGCCGCCTGGACGCCCGACAGATACCCGCCGACCGTGTCGTCCGGCCGGGCCCGCGTCCACTGGGGCACGGTGTTGAGCAGCACACCGACGATGTCGTCCAGGCCCTCCCCCTCCCGACCGGAGACGGTCACGCCGAACACGGCGTCGCTACGGCCCGTATGGGCGCCCAGCAGGAGGCCGAACGCGCCGGTCAGCACCGAGTTCAGCGTGACGCCGTGCGCCCTGGCCGCGTCCCGCAGCAGGTCCGACAGCTCGGCGGACAGCGGGTGCACGAGGGTGCGCGGCAGGTCGTCGACGAGGGTCGGCGCCGGTCCGGCGAGCAGTGTCGGGCCGGGGACACCGGCCAGGTGCTCCGCCCAGAAGCGCTCCGATGCGGCCGCGTCGCGGGCGTCCAGCGCCCGGGCGTGGTCCTCGAAGCTCGGCGTGGCCGGGACCGGTGCGGGCAACTCGCCCGCGAGGACGGCCGCGTAGGCGTCGAAGAGTTCGCGCAGCACGATCTCGCGGGACCAGCCGTCCCACAGCAGCAGGTGGTAGCTGAGCAGCAGCCCGTCGCGGTCGTCGGGCAGCCGCACCACGGTCATCCGGATCAGCGGCGGCTCATCCGGATTGAATCCGGTGTCGCGGTCCCGTGCGCGCAGGGCGTCGGCCTCCGCGTCCGTGGCGAGGGACACCGTGCGGACATCGACCCGCCGTCCCGCGCCGAGGACCTGGACCGGATTTCCGTCGTCGTCGGTGGCGAATCCGGCGGCCACGCCCGGGTAGCGCGCGATCACGTACGCCATCGCCTCGGCCAGCGCGCCGGTGTCCAGGCGCCGGTCGAAGGTGAACCAGCTCTGCGCGACATAGTGTCCGGCCGGGCCCGCCATCTGGGCCTGGAAGTACAGACCTCGCTGGAGCGGGGTGACCGGTGCGGTGCGCTCGGCCGTCGCGGAGGCGTCCGCGATGTGTTCCAGCGCGCTCCGCCAGTGCTCGGTGATCTCGTCCGGGATGCCCTCGGCGAGGATGAAGTCCGTGTGCAGGCTTCCGGTGGCCGCGTCGGTCCACGCGTTGACCTCGACCGCGTACGGGCTGCCCTGATCGCCGCCGGTGACGCGCGGCGCCTGGGACTCGCCACCCCGGCCGAGGTAGTTGAACAGCACCTGTGGGCGGGCGGTCAGCAGGGGCGCGGTCTGCGGGTTGAGGTATCTGAGCTGCCCGTAGCCGACGTGTGCGCGCTCGTCCGGCTGGCGTTCGGCCACCTCGCGCGCCGCCGCGACGGGATCGGTGTGCGCGGTGAGCCGTACGGGCGCGATGGCAGTGAACCAGCCGACCGTGCGGGTGTAGTCGTGGTGTTCCAGCGCCGGGACCCGGCCGTGCCGCTCCAGCTCGATCGCGAGATCGGTGGGCGAGGGCTGGACGCGGGTCAGCGCGGCACGCAGCGCGCCGCACAGCAGCTCGGTGAGCCCGACGCCGAGCGCTGCGGGCGCGGTACGTGTCACGCGGTCGCTCACCTCGGGCGCGAGCACGACTGCGGTCTCGCGCAACTCGCCTATGGACGGGAGGAGTTCGGGCGCCCGCAGCGTGGTGATCCAGTGTCCGAGGTCGTCGATGGCGTGGGTGGACCGCAAGGTGAGCGCCTCGGCGTACTCGGCGTACGACGTGGTCGGCGGCGCCAGGGGCTCCCCCCGCAGGGCGGTGGCCAGGTCGTCCAGCAGGACCAGCCAGGACACCGAGTCGACGGCGAGGTGGTGCACGGTGACCACCAGGGTCCGGCTCGCCTCCAGCCACGAGAACGCGACCACGTCCCCGGACTCGGGATCGAGCCGTCCGGCGGCCTCGTTCGCCGCCGTCGTGGCATCGGTGGTGTCCGGCCGTACGACGGTGACCTCTCGGGCGGCCTCGGTACGCGGGGCCCACACCCCGTGCTCGACGCGCAGCCGCAGCCGGAGGGCCGGGTGCGCGGCCACCACGGCGTTCGCGGCGCGCCCGGCGTCGGCGAACCCGGCGCCCTCGGGTGCCACCAGCGTCCTGGCCTGGGCGAACCGGGCGAGCGATCCGCCCAGTTCGCGCTGGCGCAGGAGGATCGGCGTCGGCGCCAGCGGGCCGTCCTCGCGGCGCACGGCGGCGGACGCTTCGGCCCGCGGCGTGCGCGTTCCCAGGTGTTCGACGAGCGCGCGCGGTGTCCGGAAGAGGAACACGTCCCGTGGCGCGATCGGCAGGCCGAGCGCCCTGGCCCGGTTGATCACGGTGATCGCGACGATGCTGTCACCCCCGGCCCGGAAGAAGTCGGTGTCGCCATCCACGGCGGACCCGGGCAGCGTGTCCGCGAAGATGCCGACCAGCGCGGCGAGCGCGGAATCGCTCATCGCGGCCGAAGTGTCGTCCTGGGCGGCGGCGCGCTGGATCAGGGCCGTGCGGTCGAGCTTGCCGTTGACCGTCAGCGGCAGGGCGTCGACCGGCAGCACCCGGCCCGGCACCATGTGCACGGGCAGCTTCGTGGACAGCGACTCGGCGAAGTCGTCCGGCACCCGGCCCACGACGTGTGCGACAAGGTGGTCGCCGGTGTCCGCCACGGTGACGGCCACGTCGACGACACCGTCGAGTTCCCGTACGGCGGTCTCCACCTCACCCAGCTCGACGCGGAATCCCTTGAGTTGCACCTGATCGTCGGCGCGGCCGGTGAACTCCAGCTCGCCGTCGAGGGTGCGGATGGCGAGGTCGCCCGTGTGGTACATGCGGGAGCCGTCGCCCGCGAACGGATCCGCCACGAACCGGCCGGCGGTGAGTCCGGGCCTGCCCAGATAGCCCAGCGACACCTGGTCACCCGCGACGTAGATGGCACCCTCCCGGCCCGGCGGCACCGGCCGGAGCCGGTCGTCGAGCAGATAGGTGACCAGCCCGGGAACCGGAGTGCCGATCGGGCTGACGTCCTGGCCGGGGCCGAAGTCCTCGTCGGCCAGCACCCGGTGGGTGACATGGACGGTGGTCTCGGTGATGCCGTACATGTTGACCAGCTCGGGCGATCCGGTGCCGTGCCGCTCGACCCAGCCGCGCAGCCGTCCCAGGTCCAGTGCCTCGCCGCCGAAGATGATCCGGCGCAGCGCGGGCAACGGCTCACCGGCATGCCGGTCGGCCTCGATGAACTGGTAGAACGCCGACGGGGTCTGATTGAGCACGGTCACTCCGCGCTCCCGGACGAGCCGGTGGAATTCGACCGGCGAGCGGGTCAGCCCGTACTCCGGCACCAGCAGCTCGCCACCGTGCGCCAGCGCGCCCCACAGCTCCCAGACCGCGAAGTCGAAGGAGAAGGAGTGGAATTGGACCCAGACGTCGTGCGGGCCGAAGTCCATGGCGGGCCGGGTGTTCGCGAGCAGTGTCACCACGCTGGAGTGCGGGACGACGACGCCCTTGGGCCTGCCCGTCGATCCGGACGTGTAAATCAGGTACGCGGGGTCGTGCCAGGTGGCCTCCGGCCCGGGCTCGGTAGTGGCCGGTGGCCGCTCCTCCCCCCGTACCAGCACACGGGCCGCCACGCCCGCCCGGGCAAGCAGCCGGGTGAAGCGGTCGCGCTGCTCACGCTCCACGAGGACGACCTGCGGCGCGGCGTCGGCGAGGAGGTACTCCAGCCGTTCGTCCGGGTACGCCAGGTCCAGCGGCACGTACGCACCGCCCGCGCTGACGACCGCGACCAGGGCGACGACCTGTTCGAGGGAGCGCGGGACGGCCACGGCGACGCGCTTCCCCGGCCCGGCCCCGGCCGCGCGCAGGACAGCGGCCAGCTCGTTCTTCGCGTCCGCGAGTTCGCCGTAGGTCAGTGACCGGGTGCCGCCGTCGAGACCGCACTGGGTGACGGCGGTGGCCGCCGGGTCGCGGCGCGCGGCGGCGTCGAACAGCCCGCCCAGGGTCGTCTCGGCGATCCGCCCGGGGCGCCGGGCGTCCTCCGGTGCCAGGTCGTCGACCAGGGCGTCCGGCCGGGTGAGCAGGCCGGTGAGGGCCCGGGTGAACGTGTGCAGGATCGCCTGGGCGGTCGCCTCGCGCAGCAGTTCGCCGTCGTAGATCAGGTTGAAGCGGGGGCGGCCGTCGAGCGCGCGCTCGACCACCAGGGTCAGCGGGTAGTGCGGGGCGCCTTCGTTGACGATGCCGGTGATGGCCAGCGTGTCGCCGGGCCGTCGCAGCGCGGCCACATCGGCCGCCACGTCGAACACCACCAGGGTGTCGAACAGCGTGCCCGCGCCGGTCTGCCGGCTGATCCGGGCCAGCGAGACGTGCTGGTGCGGCAGCACCGCGCTCTGGTGTTCCCGCACCGAGGCGAGCAGGTCACGCGCCGTGGTGGTACCGGTCCAGCGGGCGCGCACGGGGATCGTGTTGATGAACAGCCCCACCATGTCCTCGATGCCGGGCACCTCCGCGTCACGCCCGGACACCGTGGAGCCGAACGCCACGTCCCGGCCGTGCAGGATGGAGCCCAGCGTCACCGCCCAGGCGCTGTGCACGGCCACGCTCAGCGGCACACCGGCCGACCGGGCCGCCGCGTCGATGTCCTCCCCCGGCTCCACGGCGGTGTCGGCGAACCGGTCGGACGGGGTGTGTCCCTCGGCGACCAGCGAGGGGCCGGGCAGCTCGGCGAGCTGCTCGCGCCACACCCGGTCGCTCTCGTCGTCATCGCGTGCGGCGAGCCGTCGTACGTAGTCGGGGAAGCCGCCGAGTGGGTGCACGGTCCCCGGCGCGTGGTATTCGGCCAGCAGCGCGCGGAGCATCGGCGGCACCGACCAGCCGTCGGCGATGATGTGGTGCACGGTCTGCACCAGGACGTCCCTGCCGGGGCCGCCACGGATGAGCGTGTACCGCATCAGCGGCCCGGTGGCCAGGTCGAATCCGGCGCGGCGGTCCCGCTCGGCCAGGTGGCGGATCTCGTCGTCGGTGATGCCGGGGCGGTCCAGCGTGGTGAAGGGCGCCTCCACGCCACTGTCCAGTACGGAGACCACGCGGCCGTCGGCGAGGGCCGTGAACCGCGCGGCCAGGTTGGGGTACAGCGTGAGCAACCGGGTGGCCGCCGCCGCGAGCCGGTCGGCGTCCACCTCGCCGTCCAGCGTCAGCAGCTGCTGCTCGACGTACGCGCCCGCCGAGTCGCCGTCGAAGACCGAGTGGAAGTACAGGCCCTCCTGCAACGGGGTCAGCGGCAGGATGTCGCGCAGCGCCGGGCCGTCCAGGGCGTCGACGTCGGCCTGGGTGAGCGGCACCGGGCCGAAGTCACTGGGCGAGTGGCCGCCCTGGTCGAGCGCGGCCAGCCCGGCCAGGGCCTCGCGGAAGTACCCGCCGATCGTCGTGATGTCCTGGTCGGTGAACATCCCGTCGGGCCAGGAGAGGGTGGTGACCAGTTCGTAGGCGCCGGTCGGGGCGGGTTCGGTGATCGCGTTGAACTCCAGGGCGCGCGGCAGACGCATCCCGGGGTCGCGCTTCTCGCCCAATTGCCCGGTGGAACCCGCGAGTTGCCAGTCACCGGACGCGCCCGCTTCGAAGCGGCCAAGGTAGTTGAACAACACCTGCGGTGCGGGTGCGTCGAACTCCACGCCGCGCAGATACCGCAGGGCGCCGTAGGAAACGCCGTTGCCCGGCACCCGGGCGAGGTCGTCCTTGACCGCCTTGAGCGCGGCGGCCAGATACCCGGGCGCGGTGAAGTCGGCCGCCGCGCCGGGATCCACGGTCACCGGGAACAGGGTGGTGAACCAGCCCACGGTCCGCGACAGCTCCGGCTCGAAACCGGCGGCGTCCGCCACGAACCGCCCCTCGCGGCCGTGGCCTTCGAGTTCGATGTGGGCGAACGTCTGGCGTTGTCCGAGGTCGCGGCGCCAGCGGGCGAGGGTGACGGCGAGCGCGGTCAGCAGCACGTCGTTCACACCCGCGTGGAACTTCGCGGGAATCTCACCCAGCAGCGCGGCCGTGACCTCGGGCCCGACCGAAACGGTCCGCGCCCGCTCCCGCGCGACGGTGTCGGCCTCCGACAGCGCGCGCCTGCCCACGGGTGCGTCCGCGCCCGGCAGGGGACGCCGGAAGTAGTCACGGTCCGCGTCGAACGCCGTGTGCTCCAGCAGTTGCGTCCAGCGCCGGAACGACGTGCCCACCGGGGGCAGCGCGATCGGCTCGTCCGAAGCGAACTGCCGCCACGCGGTGGCCAGGTCGTCCATCAGGACACGCCAGGACACGCCGTCGACGACCACATGGTGCGCCACCACGACCAGCTGCCGTGCCGCGCGCCGCCAGACGGCGCGCAGCATCACGCCGCTCGCCGGGTCCAGTCCGTCGGTGGCGAGCGCGACGCACTCCTCCAGCGGCCGGTCGCTCTCCTGCCACGATGAGGTGGCCCGGTCAGCCTCCGGGATGGCGAAACTCCAGCGGTCGCCGCGCACCAGCGTGGCGCGCAGCATGTCGTGGCGCCGGACCACGGCGGTGAGGATCGCGTCGAGGGCGTCGGCCGTCAGCTCCGCCGGGGTGTTCAGCACGACCGACTGTACGAAGCCGTCGATCGCGTCCGTGGTCTCGCCGAGCCACTGCACGATGGGCGATCCCACGACCGTGCCGGTCGCGACGTCCGCCCGGTCCACGGTGGCGGTGTCCTCGACGAGCGCCACCGCCGCCAGCGCCCCCACGGTGCTGTGGGTGAAGATCTGCCGTGCCGTGAGGTGCAGGCCCGCGTCGCGCACCGCGTTCAGCAGCGAGATCGCCAGCAGGCTGTCCCCGCCGAGCTGGAAGAAGTCCTGGTCGACACCGACCTCCTCCAGCCGCAGCACCTTCGCGACCGCCGCGCACAGCACCCGCTCGTTCTCGGTGGCGGGCGGGGTGAGCGAGCCCGTCCCGATCACGGGTTCCGGCAGCGCGCGGCGGTCGAGCTTGCCATTCGCGGTGAGCGGGAATTCCGTCATCACCACGATGTGGGCGGGCACCATGTACTCCACCATGTGCGCGGCGGCCCACGCCGTGACCTCGTCCGCGCGCAGCTCCTCGCTCCCGGCGGCCGGGATGACGTACCCCACCAGATAGGTGCCGCCCGCCGTGTTCTTCTTCGCGAGGACACAGGTGTGCCGTACCCGGGGGTGCTCCGCGAGACCGGCCTCGACGTCCTCGATCTCCAGCCGCATGCCGCGGATCTTGACCTGGTTGTCGGCCCGGCCGAGGAAGTCCAGCGACCCGTCCGGGGCGAACCGGGCCAGGTCACCGGTGCGGTACAGCCGGGATCCGTCCCCGGCGAAGGGGTTCGCCACGAACCGGGACGCCGTCAGGCCGGGTGCGTTGATGTAGCCGCGGCCCAGGAGGAAGCCGCCCGCGTACAGTTCACCGCCGACGCCGACGGGGACCGGGCGCAGTTCGTCGTCCAGCACGTACAGCTGGGTGTTGGGGTTGGCCTTGCCGATGGAGGTCGACAGGCGTTCCGCCGCGCCCCGGTAGATGACGTGCGAGACGCCGATCGTCGTCTCGGCGGGGCCGTAGCCGTGGTACAGCGGGATGTCGAGCCGGGTGCGGAACCGCTCGTACAGCTCCGGGGTCAGGACCTCGCCGCCGCACCACACATGGCGCAGACTGTCCAGCCGCCCGGAGTCGCCCGCCATCTCCAGCAGCACGTCCAGCATGGAGGACACCAGGTAGGTGAAGGTGACGCGCTGCTCGGCGATCACGCTCAGCAGATGGTGTGGATCCCGTTCGCCACCGGGGCGCAGGACCACCAGTCTGCCGCCGGACACCAGCGGCAGGAAGATCTCGTTGATGGAGATGTCGAACGACAGCGGCGCCTTGAACAGCGACGCGTCGTCATGGCCGAAGCCCAGGATCTCGTTCACCTGCCACAGCAGGCGCTCGCTGATCGCCTCGTGCCGGATCATCGCGCCCTTGGGCCGCCCGGTCGAACCGGACGTGAAGATCACATACGCCAGGGCGTCGCCGGGTACGACGGTCCCGGGGCCCTCCGTGGGGTAGGAGCCGAAGCGCCAGTCACCGAGGTCGACGGCCACGGCTTCCGGCTCGTCCGGGGTGTGCTCGCCCGAGTCGTTGAGCTGCGTCACGACCTGGGCGTCGGCGATGACGACGGCCCGGCGCGCGGCGGGCCACCGCGGATCGAGCGGTACGAACGCGCACCCCGCCTGGACCACGCCGAGCAGCCCGATCACCATGTCGGCGGAGCGGCCGAGGGAGATGCCGACGACCTGTTCGGGGCGGAGTCCGCGCTCCAGCAGATGGTGGGCGAGCTGGGCGGCCCGCTCGGCCGCCTCACGGTAGGTCAGCGACCGGTGCTCGTCGACGATGGCGATGGCGTCCGGCCTGGTCCGCGCCTGCTCGTGGAACATCTCCACGATGGTGGGCCGGATCCGGTCGGCGGTGTTGTCGTTCCACTCGGCCAGGGCGTTAAGCCTCTCCGCCACGCTGGACGGGCTGATGGTGCCGAGCGGCCGGTCCGGGAAGTCGGCCAGGTCGTCCAGCGCGAGCTGCGCGTCGGCCCGTACGACACCGTCCGGGACGGCGATGCTCCACCCGTCCGTGCCATCTGCCTCGACCTCCCAACCGGTCGGCCCAGCACCTCCGTTGTCGACCCATGCGAGGACGTCGGCGAACAGGGTGGCGGGGGTGAGGTCGATGCCGTCGGGGCTGTGCCCCGACGCCCAGTACGACAGCCCGATGGCGCACGCTTCGGCGATGGTCCGATCGGAGAAATCACCGGTCCGGCGGCGTACGTCGGCAACGCGTGCGGGAGAGAGCAGTACGCGGCGAGCGCTCGGTTCCGTCATCGAAGACTCAGCATTCCTTCCACGTCATGAAAACCTCACCTGCATCAGGGGTGTTCACCGGCCCGAACGGCTCGGCCCGCCCGACCCGCGCTGCTGGCTCAGCTGCCTTCTCGCCAGGCCCGCCACAGTCGCGCGTACCGGCCGCCCAGGGCCACCAGCTCCTCATGCGTCCCTTGCTCCACCACCCGTCCCGCGTCCAGCACGGCGATCCGGTCCGCCGCCATCGCCTGGGTCAGCCGGTGCGCCACGAACAGCGTGGTCCGGCCCGCGCACGCGGCCAGCACGGCCCGGTCCAGCTCGGCGGCGCCCTCGCTGCCCGCCTCCGCGGTCGACTCGTCGAGCACCACCACCGGCGACCGGCTCAGCACCAGCCGGGCCAGCGCGACTTGGGCGACCTTGGTGACGTCCAGGCGTTCGCCGCCCTCGCCGACCATGGTGTGCGGCCCGTCGGGCAGCGCGTCGACCCACTCCTCGGCGCCGACCGTGCGCAGCGCGTGCCGCAGCTCGGCGTCGGTCGCCTCCGGCGCGGCCAGCCGCAGGTCGTCGGCGAGCGGGCCGGAGAACACATGGGTGTCCTGCGTCAGGATGCTCACCAGCGCCCGCGCCCCGGCCTCATCCAGACCGGCCAGGTCGGTCGGCCCGATGCGCACCGAACCGGACTCCGGGGTCCCGATGCCCGCGATCAGCGCGGCCAGCGTCGTCTTTCCCGCGCCCGTGGCCCCCACCAGCGCGAGCGAACCGCCCGCCGGGATCGTCAGGCTGACGTCCCGCAGGACCGGGTCCTCGGCGTCGGGATAGCGATACGTCAGCCCCTCCACCGTCACCGGGTACGGCACGGTGTCCGCCGGGGCGACGGCCGGGGCGTCCCCCACCAGCCGGTCCTCCGCGGCCTCGCCCAGCACCCCGACCAGCCGGGTCAGGCTCGCGCCCGACTTCTGCGCCTCGTCGAAGGTGAACATGATGGAGCCCAGCGGGGTGAACAGCCGGTGGAACATCAGGGGGGCCGACGACACCTCGCCCAGGCTTGCGGCGTCGGCCTCCAGCAGGGCGTACCCCACCACGATGATCAGGACCAGCCCGATGAACTCGGCGCGGTTCTCCCGGCCGACGAACCGGCCGAAGAACCGGAACACCTCGATACCGAAGTCGCGCACCCGCCACGACTCGCTGGTGACCTTGTCACGGAAGGCGCCCTCCAGGCGGTAGGCCCGGACCGTGTCGATCCCGTTCAGGCCGCTGATGAGCGCCTGCGCGCGGTCGGCCTGGGCCGCCCGCTGCTTCTGGTAGAGGGGGGCGGACCGGGGCAGATACCAGCGCAGTGCGAGCGCGTACGCGGGCAGCGCACCGGCGCCCGCGAGGCCCAGCCGCCAGTCCAGCCCGAACATGCCGACCGTGGCGATGAGGACCAGCACGCCCGCCGAGAACACCGTGGGGACGGCCGTACGGATGCCCTTGGACAGCACGGCCACATCGTCGCCGACCCTGGACAGCACATCGCCGCGGCCGACCTGCTCGATGCGTGCGCTCGGCATCCCCAGCACCGCGCGGACGGCGCCTTCGCGCAGCCGCGCGAGGAGGTCCGCGCCCAGCCGCCCGATGAGATAGGTCGACACCGCGGTGGCCGCCGCGCCGAGCAGCGCGGCGGCTCCCATCAGCACGCCGATGGTGACCAGGGCCGAGCGCGGTTCGCCCTCGGCCACCCCGTCGACCACCCGGCCGAGCAGGAGCACCGGGAGCACCTGGAGCGCCGCCCCGGCCACCGTGGTGAGCACGGTGGCCGCCGACAGCCACGGGACCTCGCGGCAGTGCGCCACGACCCATCGGGTGGCCACGCGTCCTGTCGCGGTGCGCAGGGTGGCCCGGGCGGTGGCCGGGGCGCTACGCGCGTCGGTGGTGCTCACACCTAACCGGCCGACTTGACGAGTTCGTCGATCGCGTACGGCAGGGACAGCAGGGTGCCCTGGGACATGGCCGCGCCGACCGCCGGGCCCTCACTGTCCAGCAGGTACGACACCTTGCCCTTCTTCACGGCGTCCAGGTTGGCGAACAGCTTGAACTTCTTCAGCGCTTCCTGGTCCGCCTTGTCGTTGACGACGAAGACGCGGTCGACGTCGACCAGGTCGACACGCTCGGGGGACAGCGCGGTGAAGAACTTTCCGTCCGCGATCTTGTCGATCTTGGTCTGGTACCTGAAGCCGATGCCCGTCACCATGCGTCCCCGCACATCGGTGGAGGTGAACGGCGCCACCGAGTCCTTGTACCAGGACAGCGCGACAGCGGTCTGGTCCGCGAACTTGGGGTGCGCCTTCTTGGCCGCGTCGAGCTTGTCCTGGACGCCCCGCACCAGCTTGGTGCCCTCGTCCTCCTTGCCCAGCGCCTTGGCGATCTGCACGGCGTTGTCCTGCCAGGGGGCGCTGAAGGGCTCCTTCTCGCCCTTGGTGCGGCCCACGGTGGGGGCGATCTTGGAGAGCTTGTCGTAGGCGGCCTTGTCGATCTCGGAGTAGACCGCCACGATCAGGTCCGGCCGCAGGGCGGCGATCTTCTCGAAGTCGGGGCCGGAGTCGCCGTTCTTCATGACGACCTCGGGCTGGGTGTCGCCCCACTTGTCCTTCACCCAGGGCCACTGGGTGTTGATGTCGGGCTTCTTGCCCGCGGGGTTCGGGTACTGGTCGACCATGCCGACCGGCTTGACGCCGAGCGCCAGCATGGCCTGGTCGTCCGTGTAGCCGACGGAGACGACCCGCTGGGGGGCCTTGCTGACCTTCGTGGATCCGAACGCGTGCTCCACGGTGACCGGGAACGCGCCGGAGGCGGCGGCCGGGGCGTCGTCGCTCGCCGTGTCCGACGAGTCGGAACCACATCCCGCGAGGAGGCCGACGCCGAGGGCCGCCGCGGAGAGTGCCGCCGCTAACCGCCGTCTTGGCGTCCTACGCGTCGTTCGATCGAGGAGCATCCCGCATCCCTTGCTGTCGCGCTGTCCGTTACGCCCCCTGTCGCAGGGCAGGCAAACCTTATCCCGAGTAAGTGAGGCTAGCCTAGCCTTACTTGCAACATTCCTCGGCGGGAACCTGATCGGACCGCACATGGGCGCGCCCGATCGGCACGATGAGCGGCCGGTCGCCCACCGGATCGTCAACGACCGCTGCACGCAGCCCGAACGCCTCGTCCAGCAGCTCGGCGGTGATCACGTCGCGCGGATGTCCCTGCGCCAGGATCGTCCCCTCCCGCATCACGATGAGGTTGTCGCTGTAGCGGGTGGCCAGGTTGAGGTCGTGCAGCACCATGACCACGGTGCGGCCCGACTCGTGCAGGTCGTCGACCAGGTCGAGCACATCGATCGCGTGCGCCAGGTCCAGGTAGGTGGTCGGCTCATCCAGGAGCAGCAGGCCGGTGCCCTGGGCCAGGGTCATCGAGATCCAGACGCGCTGCCGCTGCCCGCCGGACAGCGAGTCCACCGGGCGGTCGGCCAGATCCGCCACCCCGGTCATGGCCAGCGCGCGCTCCACCACCCCGGCGTCGTCCGACGACCACTGCCGCAGCCAGCTCTGGTGCGGATGGCGCCCCCTGGCGACGAGGTCGGCCACCGTCAGCCCCTCCGGCGCGACCGGCGCCTGCGGCAGCAGGCCCAGCTTCCTGGCCACGTCCCGGGTTTTGAGCCGCGCGATGTCCTGGCCGTCCAGCACGACGCTCCCGCTGGCCGGCTTGAGCAGCCGGGTCAGGGTGCGCAGAAGCGTTGATTTCCCACAGCCGTTGGGCCCGATGATCGTGGTGATCACGCCCGGCGGAATCGTCACGTCCAGGCCGTCGATGACGTTCCGTCCGCCGTACCCGACCGTGACGCCCCTGGCCGCCAGCCGTGCGGGGATCTGGGCCCCGGACTCGTTCTCGGTGCTGCGCTCGGCGCTCACAAGCCCCCCTGTTTCCACGTTCGCCAAACCTCTCTATCCGGTCATCTGAGATTCGCCCGTACCAGCAGATAGACGAGGAAGGGGCCGCCGATCGCGGCGGTGACCACGCCGACCGGGAGCGTGATCGGCAGGGCCGTGCGCGCGACCAGGTCCGCGCCGGTCAGCAGCAGCGCCCCCACCAGGCCGGACGCCGCCAACGGCGGTGTCGGACACCGTGCGAGACGCATCGCCACCTGCGGCGCCACCAGCGCGACGAACGGCACCGGCCCCGCCGCGCTCACCGCCACACCGGCCAGCAGCACCGCGCACAGCAGCAGAACGGCCCGCACCATCGAGTACCGGACGCCCAGGCCCGCGGCGACCTCGTCGCCCAGGTGCATCGGCTTGAACTGGAACGCCACACAGGACACGACGGCCAGCAGGGCGAGCGTGCACCACAGCGCCGTGTGGACCTCGTCCCACGACCGGTTGTCCAGCGAGCCGACCAGCCACGCCTGGGCCCGGGCCACGTCCTTGATGTCGGCCGTGACCAGCAGCCAGGTCGTGATCGCCTCCGTGACGGCGCTCACCGAGATGCCGATGAGGATGAGCCGGAAGCCGTCGATCCCGCGCCGCCACGCCAGGAAGTACACCAGCAGACCCGTGCCGAGCCCGCCCGCGAGCGCCGCCGCGGACAGGCCCACGGCGCCTTCGATCGCCGCGGACGCCCCGCCCGACACCGTCACCAGGAACACCGATACCGCTCCGGCGCCCCCGGTGATCCCCAGGATGTCCGGGCTGGCCAGCGGGTTGCGCGCGATGGACTGCGTAAGCGCCCCGGACACCCCAAGCGCGATCCCGACGACGAGCCCGGCCAGGGCGCGCGGCATCCGCAGATCCATGATGACGAACTCGTCGACCCGCTCGCCCCGGCCGAGGATGGTCCTGACCACCTGAGGCAGCCCGATGGGGAACTCCCCCACGCCGATGGACAGGCAGAACACCAGGAAGGTCGCCGCGGCCAGCAGCAGCGTGACGCAGACGAGCCAGGGCCGCCACACGAACGACACCCGGCCGAGCCGCACGCCCGGCGCCACCGAGCGCTTCACATCCGCCCTCGCATCGGATCTCACATCTGTTCCGCTCATGCCGTCTTGAACTTTCCGAGCCACACCAGAACCGCGAAGAACGGGGCGCCGAGGAGGGCCACGAGCACACCGGCGTCCAGCTCGCCCGGTCGCACCACCAAGCGGCCCACGATGTCGCAGACGAGGAGGACGACGGCCCCGAGCAGCCCCGCGTACGGCACCAGCCAGCGGTAGTCCGGCCCGGTCAGATACCGGGCGATGTGGGCCACCATGAGCCCGAGGAACGCGATGGGGCCGCACGCCGCCGTCGCCGCGCCCGCCAGCAGGGTGATGGCGACGATGCCGACGGTCCGGCTCAGCGCGATGTTCACGCCCAGCCCCCGCGCCACGTCATCCCCCAGGTTGAGCAGGTTCATGGCGGGCAACGTGGTCACCGCCAGCACCAGCCCGACCGCGATGAACGCGGTCACCGGCCAGATGACGTCGAAGCCGACTCCGGCCACCGAGCCCGCGTCCCAGAACCGCAGCGCGTTCAGCGACTTCTGGTCCGACAGCGCCACCGCCTTCGTCATCGCCGCGAGGAACACGGTGATCCCCTGCCCGGCCAGGGCGAGCGTCAGCGGATTGCCCGCTCCCCGGCCGAGGCTCGCCAGCCCGAACACGACGACACCCGCGATCGCCGCGCCCAGGAAGGCGAACCAGACGTACTGGAACGGATTCTCGAACCCGAACACGGCGATCACCGACACCACGGCGAACGAGGCACCGGCGTTCACCCCCAGCAGGCCCGTGTCGGCGATCGGGTTCCGGGTGTACCCCTGGATCAGCGCCCCGCCGACCCCCAGCGCGATGCCCGCCACGATCGCGAGCACCGTCCGGGGCACCCGCACGGTCCGCACGATGAGCCTGATCTCGGTGAGCCGCTGATCGGACTCCGGCCCCGCGAACAACCCGTGCCACACCTCGGCGGGGCTCAGCGCGCGCGCACCGACGGCCAGCGACACCGCCGCCACGGCCGCCAGGACCGCCACGAGCGCGCCGAGCCCCACAACCCGCCGCCGGCGGGCCCCTGTTGCGCCCCTGGCCACGGGGCGCTCAATCGCAGTCGTGCCCATGTCTCAGTACGTCATCCCTTGTTCCGTCGGTGGCCTTGTCCCACCGGTGACGCACTAGCGCGCGGTGCTGCCGACTCCGTCGGCGACCGGCCGGGCCTCGGGGGAAGCGGGCCCGGCGCCCCGGTCGAGGAGCGAGTCCAGGATCTCGCCGACCCTGATCGCGGTGTTGGACAGCAGGGACGACGTGATGCCGTGCGTGTGCTCCGTGCCGCCCTGCAGATAGATACCACAGCGCAGGCCGGGGTCGGTCGCGATGCGGTAATCCCGCTCCACGCGGACCCGGCCCTCGTCGTCGCGGAGGCAGCTGTCGGCGACTTCGCCGAGGAGGCCGAGGGGATCGACGGGGCTGTAGCCGGTGGCGAAGACCACGACGTCCGCGTCCAGCAGCGTCTCCTCGCCGGTGACCAGGGACGTCACGGTGGCCCGTACCTGGGCGGGGGTCTCCTTGACGTCGGTGAGCCGGGACACGTTGAGGAAGCGCAGCCGCTCGGCGCCCAGCACCTTCTCCTGGTAACTCTGCCGGTACAGGTCGTCGATCAGGTCGATGTCCACCACGGAATAATTGGTGTTGCCGTGGTAGTCCATCAGCCGCCGCTTGACGTCGTCGGGCGCGGCGAAGTAGTCGTCGACCGCCCCGGGATCGAAGATCCGGTTGGCGAAACCGCTGTCGTCGGCGGGGCTGTAGCCGTAGCGGGAGAAGACCGCGCAGACCTCGGCCCCGGGGAAGCGGCGGTGCAGATAGGCCACGTTCTCGGCGGCGCTCTGCCCGGCGCCCACGACGACGAACCGGGAGGGCGAGGTGCCTTCCAACCCGTCGGCCCTGGCCAGGAGTTCGGAGGTGTGCCAGATACGGTCACCGCGCTCCACGCCCTCCGGCATGAGAGGACGCAGTCCGGTGCCGATGACGAGGTTGCGGGCCCGGTAGACCTCCAGCCCCTCCCCCGAACGGACCGTCACGTCCAGGTACTCCACCGCTCCGTCCCGGACGACGGGCGCGACGCCCACCACCTCGTGGCCGTAGGAAACCATGTTCCCGACCTTGGCCGCGGCCCATTCGAAGTAGTCGTGGAACTCCACGCGCAGCGGGAAGAGGTTCTTGTGGTTGATGAAGTCGATCAGCCGGCCCTTGCTCTGCAGGTAGCAGAGGAAGCTGTACTCACTGGACGGGTTCCGCAGCGTCACCAGGTCCTTGAGGAAGGACACCTGCATGGTCGCGTCGTCGATCAGCATGCCACGGTGCCAGCCGAAGCGCGGCTGCTGCTCGAAGAAGTGAGCGCTGATCGCCTCCGGCCCTCCGGCGCGTGCGTTGTGCTCGCCGATCGCGATCGCCATGGCCACATTGGACGGCCCGAAGCCGATGCCAATGAGGTCGTGGACCGGTAATGCGTCACCAGGAAGAACCCGTGACATGACACTCCCATCGTGCGGGGCCATCGCCTGTCAGGCGGTGAGAAGGGTGCGTAAAGGGGGGCGCGCCGACGGAGCGACACGCCAACAACTTAGGCGAGCCTAAGCTAAACCGGTGGGGCTGTCGATAGCCGGAAACAATCAATCCGACACCAGCCCCGCCAACTGGGGCCCCAGATCAGCCCGTTGCAGACTAAGGCAAGCCTTGCTTTACTTGCCCCGGTCATCCCCTGCTTCGAGGAGGAACCCCATGCGGGTCGTCATGTTCGGCTACCAGACCTGGGGGCACCGCACCCTGCAAGCCCTCCTGGACTCCGAACACGACGTGGTCCTGGTCGTGACGCATCCCAAGAGCGAGCACGCGTACGAGAAGATCTGGAGCGACTCCGTCGCCGACCTCGCCGACGAGCACGGCGTCCCGGTCCTGATCCGCAACCGCCCCGACGACGAGGAGTTGTTCGAGCGCCTCAAGGAGGCCGACGCGGACATCATCGTGGCGAACAACTGGCGGACCTGGATCCCCCCGCGCATCTTCGGCCTGCCGCGCCACGGCACGCTCAACGTCCATGACTCGCTGCTGCCGAAGTACGCCGGTTTCTCCCCGCTGATCTGGGCCCTCATCAACGGCGAGCCCGAAGTGGGCGTCACCGCGCACATGATGAACGACGAACTCGACGCCGGTGACATCGTCCGGCAGGAGGCGGTCCCGGTGGGCCCGAAGGACACCACCACCGACCTCTTCCACAAGACCGTCGACCTCATCGCCCCGGTCACGATCGGCGCCCTCGACCTCATCGCCTCCGGGCAGACGGAGTTCACCAAGCAGGACCGGTCCCAGGCCACCTTCTTCCACAAGCGGTCCGCCGAGGACATCCGCATCGACTGGACCTGGCCCGCGGAAGACCTCGAACGCCTGGTCCGCGCCCAGTCCGAGCCGTACCCCAGCACCTACACCTTCCACAAGGGCAAGCGCCTCGAAATCCTGGCAGCGGACGTGTCCCAGAACCGGTACGGCGGCACTCCCGGCCGCGTCTTCTACCGCGAGGGCGACGGCGTGGTGATCGTCGCGGGAGCCGGTGCCCGCACCGGCCGCAACCACGGCCTGGCCATCACCCGGGTACGGACCGAGGACGGCCACGAGATGGCCGCCACCGAGTACTTCACCTCCATGGGCGGCTACCTCACCAGCCGCCCCTGAGCCACCGCACCCGGTAACGGCCGCACGCGCAGGCCCCGTACCCGGTCCTCCCGGGTACGGGGCCGCCCACGCCCGTGGGTTCAGAGGTCGGCCGCGGCGCCGCGCAGGTTCTTGGCGGCCAGGGCCAGCCCCTCCGTCTGGGAGTAGGCGGCGTCCTCGTGCTCGATGTTCACGGCCATGTCCGGGTTGACCTCCGCGAGGGCGCGCAGGAACTCCGTCCAGTAGGCGGTGTCGTGTCCGAGGCCGACCGCGACGAACTTCCACGCCGGGTCCTCGGGCCAGGCGTTGCACCAGAAGCCGTAGCCGGTGGGCACCTTGCCGGGCGCGTCGGCGGGCACGCGGGTGAACGACGAGTCCAGTACGCCGCGGATGTCGGCGCCGGGACAGAGCGTGGCGTCCTTCGCGGCGGCGTGGAACACCAGCGGGCCGAGCCACTTGATGGAGGCCACAATGTCCATGCCCTGCCACATCAGGTGCGAGGGGTCCATCTCCGCGCCGACGTTGGTGGCGCCGGTCTCGTCGACCAGCCGCTTCAGGGTGACCGGGGAGAACACCACGTTGTGCGGGTGCATCTCGACGGCCACCCGGACGTCGTTCTCCCGGGCCAGCGCGTCGATCTCCTTCCAGAACGCGACGGCCACGCCCCACTGGTAGTCCAGGACGTCCATGTAGACGCCGTCCCACGGATTCACGACCCAGGAGGGGTACTTGGCGTCGGGGTCGGAACCGGGTGTGCCGGACATGGTGACCACGTGCTTCACCCCGAGGAGGCCCGCGAGCCGGATGGTGCGGCGCAGGTCGTCGGCGTGTTTCGGGCCGACCCCGGGGAGCGGGTTGAGCGGGTTGCCGTTGCAGTTGAGGCCGGTCAGCTCCATGCCGCGGTCGGCGAAGGCGGCCAGGTACTCCTCGCGTGCGGTGGCCGAGGACAGCAGCAGGTCGACCGGGCAGTGCGGGGCGGGGATGAAGCCACCGGTGTTGACCTCCACGGAGGTCAGCCCGTTCTCCTTGAGGATGTCGAGGGCCTCGGTGAGCGTGCGGTCGTGCAGACAGGCGGTGTAGGCACCGAGCTTGAGAGCCATGGGGTTATCTCCTTCGTACGGGGGTGGTCAGGAGGTGGCCGGGATGGCGACGGCGGCACCGTCGTGGCGGGAGGACTCGACGATGGCCTGGATGATCTCCATGGTCCGCAGCCCGTCGGCGAAGGTGGCGCAGGCCGGCAGCGGGTCGGCGACGCCCGCGACCTGGTCGAGGAAGGCCCGCGCCTGGTACGTGAACATCTCGGCGTTGCCGCCGCCCACGCCCGGCGCCTCCATCGGGTAGCCGCCCTTGAAGTACGGCATCTGCGGACCGGCGATGATGTGGCGCGCACCGCGGGTACGGGCGTCCGGCTGGGCATCGTCGAAGAGGTATTCGGCGGGCCTGTGCTGGTCGAACGCCGCCCGGCCGCCCAGCCCCACGACATCGAAGGCGAGCCCGTTGGGCAGGCCGAAGGCGGTGCGCGACAGCGAGAAGGTGCCCACGAGACCGGACTCGAAGCGCGCGGTGAAGGACGCGGTGTCCTCGTTCTCGACCTCGCCGAACTCGTCGGAGACGGGGGCGGCGTTGTGCCCGACGACCGCGCCCAGCGGCAGCGGACGCTTGGGGATCTGCGTCGACAGCGAGGCGCCGGAGACCGCGGAGATGGGACCGGCGATGTACTCGGCGGCGTCGATCACGTGCGCGCCGACGTCCCCGAGCGCGCCGGAGCCGGGGCCGCCCTTGAAGCGCCAGCTCAGCGGGCCGTTCGGGTCGGTGGCGTAGTCACACCAGTAGCGGCCGCTGAACAGCGTGAGGTCGCCCAGCTCCCCGCGCTGGACGTGGTCACGGATGGCGGAGATGGCGGGAGAGCGCCGGAAGGTGTACCCGACGGCCGTCACGACATCGGCGGTGCGCTCCAGCTCGGCCATCGCGCGGGCGTCGTCCAGCGTTCCGGCCAGGGGCTTCTCGCACAGCACATGCTTGCCCGCGGCGACCAGGGCCTCGGCGATGGGGCGGTGCAGATCGTTGCCGACGACGATGCTGACGGCGTCGATCGTCGGGTCCTCGGCCACGGCCTCCCAGCTGGGGAGCGCCTTCTCGTAGCCGTACCGGCGGGCGGCGTCCTCGCCGAGTGCGACGTTGGCGTCGGCTATGGCGGCCAGGCGGACCGGCGGCAGGCCGGCCGCGAAGACCGTGTTGACGTTGCGGTAACCGGCGGCGTGGGTGCGGCCGGCCATGCCGGCTCCGATTACCGCGACGGAAAGGGGCTTGCCGGGCGTGGCCATGGGTGTGCCTTTCAGCGTGGAGTGGGGTGGTCGGTCTGGTCGACGTGGCGTGGGTGGTCAGTCGGCGGACTGGCCGCGGAAGTGGGCCTCGATGGCTTCCATCGAGCGGCCTCGCGTCTCGGGGACGGTGCGGAGGTAGTAGAAGATGGTGGCGGTGTTGACCGCCGCGAAGAGCAGGAACGTGGCACCGCCGATCGCGGCGATCAGTGGCGGGAAGGCCAGGGTCACCACGAAGTTGGCCGTCCAGGTGCCGAACACGG
>NZ_JBVIZF010000028.1:0-90185 GCF_055591805.1 Streptomyces sp. NPDC041200 | reverse complement strand
GTGGCGCTGTTCCGTCTCGTCGAGGCGTGGGGCCTGAAGCCGGACTTCCTGTCCGGGCACTCCATCGGCGAGCTGGCCGCCGCGCAGGTGGCGGGCGTGCTGTCGCTCGCGGACGCGTGCACCCTCGTGGCCGCTCGTGGTCGGCTGATGCAGGAGCTGCCCGCCGGTGGCGCGATGATCGCCGTCCAGGCCTCCGAGGACGAGGTACTGCCGCTGCTCACCGAGCGCGTCAGCATCGCCGCCCTCAACGGGCCCACGTCCGTGGTCATCGCGGGCGACGAGGACGACGCCGTGCACATCGCGGCTGGTTTCGAGGAGCGGGGTCGTAAGACCAAGCGGCTCACCGTCAGCCACGCGTTCCACTCGCCGCGCATGGACGGCATGCTGGACGCGTTCCGTGAGGTCGCGCAGGGCCTGTCGTACGAGGCCCCGCGCATCCCGATCGTGTCGAACCTGACCGGCGAGGTGGTGTCCGCCGAGGAGATCACCAGCCCGGACTTCTGGGTGCGCCACGTCCGCGAAGCGGTCCGCTTCCTCGATGGTGTGCGTGCTCTGGAGGATCAGGGCGTCACGACGTTCGTGGAGCTGGGCCCGGACGGTGTGCTCACCGCCATGGCGCAGGAGTGCGTCACCGGCGATGACGACGCCGCGTTCGTCTCCGTCTGCCGCAAGGACCGGTCCGAGGCCGAGGCGCTGACGCACGCCGTCGCACGGCTCCACGTCCGTGGCCTGGCCCCGGACTGGGAGGCGTTCTTCGCCGGGACGGGCGCGCGGAAGGTCGGGCTGCCGACGTACGCGTTCCAGCGCAGCCGCTACTGGGTCGACGCCCTGCTGGGCCTGGACGAGGTGGCCTCGGCCGGGCTCGGCTCGGCCGGTCACCCGCTGCTGGGTGCGGCGGTGGAACTGCCCGACGCGGACGCGTTCCTCTTCTCCGGGCGGCTCTCGCTCGCCTCGCACTCCTGGCTGGCGGACCACATGGTGGCTGATACGGCCGTGCTGCCCGGCTCCGCGTTCGTGGAGCTGGCGGTGCGCGCCGGGGACCAGGCGGGCTGTGCGCTGCTGGAGGAACTGGCCCTTGAGGAGCCGCTGATCCTGCCGGAGAGCGGCGGGGTTCAGCTGCGGGTGTCGGTCGGCGAGCCGGACGACGAGGGCCGCCGCCCGCTGGCGGTGTACTCGCGCCCGGAGGGTGCGGAGCAGGACCAGCCGTGGACGCGGCACGCCGGTGGCGTCCTCGCCCCGGCCGGGGCCCCGGCTCCCGTCGCCGAGTTCGCCGTATGGCCGCCCGCCGACGCGGAGCCGGTGGACACCGCCGCGCTGTACGCGGGCATGGCGCGCGCCGGGCTGCTGCACGGCCCGGCGTTCCAGAGCCTGCGCCACGTGTGGCGGCGCGGCGAGGAGCTGTACGCGGAGGTCCGTATCGGCGAGGAGCGGCAGGCGGACGCCGCCCGCTTCGCCCTGCACCCGGCCCTGCTGGACGGTGCGCTCCAGCCGCTGGGGCTGGGCGTGGACGGTGCCGCGGTGGCGGCCACGTGGCGGGGGCTGAGCCTGTACGCGGTGGGCGCCGAGGTGCTGCGCGTGCGGCTGGCCCCGGTGGCGGACGCGGCGGACGGCACGGTGTCGCTCGTGGCCGCCGATGAGGCGGGCGCGCTCGTCGCGTCGGTGGACGCGCTGGCTGTGGCACCGCTCGACACGGACCGGATCGCCGGAGCGGCGACGACAACCGGACGCCAGGACACCCTGTTCCGGGTGGACTGGGCTCCGGTGGCCGCGCCTTCGGACGGCACATCGGCGAGCTTCGCGGTCGTCGGCGGCGACGACCTCAAGCTGAGCGTGGGTCTGGACGCCGCCGGGCACACCGCCACGGTCCACGACGACCTGGCGGCGCTGGACATGGCCGTCGTGATGGACGGGACGGCGCCGGACACGGTCCTGGTCCCCTTCCTGCCCGAGGGCAGTGGCGACCTCGCCGCGGACGCGCACGCGGCCACCCACCGGGCCCTGGGCCTGGTCCAGGAGTGGCTGAACGGCGGCAGGCCCGGCAGTGCCCGGCTGGTGCTGGTCACGCGTGGCGCGGTCGCTGCGGCCGGGGACACCGAGGTCACGGACCTGGCGAACGCGCCCGTGTGGGGACTGCTGCGGTCCGCCCAGACGGAGAACCCGGGGCAGTTCGTCCTCCTCGACGTCGACGGCGAGGTGTCGTACCCGGCCATCGCGGCGGCGCTGGACTCGGACGAACCCGAACTCGCGCTGCGCGCGGGCGCGGCGTACGCACCGCGCCTGGCCCGGGTCGAGGCCCCGGCCGCCGAGGCAGTACCGGACACCACCGAGGGCACCGTCCTGATCACCGGCGCCACCGGCGGTCTGGGCAGGCTGGTGGCCCGTCATCTGGCCACCGCGCACGGCGCCCGCAATCTGCTGCTGACCAGCCGGAGCGGCCCCGCCGCCGACGGCATGACCGAACTGACCGCCGAACTCGCCGAGTTGGGCGCCCAGGCCACCGTCGTCGCCTGCGACGCGGCCGACCGGGAGGCGCTGGCGGCCCTGCTGGCCGGAATTCCGGCCGACCGTCCGCTGACGGCCGTGGTGCACACCGCGGGCGTCCTCGACGACGGGGTCATCGACATGCTGACGCCGGAGCGGATCGACCGCGTCCTGCGGCCGAAGGTCGACGCGGCGGTCAACCTGCACGAACTGACCCGCGACCTGGACCTGTCCGCCTTCGTGCTCTTCTCGGCCGCGGCCGGGACGATCGGCGGCCCGGGCCAGGGCGGTTACGCGGCGGCGAACGTGTTCCTCGACGCGCTCGCCGGACACCGCCGCGCCACCGGCCACACCGCGCAGTCCCTCGTGTGGGGCATGTGGGCCGAGGAGCGGGGCATGGGCGGCAGGCTCGGCGCGGCCGACCTGAAGCGGGCGGCGCGCGGCGGTGTGCTGCCGCTGTCCGCCGACGAGGGCCTGGCCCTGTTCGACGTGGCCCGCGCGGTGCCCGACGAGCCGGTGCTCGTCCCCGTACGGCTCGATCTGGCGACGCTGCGCGGCGCCGCCTCCGCCGGGGAGCTGCTGCCGCTCTACCGCGGCCTGGTGCGCACTCCGGTGCGCCGCGCTGCCGACAGCGGCGGCCCGGCCGTCGCCGAAACGGCGGCCGGGACCGGGGCACAGACCCTGGCCCAGCAGCTGGCGCGGCAGTCGGAGGCCCAGCAGGAGCGCACCGTTCTCGACCTGGTGCGCCGCCAGGTGGCCGCCGTCCTGGGCTACGCGTCGAAGGAGCAGGTGGGCGCCGAGCAGGCGTTCAAGGAGCTGGGCTTCGACTCGCTGACGGCCGTGGAGCTGCGGAACCGGCTGAACGCGGCCACCGGGCTGAAGCTGACGGCGACGCTGGTGTACGACCACCCGACGCCGCTGGCGCTCGCGCGGCAGCTGCGCCACGAGGTGGCGCCGGGGACCGCGGACGCCGGAACGTCCCTCACGGAGGAGCTGGAGCGGCTGGAGAACAGCCTGTCCTCGCTGGCGCCGGAGGATCTGGCGGCGGTCGCGGCGGACGAGGCCGCGCATGCGAACATCACGGTGCGCCTGCAGACGCTGCTGGCGAAGTGGCACGACGTGCGTCGCACCGCGGACGACGACGGGGCGGACGCCGAGGCGGACGCGTTCGAAGAGGTCAGCGATGACGAACTCTTCGACTTCATCGACAAGAGGTTCGGCAACGGCTGAACGCGAACGGCACCCACTCCCGCACCCCCGACGATCCAGAGCACTTGCGAATAGGTGAACGTCCATGGCGACTGCCAACGAAGCCAAGCTCCGCGAATATCTGAAGAAGGTCACCACCGATCTCACCGCCGCCCACCGGCGGCTGCGGGAAGTCGACGACCAGGCCCATGAACCGATCGCCATCGTGGGCATGAGCTGCCGCTTCCCCGGCGGTGTCGACACCCCCGAGGAGCTGTGGCAGCTCATGGCCTCCGGCGGTGAGGCGCAGACGGAGTTCCCGGCCGATCGCGGCTGGGACCTCCAGAGCCTCTTCGACCCGGACCCGGACACCCCGGACACCACCTACACCCGCGAGGGCGGATTCCTCGGCGACGCCACCCGGTTCGACGCGGCGTTCTTCGGGATCTCGCCGCGTGAGGCGCTCGCCATGGACCCGCAGCAGCGGCTGCTGCTGGAGACCTCCTGGGAGGTGTTCGAGCGGGCGGGCATCGACCCGGCCACCCTGCGCGGCAGCCGTACCGGTGTGTTCGCGGGCATGAACGCCTCCGACTACCTGACGGTGGCGCTCGACGCCGAGGACGACTTCGGCGGCCACCTGGGCACGGGCAACGCGAGCAGTGTCGTCTCCGGACGGCTGAGCTACGCCTTCGGCCTGGAGGGCCCGGCCGTCACCGTGGACACCGCCTGCTCCGCGTCCCTGGTGGCGCTGCACCTGGCCGTGCAGTCGCTGCGTCTGGACGAGTGCTCGCTGGCGCTCGCGAGTGGCGTCCACGTGATGTCCACGCCGGGTCTTTTCATCGAGTTCAGCCGCCAGCGCGGGCTGTCGCAGGACGGCCGCTGCAAGGCGTTCTCGGCCGACGCGGACGGCTTCGGCCCGGCCGAGGGTGTGGGCGTCCTGCTGCTGGAGCGGCTGTCGGACGCGCGGAAGAACGGCCACCAGGTGCTCGCGGTCGTCCGTGGCTCCGCCGTCAACCAGGACGGTGCGAGCAATGGTCTGACGGCGCCGAACGGCCCGTCCCAGCGGCGCGTCATCCAGCAGGCGCTGGCCAACGCGCGGCTGTCCGGCGCCGATGTGGACGTGGTCGAGGCGCACGGCACCGGTACGTCGCTGGGCGACCCGATCGAGGCGCAGGCGCTGCTCGCCACCTACGGCACGGACCGCCCCGAGGAACTGCCCCTGCTGCTGGGGTCGGTGAAGTCCAACATCGGCCACACCCAGGGCGCCGCGGGCATCGCGGGCGTGATGAAGATGGTGCTGGCCATGCGGCACGGTGTGGTGCCGGAGTCGCTGCACATCGCCGAGCCGTCCCCGCACATCGACTGGTCGTCGGGTGCGGTCTCGCTGGTCACCTCGGCCACGCCGTGGCCCGAGACGGGCCGTCCGCGCCGCGCGGGCATCTCCTCGTTCGGCTTCAGCGGCACCAACGCGCACACCATCATCGAGCAGGCGCCCGCCGAGGAGCGCGAGCCCGCCGAACTGGTGTCGAAGCAGCCGGGCGTGGTGCCGTGGGTGGTGTCCGGCAAGAGCGAGGCGGCGCTGCGCGCCCAGGCCCGGCGGCTGCTGGACCGCTTCCAGGACGAACCGGCGCTGCGCCCGGTGGACGTGGGCCTGTCGCTGGCCACGACCCGCGCCGCGCTGGACGTACGCGGTGTCGTCCAGGGCCGGGACCGCGACGAGCTGGTGGCCGGGCTGACCGCGCTCGCCGACGGCGGCCTGGCGGCGGGCGTCGAGCGGGGCTCGGTCGTCGCGGGCCAGACGGCGTTCGTCTTCCCGGGGCAGGGATCCCAGTGGGTGCGGATGGGCGTGGGGCTGATGGACGCCTCGCCGGTGTTCGCGGCCCATGTCGAGGAGTGCGCGGCGGCTCTGGCGGAGTTCACCGACTGGTCGTTGGTGGATGTGCTGCGCGGGGTGGACGGCGCGCCGTCGCTGGACCGGGTGGACGTGGTCCAGCCGGTGCTGTTCGCGGTGATGGTGTCCCTGGCCGAGCTGTGGCGTTCGCTCGGCGTCGAGCCGTCCGCCGTGGTCGGCCACTCGCAGGGCGAGATCGCCGCCGCGTGCGTGGCCGGGATCCTCTCGCTCAAGGACGCGGCGCGTGTGGTGGCGCTGCGCAGCCAGGCGATTGGCCGGGTGCTGGCGGGTCGGGGCGGCATGGTGTCGGTGGCGCTTCCGGTGTCGGAGGTGCGGGAGCGGATCGCGCCGTGGGGCGAGGAGCGGATCTCGGTGGCGGCCGTGAATGGGCCCTCGGCGGTGGTGGTTTCGGGTGAGCCGGCCGCGCTGGATGAGCTGCTGGTGTCGTGTGAGGCGGATGAGGTCCGGGCGCGTCGGGTGCCGGTGGATTACGCGTCGCACTCCGCGCAGGTGGAGCTGTTGCGCGACGAGCTGCTGGAGCTGCTGGCCCCCGTCCAGCCCAAGACCGCCCAGGTGCCGTTCTTGTCGACGGTGACGGGGGAGTGGGCCGAGGGTCCGGAGCTGGACGCCGCGTACTGGTTCACCAACCTGCGCCGGACGGTCGAGCTGGAGGGCGCGGTCCGGCGGCTGCTCGACGAGGGCTTCGGCGTGTTCATCGAGTCCAGCGCGCATCCGGTGCTGACGATGGGTGTGCAGGAGACCGCCGAGGATGCCGGGATGGACGCGGCGGCGATCGGGTCGCTGCGCCGCGACGAAGGCGGTCTGGACCGCTTCTGGGCCTCCGTCGGCGAGGCGTGGTCGCGCGGTGTCGCCGTGGACTGGCACGCGGTGTTCGACGGCACGGGAGCCCGCCGTATCGAACTGCCCACCTACGCCTTCCAGCAGCAGCGTTACTGGCCCGAGGCCGGGCCGGGGCGCGTGGCGGGGGAGGCCCGGCACGACGCCGTGGAGGCGAAGTTCTGGGCGGCGGTGGAGGCGGAGGACTGGCAGGCCCTGGCCGCCGAGCTGACCGTCGACGGCGACCAGCCGATGAGCGCCGTCCTGCCCGCCCTCGCCGCGTGGCGCAAGCAGGCCCGCGAGCAGTCCACCGTGGACGGCTGGCGCTACCGCGTGACGTGGCAGCCGCTCGCCGAGGCGCGGTCCGCGCGCCCGGACGGCACCTGGCTCGTCGTCGCGGCCAGCACCGACGACGCGTGGACGGCCGCCGTGACCGGCGCGCTCACCGGACGCGGTGCCGACGTGCGGCAGATCGTGGTGGACCCCGGCACGGACGGCCGCGACCAGCTGACCGAGCGGCTGCGCACCGCGCACGCGGAGGCAGCCGAGGGCGGCTTCACCGGCGTGCTGTCGCTGCTCTCGCACGCGGGGGACGCCGGGGACGCGCATCCGCAGGCCCCCGCCGGAGCCACCGCCCAGCTCGCGCTGATCCAGGCGCTCGGCGACGCCGGAATCGGCGCGCCGCTGTGGTGCCTGACGCGTGGCGCGGTGTCCACCGGCGGCGCCGACCGGCCGGAATGCCCCGAACAGGCCCTCGTCTGGGGCCTGGGCCGGGTGGCCGCGCTGGAACACCTGGAGCGCTGGGGCGGTCTGGTCGACCTGCCCCAGGCACCCGACGAGCAGGCGCTGTGCCGTCTCATGGGGGTTCTCGCCGCCGAGCACGACGAGGACCAGGTGGCGATCCGCGAGGCGGGCGTCTTCGGGCCGCGCCTGGTGCGCGCCCCGCTCGCCGACACGTCCCCCGTACGGTCCTGGAAGCCGTCCGGCACCACGCTGGTCACCGGCGGTACGGGACGGCTCGGCGCGGAGGTCGCCCGCTGGCTGGCCCGCAACGGCGCCGAACACCTGGTGCTGGCGAGCCGCCGGGGCGCGGACGCCCCCGGCGCGGTGGAGCTGGAGGCCGAACTGACCGGCCTCGGCGCCAAGGTCACCGTCGCCGCCTGCGATGTGACCGACCGCGCGGCGCTCGCCGAAACCCTCGCGGCCGTCCCGGCCGACCAGCCGCTGACGGCCGTCATGCACACCGCCGCGGTCATCGAGGACGGTGTGATCGAGGGGCTGGCCCCGGAGCAGGTCGAACGTGTCCTGCGGCTCAAGGTGGACGCCACGCGCCATCTGCACGAGCTGACGAAGGACCTGGACCTGAGCGCGTTCGTGCTGTTCTCGCACTTCTCCGCGACGTTCGGCGCACCGGGCCAGGGCAACCAGGCGCCCGGCAACGCGTTCCTGCACAGCTTCGCCGAGCAGCGCCGCGCGGACGGTCTGCCCGCCACCACCGTGACCTGGGGCCCGTGGGGCGACGGCGGCACGGTGGACGGCGCCACCGGCGACCGGATGCGCCGCCACGGCATCAACGAGATGGCGCCGCTGTCCGCCACCGCCGCACTTCAGCACGCCCTGGACCGGGACGAGACGGCGCTCACCGTCATCGCCATGGACTGGCGCCGCTTCACCCTGGCCTTCACCGCCGACCGGCCGCGCCCGCTGCTCGACGCGCTGCCCGAGGCGCGCGAGGTGGCCGAGGAGATGCGGGCGGACGCCGCCGAGGAGGCCGCCGCCGGGGACGCGCTGGCCGGTCGGCTCGCCACGCTGCCGGAGACCGAACGGGAGCGGGTGCTGCTGGAGTTGGTGCGCAGCGCGGTCGCCGCCGTGCTGGGACACTCCGGGGCCGAGGCGATCGAGGCGGGCCGGGCGTTCAAGGACCTGGGCTTCGACTCGCTCACCGCGGTCGAACTCCGTAACCGGCTGGGCGCGGCCAGCGGGCTCAAGCTGCCGCCGACGCTGATCTTCGACCACCCGACCCCGGCGGCCGTGGCGGCCCACATGCGGGCCGAGATCGTGCCCGACGCGGCGGCCACCGGCGCCCCGGTGCTCGAAGAACTCGACAAGCTGGAGACCGTGCTCTCCGACAGCGCACCCGACAACATCACCCGGGCGCGCATCACCATGCGCCTCCAGTCGCTGCTGGCGAAGTGGAACGAGTCCGACGACACGGCCGCCCCCGCCGAGCCCGCGGCGGCCCCGTCCGAAGCCCTCGCCCAGGGCGCGACCGAGGCCGATCAGCTTCAGTCGGCCAGCGACGAAGAGCTGTTCGCATTCATCAACAAGGGTCTCGGAAGGGCGTGACGGGAATTCTGCTATTGACGTCGTATCCGATGTCGGACAGGATTTTCCCCACCCTTGAATAGAGTTCTCCAATACCGGCCGCCCCCTATCGATTCCCTGGGTCACCAGGGGGTCGTAGGGGGCAGCTAGGGGTTGTCGAGAGGGTTAACCCGCACATAGGCTCTCGTGGAGAAGTCGACTAATTGGTTGTTGGTTACCGGCTCCCCTGTTGAGGATCTGTGGAGCATTTCCGATGCCGTCTGCCGTAAATGGATTGCGTAAATGGCGAATGAAGAGACGCTGCGGGACTACCTCAAGCTGGTAACGGCGGATCTGCATCAGACTCGCCTCCGCCTGCAAGAGGCCGAGGCGAAGAACCACGACCCCATCGCCATCGTGGGGATCGGCTGCCGTTATCCCGGAGGCGTCCGGTCGCCCGAGGACCTGTGGCGCATCGTCAGCGAAGGCGTCGACGCGGTCAGCGACTTCCCGGTCGACCGCGGGTGGAATGTCGACAGGATGTACCACCCGGACCCGGACCACCCCGGCACCAGTTATGTGCACGAGGGTGGATTCGTCGACGGAATCGCCGACTTCGACCCGTCTCTCTTCGGTATCAGCCCGCGTGAAGCACTCGGCATGGACCCGCAGCAGCGGCTGCTGCTGGAAACCTCCTGGGAAGCCTTCGAACGGGCCGGAATCGACCCGCTTTCGGCGCGCGGCAAGCAGGTCGGCGTCTTCGTCGGCACCAGCAATCACGACTACCTCGGGGCGATCCTCAGCTCCGACGAGAACTTCGAGGGCTACTTCGGCACCGGCAACGCCGCGAGCATCGCCTCCGGCCGCCTCTCGTACACCTTCGGCTTCGAGGGCCCGGCGGTCACCGTCGACACCGCCTGCTCCTCGTCGCTGGTGGCGATCCACCTCGCCGTGCAGGCGCTGCGGCAGGGCGAATGCTCGCTCGCCCTGGCCGGCGGCGCGACCCTGATGTGCGCGCCCGGCGTCTTCGTCGACTACAGCAAGATGCGCGGGCTCGCCTTCGACGGCCGCTCCAAGCCCTTCGCGCCCGAGGCCGACGGCTTCTGCCTCGGCGAGGGCGTCGGCATCCTGCTGGTCGAGCGGCTGTCGGACGCCCAGCGCAGGGGCCACCCGGTGCTCGCCGTGATCCGTGGCTCCGCCGTCAACCAGGACGGCGCGTCCAACGGCCTCACCTCCCCCAACGGCCCCTCCCAGCAGCGCGTCATCCTCCAGGCGCTCGCCAACGCCCGGCTCTCGCCCGACCAGGTCGACGCCGTCGAGGCACATGGCACCGGCACCGCCCTGGGCGACCCGATCGAGGCGCAGGCGCTGCTCGCCACGTACGGCCAGGACCGGCCCGCGGGCAAGCCGCTGCTGATCGGCTCCATCAAGTCCAACATCGGCCACGCCCAGGCGGGCGCCGGTGTCGGCGGTGTCATCAAGATGGTCATGGCCATGCGCCACGGAGCGCTGCCCAAGACCCTCCACCTCACCGAGCCCACCCCGCACGTCGACTGGACCGCCGGGGACGTCGAACTGCTCACCGCCACCCGCGAGTGGCCGCACGACCCGGAGAGCGCCGAGCCGCGCCGGGCGGGCATCTCGTCGTTCGGGATGAGCGGCACCAATGTGCACACCATCCTGGAGGAGCCCCCCGCCCCGGCCACCCCCGCCACAGACGAGACGGGCGCCGGGCACACGGCCGCCGACCAGACGGACGCCGACCGTACGAACGTCGTGCCCGGCCGCGCGGAGCCGGACCCCGCCCAGGCCACGCCGCCCCTCACCCCGGTCGCACTCTCCGGCAAGAACCAGGACGCGCTGCGCGCCCAGGCCGCCCAGCTCCACGCCCACCTGGCCGCGAACCCCGGCTACCGGCCCGCCGACATCGGCTACTCGCAGGCCGTCACCCGCGCAGCCCTCGACCGCCGCGCCGTGGTCGCCGCCGCCGACCGGGACGAACTGCTCGCGGGCCTCGAAGCGCTCGCCGGCGGCCGCCACCACTCCGAGGTCACCGAGGGTCTGGCAGCCGAGGGCAACCTCGCGTTCCTCTTCACCGGCCAGGGCAGCCAGCGGCTCGGCATGGGTCGCGAACTGTACGAGAACCACCCGGTGTTCGCCGAAGCGCTGGACGCGGTGTGCACCCAGCTCGACCGTTTCCTCGACCGGCCGCTGAAGGACGTGCTGTTCGGCGACGACGCCGCCGCGCTCGACCGGACCGGCTACACCCAGCCCGCCCTGTTCGCCGTCGAGGTGGCGCTGTTCCGCCTCGTCGAGTCGTGGGGACTGCGGCCCGACTTCCTCTGCGGCCACTCCATCGGCGAGATCGCCGCCGCTCACGTGGCCGGGGTGCTGTCCCTCACCCACGCGTCCGCCCTGGTGGCCGCGCGCAGCCAGCTGATGCAGCAACTCCCCGGCGGCGGAGCGATGATCGCCGTGCAGGCCTCCGAGGACGAGGTGGCGCCGCACCTCACCGAGCGCGTCTCGATCGCCGCGGTGAACGGGCCCGCGTCGGTGGTCATCGCGGGCGACGAGGACGCGGCCGTCGCGATCGCGGCGTCCTTCGAGGAGCGGGGCCGCAAGACCAAGCGGCTCACGGTCAGCCACGCGTTCCACTCCCCGCACATGGACGCGATGCTGGACAACTTCCGCCAGGTCGCCCAGCGCCTCACCTACGAGGCCCCGCAGATCCCCATCGTCTCCAACCTCACCGGCGACCTGGTCGGCGCCGACGAGATCACCACGCCCGAGTTCTGGGTGCGTCACGTCCGCGAGGCCGTCCGCTTCCTCGACGGTGTGCGCCGCCTGGAAGACCTCGGCGTGACCACCTTCGTCGAGCTGGGCCCCGACGGGGTGCTCTCGGCCATGGCCCAGGAGTGCGTCACCGAGGCGAAGAACAGGACGTTCGCGTTCCTGCCCGCCCTGCGCCCAGGCCGCCCCGAGACCCGCACGGTGCACCAGGCGCTCGCCCACGCCCACGTCCGCGGCGTGCCCGTCGACTGGACCACGTACTACGCGGGCTCCGGCGCGCGCCGCGTCGACCTGCCCACGTACGCCTTCCAGCGGCAGCGCTACTGGCCCGCCAACCCCTTCACGTACGAGGCCGAGGCCGCCGCCGAGGCGGGTGCGCCGGCCGTCGCCGACGCCCGGTTCTGGGAGGTCGTCCACAGCGAGGACCTGGCCACCCTGGTCGACACCCTCGGGCTCGACGGCGACCAGCCGCTCAGCGAGGTGCTGCCCGCGCTGTCCGCGTGGCGCCACCGCAACCACGTCGACACCACGGTCAACGGCTCGCGCTACCGCACCATGTGGAAGCCGCTGCCGCCGTTCCAGGCCACGCCGCTCACCGGCACCTGGCTCGTCGCCACCCCCGCCGGACACGACGCCCACCCCTGGGTCGCGGGGCCGCTGCGGACCCTGGCCGAACGTGGCATACGCGTCCACCAGATCACCGTCGACGGCACGACGGACGACCGCGCCACGGTCGCCGAACACCTCCGTGCCGCCCTGGAGTCGGACGAGGCGGCGCCTATCGACGGCGTGCTGTCCCTCCTCGGCCTCGACGAGCGCCCGCACACCGCGCATCCCGCGCTCAGCGCCGGACTCGCGGGCACCCTCGCCCTCGTCCAGGCCCTCGGGGACGCCGGTACGGACGCGCCCCTGTGGTCCGCCACCCGTGGCGCCGTCTCCGTCAGCCGCTCCGACCGGCTCACCAGCGCCGTTCAGGCCCAGGTCTGGGGCCTCGGCCGCACCGTCGCCCTCGAACAGCCCGACCTCTGGGCCGGGTCGATCGACCTCCCCGAGACCGCCGACGACCGCTCCCTCGCCCGGCTCGCCGACATCCTCGCCGGGCCCGACGCGCTCCGCGACGAGGACCACCTGGCGATCCGCCCGCAGGGCGTCCACGCCCGCAGGCTGGCCCGCGCGCCGCACCACGAGACCACCGGCGACGGCTGGTCCACCCACGGCACCGCGCTGATCACCGGCGGCACCGGCGCCCTCGGCGCCCACGTCGCCCGCTGGCTGGTCGCCCACGGCACCGACCACGTGCTGCTCGCCGGGCGCCGGGGCCCCGACGCCCCCGGCGCGGCCGAGCTGGCCAACGAACTCACCCGGCAGGGCGCCGAGGTCACCCTCGCCGCCTGCGACGTCGCCGACCGGGACGCGCTCGCCGCGCTCCTCGCGACCGTACCGGCGGAACACCCGCTGACCACCGTCGTCCACGCCGCCGGTGTGCTCGACGACGGCGTACTCGACGCCCAGACCCCGCAGCGGATGGCCGACGTGCTGCGCGCCAAGGCCGACGCCGCGCGCCACTTGGACGAGCTGACCCGTGGACACGACCTGTCCGCGTTCGTGCTGTTCTCCTCCATGGCCGCCACCTTCGGCGCCGCCGGTCAGGCCAACTACGTGGCCGCCAACGCCTACCTCGACGCGCTCGCCGAACAGCGCCGCGCCGAGGGCCTGCCCGCCACCTCCCTCGCCTGGGGCGCCTGGGCCGAGGGCGGCATGGCCACCGACGAACTCGTCGCCGAACGGCTCCGCCAGTCCGGGCTGCCCGCCCTCGCCCCCGAAGCCGCGGCCACCGCGCTGGGCGCCGCGCTCGACCTGGGCGAGACCTTCTCCCTCGTCGTGGACATCGACTGGGACCGCTTCGCGCCCGGCCTCACCGCCAACCGCCCGAACCCGCTGATCGACGACCTCCCCGACGCCCGGCGGGCCCTCGAAGCGGCCCGCGCCGCCGTCGCGGCCACCCCCGGCGCCATGCCCGGAGACGCGTCGTCGCTGGCGCGGCAGCTGGCCGGTGCCGCGACCGACGAGGAACGCGACCAGCTCACCCTGGACTTCGTCCGCACCCAGGTCGCCGCCGTCCTCGGCTACCCAGGGCCGGACTCGGTGGAGCCCAGCCGCGCCTTCCGGGACCTCGGCTTCGACTCGCTCACCGCCGTCGAGATCCGCAACCTGCTCGGCACGCTCACCGGGCTGCGGCTGCCCGCCACCATCATCTTCGACTACCCGACCCCGCTCGCCCTCGCCGACCACCTGCAGGCCGAACTCATCGGCTCGCACCCGGCCGTCACCGGCGCGTCGTCGGTGGGCGTGGCCGTGGACGACGACCCGATCGCGATCGTGGGCATGAGCTGCCGCTTCCCGGGCGGGGTGCGCACGCCGGAGGAGCTGTGGCGGCTGCTGGCCGCCGGGCAGGACGCGGTGGTGGACTTCCCGGCCGACCGTGGCTGGGACGTCGAGTCGCTGTACGACCCGGAGTCGGGAGCCGAGAACACCAGCTATGTGCGCGAGGGCGGATTCCTCGCGGACGCCGCCGAGTTCGACCCCGTCTTCTTCGGGATCTCGCCGCGCGAGGCGCTGGCCATGGACCCGCAGCAGCGGCTGCTGCTGGAGACCTCCTGGGAGGCGTTCGAGCGCGCGGGCATCGACCCGACGACGCTGCGCGGCCAGCAGGTCGGCGTGTTCGCCGGTACGAACGGCCAGGACTACCTGCCCGTGATCCTGTCCGCCCCCGACGGGTCGGAAGGCTTCCTGGGCACGGGCAACGCGGCCAGCGTGTTGTCGGGCCGGGTGTCCTACGCGCTGGGTCTTGAGGGCCCGGCGGTGACGGTGGACACGGCGTGTTCGTCGTCGCTGGTCGCGCTGCACTGGGCGATTCAGGCGCTGCGGGCGGGGGAGTGCTCTCTCGCCCTGGCCGGTGGTGTGACGGTGATGTCGACGCCGGGTTCGTTCGTGGACTTCAGCCGTCAGCGGGGGCTGGCTGCGGATGGCCGTATCAAGGCCTTCGCGGCGGGTGCGGATGGCACCGGTTGGGGTGAGGGTGTCGGCATGCTGCTCGTGGAGCGGCTGTCGGACGCGCGGCGTCATGGCCACGAGGTGCTGGCGGTGGTGCGCGGCAGCGCGATCAACCAGGACGGTGCGTCCAATGGTCTGACGGCGCCGAACGGTCCGTCGCAGCAGCGGGTGATCCGGCAGGCACTGGCCGGTGCCGGTCTGTCGGCCGCCGACGTGGACGCGGTCGAGGCGCACGGTACGGGCACCCGGCTGGGCGACCCGATCGAGGCGCAGGCGCTGCTCGCCACGTACGGCCAGGACCGGGACGCGGACCAGCCGCTGTGGCTGGGCTCCATCAAGTCCAACTTCGGCCACACGCAGGCGGCTGCCGGTGTGGCGGGCGTGATGAAGATGGTGCTGGCGCTGCGGCACGGTGTGCTGCCCCAGACCCTCAACGTGGACGAGCCGACGCCCGAGGTCGACTGGTCGGCGGGCGCGGTCGCGCTGCTGACGGAGGCGCGGGAGTGGCCGGAGACCGGCCGCCCGCGCCGGGCCGCCGTGTCCTCCTTCGGTATCAGCGGCACCAACGCGCACACCATCATCGAGCAGGCTCCCGCTCTTGAGGGGGAAGCCACGAAGGCGCCGCAGGTCGACGGCCCGGCCGCCTGGGTGCTGTCGGCCAAGACCCCCGAAGCGCTGCGCGGCCAGGCCGCACAGCTGCGCGCACACCTCGACTCCCGCCCCGAGCTGGACGGCCGCGACGTGGCGTTCACGCTCGCCACGCGCCGTACGGCGTTCGAGGAGCGGGCCGCACTGGTCGCCGACGACCGGGACGGGCTGCTGACCGCCCTGGACGCGCTGGCGGCGGGCGAGTCCGCCCCGGGCCTGGTCGAGGGCTCGGTGGCGGGCGGCAAGGTGGCGTTCCTGTTCACGGGTCAGGGCAGCCAGCGGCTGGACATGGGCCGTGAGCTGTACGAGACGTACCCGGTGTTCGCGGACGCGCTGGACGAGGTGTGCGCCCATCTGGACGCGCATCTGGAACGGCCGCTGCGGGACGTTCTCTTCGGGGACGACGCCGCCGCGCTGGACCGGACCGGCTACACCCAGCCCGCGCTGTTCGCCATCGAGGTGGCGCTGTTCCGTCTCGTCGAGGCGTGGGGCCTGAAGCCGGACTTCCTGTCCGGGCACTCCATCGGCGAGCTGGCCGCCGCGCAGGTGGCGGGTGTGCTGTCGCTCGCCGATGCGGCTGCGTTGGTGGCGGCGCGCGGCCGTCTGATGCAGGAGCTTCCGGCCGGTGGCGCGATGGTCGCGGTGCAGGCGTCGGAGGACGAGGTGGCGCCGCTGCTCACCGAGCGCGTGAGCATCGCCGCCCTCAACGGACCGTCATCCGTGGTCATCGCCGGTGACGAGGACGCGGCGCTGGAGATCGCGGCGGGCTTCGAGGAGCGGGGTCGTAAGACCAAGCGGCTCACCGTCAGCCACGCGTTCCACTCGCCGCGCATGGACGGCATGCTGGACGCGTTCCGCGAGGTCGCGCAGGGGCTGTCGTACGAGGCCCCGCGCATCCCGATCGTCTCCAACCTCACCGGGGATGTCGTCTCCGCCGAGGAGATCGCGACCGCCGACTTCTGGGTGCGGCATGTCCGCGAGGCGGTGCGGTTCCTCGATGGCGTGCGCACCCTGGAGGCGCAGGGCGTCACCACCTTCATCGAGCTGGGCCCGGACGGTGTGCTCACCGCCATGGCGCAGGAGTGCGTCACCGGCGATGACGAGGCCGTCTTCGCCTCCGTCTGCCGCAAGGACCGCCCCGAGACCGAGGCGCTGACGAACGCCCTCGCGCGGGCGCACGTCCGTGGCGTGGCCGTGGACTGGGCGGCCTTCTACAGCGGTACGGGCGCCACGTCGGTCGAGCTGCCCACGTACGCCTTCCAGCGCCAGCGCTACTGGCCGAAGGTGTCGTCGCTGTTCCTCGGCGACGTGGCCGCAGTGGGTCTGGGCGAGGCCGCGCATCCGCTGCTCGGTGCCAGCGCCGAACTGCCGGACTCGGACGGGGTGTTGTTCACCGGCCGCCTGGCGCTCTCCACCCACCCCTGGCTCGCGGGCCACACGATCCTGGACAGCGTGCTGCTGCCGGGCACCGCGTTCGTGGAGCTGGCGATCCGCGCCGGTGACCAGGTCGGATGTGACTACCTCGAAGAGCTGACCCTCGAAGCGCCGCTGGTCCTGCCCGAGCAGGGCGGCGTTCAGCTGCGGCTTTCGGTGGGCGCGGCCGACGACCTGGGCCGCCGTCCGCTGTCGCTGCACTCGCGCGTCGAGAGCCTGCCCGCCGAGGAGCCGTGGACCCGGCACGCGACCGGTTTCCTGGCGGCGGGCGGGCGCCCGGAGGCGAAGTTCGAGCTGGGCGCCTGGCCGCCCGCCGACGCCACCGAGATCGACCTCGACGGCCGCTACGAAGGCCTGCTGGACATCGGTTTCGCGTACGGCCCGGAGTTCCGGGGCCTGCGCAGGGCGTGGCGGCGCGACGGTGAGGTGTTCGCCGAGGTGGCGCTTCCCGAGGACGTGGCCGAGGACGCCGCCGTATTCGGCCTGCACCCGGCGCTCCTGGACTCCGCCCTCCACGCCATCGGGCTCGACGGCCTTGGCAACACCAACGGCGAGGGGCGGCTGCCGTTCGCATGGACCGGGGTGTCGCTGTACGCGAGCGGCGCGTCGGCGCTGCGCGTCCACCTGGTGCCCTCGGGCAACGACGGGGTGCGGCTGGAGATCGCCGACACCACCGGTGCGCCGGTGGGAGCCGTCGAGACGCTCGGGCTGCGCCCGGTCTCGGCCGCGCGGCTGCGGAGCGCGCGTACCGCGTACCACGACTCGCTGTTCCGCCTGGAGTGGACGGCGGCCGGGTCGGTGGCCATGACGGACACCCCGGCCGATGGCTCGCGGGCGGTTCTGGGCACGGACACGCTGGGGCTCGGTGGTACCGCGTACCCGGACCTCACGGCGCTGGCCGGGTCCCTCGCCTCGGGCACGGCCCCGTCGCCCGAGTACGTGGTCGTGGCGCCGTCCGTGGAACACCACGGCGACGACGTGGCCGAGGGCGCGCACCGCGCCGCCGCCGAGGCCCTCGCCACCGTCCAGCAGTGGCTGGGCGAGGAGCGGTTCGGGGACGCCCCGCTGGTGGTCGTGACCCGTGGCGCGGTGGCCGCCGCCGAGGGTGAGCCGGTGGCGGACCCGGCCGGTGCGGCCGTGTGGGGTCTGCTGCGCTCGGCGCAGTCGGAGAACCCGGGCCGTTTCGTCCTGGTGGATGTGGACGGGCAGGAGGAGTCGGCGGCAGCGCTGCCCGCCGCCGTGGCGACGGGCGAGCCGCAGCTCGCGATCCGCGCGGGCGTGGTGTCGGCGCCACGGCTGGCGCGGGTGGCCGTGGAGCCCGAAGCGGACACCGCCCGTGGGATGGACCCCGAGGGCACGGTGCTGGTGACCGGTGCGTCCGGTTCGCTGGGCGGGCTGGTGGCGCGCCACCTGGTGGCGGAGCGTGGCGTACGGCATCTGCTGCTGGTGAGCCGTCGTGGCGACCAGGCTCCGGGCGCCGCCGAACTCGGCGCCGAGCTGGCCGCGTCGGGCGCCCAGGTGCGCTGGGCCGCGTGTGATGTGGCGGACCGTGGCGCGCTGGCGGAGGTGCTGGGGTCGGTTCCGGCTGAGCATCCGCTGACCGCCGTCGTGCACACGGCCGGTGTGCTGGACGACGGTGTGATCGGCTCGCTGACGCCCGAGCGCATCGACCACGTCATGCGCCCGAAGGTGGACGCGGCCTGGAACCTGCACGAGCTGACCCGGGACCTGGACCTCGCGGCCTTCGTCCTGTTCTCGTCCTCCTCCGGTGTGTTCGGTGGCCCGGGGCAGGGCAACTACGCCGCCTCCAACGTCTTCCTGGACGCGCTCGCGCAGCACCGCGCCGCCCAGGGCCTGCCCGCCACCTCGCTGGCGTGGGGTCTGTGGGCCGGGGCCGGAATGGGCGACACCCTGGACGAGGCCGACATCGCCCGGATGCGGCGGGCCGGACTGCCGCCGCTGCCGGTGGCGGACGGCCTGGCGCTGCTCGACACCGCGCTGACCATGAACGTGGCATCGCTGGTGCCGATGCGGGTGGACCTCGCGGCGCTGCGCGACCAGCCCGCCATCTCGCCCCTCTTCCGCGGCCTGGTGCGCATCCCGGCGCGGCGCGCGGTGGACGCGGTCGCGGCCGGTGGCGACGCCGGGCTGGCCGGTCGGCTGGCCGGGCTGAGCGTGGCGGAGCAGGAGAGGCTGCTGCTGGACCTGGTGCGGGCGCAGGTCGCGACCGTGCTGGGGTACGCGGGTGCGGACACCATTGGTTCCGGGCGGGCGTTCAAGGACCTGGGTTTCGACTCGCTGACCGCCGTTGAGCTGCGTAATCAGCTCAAGGCCGTGACCGGGCTGCGGCTGCCCGCGACGCTCATCTTCGACTACCCGGACCCGCAGGTGCTGGCCCGCCACCTGCGGACCGAGCTGGTGGGCGAGGAGCCGCAGGCGGCGGTGCACACGCCGGTGCCGGTGTCGGCCGCCACCGACGACGATCCGATCGCCATCGTGGCGATGAGCTGCCGCTACCCGGGCGGGGTGACCACCCCCGAGGAGCTGTGGCAGCTGCTCGCCGCGGGCGAGGACGGCATCACGGGCTTCCCGGACAACCGCGGCTGGGACCTCGACGCCCTGTACGACCCGGACCCGGAGACCCCGGGCACCTCGTACGCCCGCGACGGCGGATTCCTGCACGACGCGGCCGAGTTCGACCCGGCGTTCTTCGGGATCTCCCCGCGCGAGGCGCTGGCCATGGACCCGCAGCAGCGGTTGCTGCTGGAGACCACCTGGGAGGCGTTCGAGCGCGCGGGCATCGACCCGTCGTCCGTGCGCGGCAGCAGGACCGGTGTGTTCGCGGGCGTCATGTACCACGACTACGGGTCCCGGCTGCACGCCGTGCCGGACGGGGTCGAGGGCTACCTCGGCACCGGCAGCTCCAGCAGCGTGGTGTCCGGCCGCGTCGCGTACACCTTCGGTCTGGAAGGCCCGGCCGTCACGGTCGACACGGCGTGCTCGTCGTCGCTGGTGGCGCTGCACCTGGCCGCGCAGGCGCTGCGTAACGGCGAATGCTCCCTGGCGCTGGCCGGTGGTGTCACGGTGATGTTCACCCCGGGCACGTTCATCGACTTCAGCCGCCAGCGCGGGCTGGCCCGCGACGGCCGCTGCAAGTCGTTCGCGGCCGCCGCCGACGGCACCGGCTGGGGCGAGGGCGCGGGCATGCTGCTGCTGGAGCGGCTGTCGGACGCCCGTCGCAACGGCCATGAGGTGCTGGCCGTCGTGCGCGGCTCGGCGGTCAACCAGGACGGTGCGTCGAACGGTCTGACGGCGCCGAACGGCCCGTCGCAGCAGCGTGTCATCCGGCAGGCGCTCGCCAACGCCCGTCTGGGCACCGGCGAGGTCGACGTGGTCGAGGCGCACGGTACGGGGACGACGCTGGGCGACCCGATCGAGGCGCAGGCGCTGCTGGCCACCTACGGCCGGGAGCGGGACGCGGAGCAGCAGCCGCTGTGGCTGGGTTCCGTCAAGTCCAACCTGGGCCACACCCAGGCCGCCTCCGGTGTCGCCGGTGTCATCAAGATGGTGCTGGCCATGCGCCACGGTGTGCTCCCGCGAACCCTGCACGTGGACGAGCCGTCGCCGCACGTCGACTGGTCGGCGGGCGCGGTGTCGCTGCTGACGGAGCAGACAAAGTGGCCGGAGACCGGCCGCCCGCGCCGGGCCGCCGTGTCGTCGTTCGGCATCAGCGGCACCAACGCGCACGCCATCATCGAGCAGCCGCCCGCGTCCGAGGCGGTCGAGGCCCCGGCGGACACCGAGGCCCTGCCGTACGTCCCCGTGCTGCTGTCGGCGCGCGGCGAGGACGCCCTGCGCGCCCAGGCGCGGCGACTGCGCTCGCGGATCGCCACCGGGACCTCCGACCTGACCGATCTGGGCTTCTCCCTCGCGACGACCCGTGCCGCGCTCGAACACCGCGTCGCCCTGGTTGCCGACGGCCACGACGAGGTGCTGGACGCGCTGGACGCGCTGGCGCGCGGCGAGCGTCCGGCGGCAGAGCTGCGCGGGGTCGCGGCCGAGGGCAAGGCGGCGTTCCTCTTCACGGGACAGGGCAGCCAGCGGCTCGGCATGGGCCGCGAGCTGTACGAGACGTTCCCGGTGTTCGCGCGGGCCCTGGACGCGGTGTGCGCGGAGCTGGACCAGCACCTTGAACGGCCCCTGCGGGACGTCCTCTTCGGCGAGGACGCCGAGGCGCTGGACCGGACCGGATTCACCCAGCCCGCGCTGTTCGCGGTGGAGGTGGCGCTGTTCCGGCTGGTCGAGGCGTGGGGTGTGCGTGCGGACTTCCTGTCCGGCCACTCCATCGGCGAGCTGGCCGCCGCGCATGTGGCGGGTGTGTTCTCGCTCGCGGACGCGGCGAAGCTGGTGGCGGCGCGTGGCCGTCTGATGCAGGAGCTTCCGGCCGGTGGCGCGATGGTCGCGGTGCAGGCGTCGGAGGACGAGGTGGCGCCGCTGCTCACCGAGCGGGTCAGCATCGCCGCGCTCAACGGCCCGTCGTCCGTGGTCATCGCGGGTGACGACGATGCTGTTGCTGAGATCGCGGCGGGCTTCGAGGCACAGGGTCGTAAGACCAAACGGCTCACCGTCAGCCACGCCTTCCACTCGCCGCGCATGGACGCCATGCTGGCGGACTTCCGCAAGGTCGCGGAGGGTCTGACGTACAACGCCCCGACGATCCCCCTGGTCTCCTGCCTCACCGGCACCGTGGCCACGTCCGACGAGATCCGCATGCCGGACTTCTGGGTCCGCCACGTCCGCGAGTCCGTCCGCTTCGTCGACGGTGTGCGCACCCTGCGCGACAACGGTGTGAGCACCTTCGTGGAACTCGGTCCCGACGGGGTGCTCTCCGCGATGGGTGAGAACTGCCTGGCCGAGATCGAGGAGGACGCGGCAGAGGCCGTGTTCGTCCCCGCCCTGCGCAACGGCCGTCCCGAGGCCCAGGCGCTGGCCACGACCCTCGCCCAGCTCCATGTGCGGGGCGTGGCCCTGGACTGGGCCGCCGTCTACGCCGGTCGCGGCGCCCGCCGCGTCGAGCTGCCCACGTACCCCTTCCAGCGGCAGCGCTACTGGCTCGACGTGGGCATCTCCGCCGAGGACGTGGCCTCCGCGGGCCTCGGCTCGGCGGGCCACCCGCTGCTGGGCGCGGCGGTGGAACTCCCCGACACCGGTGGCTTCGTGTTCACCGGGCGGCTGTCGCTGCTGACCCACCCCTGGCTGGCCGATCACGCCGTCATGGACACCGTCCTGCTGCCCGGCACGGCCTTCGTCGAACTGGCGCTGCGGGCCGGTGAGGAGGCGGGCTGCGACACGGTCGAGGAGCTGACGCTGCAGGCGCCGCTGGTCGTGCCCGAACAGGGCGCCGTCCAGCTGCGGCTGGAGCTGGCGGCGGGCGACGACACTGGACGGCGCCAACTGACCCTGCACTCCCGCCGCGAGGACGTCCCCGCCGACGAGCCGTGGGTACGCCACGCCACCGGCTTCCTCACCCCGAGCGCACCCGCCGAGCAGGTGGAAGACGTCGACCTCGGCGTCTGGCCGCCCACCGGCGCGACCGCCCTCCCGACCGAGGCGTTCTACGAGCACGCGGCCGCCGCCGGGCTCGGCTACGGCCCGGTCTTCCAGGGCCTGCACGAAGCCTGGCGGCGCGGCGACGACCTCTTCGCGACCATCCGGCTGCCGCGTGGCGACGAGCCCGAGGCCGCCTCGTACGGGGTGCATCCCGCGCTGCTGGACGCCGCCCTGCACACCCTCGGCCTCGCCACGCCGGACGCCGGCGGGGAGAGCGAAGGGGCGCGGCTGCCGTTCGCCTGGACGGGCGTGAGGCTGTACGCCGGGGGCGCCGCGTCGCTGCGGGTACGGCTGCGCCCGGCCGCCGAAGGCGTGGCGCTCCACGTCGCGGACGGCACCGGCGCCACCGTCGCCACCATCGACGGTCTGGTGCTGCGCCCGCTGTCGGCCGACCAGGTCAACGCCTCGCGCGCCGCACACCACGAGTCGCTGTTCCGCCCGGAGTGGACGGAGCTGACCACCCCCGCGTCCGCCACCGGCATCCCGCTGGGCGAACGCTGGGTGACCCTCGGCGCCGACGCCGCGTTCACGGCGGCGGGCGAGCGGCTGGATGACTACCCGCATCTGACGGCGCTCACCGACGCCCTCGACGGCACCGCCCCCGACGTGGTGCTCGTGCCCCTCACGGGCGGCGGGGCGTCGCTGCCCGAGGCGGCCAAGGCCGCCGCCCGGGACGCCCTGGACCTCGTCCAGAAGTGGCTGGCCGACCAGCGGTTCGCCGACACCCGCCTGGTGTTCGTGACCCGTGGCGCGGTCGTGGCACGCCCCGGTGAGGACGTCGCCGATCTGACCCGCACCACCGTGTGGGGCCTGGTCAAGTCCGCCCAGTCGGAGAACCCGGGCCGGTTCACACTGGTCGACACCGACGGCACCGACGCCTCGCAGCGGGCGCTGCCGACGGTGCTCGCCACCGACGAACCGCAGCTCGCGCTGCGCTCCGGCACCGCACACGCGTACCGGCTCGCCCGGGTCCCGGCCGAAACGGGCGCGACGGATGACGTGCAGGCGGCTGGTTTCGGCGACCCGCACGGCACCGTGCTGCTCAGCGGCGCGAGCGGCGCCCTGGGCGGGCTCTTCGCCCGCCACCTGGTCGCCGAGCGCGGCGTACGGCGGCTGCTGCTGCTCAGCAGGCGCGGCGGCGACGCCCCCGGCGCGGCCGAACTCGGCGCCGAACTGGGCACGTTGGGTGCCACCGTGACCTGGGCGGCCTGCGACACCGCCGACCGGGACGCCCTGGCCGCCGTCCTCTCCGCGATCCCCGCCGAGCACCCGCTCACCGGCGTGGTGCACACCGCGGGCGTCCTGGACGACGGTGTGATCAGCTCGCTGACCGGTGAGCGGATCGACGCGGTGCTGCGCCCCAAGGTGGACGCCGCGTGGAACCTGCACGAGCTGACCCGCGAGCTGGACCTCTCCGCGTTCGTACTCTTCTCCTCGGCCGCCGGAGCCTTCGGCAGCGCGGGGCAGGGCAACTACGCCGCGGCGAACACCTTCCTGGACGCGCTCGCCCAGCATCGCCACGCCCAGGGCCTGCCCGCGACCTCGCTGGCCTGGGGCCTGTGGGCGGCGGCCGACGGCATGGCGGGCAGCCTGGACACCACCGATGTGGGCCGCATCGCGCGCGGTGGCTTCGAGGCGCTGCCGCAGGACGAGGGCCTGGCCCTGTTTGACTTGACGGACACCCTCTCCGAGGCCGTGCTCGTACCCATCCGCATCGACACCGGCGCGCTGCGCGGCCAGGCCGCCACCGGGCTGCTGCCGCCGCTGCTGCGCGGCCTGGTCCGTACGCCCGTACGGCGCTCCGTCGACACCGGACCCACCGGTGCCGGGACCCCGGCCGACTCCGGATCGCTCACCGAGCGGCTCGCGGGCCTCTCGGACACCGAACGCGACCGGGAACTGCTGGAGGTCGTACGGACCCACGTGGCGGCCGTCCTCGGACACGCCACGCCGGACGACGTCGACGCCGGGCGCGGCTTCCTCGACCTGGGCTTCGACTCGCTCACCGCCGTCGATCTGCGCAACCGACTGGGCGCCGCCGCCGGACTGCGGCTGCCGGTCACGCTGATCTTCGACTACCCGACGCCCACCGCGCTCGCCGGGTATCTGCGCGAGGAACTCGGCCTGGACAGCGCGGACGCACACCCGCCCGTACACGCGGAACTCGACAAGCTCGAAGCGATCCTCGCCACGATCGCACCCGACGACGCCGAGAGCCCCGCCATCACCACCCGCCTGCGGGACCTCCTGTCGAAGTGGAATGAAGCGCACAGTGCTACGGGCAGCCCCGCGGAAGACCGTGAAATCCAGTCCGCGACAGCAGACGAGATCTTCGATCTCCTCGACGACGAGCTCGGGCTCTCCTGACCGGCTCCACAAGAGCTTTCGGACTCTCTCAACCGCGGAGACGGCGTAATGGCGACGGCGAACGAAGAGAAATACCTCGACTACCTCAAGCGGGCCACCACCGACCTGCGCGAGGCGCGGCGGCGGCTGCGCGAGGTCGAGGAGCGCGAGCAGGAACCCATCGCCATCGTGGCGATGAGCTGTCGCTACCCGGGTGGCGTGCGGACGCCCGAGGAGCTGTGGGACCTCGTCGCCCGCGGCGGTGACGCGGCCTCGCCGTACCCCACCGACCGCGGCTGGGGCACCGACGTCCTCTTCGATCCCGAGCCGGACAGCGGCCAGGAGCCGTACGTCCGCGAGGGCGGCTTCCTGCACGAGGCCGCCGAGTTCGACCCGGCGTTCTTCGGCATCTCGCCGCGCGAGGCGCTGGCCATGGACCCGCAGCAGCGGTTGCTGCTGGAGACGTCGTGGGAGGCGTTCGAGCGCGCGGGCATCGACCCGACGACGCTTCGCGGCACCCAGACCGGTGTGTTCGCGGGCGTCATGTACCACGACTACGCGTCCCGGCTGTTCTCCGCGCCCGAGGACGTCGAGGGCTTCCTCGGCAACGGCAGCTCCGGGTCCATCGCCTCCGGCCGCGTCGCGTACACCTTCGGACTGGAGGGCCCGGCCGTCACCATCGACACGGCCTGCTCCTCCTCCCTGGTCGCCCTGCACTTCGCCGCGCAGGCGCTGCGGCGCGGCGAGTGCTCGCTCGCGCTGGCCGGTGGCGTCACCGTCATGGCCACCCCCGGCACCTTCACCGAGTTCAGCCGCCAGCGCGGGCTGGCCACCGACGGCCGCTGCAAGTCGTTCGCGGACGCGGCCGACGGCACCGGCTGGGGCGAGGGCGCGGGCATGCTGCTGCTGGAGCGGCTGTCCGACGCCCGCGCGAACGGCCACCAGGTGCTCGGCCTCGTACGCGGCTCCGCCATCAACCAGGACGGCGCCAGCAGCGGCCTCACCGCCCCCAACGGCCCCTCCCAGCAGCGCGTCATCCGCCAGGCCCTGTCCGGCGCCCGGCTCTCCGCCGGGCAGATCGACGTGGTCGAGGCGCACGGTACGGGGACGACGCTGGGCGACCCCATCGAGGCGCAGGCGCTGCTCGCCACGTACGGGCGCGACCACACCGACGAGCAGCCCCTGTGGCTCGGGTCCATCAAGTCCAACATCGGGCACACCCAGGCCGCAGCCGGTGTCGCGGGCATCATCAAGATGGTCATGGCGATGCGCCACGGGGTCATCCCGCAGACGCTGCACGTCGACCAGCCCACCTCCAACGTCGACTGGTCGGCGGGCGCCGTCTCGCTGCTCACCGAGAGCCGCGCGTGGCCCGACACCGGGCAGCCGCGCCGCGCCGCCGTGTCCTCGTTCGGCATCAGCGGCACCAACGCGCACACCATCCTGGAGCAGGCGCCCGACCCGGCCGCCGCCACCGAGGAATCGCAGGCCACCGAAGACGGGAGCCCCGCCGCCGCGCTGCCGCTGTGGACCGTCGCGGCCACGTCCCGGACCGCGCTGCGCGCCCAGGCCGCGAACCTCCGCGCCCACCTGGACGCCCACCCCGAACTCCCGCTCGCCGACGCCGCGTTCTCCCTGGCCACGGGCCGGGCCGCCTTCGACCACCGCGCGGCGATCGTCGCCGACGACCGCGAGGGCCTGGTCCGGGCCCTCGACGCGCTGAGCCACGAGGAGCCCGCGACCGGGCTGTTCGACGGCAAGGTGGCGGGCGGCAAGGTGGCGTTCCTGTTCACCGGGCAGGGCAGCCAGCGGCTGGGGATGGGGCGCGAGCTGTATGACGCGTATCCGGTCTTCGCGCAGGCCCTGGACGCGGTGTGCGCGGAGCTGGATCAGCACCTCGAACGGCCGCTGCGTGACGTGCTCTTCGGTGCGGACGCGGGGGTTCTGGACCAGACAGGGTTCACTCAGCCCGCGTTGTTCGCGGTGGAGGTGGCGCTGTTCCGGCTGGTGGAGGCGTGGGGCCTGCGGGCGGACTTCCTGTCGGGGCACTCGATCGGTGAGCTGGCCGCCGCGCATGTGGCGGGCGTCTTCTCGCTCGCGGACGCGTGCCGATTGGTGGCTGCGCGTGGGCGGTTGATGCAGGAGCTTCCGGCCGGTGGCGCGATGGTCGCGGTGCAGGCGTCGGAGGACGAGGTGGCGCCGCTGCTCGGTGAGCGGGTGAGCATTGCCGCCCTCAACGGGCCCACGTCGGTGGTCCTCGCGGGTGATGACGACGCTGTGGCCGAGGTTGCGGCGTCGTTTGAGGAGCGGGGTCGTAAGACGAAGCGGCTCGCGGTGAGCCATGCGTTCCATTCGCCCCGTATGGACGGGATGCTGGAGGCGTTCCGTCAGGTGGCGCGGGGGCTGACGTACGAGGCTCCGCGCATCCCGATCGTGTCCAACCTGACCGGTGCCGTGGTGTCCGCCGAGGAGATCACCAGTCCGGACTTCTGGGTGCGGCATGTCCGGGAGGCCGTGCGCTTCCTCGACGGCGTGCGCACGCTGGAGGAGCGCAACGTCAGGACGTTCGTCGAGCTGGGCCCGGACGGTGTGCTCACCGCCATGGCACAGGACTGTCTGACCCGTGACGACACCACCCTTGTCTCCGCGCTGCGCACCGGCCGCCCCGAGGTCCGGAGCCTGGCCACCGCCCTCGCGCAGACGCACGTACGCGGCGTTTCCCCCGACTGGAACGCGGTGTTCGCCGGGACCGACACCGCGCGCGCCGACCTGCCGCTGTACGCCTTCCAGCGCGAAACGTACTGGCTGGACGCCGGATACCCGATGGGCGACGTGGCGTCCGCCGGGCTCGGCGCCGCCGACCACCCGCTGCTGGGCGCCGCCGTGGCGCTCGCCGACACCGACGGCTTCCTCTACACCGGCCGCCTCGCCCTGGACACCCACCCGTGGCTCGCGGACCACACGGTGGCCGGTTCCGTGCTGCTGCCCGGGACCGCGTTCGTGGAGCTGGCGGTGCGCGCCGGTGACCAGGTGGGATGCGATCTGCTGGAGGAGCTGACCCTGGAGGCGCCGTTGGTGCTTCCCGAGGTGGGTGGCGTTCAGCTTCAGCTGTCGGTGGGCGCGCCCGACGCGTCGGGGCGGCGTTCGCTGACGGTGTACTCGCGGTCCGAGGACGCGGCCGTGGATGAGGTGTGGGAGCGCCACGCCTCGGGTGTCCTGGGGTCGGGGGCGTCGTCTGCCGCCTCCTTCGACCTGGGCGTGTGGCCTCCGGCCGGTGCCCAGGCGCTGCCTGTCGAGGGCCTGTACGAGGGGCTGGCCGACGCCGGGCTCGCCTACGGTCCGGTGTTCCAGGGGCTGAAGTCTGCCTGGCGGCTGGGCGATGACGTCTACGCCGAGCTGGAGTTGCCGGAGGACGCGCGGACGGAGGCGGGTTCGTACGGTCTGCATCCGGCGCTGCTGGACTCCGCGTTGCACGCGGTGGGTCTTGGCGGCCTGATCGGGGACGAGGACGGGGCTCGGCTGCCGTTCTCGTGGTCGGGTGTGTCGCTGCACGCGGTGGGTGCGTCGGTGCTGCGGGTGCGGTTGGCGGCGGCTGGTACGGATGCGGTGTCGTTGGCGGTGGCCGATGGCGCGGGTCGTGCCGTGCTGTCGGTGGACTCGCTGGTGCTGCGTCCGGTGGCCACCGAGCAGATCCGTGGCGCGCGGGGCGCGCGCCAGGAGTCGCTGTACCGGCTCGACTGGGCCGAGATATCGGGCGCGGGCGCGGCGGGGCAGTGGGCGCTGCTGGGGTCCGACGCCCTCGGCTTGGCACCGTCGGTTGATACCTACGCGGACCTGGACGCGCTGGCCACGGCCGTCACCTCTGGCGCCGCCATGCCGGATGACGTACTGGTTTCCCTCGGCCCCGAGGGGGATGGCGACCCCGCCGCAGTGCGCCGGGCCACGGGCGAGGCGCTGGGCCTGGTCCAGGCGTGGCTGAAGGACGAGCGGTTCGCGGACGCCCGGCTGGTGGTGCTGACCTCGGGTGCCGTAGCCGCCGGTACGGACGAGCCGGTGACCGATCTGGCCCACGCCGCCGTGTGGGGGCTGGTGCGGTCCGCCGAGTCGGAGAACCCCGGCCGGTTCGTGCTGGTTGATGTGGATGGTGCCGCTGACTCGCGTACGGCGGTGTCGGGCGCGCTGGCGTCGGGCGAGCCGCAGGTGGCCGTACGGGACGGTGTGCTGAGGGCGCCGCGTCTGGCGCGGGCCGTGGTGGACGCCGAGCAGGTTCCCGATATCGGTGCCGAGGGCACGGTGTTGGTGACCGGTGCGAGTGGCACGCTGGGCGGGCTGGTGGCGCGGCATCTGGTGGCGGAGCGTGGCGTACGGCAGCTGCTGTTGGTGAGCCGTCGTGGTGCGGAGGCGCCGGGGGCTGCGGAACTCGGCGCGGAGTTGGGCGCGTTGGGTGCCGAGGTGCGGTGGGCCGCGTGTGATGTGGCGGACCGTGGCGCGCTGGCGGAGGTGCTGGGGTCGGTTCCGGCTGAGCATCCGTTGACGGGCGTTGTGCACACGGCCGGTGTGCTGGACGACGGTGTGATCGGCTCGCTGACGCCGGAGCGCTTGGATATCGTCCTGCGCCCGAAGGTGGACGCGGCCTGGAACCTGCACGAGCTGACGGCGGATCTGGATCTGTCGGCGTTTGTGGTGTTCTCGTCGGCCTCCGGTGTCTTCGGCGGCGCGGGGCAGGGCAACTACGCCGCCGCCAACGCGTATGTGGACGCGCTGGCGCAGCACCGCCGGGCGCGTGGCCTGGCTGGTACGTCGCTGGCCTGGGGTCTGTGGGCGGACTCCAGCGGCATGACCGGTGCCTTGGACGAGGCCGATGTGTCCCGGATGAGCCGGGGTGGCGTCGCCGCGCTGTCGGCCGCCGAGGGGCTGGAGCTGTTCGACGCGGCGTGTGGTGCGGGCGAGGCGCTGCTCGTGCCGGTGCGGCTGGACTTGGCGGCGGTGCGGGCCGAGGCCGCGTCGTCGGGTGTGGTGGCGCCGCTCATGCGGGGGCTGGTGCGGGCGTCGGCGCGGCGTACGGCGGAAGCCTCCTCTGGGTCGGGCGCGCTGGCGCGGCGGCTGGCCGGGCTCGGCGAGGCCGAACGGCTCGGCCTGCTGCTGGGGTTGGTCCGTACGCAGGTCGCCGCCGTCCTGGGATACGGCTCCGCCGACTCCGTGGACCCCGACCGCGCCTTCCGCGACCTGGGCTTCGACTCGCTGACCGCCGTCGAGCTGCGCAACCGCGTGAACGCGGCCACCGGGATGCGGCTCCCCGCCACCCTGGTCTTCGACTACCCGACCTCCCTCGTCCTGGCCGAACACCTTCGGGCCGAACTGGCGGGCACCGATGCTCAGTTGGCGGTTCCGGCGTCGACCGTGGGCGCGGTCGACGATGAGCCGATCGCCATCGTCGCCATGAGCTGCCGCTTCCCGGGTGGGGTGCGTACCCCCGAGGAGCTGTGGCAGCTGCTGGCCTCCGGGCAGGACGCGATCTCCGGCTTCCCGGTCGACCGTGGCTGGGACCTGGACACGATCTACCACCCGGACCCCGAGCACCCGGGCACCTCGTACACCCGCGAGGGCGGCTTCCTCCACCACGCCGCCGACTTCGACCCCACCTTCTTCGGCATCTCGCCGCGCGAGGCCGTCGCCACCGACCCGCAGCAGCGGCTGCTGCTGGAGACGTCGTGGGAGGCCTTCGAGCGGGCCGGGATCGACCCCGCGTCGCTGCGCGGCAGCCAGACCGGTGTGTTCGCGGGCGTCATGTACCACGACTACGCCACGCTCGTGGAGCAGGCGCCCGACGGCGGTGGCGAGGGCGCGATCGGTTCCGGCAGCACCGGCTCCATCGCCTCCGGCCGGGTCGCGTACGCCCTGGGCCTGGAGGGCCCGGCGGTGACGGTGGACACGGCCTGTTCGTCGTCGCTGGTCGCCCTGCACTGGGCCATGCAGGCGCTGCGGGCGGGGGAGTGCTCCCTCGCCCTGGCCGGTGGTGTGACGGTGATGGCCACCCCGGCCACCTTCATCGGCTTCAGCCGCCAGGGCGGCCTGTCCGCCGACGGCCGGTGCAAGGCGTTCTCGGCGGACGCGGACGGTACGGGCTGGGCCGAGGGCGCGGGCATGCTGCTCGTGGAACGGCTGTCGGACGCGCGCCGCAACGGCCACCCCGTGCTGGCGGTCGTGCGTGGCTCGGCCGTCAACCAGGACGGTGCGTCCAATGGTCTGACGGCGCCGAACGGCCCGTCGCAGCAGCGGGTCATCCGGCAGGCGCTGGCCGGTGCGGGGCTGTCGGCTGGCGATGTGGACGCGGTGGAGGCGCACGGTACGGGGACGACGCTGGGCGACCCGATCGAGGCGCAGGCGCTGCTGGCCACGTACGGCCGGGACCGCGCCGATGACCAGCCGCTGTGGCTGGGGTCCATCAAGTCGAACATGGGCCACACGCAGGCCGCGGCTGGTGTCGCGGGCGTGATGAAGATGGTGCTCGCCATGCGGTACGGGGTGCTGCCGCAGACCCTGCACGCGGGCGAGGCGTCGCCGCATGTCGACTGGTCGGCGGGTGCGGTGTCGCTGCTCACGGAGGCCATGGAGTGGCCGGAGACCGGCCGTCCGCGCCGGGCGGGCATCTCGTCGTTCGGCATCAGCGGCACCAATGTGCACACGATCATCGAGCAGGCCCCGGTCGAGGCGGACGCGGAGACCGTCGTTGACGCCGCTCTGCCGGTGCTGCCCTGGGTGATCTCCGGCCGCAGCGCGGCCGCGCTGCGGGAGCAGGCCTCGCGGCTGCGGGCACACATGGACGCCCGCCCCGAGCTGCGCCCCGTCGACCTCGCCTACTCGCTCGCGACCACCCGGTCCGCCTTCGACCACCGCGCGGCCGTCGTCGCCGACGACCGCGCCGGGCTGCTGGCCCGTCTGGAGGCGTTGGCTTCTGGTGAACCGGCCACGGGTGTGGTGCAGGGCTCGCCGGTGGCCGGAAAGCTCGCCTTCCTGTTCACGGGCCAGGGCAGCCAGCGGCTGGGGATGGGTCGTGAGCTGTACGACGCGTACCCGGCGTTCGCGGAGGCGCTGGACGCGGTGTGCGATGCGCTGGACGGGCATCTTGAGCGGCCGTTGAAGGCGGTGCTGTTCGGGGACGATGCGGGGGTTCTGGACCAGACGGGGTTCACCCAGCCCGCGCTGTTCGCGGTGGAGGTGGCGCTGTTCCGGCTGGTGGAGGCGTGGGGTGTGCGGCCCGACTTCCTGTCCGGCCACTCCATCGGCGAGCTGGCTGCCGCGCATGTGGCGGGTGTGTTGTCGCTCGCGGACGCGTGCCGTTTGGTGGCTGCGCGTGGGCGGTTGATGCAGGAGCTTCCGGCGGGTGGCGCGATGGTCGCCGTCCAGGCGTCGGAAGAGGAAGTGGTGCCGCTGCTCGGTGAGCGGGTGAGCATTGCCGCCCTCAACGGGCCCGCGTCCGTGGTCATCGCGGGTGACGAGGACGCTGTGGTGGAGGTCGCGGCGGGCTTTGAGGAGCGGGGTCGTAAGACCAAGCGGCTCATGGTCAGCCACGCGTTCCACTCGCCGCGCATGGACGGGATGCTGGACGCGTTCCGCCAGGTCGCGGAGGGGCTGTCGTATGAGGCCCCGCGCATTCCGATCGTGTCCAACCTGACCGGGGATGTCGTCTCCGCCGAGGAGATCGCGACCGCCGACTTCTGGGTGCGGCATGTCCGGGAGGCGGTGCGCTTCCTCGATGGTGTGCGTGCTCTGGAGGCTCAGGGCGTCACGACGTTCGTGGAGCTGGGGCCGGACGGTGTGCTCACCGCCATGGCGCAGGAGTGTGTGACCGGCGACGATGTCGCGTCCGTCTCCGTCTGCCGCAAGGACCGTGCTGAGGCCGAGGCGCTGGTGTCGGCTGTCGCGCGGGCCCATGTGCGGGGCGTGGCGGTGGACTGGGATGCCGTCTTCGCCGGTACGGGCGCCGCGCGGGTCGAGCTTCCGACGTACGCGTTCCAGTACGAGCGCTACTGGCCGGAGCTGCCCGCTGCCCTGGGCGGTACGGCCGGGCTGGGGCTGGCGACCGTCGACCATCCGTTGGTGGGGGCTGCTGTTCCGCTGGCGGGTGGCGATGGGCTGCTGCTGACCGGGCGGCTCTCGGTGCGGACGCATCCGTGGTTGCTTGATCACGTGGTGATGGGTTCGGTGTTGCTGCCGGGCACGGCCTTTGTCGAGCTGGCGGTTCACGCTGGTGACCAGCTCGGGTGTGACCTGGTGGAGGAGCTGACGCTGGAGGCGCCGTTGGTGCTTCCTGAGACGGGTGGCGTACAGCTTCAGGTGTCGGTCGGTGCGGTGGACGGCGCCGGGCGTCGTGCGGTCGAGGTGTACTCGCGGCTTGAGGACGCGGCCGCTGATGAGCCGTGGGTGCGGCACGCCTCGGGTGCGTTGGCGGAGGGTGCGTCGTCCGGCTCGCTCGATCTGGGGGTGTGGCCTCCGGCGGGTGCGACGCCGGTTGAGCTGGATGGTCTGTACGAGGGCATGGCGGGACTTGGGCTGGCGTACGGCCCGGTGTTCCAGGGGCTGAAGTCTGCCTGGCGGCTGGGCGATGAGGTCTTCGCCGAGCTGGAGTTGCCGGAGGACGCGCGGTCCGAGGCGGGTTCGTTCGGTCTGCATCCGGCTCTGTTGGATTCGGCGTTGCACGCGGTGGGTCTTGGCGGCCTGATCGGGGACGAGGACGGGGCTCGGCTGCCGTTCTCGTGGTCGGGTGTGTCGCTGCACGCGGTGGGTGCGTCGGTGCTGCGGGTGCGGTTGGCGGCGGCTGGTACGGATGCGGTGTCGTTGGCGGTGGCCGATGGCGCGGGTCGTGCCGTGCTGTCGGTGGACTCGCTCGTGCTGCGTCCGGTGGCCGCTGAGCAGATCAGCGGTGCGCGCGGGAGCCGTCAGGAGTCGCTGTACCGCCTGGAGTGGACCGAGTCGGCCTCTCCGGCCGCTGCGGACACGCCGGTCGGCGATGGTTGGGCGGTGCTCGGTTCCGAGAGCCTGTTCGGTGCGGGAGTGGCCGCGTACGCGGATCTGGCCGCACTGGGCGCGGCGGTTGAGTCGGGCGCGGCGTCGGTCGATGAGGTGATCGTCGACTTCGCGTCTGATGGAAACGACGGTCCGGTTGCCGTCCACCAGACCACTGCCAGGGCGCTGGAGCTGATCCAGGCGTACCTGACCGATGAGCGGTTCGCGGCTGCCCGCCTGGTGGTGCTGACCTCGGGCGCGGTGGCCACCCGGGCCGGTGAGCCGGTGGCGGACCTGGCAGGCGCCGCTGTGTGGGGTCTGCTGCGCTCGGCGCAGTCGGAGAACCCGGGCCGGTTTGTGCTGGTCGACGTCGACGGTCAGGACGCGTCGTTCCGTGCGCTGTCCGCCGGGCTTGCCTCGGGGGAGGCGCAGCTCGCGCTGCGCGCCGGGGTGGTGCTGGTGCCGCGTCTGGCGCGGGCGGTCGCGGATTCCTCGGATGCCGTAGCGGAGTTCGGCGCCGAGGGCACGGTGTTGGTGACCGGTGCGAGTGGCACGCTGGGCGGGCTGGTGGCGCGGCATCTGGTGGCGGAGCGTGGCGTACGGCAGCTGCTGTTGGTGAGCCGTCGTGGTGCGGAGGCGCCGGGGGCTGCGGAACTCGGCGCGGAGTTGGCCGGGTTGGGTGCCGAGGTGCGGTGGGCCGCGTGTGATGTGGCGGACCGTGGCGCGCTGGCGGAGGTGCTGGGGTCGGTTCCGGCTGAGCATCCGTTGACGGGCGTTGTGCACACGGCCGGTGTGCTGGACGACGGTGTGATCGGCTCGCTGACGCCGGAGCGGTTGGCGCGGGTGCTGCGGCCGAAGGTGGATGCGGCGTGGCGTCTGCACGAGCTGACGGCGGACCTCGGTCTGTCGGCGTTCGTGGTGTTCTCGTCGGCTGCCGGTGTCTTCGGTAACGCCGGTCAGGGCAACTACGCCGCCGCCAATGCCTTCCTGGACGCGCTGGCGCAGCAGCGTCGGGCGCGCGGTCTGGTCGGTACGTCGCTGGCGTGGGGTCTGTGGGCGGACTCCAGCACGATGACCGGCGCCTTGGACGAGGGCGACGCGTCCCGGATGAGCCGGGGCGGTGTGCTCGCGCTGTCGACCGCCGAGGGGCTGGAGCTGTTCGACGCGGCGGGCCGCTCCGGTGACCCGCTGCTCGTACCGATGTCGCTGGACATGGCCACGCTCCGGGCGCAGGCGGGCAGCGGCGCGCTGCCGCCGCTGTTCCGTGGGCTGGTGCGCGTGCCAGGGCGACGTACGGCGGAGGGCGCGGCGGCCGGTTCGGGTGCGCTGGGGCGGCGGCTGGCCGGGCTCGGCGAGGCCGAACAGCTCGATGTGCTGCTCGACCTGGTCCGCTCGAACGTCGCGGCGGTGCTCGGATACGCCGGTCCGGAGACGGTCGAGCCGGGGCGTTCCTTCCGTGAGCTGGGCTTCGACTCGCTGACGGCGGTGGAACTGCGCAACGCGCTGGGTGCGGCGAGTGAGCTGCGGCTTCCCGCGACGCTGGTCTTCGACTACCCGACGCCGGTGGTGCTAGCGGAGTTCTTGCGCGCGGAGCTTGGCGGGACGGCGGCTGCGGTGGCCGGTCCCGTGGTGGTGTCGGCTGTGGATGACGAGCCGATCGCGATTGTGGGTCTGGGCTGCCGTTATCCGGGTGGGGTGGAGACCCCGGAGGATCTGTGGCGGCTGGTCATGGAAGGCCGGGACGCGATTTCCGAGTTCCCGACCGACCGTGGCTGGGACCTGGACGGCCTCTACCACCCGGACCCGGATCACCCCGGTACCTCGTACTCCCGCGAGGGCGGTTTCGTGGCGGAAGCGGGCCACTTCGACCCGGCCTTCTTCGGGATCTCGCCGCGTGAGGCCCTTGCCATGGACCCGCAGCAGCGGTTGCTGCTGGAGACGTCGTGGGAGGCGTTCGAGCGGGCCGGAATCGACCCGGGTGTGCTGCGGGGCAGCCGTACGGGTGTCTTCGCGGGCGTCATGTACCACGACTACGCGTCCTCGCTCCCGGCGCTCCCGGAAGGCGTTGAGGGCTTCCTCGGTACGGGCAACGCGGCGAGTGTGATTTCGGGCCGGTTGGCGTACACGTTCGGGCTTGAGGGCCCGACGATCACGGTGGATACGGCGTGTTCGTCGTCGTTGGTGGCGTTGCACCTGGCGGTGCAGGCGCTGCGCAACGGTGAATGCTCGCTGGCGCTGGCCGGTGGTGTGACGGTGATGGCGACTCCGGCGCCGTTCGTGGAGTTCAGCCGTCAGCGGGGGCTCGCGGCGGACGGCCGGTGCAAGGCCTTCTCGGCCGACGCCGATGGCACGGGGTGGTCCGAGGGCGCGGGCATGCTGCTGGTGGAGCGGCTGTCCGATGCGCGGAAGAACGGTCACCCGGTGCTGGCGGTCGTCCGTGGCTCGGCCGTCAACCAGGACGGTGCGTCGAATGGTCTGACGGCGCCGAACGGCCCGTCGCAGCAGCGCGTCATCCGGCAGGCGCTGGCGAACGCCGGGCTGTCGGCCGCCGAGGTGGACGCGGTGGAGGCGCATGGCACCGGTACGTCGCTGGGCGACCCGATCGAGGCGCAGGCGCTGCTGGCCACCTACGGCCAGGAGCGGGACGCGGAGCGGCCGTTGCTGCTCGGCTCCATCAAGTCGAACATGGGCCACACGCAGGCCGCTGCCGGTGTCGCGGGCATCATCAAGATCGTGATGGCGATGCGCGAGGGCGTGTTGCCGCGCACCCTGCATGTGGATGAGCCGTCGCCGCACATCGACTGGTCGGCGGGCGCGGTGTCGCTGCTGGGCGAGGCGCGGGAGTGGCCGGAGTCGGGCCGCCCCCGGCGTGCGGCGGTGTCGTCGTTCGGGTTCAGCGGCACGAATGCCCACACGATCATTGAGCAGGCGCCGGTTGCCGAGGATGAAGCGCCGCGCGACGTGGCGGCGGTACCTGGCGTGACGCCGTGGGTCCTGTCGGCGAAGACCGCCGACGCGCTGCGTGCCCAGGCCGTGCGGCTCCGTTCGCACCTGGACGAGCACCCCGAGATCACTCCGGGTGACCTCGGCTACTCCCTCGCCACCACGCGCGCCGCGCTGGACCACCGTGCGGTGGTGGTCGGCGAGGACCATGCCGCACTTGACGCCCTGGCGCGTGGCGAGTCGGCTGCGGGGCTGGTCGAGGGCTCGCTGAGCGACGGCAAGGTGGCGTTCCTGTTCACGGGTCAGGGGAGCCAGCGGCTGGGGATGGGGCGTGAGCTGTACGACGCCTACCCGGTGTTCGCGGAGGCGCTGGACGCCGTCTGCGATGAGCTGGACCGGCATCTTGAAACGCCGCTGAAGACGGTGGTGTTCGGGGATGACGCGGAGGCGCTGGACCGGACCGGTTTCACTCAGCCCGCGCTGTTCGCCATCGAGGTGGCGCTGTTCCGGCTGGTCGAGGCGTGGGGGATGCGGCCCGACTTCCTGTCCGGGCACTCGATCGGTGAGTTGGCCGCCGCGCATGTGGCGGGTGTGCTGTCGCTCGCGGAGGCGTGCACCCTCGTGGCCGCTCGTGGCCGGCTCATGCAGGAGCTTCCGGCCGGTGGCGCGATGATCGCGGTGCAGGCGTCGGAGGACGAGGTGGCGTCGCTGCTCACCGAGCGCGTGAGCATCGCCGCGCTCAACGGCCCGACGTCGGTCGTGATCGCAGGCGATGAGGACGCCGCCGTACAGATCGCGGCGGGCTTTGAGGCGCAGGGTCGTAAGACCAAGCGGCTCACCGTCAGCCACGCGTTCCACTCACCCCGCATGGACGGGATGCTGGACGCGTTCCGCGAGGTCGCGCAGGGGCTCGCCTACCAGGCTCCGCGCATCCCGATCGTCTCCAACCTGACCGGGGATGTCGTCTCCGCCGAGGAGATCGCCACCGCCGACTTCTGGGTGCGCCACGTCCGCGAGGCCGTGCGCTTCCTCGACGGTGTCCGCACCCTCGAAGCGCAGGGCGTCACCACGTACGTCGAGCTGGGCCCGGACGGTGTGCTCACCGCCATGGCGCAGGAGTGCGTCACCGGTGCCGACGCGGCGTTCGTGTCCGCCCTCCGCAAGGACCGCCCCGAGGCCGAGGCGCTGACGGCCGCCGTCGCCGGTGCGTACGTCCGTGGCGTGACGGTTGACTGGGAGGCGTTCTTCGCCGGGACCGGGGCGCGGCGCGCCGAGCTTCCGACGTACGCCTTCCAGCGCGAGCGGTACTGGCTGGAGGCTCCCGCGGGGGCCGTGGGCGACGTGGCGTCGGCCGGTCTCGGCACCGCCGATCACCCGCTGCTGGGTGCCGCCGTGGACCTGCCCGATTCCGACGGCTTCCTCTTCACGGGCCGACTGTCGCTCCGTACGCATCCGTGGCTGGCCGATCACGCCGTCATGGACACCGTGCTGCTGCCGGGCACGGCCCTGGTCGAGCTGGCGGTCCGGGCCGGTGACCAGGTGGGGTGCGACCAGGTCGACGAGCTGACTCTTGAGGCACCGCTGGTCCTCCCCGAACGCGGCGCGGTGCAGCTCCGCGTCTCCGTGGACGAGCCGGACGGTGCCGAGGGGCGGCGCCCGGTGCACATCTACTCGCGCCCGGAGGACGCTGCCGATGAGCCGTGGACCCGGCACGCGGCCGGTGTGCTCTCGGCTTCCGGCGCCGTGGCCACCGCGCTGACGGAGTGGCCCCCGGCGGATGCCGATGGAGTGACTGTCGAGCCGATCGATGTCGACGGCCTGTACGACGGCTTCGCCGTGCTCGGTCTCGCGTACGGCCCGGTGTTCCAGGGGCTGAAGTCCGCCTGGCGGCGTGGCGACGAGGTGTTCGCCGAGGTGGCGTTGGGCGAGGAGCAGCAGGGTGAGGCCCGTGCGTACGGGCTGCACCCGGCGTTGCTGGACGCCGCGCTGCACGCCGTGGGCCTCGGCGAATTCTGGGCGGCGGAGGAGGCCGGGCGGGCCCGGCTGCCGTTCGCGTGGGACTCCGTACGGCTGCACGCGGTCGGTGCGACCGCGCTGCGGGTGCGGGTGTCCCCGGCCGGGCAGGGCGCGGTGGCGCTGGAGATCACCGATGAGGCCGGTGCCCCGGTGGTGTCGGTCGGCTCGCTCGCGCTCCGGCCGCTCGACCCCGGGCAGTTCAACGCTGGCAACGCCCGTCACCACGAGTCGCTGTTCCGCGTCGACTGGGCCGCGCTGCCCACATCCGACGAAGCGCAGCAGGCCCTGTGGGCCGTCCTGGAGAACACCGGCGGCGACCTGAAGATCGCGGCGGCGCTGGCCGACACCGGGATCGAGGCCGAGACCTACGCGGGCCTGTCCGCGCTCGGCGAAGCGGTGGAGGCCGAGGGGATCGCGCCGGACGTGGTCCTCGTACCGTGCCTGCCCGACCTCACCACCCCCGGGGACACGGCGGCCGCGACGCACACCGTGACCCTGCGGGCGCTGGCCCTGGTCCGGGAGTGGCTGGCCGACGAGCGGTTCGCCGCGTCCCGGCTGGTCCTGCTCACCCGGGGCGCCGTGGCCGTGACGGACGGGGAGAACAGCGAGGGCGTGGACGACCTCACCCACGCCGCGCTCTGGGGTCTGGTGCGGTCGGCGCAGGCCGAGCACCCGGGCCGATTCGTCCTGGCCGATGTGGACGGCGCCACCGACGCCGCCCTCCCCGCGCTGCTGTCCGCGCTGCGCTCGGACGAGCCGCAGTTCGCCGTGCGCGCCGGGGCCGCGTACGCACCGCGACTGGCGCGCGTGGCGGCCCTCGACGAGGCGGCCGTGCCCGGCCTCGACCCGGCGGGCACGGTGCTGGTCACCGGCGCGTCCGGCACCCTGGGCGGGCTGCTGGCCCGCCACCTGGTGACCGAGCGCGGGGCCGGGCGGCTGCTGCTGACGAGCCGCCGTGGCGGCGAGGCGGCGGGCGCCGCCGAACTCGCGGACGAACTGGGCCGGTTGGGCGCCGAGGTCACCTGGGCGGCCTGCGACGCGGCCGACCGGGACGCTCTCGCCGCCGTCCTGGCCGACATCCCCGCCGCACACCCGCTGACCGCCGTGATCCACGCGGCGGGCGTGCTCGACGACGGGACACTCGAATCCCTCACCCCCGAGCGCGTGGAGCGGGTGCTCCGTCCGAAGGTCGACGCGGCGTGGAACCTGCACGAGCTGACCCGTGGCCTGGACCTCGCGGAGTTCGTGCTGTTCTCCTCGGCGGCCGGTGTCTTCGGCAACCCGGGGCAGGGCAACTACGCGGCGGCCAACACCTTCCTGGACGCCCTCGCCCAGCACCGGCGCGGCCAGGGCCTGCCCGCCGTCTCGCTGGCCTGGGGCCTGTGGGACGACGAGGTGGGTACGGCCGGGGGCGGCATGGCGTCCACGCTCGCCACCGCCGACCGGCAGCGGATGAACCGCGGCAGCATGAACGCGCTCGGCGCCGCCGAGGGCCTGGCCCTGTTCGACGTGGCCGGGCTCGCCGGACACGGGGTGCTGATCCCCGCCGCCCTGGACCTCGCCGCCCTGCGCGCCCAGTCGACCGCTGGGGTGACGCCCTTGCTGCGCGGGCTGATCCGCACCCCGGTACGGCGCGCCGCCGTGGCCGGTGGCGGCGGGGCGGACGACGCCACGAGCCTGGCCACCCGGCTCGCGGGCATGTCCCCGGCCGAACGGGACCGCCACCTGATCAACCTGGTGTGCGCCCAGGTGGCCACCGTGCTCGGATACGGCAGCGCGGCGGCGATCGAACCGGGAGCGGCCTTCAAGGACCTCGGCTTCGATTCGCTCACCGCCGTCGAACTCCGCAACCGGCTCGGCGCGGCCACCGGCCTCCGGCTCCCGGCCACGCTGATCTTCGACTACCCGACGCCCGACGCCCTCGCCGGCCATCTGCGCGCGGAACTCCCGCACGGGGACGGCGGCGGCCCGTCGGTGTTCGGCGAACTCGACCGGCTGGAAGCCGCCCTGGCGGGGGCCGCCGACGACAGCGTCACCCGCTCCAGGATCACCATGCGGCTCCAGGCCCTGCTGGCGAAGTGGAACGACGCGCAGGACACGGCCGCCGATGGCGACACCGACGACAACGACCTCGATTCCGCGACCGACGATGAGCTTTTCGACCTGCTCGACGACGAACTCGGCTCCTCCTGAAAGGGAGCGTCTGGAACTCATGAGCACCACCTCCCCCTTCGCAAGGAGCCGACGCAATGGTGAATAACGAGGACAAGCTCCGCGACTACCTCAAGCGGGCCACCGCCGACCTGCGTCAGGCCCGCCGCCAGCTGCGCGAGGTCGAGGAGCGCCACCAGGAGCCCATCGCGATCGTCGCGATGAGCTGCCGCTACCCGGGCGGCGTACGCACCCCCGAGGAGCTGTGGCGGCTCGTCGCGGGCGGCGAGGACGCCATCTCCGGCTTCCCCACGGACCGCGGCTGGGACGTCGAGTCGCTGTACGACGCCGACCCCGACCAGGCGGGCGCCAGCTATGTGAGCGAGGGCGGCTTCCTCTACGACGCGGGCGGCTTCGACCCCACGCTCTTCGGTATCTCGCCGCGTGAGGCCCTGGCGATGGACCCGCAGCAGCGGCTGCTGCTGGAGTCGTCGTGGGAGGCGTTCGAGCGCGCGGGCCTCGACCCGACCGGGCTGCGCGGCAGCCGCACCGGCGTGTTCGCGGGCGTCATGTACCACGACTACACCTCGCGGCTCGACGCCATCCCCGAGGGCGTCGAAGGCTTCCTCGGCACCGGAAGCTCCGGCAGCATCGCGTCCGGCCGGGTGTCGTACACCTTCGGCCTGGAGGGCCCGGCGGTCACCGTCGACACGGCGTGTTCGTCGTCGCTGGTCACGCTGCACATGGCGGTGCAGGCGCTGCGCAACGGCGAATGCTCGCTGGCGCTCGCGGGCGGTGTGACCGTGATGGCCACGCCTGCCACGTTCACCGAGTTCAGCCGTCAGCGCGGACTCGCCGCCGACGGCCGCTGCAAGCCGTTCGCCGCCGCCGCTGATGGCACCGGCTGGGGCGAGGGCGTCGGCATGCTGCTCGTGGAGCGGCTGTCCGACGCGCGCCGCAACGGCCACCCGGTGCTCGCCATCGTGCGCGGCTCGGCCGTCAACCAGGACGGCGCGTCGAACGGTCTGACGGCGCCCAACGGCCCCTCCCAGCAGCGCGTCATCCACCAGGCGCTCACCAACGGCCGCCTCGCCGCGGCCGATGTCGACGTGGTCGAGGCGCACGGCACCGGTACGACGCTGGGCGACCCCATCGAGGCGCAGGCGCTGCTCGCCACCTACGGCCAGGACCGCCCCGAGGGGCAGCCGCTGCTGCTCGGCTCCATCAAGTCCAACATCGGCCACACCCAGGCCGCGGCCGGTGTCGCCGGAATCATCAAGATGGTCATGGCCATCCGCCACGGCGTCCTGCCCAAGACCCTCCACCTCGACGAGCCCACCCCGCACGTCGACTGGTCGGCGGGCGCGGTGTCGCTGCTCAGCGAGACCACACCGTGGCCGGAGACCGACCGTCCGCGCCGCGCCGCCGTGTCCTCGTTCGGCTTCAGCGGCACCAACGCGCACACCATCATCGAGCAGGCCCCCGCCGACGAGGAGGGCGCGGAGGAGGTCGCCGAGGAACCCCCGTCGCAGCGGCTGGATGTGGTGCCGTGGGTGGTGTCCGGCAAGAGCGCGGCGGCGTTGCGCGCGCAGGCCGAGCGGCTGCTGACCCACCTGGAGGCCGAGCCCGCGCCGCGCCCGCTGGACGTGGGCCTGTCGCTGGCCACGACGCGCGCACAGCTGGACCACCGCGCGGTGGTGCGCGGCCGCGACCGCGACGAACTGCTCGCCGGGCTGGGCGCGCTGGCCGGTGGTGGCATGGCGTCGGGCGTGGCGCAGGGGTCCGTCGTCGGCGGTCGGACGGCGTTCGTGTTCCCGGGACAGGGCTCGCAGTGGGTGGGCATGGCGGTGGGGCTGATGGAGGCCTCGCCGGTCTTCGCGGCGCGGATCGAGGAGTGCGCGGCGGCTCTGGCGGAGTTCACCGACTGGTCGTTGGTGGATGTGTTGCGGGGTGCGGAGGGTGCGCCGTCGCTGGAGCGCGTCGATGTGGTGCAGCCGGTGCTGTTCGCGGTGATGGTGTCGCTGGCGGAGTTGTGGCGTTCGTTCGGTGTCGAGCCGTCCGCCGTGGTGGGTCATTCGCAGGGTGAGATCGCGGCGGCGTGTGTGGCGGGGATTCTGTCGCTGAAGGACGCGGCGCGTGTGGTGGCGCTGCGCAGTCAGGCGATTGGCCGGGTGCTGGCGGGTCGGGGCGGCATGGTGTCGGTGGCGCTTCCGGTGTCGGAGGTGCGGGAGCGGATCGCGCCGTGGGGCGAGGAGCGCATTTCGGTGGCGGCCGTGAATGGGCCGTCGGCGGTGGTGGTTTCGGGTGAGCCGGCCGCGCTGGATGAGCTGCTGGCGTCGTGTGAGGTGGATGAGGTCCGGGCGCGTCGGGTGCCGGTGGATTACGCGTCGCACTCCGCGCAGGTGGAGTTGTTGCGCGATGAGCTGCTGGAGTTGCTGGCTCCCGTCCAGCCCAAGACGGCCCAGGTGCCGTTCTTGTCGACGGTGACGGGGGAGTGGGTCGAGGGTCCGGAGCTGGACGCCGCGTACTGGTTCACCAACTTGCGCCGGACGGTCGAGCTGGAGGGCGCGGTCCGGCGGCTGCTCGACGAGGGCTTCGGGGCCTTCATCGAGTCCAGCGCGCATCCGGTGCTGGCCATGGGTGTGCAGGAGACCGCCGAGGACGCCGGGATGGACGCGGCGGCGATCGGGTCGCTGCGCCGCGACGAAGGCGGTCTGGACCGCTTCTGGACCTCCCTCGGCGAGGCGTGGACCCGTGGCGTGCGGGTCGACTGGCAGGCGGTGTTCGACGGTACGGGCGCCGAGCGCGTCGAGTTGCCCACGTACGCCTTCCAACACCAGAACTACTGGCTTGAGTCGGGTACGACGCCCGCTGCCGCCACCGCCGCCGACCCCGTCGAGGCCCGCTTCTGGGACGCCGTCGACCGCGAGGACTGGCAGGCGCTGGCCGCCGAGCTGGCCGTCGACGGCGACGAGCAGGTCAGCGCGCTGCTGCCCGCTCTCGCCGCGTGGCGCAAGCAGGCCCGCGAGCAGTCCACCGTGGACGGCTGGCGCTACCGCGTGACGTGGAAGCCGCTCGCCGATGGGCAGCCCGCGCGGCTGTCCGGGGCGTGGCTGCTGGTGGTGCCGGAGTCCGCCGCCGAGGGCGCGTGGGCGACCGGCGTGGTCCGTACGCTCGCCGAACGCGGCGCCGACGTACGGCAGATCGTGGTGGACCCCGGCACCGAGGGCCGTGAGCGGCTGACCGAGCGGCTGCGCACCGCGCTCGCCGACACCGAGGGCATCCCGTTCGCCGGTGTGCTGTCGCTGCTGGCGCTGGACGGCCGTCCGCATCCGCGCCACGGCTCCGTCCCGGCCGGGGTGGCGGCGCAGTTCGCGCTGGTGCAGGCGCTGGGCGACGCGGAGATCGGCGCGCCGCTGTGGTCCGCCACCCGTGGCGCGGTGTCCGTCGGCCGGGCCGATGCGCTGGACGCGCCCGAGCAGGCGCTGATCTGGGGCCTGGGCCGGGTGGCCGCGCTGGAGCACGGCGAGCGCTGGGGCGGTCTGGTCGACCTGCCCGCTACGGCCGACGAGCGGGCGCTGTCCCGGCTGGTCACCGCGCTCGCGGGGGCAGAGGGCGAGGATCAGGTGGCGATCCGCGCTGCCGGGCTCCTCGTACGCCGCCTGGTGCGGGCCCCGCTGAGCGGCACTCCCGCCGTACGCACCTGGAAGCCCGCCGGAACCACCCTGGTCACCGGCGGTACGGGCGCGCTCGGCGCCCATGTGGCGCGCTGGCTGGCCCGCAGTGGCGCCGAGCACCTGGTGCTCACCAGCCGCCGTGGCCCGGACGCTCCCGGCGCCGCCGAGCTGCGCGACGAACTCACCGCGCTCGGCGCCCAGGTCACCATCGCCGCGTGCGATGTGGCCGACCGCGACGCGCTGGCCGAGACGCTGGCCACCGTCCCCGCCGACCGTCCGCTGACCGCCGTCGTGCACACGGCCGCCGTGCTGGACGACGGGGTGATCGAGGGGCTGACCCCGGAGCAGATCGACCGGGTGCTGAAGGTGAAGGTCGACGCCACCCGGCATCTGCACGAGCTGACCCGCGACCTCGACCTGTCCGCGTTCGTGCTGTTCTCGTCCTTCGCGGCCACCTTCGGCGCGCCCGGCCAGGGCAACTACGCGCCGGGCAACGCGTTCCTCGACGCCTTCGCCGAGTGGCGGCGCGCCCAGGGCCTGCCCGCCACCTCGCTGGCCTGGGGCCCGTGGGGCGAGGGCGGCATGGCCGAGGGCGGCGTCGGCGACCGGATGCGCCGCCACGGCGTCATCGAAATGGCGCCCGGCGCGGCCGTCACCGCGCTCCAGCACGCCCTGGACCGCGACGAGTCGGTGCTGACCGTCGCCGACATGGAGTGGAAGCGTTTCGTCCTCGCCTTCACCTCCGGCCGCTCCCGTCCGCTGCTGCACGACCTGCCCGAGGCGCGGGACGTCATCGCGGACATGGGCGCCGACGCCGAGGCGGAGGGCGCCGACAGCGCCGCGCTGACGCGGCAGCTCGCGGGAGCATCGGAGGCCGAGCAGGAGCGGCTGGTGCTGGAGCTGGTGCGGACCGCCGTCGCGGCCGTGCTGGGCTACGCGGGACCCGACGACGTCGAGCCGGGCCGGGCCTTCAAGGACCTGGGCTTCGACTCGCTGACCGCCGTCGAACTCCGCAACCGCCTCGGCGCCGCCAGCGGGCTCAAGCTGCCCCCGACCCTGATCTTCGACTACCCGACCCCCACGGTGCTCGCGCGCCATCTGCGCACCGAGCTGTCCGGCGGGCAGCGGGCGGAGGTGGCCACGCGGCCGGTCGCGGCGGGGTCCGCCGACGACGAGCCCATCGCCATCGTCGCCATGAGCTGCCGCTTCCCGGGCGGTGTCCGCACCCCGGAGGAGCTGTGGCAGCTGCTCGACTCCGGTGGCGACGCGCTGTCGGAGTTCCCCGGCGACCGTGGCTGGGACATCGACGCCCTCTACAACCCGGACCCGGACGCCCAGGGCACCAGCTACACCCGCGAGGGCGGATTCCTCACCGGGGCCGCCGAGTTCGACCCCGCGTTCTTCGGGATCTCGCCGCGTGAGGCCATGGCGATGGACCCGCAGCAGCGGCTGCTGCTGGAGACCTCGTGGGAGGCGTTCGAGCGCGCCGGCATCGACCCGGCCACGCTGCGCGGCAGCCAGTCCGGCGTCTTCGTCGGCACCAACGGCTCCGACTATTCGATCCTCATGCGCGACACCACCGAGGGCTACGAGGGCCACCTCGCCACCGGCAGCGCCGCCAGCGTCGTCTCCGGCCGCCTCTCGTACACCTTCGGCCTGGAAGGGCCCGCCGTCACCGTCGACACCGCCTGCTCGGCGTCGCTGGTGGCGCTGCACCTCGCCGTGCAGGCGCTGCGGGGCGGCGAATGCTCGCTGGCGCTCGCGGGCGGTGTGACGGTCATGGCCACCCCCGGCACGTTCATCGAGTTCAGCCGCCAGCGCGGACTGTCCTCCGACGGCCGCTCCAAGGTGTTCTCGTCGGACGCCGACGGCTTCAGCCCGGCCGAGGGCGTCGGCATGCTGCTCGTGGAGCGGCTGTCGGACGCGCGGAAGAACGGCCACCCGGTGCTCGCGGTCGTCCGCGGCTCCGCCATCAACCAGGACGGTGCGAGCAACGGTCTGACGGCGCCGAACGGCCCGTCCCAGCAGCGCGTCATCCGGCAGGCGCTCGCCAACGCCCGCCTGGGCACCGGCGAGGTCGACGTCGTCGAGGCGCACGGTACGGGGACGTCGCTGGGCGATCCGATCGAGGCGCAGGCGCTGCTGGCCACCTACGGCCAGGACCGGCCCGAGGGTCAGCCGCTGTGGCTCGGCTCCATCAAGTCCAACATCGGCCACGCCCAGGCGGCGGCCGGTGTCGCGGGCGTGATGAAGACGGTGCTCGCCATGCGGCACGGCGTCCTGCCGGAGTCGCTGCACATCGCCGAACCGACCCCGCACGTGGACTGGTCGGCGGGCGACATCGAGCTGCTGACCGAGGCCCGGCCGTGGCCGGAGACCGGCCGCCCGCGCCGCGCCGCCGTATCCTCGTTCGGCTTCAGCGGCACCAACGCCCACGCCATCCTGGAGCAGGCCCCCGTCGAGGAGCCGGACGCACAGCGGGACACCCCGGAGACCGGTGGTGTGCTGCCGTGGGTGCTCTCGGGCAAGAGCGAGGCGGGTTTGCGCGCGCAGGCCGCCAAGCTGCTGGCCCACCTCGACGCCCACCTCGGCGCCGGCCCGGGTCCGCGTCCGGCCGACGTCGGACACTCGCTGGCCACCACCCGTACCGCCTTCGACCGGCGCGCGGTGCTGGTGGGCTCGGACCGGGATGACTTTGCTCGCGGTTTGGACGCCCTTGCTAGGGGGCAGGTCCTCCCCAACCTGGTGCAGGGGGCCTCAATCGGGGGCAAGGCCGCATTCGTGTTCCCAGGACAGGGGTCACAATGGGTAGGCATGGCCGTGGGGCTGTTGGATGCTTCACCGGTGTTCGCTGCCCGTATTGATGAGTGTGCCGCCGCGCTCGCTGAATTCACCGACTGGTCGTTGGTGGATGTGCTGCGAGGAGCGGAGGAAGCGCCGTCACTGGAGCGGGTGGACGTCGTTCAGCCGGTGCTGTTCTCGGTGATGGTGTCCCTGGCGGAGCTGTGGCGTTCGCTGGGTGTGCGGCCGTCCGCGGTGGTGGGCCACTCGCAGGGTGAGATCGCGGCCGCGTGCGTGGCGGGAATCCTGTCCCTCAAGGACGCGGCGCGTGTGGTGGCGCTGCGCAGCCAGGCCATTGGCCGGGTGCTGGCGGGCCAGGGCGGCATGGTGTCGGTGGCGCTGCCGGTGGCGGACGTACGGGAGCGCATCGCGCCGTGGGGCGAGGAGCGCATCTCGGTGGCGGCCGTCAACGGGCCTTCGGCCGTGGTCGTCTCCGGTGAGCCGACCGCTCTGGACGAGCTGGTCGCCTCGTGCGAGGCGGACGAGGTCCGGGCGCGCCGGGTGCCGGTGGACTACGCGTCGCACTCCGCGCAGGTGGAGCTGTTGCGCGACGAGCTGCTGGAACTGCTCGCCCCCGTACAGCCGCAGACGGCCCACACCCCCTTCCTGTCCACCGTGACGGGCGAGTGGGCCGACGGTTCCGAGCTGGACGCCGAGTACTGGTTCACCAACCTCCGCCGCACCGTCGAGCTGGAGAGCGCCATCCGCCGCCTGCTCGACGAGGGCATGAGCGTGTTCATCGAGTCCAGCGCCCACCCGGTGCTGGCCATGGGTGTGCAGGAGACCGCCGAGGACGCGGGCCGCGAGGCTGCGGCGATCGGTTCGCTGCGCCGCGACGAAGGCGGTCTCGACCGCTTCTGGGCCTCCCTCGGTGAGGCGTGGACACGCGGTGTCGACGTCGACTGGGACGCGGTGTTCGACGGCACCGGCGCGGAGCGCGTCGAGCTGCCCACGTACGCCTTCCAGCACCAGCACCTCTGGCCGCGGGCCGCCGACGCCGTGGCGGATGACGCCCCGGCATCATCGTCCGACGCCGTCGACGCCCGCTTCTGGGAGGCCGTCGAGCGCGAGGACCTGGAGTCGCTGGCCGACACCCTCGCCTGCGACGACGACACCGAGCGGTCCTCGCTCGGCGCCGTCCTGCCCGCCCTCGCCTCGTGGCGCAAGCGGGCGCGCGAGCAGTCCACCGTGGACGGCTGGCGCTACCGCGTGACGTGGAAGGCCCAGTCCGAGCGCCAAGCCCCACGGCTGTCCGGGACGTGGCTGCTGGCCGTGCCCGAGTCCGCCGTCACCGACGACTGGACGCTCGGCGCGGTCCGTACGCTCGCCGAACGCGGCGCCGACGTACGGCAGATCACACCGTCCGCCGTGGCATCCGACCGCGGGTCGCTGACCCGTCTGGTGCGCGAGGAACTGGCCGACGCCGGAACCGTCTCCGGTGTGCTGTCGCTGCTCGCCTTCGACGAGCGGACCGCGCCCGGCACGGACGGTGTCGGCGCCGGGCTGACCGGCACCACCGCGCTGATCCAGGCGCTGGGCGACGCCGGGGTGGAGGCGCCGCTGTGGTGCGCCACCCGTGGCGCGGTGTCCGTCAGCGGTACGGACCGCACGGAATCCCCCGAGCAGGCGCTCGTCTGGGGGCTCGGCCGGACCGCCGCGCTGGAGTACCCGCAGCGCTGGGGCGGTCTGGTCGACCTGCCCGGGGCCGCCGACGAGCGGGCGCTGTCCCGGCTCGCCGGGGTGCTCGCCGGGGCCGAGGGCGAAGACCAGCTCGCGGTGCGCGCGGCGGGCGTGTTCGCCCGCAGGCTCGCCCGCTCCCCGCTGGCCGGGGCGCCCGCCGTACGGTCCTGGAAGCCCACCGGAACCACGCTGGTCACCGGCGGTACGGGGGCAGTGGGCGCCCATGTGGCGCGCTGGCTGGCCCGTAGCGGCGCCGAGCACCTGGTGCTCACCAGCCGCCGTGGCCCGGAGGCCCCCGGCGCCGCCGAACTGCGCGACGAACTGACCGCGCTCGGCGCCCGGGTGACCGTCGCGGCGTGCGATGTGGCCGACCGCAAGGCGGTCGAGGCGCTGCTCGCGGCGATCCCGGCCGACCAGCCGCTGACCGCCGTGATGCACGCCGCGGGTGTGCTCGACGACGGCGTACTCGACGCGCTCGACCCCCAGCGGTTCGCGACCGTCCTCGGCCCGAAGGCCGACGCGGCGCGCCATCTGCACGAGCTGACCCGGGGCCTGGAGCTGTCCGCGTTCGTGCTGTTCTCCGGCGTCGCGGGCACCCTCGGCGACGCCGGGCAGGGCAACTACGCGGCGGCCAACGCGTACCTCGACGCACTGGCCGAGCAGCGCCGCGCGGACGGCCTGCCCGCCACCTCCGTGGCCTGGGGCCGCTGGGGTGAGACGGGCCTCGCCGCCGGTGGCGCCATCGGCGAGCGGCTGGACCGCGGCGGTGTCCCGGCGATGGACCCGCACGCGGCCATCGCGGCGCTGCGGCAGGCGCTGGACCACGACGACACGGCCGTGGCCGTCGCCGACATCCAGTGGGAACGCTTCGCCCAGGGCTACACGGCGGTCCGACCCAGCCCGCTCATCGGCGACCTGCCGGAGGTGCGGCGGCTGCGCGAGACCGGCGGCCCGGGCGGCGTCCCGGCGGTGGCCGCGTCCTCGGACGGTTCCCCGGCGGACGCGCTGCGGCAGCGGCTGGCCGGGATCTCCCGGGCCGAACAGTCCCTGGTGGTGCTGGACGTCGTCCGCGCCAACGCGGCCGCGGCGCTCGGCCACCCGACGACCGACGAGGTCGGCGCGGGGCGGGCGTTCAAGGAGCTGGGCTTCGACTCGCTGATCGCGCTGGAGCTGCGCAACCGGCTGGGCGTCGCCACCGGGCAGAAGCTGCCCGCCACGCTGGTCTTCGACTATCCGACCCCGGCGGTGCTCGCCGAGTTCCTCTGCGGCGAACTCGTCGGCGACGGCGGGGCGGCGGCCGCGCCCGGGCTCGCGGAGCTGGACGCGCTGGAGTCGGCCCTGTCCGTCCTCGACCCGGAGAGCGAGGCGCGGGACGACATCGCGGCCCGGCTGCGGGACCTCGCGGCGAAGTGGGCGGAGCCCCGTACGGCCGGTACCGAGACGGCCGACGGCGGCGCCGGCACCGTGACGGAGAAGCTGCAACAGGCGACGCAGGATGAGGTCTTCGACTTCATCGAGAAGGAACTCGGAATCTGAGGACCTGAAGGTTCGCGGGCGCAAGGTTTGTGACGAGAAGCATGGGTGAGACTCCAATGGCGGATCAGGACAAGATCCTCGACTACCTCAAGCGGGTAACTGCCGATCTGCACCAGACGCGGCAGCGTCTTCGCGAGGTCGAGTCGCAGGAGCCTGAGCCGATCGCGATCGTCGGCATGAGCTGCCGGTTCCCCGGAGGCGTCACGTCTCCGGAGGAGCTGTGGCAGCTCGTGTCCGGTGGCGGCGACGCCATCACGGACTTCCCCACGGACCGGGGCTGGGACGTCTCGTCGCTCTTCGACGCCGACCCCGACCAGCAGGGCACCAGCTACACCGACAAGGGCGGATTCCTGGAGGGCGCCGGCGAGTTCGACGCCGGGTTCTTCGGGATCAGCCCGCGCGAAACCCTCGGCATGGACCCCCAGCAGCGGCTGCTGCTGGAGACCTCCTGGGAGGCGTTCGAGCGGGCCGGGATCGACCCGGCCACGCTGCGCGGCAGCAAGGCCGGTGTCTTCATCGGCACCAACGGCCAGGACTACCCGGAGCTGATGCACACGGCGCCGCAGGGCGTCGAGCAGTACCTGCTGACCGGCAACGCGGCGAGCGTCATCTCCGGCCGCGTCTCCTACACCTTCGGGCTGGAGGGCCCGGCGCTCACCGTCGACACGGCCTGCTCGGCGTCGCTGGTGGCGCTGCACCTGGCCGTGCAGTCGCTGCGCAACGGTGAGTGCTCGATGGCGCTGACCGGTGGTGTCACGGTCATGAACAGCCCGCGCGCGTTCATCAACTTCAGCCGTCAGCGGGGCCTGGCCCCCGATGGCCGCTGCAAGGCGTTCGCGGACGGCGCGGACGGCACCGGCTGGGGCGAGGGCGTCGGCATGCTGCTCGTCGAGCGGCTGTCGGACGCCCGGAAGAACGGCCACCGGGTGCTCGCCCTCGTGCGGGGATCCGCCATCAACCAGGACGGCGCGTCCAACGGTCTGACGGCGCCGAACGGGCCGTCCCAGCAGCGCGTCATCCGCCAGGCGCTCACCGACGGCCGCCTCACCCCGGCCCAGGTCGACGCCGTCGAGGCGCACGGCACCGGTACGTCGCTCGGCGACCCCATCGAGGCGCAGGCGCTGCTCGCCACGTACGGGCAGAACCGGGCCGAGGGCCGCCCGCTGTGGCTCGGCTCCGTCAAGTCCAACTTCGGGCACACCCAGGCCGCGGCCGGTGTCGCCGGAATCATCAAGATGGTCAAGGCCATCGAGCACGGTGTGCTGCCCAGGACGCTGCACGTCGACGCGCCCTCCGGGGACGTCGACTGGTCGGCGGGCGCGGTGTCCCTGCTCACCGAGAACACCCCGTGGCCGGAGACCGGACAGCCGCGCCGCGCGGGCATCTCCTCGTTCGGCGTGAGCGGTACGAACGCCCACACCGTCATCGAGCAGGCGCCCGCCGAGGACCGCCAGACGGAGACCACCGAGGGTGAGTGGACCGGGCTCGGCGGGCCGTTGCCGCTGCTGGTGTCCGGGCAGAGCGCGGAGGCGCTGCGCGCCCAGGCCGCGCGGCTCGCCGCCCATGTGCGGGACGCCCCGGGCCTCGGCCTGGTCGACCTCGCCCACTCCCTGGCCACCACCCGCGCCGCGCTGGACCACCGGGCCGTGGTCCTCGCGGGCGACGGCGGCCGGGACGACCTGCTGCGCGGGCTGGCCGCGCTCGCCGAGGACAGCCCGGCGGGCGGGCTCGTCCAGGGCGAGGTCAGCGAGGGCAAGGTCGCGTTCCTGTTCACCGGGCAGGGCAGCCAGCGGCTGGGGATGGGCCGCGAGCTGTACGCGGCCGTCCCGGCCTTCGCCACGGCGCTGGACGAGGTGTGCGCCGAACTCGACGGCCACCTCGAACTGCCCCTGCGCGACGTCATGTTCGGTGAGGACAGCACTCTGCTGGACCGCACCGGCTACACCCAGCCCGCCTTGTTCGCCCTCGAAGTGGCGCTGTTCCGGCTGCTCGAAACGTGGGGCGTGAAGCCCGACTTCCTCGTCGGCCACTCCATCGGCGAGCTGGCCGCCGCCCATGTGGCGGGCGTGCTGTCGCTCCCGGACGCCTGCCGGTTGGTGGCCGCGCGCGGCCGTCTGATGCAGGAGCTGCCGGGCGGCGGCGCGATGATCGCCGTCCAGGCGTCCGAGGACGAGGTGACGCCGCTGCTCACCGGGCGGGTCTCCATCGCCGCGCTCAACGGTCCCACGTCGATCGTGATCGCCGGTGACGAGGACGCAGCTCAGCGGATCGCCGATGTCTTCGCGGAGAAGGGCCGCAAGACCAAGCGGCTCACCGTCAGCCACGCGTTCCACTCGCCGCACATGGACGGCATGCTGGAGGCGTTCCGCGAGGTCGCGCAGGGCGTCACGTACGCCCCGCCGGTCATCCCCGTCATCTCCAACCTGACCGGCGCCTCCGTGTCCGCCGACGAGATCTGCTCGCCCGACTACTGGGTCCGGCACGTCCGGCAGGCGGTCCGCTTCACCGATGGCATCCGCGGGCTCGAAGAGTACGGCGTCGCCACCTTCGTGGAGCTGGGCCCCGACGGGGTGCTCACCGCCATGGCGCAGGACTGCGTCACCGCTGAGGGCGCCGCCTTCGTACCCGTCTTGCGCGGCGACCGCCCCGAGGCCACCGCCCTGACCGACGCGCTCGCCCGCGCCCATGTGCACGGCGTGGCCGTCGACTGGGCCGCCGTGTTCGCGGGCTCCGGCGCCCGCCGCGTCGAGCTGCCCACGTACGCCTTCCAGCGCGAGCTGTACTGGCCCGAGCCCGCCGGGCCCTGGACCGGCGATGTCACCGCCGCCGGGCTCGGCTCGGCCGACCACCCACTGCTCGGCGCGGCCGTCTCGCTCGCCGACGCCGCCGGGTTCCTGTTCACCGGCAGGCTCTCCCTCCAGACCCACCCGTGGCTCGCCGATCACGCCGTCATGGACACCGTGCTGCTGCCCGGTACCGCCTTCGTGGAGCTGGCCATCCGCGCCGGTGACCACGTCGGCGCCGACGTCCTGGACGAGCTGACCCTTGAGGCGCCGCTCGTGCTGCCCCCGCAGGGCGGCGTGCAGGTCCAGGTGTCCGTGGGCGCGCCGGACGCGTCCGGCCGCCGCTCGCTGACCCTGCACTCGCGGCTCGAAGAGGCCGCCGACGGCAGCTGGGGCGAGGGCGAGTGGACCCGCCACGCCACCGGTGTGCTCGCCACCGGCGCCACGACCCCCGACGAAACCCTCACCACCTGGCCACCGGCCGGTGCCACCGAGGTCCCCGTCGACGGGCTGTACGACTGGCTCACGACAAGCGGATTCGCCTACGGCCCGGTGTTCCAGGGCCTCAAGTCCGCCTGGCAGCACGGCGACCACGTGTACGCCGACGTCCGCCTCCCCGATGGCGCCCGCGCCGAGGCCGACCTGTTCGGGCTGCACCCGGCGCTGCTGGACGCGGCCCTGCACGCCGTCGGCATCGGCTCCCTGCTGGAGGACACCGAACACGGCCGCCTCCCGTTCTCCTGGAGCGGCGTCCGGCTGCACGCCGTCGGCGCCTCCGCGCTGCGCGTCCGGCTGTCGCCCGCGGGTCAGGACACCGTGGCCGTCCTGGTCACCGACGAGAGCGGCGCGCCCGTCGCCTCGGTCGACGCGCTGTTGCTGCGCCCGGTCTCGCCCGAGCAGGTGACGTCCGCGCGCGGCGCCTTCTACGACGCGCTGTTCCGCGTCGAGTGGACCCCCGCCCCGGTGCCGTCCGCCACCAGCGTCGTGGCCGGGCAGTGGGCGCTGCTGGGCGACGCCACTCCCGCCTTGGCCGCCGCGCTGCCCACCGCCGTGGGCTACGCCGACCTGGCCGCGCTCGGCGAGGCCGTGACCGGCGGCGCACCGGTGCCGCAGGCCGTCGTCGCGCCGTTCTTCCCGGCCGCAGCGGACCTTTCTGTCCAGGACGGGGTACGCGACGCCCTGCACCGCGCGCTGGACCTCGTCCAACGCTGGCTCGCCGACGACCGCTTCGAGGGCTCCCGGCTGGTCATCGCCACCCGTGGCGCCGTCGCCACCGCCGCGGACGCCGACACCGAGGACCTTGCGGGCGCCCCGTTGTGGGGGCTGCTGCGCTCCGCGCAGTCCGAGAACCCGGACCGCTTCACCCTCGTCGACATCGACGGCGGCGACGCCTCGTACCGCGCCCTCGCGCCTGCCCTCGCCACCGGCGAGCCGCAGCTCGCGGTCCGCGCCGGGGCCGTCGTCGTACCGCGCCTGGCGAAGGTGGCCTCCGACGCCGCCCACACCGCCCCCGCCCTCGACCCCGAGGGCACCGCCCTGGTCACCGGCGCCACCGGCACCCTGGGCGGCCTGGTCGCCCGCCACCTGGTCGCCGAGCACGGCGTACGCAACCTGCTGCTGCTCAGCCGTCGCGGCGCCGAAGCGCACGGCGCCGCCGACCTCGTCGCCGAACTGCGCGCGTCCGGCGCCGATGTCACCCTCGTCGCCTGCGACGTGGCCGACCGCGACGCGCTGGCCGAGGTGCTGGCCACCGTCCCGGCCGACCGTCCGCTGACCGCCGTCGTGCACACGGCGGGCGTCCTCGACGACGGTGTCATCGGCTCGCTCACCGCCGAGCGCGTCGACCGCGTCCTGCCGCCCAAGGTGGACGCGGCGCTGAACCTGCACGAGCTGACCCGCGATCTCGACCTGTCCGCGTTCGTCCTGTTCTCCGCCGCCGCCGGAACGCTCGGCGGCCCCGGACAGGCCAACTACGCGGCCGCCAACGCCTTCGTGGACGCCCTCGCCCAGCGCCGCCGTGCCCAGGGCTTGCCCGCGACCGCCCTCGCCTGGGGCCTGTGGGCCGAGCGCAGCGGCATGACCGGCGACCTGGACGACGCCGACATCCAGCGCATCACCCGCGCCGGAGTCGCCGCCCTCTCCTCCGACGAGGGCCTGGCCCTGCTGGACACCGCGCTCGCCGTCGGCGACCCCGCGCTCGTCCCCATGCACCTGGACCTGGCGTCGCTGCGCCACGCCGAGGCCACCATGGTCCCGGCGCTGCTGCGCGGTCTGGTGCGCGGCGGTACGGCCCGCCGCACCGCCGAGTCGGGCGCCACGGCCCCCGGCGGGCTCGCCGAACGGCTCCTCGCGCTGTCCGTCCCCGAGCGCGACCGGCTGCTGCTGGAGGTCGTCTCAGGCCAGGTCGCCGCCGTCCTCGGCTACGCGGGCCCGGAGGCGGTCGGCGCGGGCCGCGCCTTCAAGGAGCTGGGCTTCGACTCGCTCACCGCCGTCGAGCTGCGCAACCGCCTCGGCACGGTGACGGGCGTACGGCTCCCCGCCACGCTCGTCTTCGACTACCCGACGCCCTCCTCGCTCGCCGGTTTCCTGCGCACCGAAATCCTCGGCGACCAGGCCGACGAGGGCGCCGCGACCCCGGCGGCGGCCACCGCCGTCGCCGACGACGAGCCGATCGCCATCGTCGGCATGAGCTGCCGCTACCCGGGCGGGGTCAGCAGCCCGGAGGAGCTGTGGCAGCTCGTCATGGGCGCCACCGACGCCATCTCCGGCTTCCCCACCGACCGTGGCTGGCAGCTGGACGGGCTGCTCGGTGACGACCAGGGGCAGACGGGCACCAGCGCCACCATCGAGGGCGGATTCCTCTACGAGGCGGGCGAGTTCGACCCGGACTTCTTCGGCATCAACCCGCGCGAAGCCCTCGCCATGGACCCCCACCAGCGGCTGCTGCTGGAGTCCTCGTGGGAGGCGTTCGAGCGCGCGGGCATCGACCCGGCGGCCGTGCGCGGCAGCCGGACCGGTGTCTTCACCGGCGTCATGTACCACGACTACCTCTCCCGGCTGACCGCCCTGCCCGAGGGGCTCGAGGGCTACCTCGGGACCGGTACGGCGGGCAGTGTCGCCTCCGGCCGCGTCGCGTACACCTTCGGTCTTGAGGGCCCGGCCGTCACCATCGACACGGCGTGCTCGTCGTCGCTGGTGGCGCTGCACCTGGCCGCGCAGGCGCTGCGCAGCGGCGAGTGCACCATGGCGCTCGCGGGCGGTGTCACCGTCATGTCCACCCCGGACACCTTCATCGACTTCAGCCGCCAGGGCGGCCTGTCGGCGAGCGGCCGCTGCAAGTCCTTCGCCGCCGACGCGGACGGCACGGGCTGGGCCGAGGGCGTCGGCATGCTGCTCGTGGAGCGGCTGTCGGACGCGCGGAAGAACGGCCACCAGGTGCTGGCCGTGGTGCGCGGTACGGCGGTCAACCAGGACGGCGCGTCCAACGGTCTGACGGCGCCCAACGGCCCGTCCCAGCAGCGGGTCATCCGCGCGGCCCTGGCCGGTGCGGGGCTGTCGGCCGGGGACGTGGACGTGGTCGAGGCGCACGGTACGGGGACCACGCTGGGCGACCCGGTCGAGGCGCAGGCGCTGCTGGCCACGTACGGCCGTGACCGGGACGCGGACCAGCCGCTGTACCTCGGCTCCATCAAGTCGAACATCGGCCACACGCAGGCCGCCGCCGGTGTCGCGGGCATCATCAAGATGGTGCAGGCGATGCGCCACGGTGTGCTGCCGCGGTCGCTGCACATCGACGAGCCGTCGCCGCACGTCGACTGGGAGGCGGGGGCCGTCTCGCTGCTCGCCGAGGCGAGGGAGTGGCCGGAGACCGGACACCCGCGCCGCGCGGGCATCTCCTCCTTCGGCGTCAGCGGCACCAACGCCCACGCCATCATCGAGCAGGCCCCGGAGGCGGAGCCCCGGGCCACGACGGATGCCACGCCGCGCGCGGCCGGGGTGCTGCCCTGGGCCCTTTCGGCCAAGTCCGCCGACGCGCTGCGCGGCCAGGCCGTACGGCTGCTCGCCCACCTGGAGGAGCGGCCTGACCTGCCGCTCACCGACCTCGGCTACTCCCTCGCCACCACGCGCGCCGCGCTGGACCACCGCGCGGTGGTGGTCGGTGACGACCGCGCCGCGCTGGTCGCGGGCCTGGAGGCGCTGGCGCGCGGCGAGTCCGTCGCGGGGCTGATCGAGGGCTCGGTGACCGAGGGCGGCAAGGTCGCGTTCCTGTTCACGGGCCAGGGCAGCCAGCGGCTGGGCATGGGCCGTGAGCTGTACGAGGCGTACCCGGTGTTCGCGGAGGCGCTGGACGCGGTGTGCGACGCGCTGGACGCGCACCTCGAACAGCCGCTGAAGACGGTCCTGTTCGGCGACGATGCCGACGCGCTGGATCAGACCGGCTACACCCAGCCCGCGCTGTTCGCCCTCGAGGTGGCGCTGTTCCGTCTCGTCGAGGCGTGGGGTCTGCGGGCGGACTTCCTGTCCGGCCACTCCATCGGTGAGATCGCCGCCGCACATGTGGCGGGTGTGCTCTCCCTCGCGGACGCCTGCCGGTTGGTGGCCGCCCGTGGCCGTCTGATGCAGGAACTTCCGGCCGGTGGCGCGATGATCGCCATTCAGGCGTCGGAGGACGAGGTGGCGCCGCTCCTCACCGAGCGGGTCTCGATCGCCGCCCTCAACGGGCCGATGTCCGTGGTCATCGCGGGCGACGAGGACGCGGCGCTGGAGATCGCGGCGGGCTTCGAGGAGCGGGGTCGTAAGACCAAGCGGCTCACCGTCAGCCACGCGTTCCACTCGCCGCGCATGGACGGGATGCTGGACGCGTTCCGCGAGGTGGCCGAGGGCCTGTCGTACGAGTCCCCGCGCATCCCGATCGTCTCCAACCTCACCGGTAGCGTCGTCTCCGCCGACGAGATCATGACGCCCGACTTCTGGGTGCGCCACGTCCGGGAAGCCGTCCGCTTCCTCGATGGCATCCGCACCCTGGAGGCCCAGGGCGTCACCACCTACCTCGAACTCGGCCCCGACGGTGTGCTGTCCGCCATGGCGCAGGACTGCCTCACCGACGGCGACGCCACCTTCGCCGCCACATGCCGCAAGGACCGCCCCGAGGCCGACACCGTCACCGCCGCCCTCGCCCGGCTGCACGTCCGTGGTGTGGCGCCGGACTGGGCCGCGTACTACGCGGGTACGGGCGCGGCCCGTGTCGACCTGCCCACGTACGCCTTCCAGCACCGCCGCTTCTGGCTGACGAACCCGGCGGGCTTCGTCGGCGACGTGGAGTCGGCGGGCCTGGGCCGGGCCGACCACCCGCTGCTGGGCGCGGCCGTGCCGCTGGCCGACTCCGATGGCTTCCTGCTCACGGGCAGGCTCTCCCTCGAAAGCCACCCGTGGCTGGCCGACCACGCCGTGATGGGCACGGTCCTGCTGCCCGGCACCGCCTTCGTCGAGCTGGCGATCCGCGCCGGTGACCAGGTGGGCTGCGACCGGCTGGACGAGCTGACCATCGAGGCGCCGCTGATCCTCCCCGAGCGCGGCGCGGTACAGCTGCAGATCATGGTCGGGGCCCCGCAGGCCGCCGGACACCGCACGCTGGAGCTGTACTCGCGGGCCCAGGACGCGCCCGCCGAGGTGCCCTGGATCCGGCACGCCAGCGGTGTGCTGGTGGCGGGCGCCCCGCAGCCGTCGTTCGATCTGACGGCATGGCCGCCGCCGGGCGCCGAGCCCGTCGAGATCGACGGGCTCTACGAGCACCTGGCGCAGGGCGGTTTCGCGTATGGCCCGGTGTTCCAGGGCCTTGAGGCGGCGTGGCTGCGCGGCGACGAGGTGTTCGCCGAGGTCCGGCTGCCCGAGGACGCCGAGGGCGACGCCAAGGCCTTCGGGCTGCACCCGGCGCTGCTGGACGCCGCGCTGCACAGCACGTTCGCGCGTCCCGATGGCGATGAGCAGGGCAGGCTGCCGTTCTCCTGGGGCGGGGTGTCGCTGCACGCGGTGGGCGCCGGTGCGCTCCGGGTGCGGCTGACCCCGGCCGGGACGGACGCGGTGTCGCTGGAGCTGGCCGATGGCACCGGCGCCCCGGTGGCGTCCGTGGAGCAGCTGGCGCTGCGTCCGGTCGCGGCCGGTCAGCTCGCGGGCGCCCGGTCGGCCACGTACCACGACTCGCTGTACCGGCTGGACTGGGCCACCGTGCCCATGGCCACCGACGCCCCGCAAGGCAATGCGCGGTGGGCGGTGCTGGGCGCTGGCGCGCCCGGCGCGCTGACGTCCGGTGCGGCGGTCCACGCCGATCTGGCCGCGCTGGGCGAGGCCGGGGACCTGCCCGACTTCGTCCTCGCCTGCCTCGACCCGCGCGCCGACGGCGACGACGTGACCGGCGCGGTGCACACCGCCACCCAGGACGCGCTGGCCCTCGTACGGGAGTGGCTGGCCGACGAGCGGTTCGCCGCGTCCCGGCTGGTGCTGGTGACCCGGGGCGCGGTGGCCACCGCCGGTGACGCGGGGACGTACGACCTGGCGCACGCCCCGGTGTGGGGTCTGGTGCGCTCCGCGCAGTCGGAGAACCCGGACCGGCTGGTGCTGGTGGACCTCGACGGCACCGACGCCTCGTACGAGGCGCTGGGCGCCGCGCTGGGCACCGCCCTGACCTCCGGCGAGCCGCAGTTCGTGCTGCGCCGTGGCGCCGTCCACGCGCCCCGGCTGGCGCGCATCGCCGCCGACGGGCCCATGGTGCCGCCCGCCGGTGAGCAGGCGTGGCGGCTCGACATCGAGGACAAGGGCACGCTGGAGAACCTGACGCTGCTGCCGACTCCGGAGGCCGCCGCGCCGCTGGAGGCCGGGCAGGTGCGGGTCGCCGTGCGGGCCGCCGGTGTGAACTTCCGCGATGTGCTGAACGCGCTCGGCATGTACCCGGGCGACGCGGGCCTGATGGGCAGTGAGGGCGCCGGTGTCGTCCTCGAAACCGGCCCCGGTGTCACCGACCTGGCGCCCGGCGACCCGGTGATGGGCATGCTGCCCGGCGGGTTCGGGCCGCTGGTGGTCGTGGACCGCCGCATGGTGGCGCCGATGCCCCAGGGCTGGTCGTACGCCCAGGCCGCGTCCGTGCCGATCGTCTTCATGACGGCGTACTACGCGCTGCGCGACCTGGCGGACCTGCGCGGCGGCGAATCGCTGCTCGTCCACGCCGCCGCCGGTGGTGTCGGCATGGCCGCCGTGCAGCTGGCCCGCCACTGGGGCGTGGACGTCTACGCGACCGCCAGCCCCGGCAAGTGGGACACGCTGCGCGGCCTCGGGCTGGCCGACGACCGCATCGCCTCCTCCCGTGATCTGGCCTTCGAGGAGACGTTCCGCGAGGTCAGCGGTGGCCGTGGCGTGGATGTCGTACTGGACTCGCTGGCCCGGGAGTTCGTGGACGCGTCGCTGCGGCTGCTGCCGCGCGGCGGCCGGTTCGTCGAGATGGGCAAGACGGACGTCCGGGCGCCCGAGGACGTCGCGGCCGCCTACCCGGGCGTCTCCTACCAGGCGTTCGACCTGACCGAGGCGGGCCTGGACCGCATCCAGGCCATGCTGTGCGAACTGCTGGAGCTGTTCGAGCGGGGCGCGTTGCGGCCGCTGCCGATCACCGCGTGGGATCTGCGGCAGGCCCCGGACGCGTTCCGCTACCTCAGCCAGGCTCGGCACATCGGCAAGGTCGTCCTCACCGTGCCCGCCACGTGGAACCCGGACGGCACGGTGCTGATCACCGGTGGCACCGGTACCCTGGGCGGCCTGGTCGCCCGGCACGCGGTGACCGAGCGCGGCGCCCGGCACCTGCTGCTCACCAGCCGACGCGGTGAGCAGGCGGCGGGAGCGGCCGAACTCGCCGCCGAGTTGCGCGCGTTGGGCGCCGAGGTCACCATCGCCGCCTGCGACGCGGCCGACCGCGACCAGCTCGCCACCGTCCTCGCCGCCATCCCCGCCGACCGTCCGCTGACCGCCGTCGTGCACACGGCCGGTGTGCTGGACGACGGGGTGATCGGCTCCCTGACGGCCGAGCGGCTGGAGAAGGTGCTGCGGCCCAAGGTGGACGCGGCGCTGAACCTGCACGAGCTGACAGCCGGCCTGGACCTGGCCGCGTTCGTGCTGTTCTCCTCGGCGGCCGGTACGTTCGGCGGCCCCGGCCAGGCCAACTACGCGGCGGCCAACTCGTTCCTGGACGCGCTGGCCCGCCACCGCCATGCCCAGGGCCTGCCCGCCACCTCGCTGGCCTGGGGCCTGTGGGCCGAGGCCAGCGGCATGACCGGCGAGCTGGAGGCCACCGACAAGTCCCGGATGAGCCGGTCCGGCGTACTGGGCCTGTCCTCGGACGAGGGCCTGGCGCTGTTCGACGCCGCCCAGGAGACGGGCGACGCGTTCCTGGTGCCCATGCAGCTCGACCTGGCGTCGCTCACGGGCGCGCCCGTCGCGGCGGTGCCGCCGCTGCTGCGCGGCCTGGTGCGCGGCGGTACGACCCGCCGCACCGCCGAGTCGGGCGCGGCGGGGGACGGTGCCCCGCTGGTGGAGCGGCTGGTCCGGCTGGACGCGGCCGAGCGCGATCAGATGCTGCTCGACCTGGTGCGCAGCCAGGTGGCCGTGGTGCTCGGCCATGACTCGCCGGACGCGGTGGAGGCGAGCCGGGCCTTCAAGGACCTCGGCTTCGACTCGCTGACGGCGGTGGAGTTCCGCAACCGCCTCGGTGGCGCCGCCGGGCTGCGCATGCCCGCCACGCTCGTCTTCGACTACCCGACGCCGACCGCGCTCGCCGCGTACCTGCGCGACGAACTCCTCGGCTCCGAGGCGGCGGCCGCCGTCCCGGCGCAGGCCCAGGCACGGGCCACGGCCAAGGACACCGACGAGGACGACCCGATCGCCATCGTCGCCATGAGCTGCCGCTTCCCCGGCGACGTCCGCACCCCCGAGGACCTGTGGGAGCTGCTGGCCGAGGGCCGCGACGGCATCTCCCGGCTGCCGGACGACCGGGGCTGGGACATCGAGGCGTTCTACGACCCGGACCCGGACCGGCCCGGCACCTCGTACGCCCGCGAAGGCGGATTCACGTACGACGCCGCCGACTTCGACCCCGAGTTCTTCGGCATCAACCCGCGTGAGGCCATGGCGATGGACCCCCAGCAGCGGCTGCTGCTGGAGACGTCGTGGGAGTCGTTCGAGCGGGCGGGCATCGACCCGGGCACGCTGCGCGGCAAGGAGGTCGGCGTCTTCGTCGGCCAGATGCACAACGACTATGTGTCGCGGCTGAGCACCGTACCCGAGGGCGTCGAGGGCTACCTCGGCACCGGCGGCTCCAGCAGCATCGCCTCCGGCCGGGTGTCGTACACCTTCGGCTTCGAGGGCCCGGCCGTCACCGTCGACACGGCGTGCTCGTCGTCGCTGGTGGCGCTGCACCTGGCGGCGCAGGCGCTGCGCAACGGCGAATGCACGCTGGCGCTCGCGGGCGGTGTCACCATCATCACCACGCCCGCCGTCTTCACCGAGTTCAGTCGCCAGCGCGGCCTGGCCACCGACGGCCGCTGCAAGCCGTTCGCGGCGGCGGCCGACGGCACGGCCTGGGGCGAGGGCGTCGGCATGGTGCTCGTGGAGCGGCTGTCGGACGCGCGGAAGAACGGCCACCAGGTGCTGGCCGTGGTGCGTGGTACGGCGGTCAACCAGGACGGCGCGTCCAACGGTCTGACGGCGCCGAACGGCCCGTCCCAGCAGCGGGTCATCCGCCAGGCGCTGGCGAACGCGGGTCTGTCCCCCGCCGAGGTGGACGCGGTCGAGGCGCACGGCACGGGCACCACGCTCGGCGACCCGATCGAGGCGCAGGCGCTGCTGGCCACGTACGGCCGTGACCGGGACGCGGACCAGCCGCTGTGGCTCGGCTCCATCAAGTCCAACTTCGGCCACACGCAGGCCGCCGCCGGTGTCGCGGGCATCATCAAGATGGTGCTGGCGATGCGGCACGGTGTGCTTCCGCGGTCGCTGCACATCGACGAGCCGTCGCCGCACGTCGACTGGGAGGCGGGCGCGGTGTCGCTGCTCGCCGAGGCGAGGGAGTGGCCGGAGACCGGTCACCCGCGCCGCGCGGGCATCTCCTCCTTCGGCATGAGCGGCACCAACGCCCACGCCATCATCGAGCAGGCCCCCGAGCCGGAGCCGCTTGCGGCGTCCGGTGCCGAGGACGGTGCGGCGGCGCTGCCGTGGGTGCTCTCCGCCAAGTCCCCGGAGGCGCTGCGCGCCCAGAGCGCCCGGCTCCGCACGCACGTGGCGGACCACCCCGAGGCCGCTCTCACCGACCTCGGCCACTCCCTGGCCACCGGCCGCGCCAGCTTCGACCACCGGGCGGCGCTGGTCGCCCGGGACCGGGACGGATTCCTGGCCGCGCTGGACGCCCTGGCCGAGGGGCGCACCGCGCCCGGGCTCGTGGCGGACACGGTGTCGGAGGGCAAGGTGGCGTTCCTGTTCACGGGCCAGGGCAGCCAGCGGCTGGGCATGGGCCGCGAGCTGTACGAGGCGTACCCGGTGTTCGCGGAGGCGCTGGACGCCGTATGCGATGAGCTGGACCAGCACCTGGACCAGCCGCTGCGTGACGTTCTCTTCGGTGAGGACACCGAGACCCTGGACCAGACGGCCTACACCCAGCCCGCGCTGTTCGCCATCGAGGTGGCCCTGTTCCGCCTGGTGGAGGCGTGGGGCGTGAAGCCCGATGTCCTGTCCGGCCACTCGATCGGCGAGCTGGCAGCCGCCCATGTGGCGGGTGTGTTCTCCCTCGCGGACGCGTGCCGGTTGGTGGCCGCGCGCGGCCGTCTGATGCAGCAACTGCCCCCCGGCGGCGCGATGATCGCCATCCAGGCGTCCGAGGACGAGGTGACGCCGCACCTGGGCAAGCGGGTGAGCCTCGCAGCCGTCAACGGCCCGACCGCGGTCGTGGTCGCGGGCGACGAGGACGCGGCTCTGGAGATCGCGGCGGACTTCGAGGCGCAGGGCCGCAAGACCAAGCGGCTCACCGTGAGCCACGCGTTCCACTCGCCGCACATGGACGGCATGCTGGACGCGTTCAGCCAGGTCGCGGACGGGCTGACGTATGAGGCGCCCCGCATTCCGATCGTCTCCAACCTCACCGGTGACGTCGTCTCCGCCGACGACATGACCTACCCGGGCTTCTGGGTACGCCACGTCCGCGAGGCGGTCCGCTTCCTCGACGGCATCCGCACCCTTGAGGCCCAGGGCGTCACCACGTACGTAGAGCTGGGCCCCGAGGGCGTGCTCACCGCCATGGCGCAGGACTGCGTCACGGACGGAACCCACGCCTTCGCCGCCACGCTGCGCGGCGGCCGCCCGGAGCCCGAGACGCTGCTCACCGCCCTCGGCCAGGCCCATGTGCGGGGCGCCGCCGTGGACTTCGAGGCGCTGTACGCCCCGTACGGCGCGCACCGGGTGGAGCTGCCGACGTACGCGTTCCAGCGCCGCCGCTTCTGGCTCGACATCGGCCCCTCCGGCGGCGACGCCACCGCGATCGGCCTGCACGCGGCGGGCCACCCGCTGCTCGGCGCCGCCGTGGAGCTGCCCGACGCGGACGGTTTCGCCTTCACCGGACGGCTCTCCCTCCAGACCCAGCCGTGGCTGGCCGACCACGCCGTGATGGGCACGGTGCTGCTGCCCGGCACCGCGTTCGTGGAACTCGCGCTGCGCGCCGGGGAACACGCGGGCTGCGACCGGCTGGACGAACTCACCCTGGAAGCACCGCTGATCGTGCCCGAACGGGGCGCCGTCCAGCTCCGCCTGTCGCTCGCGGCCCCCGACACCACGGGCCGACGCGCCCTGACGATGCACTCCCGCGCCGAGGACGCCCCGTCCGACGAGCCGTGGCTGCGCCACGCGACCGGTGCCCTGACGGCCGACGCGGAGGCGGCCGCGTTCGACCTGACCGCATGGCCCCCCGCCGACGCCGAGCAGATCGCCGTCGACGGCCTCTACGACGGCCTGGCCGATTCAGGCTTCGCCTACGGCCCGGTCTTCCAGGGCCTCGAAGCGGCCTGGCGGCGCGACGACGAGGTGTTCGCCGAGGTCCGGCTCCCGGAGGGCACCGAGGCCGACGCCAAGACCTTCGGCCTCCACCCGGCCCTGCTGGACGCGGCCCTGCACGCCCTCGGCCTGGCCGCCGCCGAAGGAAACGGCGGCGAGGGCCGCCTGCCGTTCGCCTGGACCGGCGTCTCCCTGCACGCCATCGGTGCCTCCGCGCTACGGGTCCGCCTGGCGGGCACCACGACGGGCACCGTGACGCTCCAGCTGGCGGACGCGACGGGCGCCCCGGTGGCGACCGTAGAGGGCCTGGCGCTCCGCACGGTGACCCCGGCCCAACTGGGCGCGACCCGCCAGAGTGCCACGTCGGAAGCCCTGTTCCACCTGGACTGGACCCCGATCCCGACCCAGCCCACGGAGCCGTCCCCGGACCACTGGGCAGCGCTGGGCACCGACGCCCTGGGCCTGACCACGTACCCGGACCTGGAGGCCTTGGGTAAGGCCGTCGATTCCGGCACACCGCTGCCGGACCACGTAGTGGTGTCCCTGGCACCCACCGTCCCCCTGGCTTCGGACGGCGCGGCACGCCACGCCCCGAACGGTGCGGCACGCCACGCCCCGAACGGTGCGGCACTTGAAAGCCCGGGTGCGGCAACTCCAGCCCGTCCGGCGATTGAGGACACGCCCGAAGGGCGTCCGGGGTCCTGGGGCTTGCCCCAGGTTTCGGGAAGGGGCGGGGTGGGGGAAAGCCCCGCTCAAGCCGCCCACGACGCCACCACCCAAGCCCTCGCCCTCCTCCAAACGTGGCTGGCCGACGACCGCTTCGCGGACTCCCGCCTGGTCGTCCTCACCACCGCCACCGACCTGGCCCACGCCGCCGTCCGCGGCCTGGTCCGCTCCGCCCAGGCGGAGAACCCGGACCGCGTCGTCCTGGTCGACACCGAGGACCACGACACCTCGCTGAAAACACTGGCGACGGCCGTCGCAACCGATGAACCCCAGCTGGCCATCCGCAACGGCGAGATCCGGGCCCCGCGCCTGGCCCGCACCACCCCGGCGGCGGAAGACGAAGCCCCCGAGTGGAACCCCGAGGGCACGGTCCTGCTGACCGGCGCGTCCGGCACGCTGGGCACCCTCTTCGCGCGCCACCTGGTGGCCGAGCGGGGCGTACGCCACCTCCTCCTGGTGAGCCGCCGAGGCGACCAGGCCCCGGGCGCGCAAGAACTGACCGCCGAGCTAACGGCACTGGGCGCCACCGTGCACTGGTCGGCCTGCGACGTAGCAGACCGCACCGCCCTGTCGGAAGCCCTGTCGGCGATCCCCACCGCCCACCCCCTGACCGCCGTGATCCACACGGCGGGCGTGCTGGACGACGGCGTGATCGCGTCCCTCACCCCCGAGCGCCTGACCGGCGTCCTGCGCCCGAAGGCAGACGCCGCCTGGAACCTCCACGAGCTGACCCAGGACGCGGACCTGGCCGCGTTCATCCTGTTCAGCTCCGCCGCAGGCGTCTTCGGCGGCGCCGGACAGGGCAACTACGCGGCGGCGAACGCCTTCCTCGACGCCCTCGCCCAGCACCGCACAGCAAGCGGCCTGCCCGCCACCTCCCTCGCCTGGGGCCTGTGGTCGGTAGCCGGAGGCATGGGCGGTGAGCTGGACGAGACCGAGATCGCCCGCATCCGCCGCGGCGGCATCGGCGTCCTCACGGCGGACAACGGCCTGGCGCTGTTCGATGCCACGTACGGGCAGAACGAGCCGCTCCTCGTCCCGATGCCCCTGGACATGGCGGCCCTCCGCGCCCAAGCGGGCGTCGGCATGCTGCCACCCCTCTTCCGCGGCCTGGTCCGGACGGCCCCCGCCCGCCGGGCGGCGGAGTCCGCGGCGGCCACGGCCACCGGCGGCGCCGACGCCCTGCGCGCACGGCTCGCCGGGCTGTCCGAGCCCGAGCGGGACGAAGCGGTGCTGGACCTGGTCTGCACCCAGGTGGCGGCCGTACTCGGCTACCCGGGCCCGGAAACGGTCGATCCGACCCGCTCGTTCAGCGAGGTCGGCTTCGACTCGCTCACCGCGGTCGAGCTGCGCAACCGACTGAACGCGACCACCGGGGTCCGGCTCCCCGCGACGCTGGTCTTCGACTACCCCACACCGAACGCACTGGTCCAGTACCTGCGGGGCGAGATCCTGCCGGACGACGCGACGGGGGTCACCTCCCTGTTCGCCGAACTCGACGGGCTCGAGAGGTCCCTGGCCGGGGCCGCCCCGGACGATGCGGACCGGAGCAGGATCACCGCACGCCTGCAGGCGCTGCTCGCGCAATGGAATGACGACCGAGGACCGGAAGACGGCGCCGACATCGCCGGTGAGATCGAGTCCGCCACGGACGACGACCTCATCGACTTCCTCGGCAAAGAATTCGGGATCTCCTGAAGTGACCGTGGCCGACGAGAAGTGACCCGACTTCCGGATTCCTCGAGAGGGAACGCACGTATGAATGAGGAAAAGCTCCGTTACTTTCTCAAGCGGGTCACCGCCGACCTGCACGAGACCCGACGCCGCCTCCAGGAGGTGGAGTCGGAGGACCAGGAGCCCATCGCGATCGTCGGCATGAGCTGCCGCTACCCGGGCGGCGTCGAGTCGCCCGAGGACCTGTGGCGGCTGGTGTCCGAGGGCGGGGACGGCATTTCCGAGTTCCCCACCGATCGCGGCTGGGACATGGGGCGGCTCTTCGACGACGACCCGGACGGCTCGGGCACGAGCTACGTCCGGGAGGGCGGTTTCCTCCACGACGCCAACTACTTCGACCCGGCGTTCTTCGGCATCAGCCCGCGCGAGGCCCTGGCGATGGATCCGCAGCAGCGGTTGCTGCTGGAGACCACCTGGGAGGCGTTCGAGCGCGCGGGCATCGACGCCACCTCCGTACGCGGCACCCGCACCGGCGTCTTCGCGGGCGTCATGTACCACGACTACGCCTCGCGGCTGCGCTCCGTACCGCCCGGTGTCGAGGGCTACCTCGGCACCGGCGGATCCAGCAGCATCGCGTCCGGCCGGGTGGCGTACACCTTCGGCCTGGAGGGTCCGGCGCTCACCGTCGACACGGCGTGCTCGTCGTCGCTGGTCACCCTGCACCTGGCCATGCAGGCGCTGCGCAACGGCGAATGCTCGCTGGCGCTGGCCGGTGGCGTCACCGTGATGTCGACGCCCGGCACCTTCACCGAGTTCAGCCGCCAGCGCGGGCTGTCCTTCGACGGCCGCTGCAAGTCGTTCGCGGCGGCCGCCGACGGCACCGGCTGGTCCGAGGGCGCGGGCATGCTGCTCGTGGAGCGGCTGTCGGACGCGCGCAAGAACGGCCACCGGGTGCTGGCCGTCGTCCGTGGCTCGGCCACCAACCAGGACGGCGCGAGCAACGGCCTCACCGCCCCCAACGGCCCGTCCCAGCAGCGCGTCATCCGCCAGGCGCTGGCCAGCGCCCGGCTGACGGCCGACCAGATCGACGTCGTCGAGGCGCACGGCACCGGTACGACGCTGGGCGACCCGATCGAGGCGCAGGCGCTGCTCGCCACCTACGGCAAGGAGAAGCCCGCCGAGCGGCCGCTGCTGCTCGGCTCCATCAAGTCCAACGTCGGCCACACCCAGGCCGCCGCCGGTGTCGCCGGGATCATCAAGATGGTCAAGGCCATCGAGCACGGCTATGTGCCCAAGTCCCTGCACGTGGACGAGCCGTCGCCGCACATCGACTGGTCGGCCGGGGCCGTCTCGCTGCTCACCGAGGGCCGCCCGTGGCCGGAGACCGGCCGCCCGCGCCGCGCCGCCGTGTCGTCGTTCGGCATCAGCGGCACCAACGCCCACCTGATCATCGAACAGCCCCCGTCGCCGGACGAGGTCACCGACGAGACGACGGACGAGGACACCGAACCGGTGGCCGCCGCCACGCCGCGCGACCTCCCCGTCCTCCCCTGGCTGCTGTCCGGCAAGGGCGAGGACGCGCTGCGCGCCCAGGCCGCCCGGCTGCACACGTACGTCACCGAACGCCCGGACCTGGACCCGCTGTCCACCGGTTACGCCCTCGCCACCACCCGCGCCGCCCTCCAGGACCGCGCGGCCGTCATCGCGGGAGACCGCGAGACGTTCCTCGACCGGCTCGCGTCCCTCGCCGCGGGCGAGCCCGCCACCGGGCTGGTCGAGGGCACGGAAACCCGGGGCAAGCTGGCCTTCCTGTTCACCGGCCAGGGCAGCCAGCGGCTCGGCATGGGCCGCGAGCTGTACGCCGCGTACCCGGCCTTCGCCGAGGCTTTCGACGCCGTGTGCGCCGCGCTCGACCCGCGCCTCGAACGGCCGCTGAAGGACGTCCTCTTCGGGGACGACGCCGCGGCCCTGGACCGCACCGGCTTCACCCAGCCCGCGCTGTTCGCCATCGAGGTGGCGCTGTTCCGCCTCGTCGAATCGTGGGGCCTGACGCCGGATTTCGTCTCCGGCCACTCCATCGGCGAGATCGCCGCCGCCCATGTGGCGGGCGTGCTGTCGCTCGCCGACGCCTCCCTGCTGGTGGCGGCGCGCGGCCGCCTGATGCAGCGGCTGCCGGGCGGTGGCGCGATGATCGCCGTCCAGGCGTCCGAGGACGAGGTGACGCCGCTGCTCACCGACCGCGTGAGCATCGCCGCCCTCAACGGCCCGACCTCCGTGGTCATCTCCGGTGACGAGGACGCGGCTGTCGCCATCGCCGCGTCCTTCGAGGCCCAGGGCCGCAAGACCAAGCGGCTCACGGTCAGCCACGCGTTCCACTCGCCGCTCATGGACCCGATGCTGGAGGCGTTCCGCAAGGTCGCCGAGAGCCTGACGTACGACACCCCGAAGATCCCGGTCGTCTCCCACCTCACCGGCGGCATCGCCCCCGCGTCGGAGATCGCCACCGCCGACTTCTGGGTGCGCCACGTCCGCGAGGCGGTCCGCTTCCTCGACGGTGTCCGCACCCTGGAGGCCCAGGGCGTCACCACGTACCTCGAACTCGGCCCGGACGGCGTGCTGTCCGCGCTCGGCCAGGCCTGCCTGGCGGGCGACGAGACCGCGCACATGGCGTTCGTCCCCGTACTGCGCTCCGGCCGCCCCGAGGCCGAGACCCTGACCACCGCCCTGGCCACCCTGCACACCCGGGGCACCGCCCCCGACTGGGAGGCGTACTACGCGGGCACGGGCGCGGAGCGCGTCGAGCTGCCCACGTACGCCTTCCAGCGCGAGCACTACTGGCTCGACGCGGGCACCGCCTACGGCGACGTCTCCTCGGTCGGCCTCGGCACCGCCGACCATCCGCTGCTCGGCGCGGCCGTCTCGCTGGCCGCCGCGGAGGGCTTCCTGTTCACCGGGCGGCTCGCCCTGGACACCCACCCGTGGCTGGCCGACCACACCGTGATGGGCACGGTCCTGCTGCCCGGCACCGCGTTCGTGGAACTCGCCGTACGCGCCGGTGAGCAGGCCGGATGCGACCTGGTCGAGGAACTCACCCTGGAGGCCCCGCTGATCCTGCCCGAACAGGGTGGGGTCCGGCTCCAGATCGCTGTGGGCGCCGAAGACGACACCGGCCGCCGCACCCTGGCACTCCACTCCCGCCCCGACGCGGCCCCTGACGACGAGCCGTGGATACGCCACGCCACGGGCCTGCTCGCGCAGAGCGCCCCGACCGCGCCGTTCGCCCTGACCACCTGGCCGCCCGAGGGCGCGGAGCGCATCGAGACCGACGGCCTGTACGAGGGCCTGGCCGAGGCGGGCTTCGCCTACGGCCCGGCCTTCCAGGGCCTGCGCGCCGCCTGGCGCGGCGATGGCGAGGTCTACGCCGAGGTCGCCCTCCCCGAGGCCACCGAACCCGGCGCCGCCCTCTTCGGCCTCCACCCGGCCCTGCTGGACGCCGTGCTCCACACCATCGGCCTCAGCGACCTGACCGAAACCCCGGGCCAAGGCGGCCTCCCCTTCGCCTGGACCGGCGTCCGCGTCCACTCGGTGGGCGCGGACACGGTCCGCGTCCGCCTGACCTCAGCCGCGAACGGCACGGTGTCGCTCCAGCTGGCGGACGTAACGGGCGCCCCGGTGGCCTCCGTGGAGTCCCTGGCCCTCCGCACGGTATCCCCGGCCCAGCTGGCCCCGAGCGGCCAGGGCGCCGCGTCGGACGCCCTGTACAGGGTGGACTGGACCCCGGTGGCGGCGGTGTCCGAGCCGCTGTCGGAGGACACCTGGGTGTCCGTGGGCCCCGACACCGTCTACCCGGACCTGGAGGCCTTGGGCAAGGCCGTCGATTCCGGCACGCCGCTGCCGGACCACGTAGTGGTGTCCCTGGCACCCACCGTCCCCCTGGCTTCGGACGGCGCGGCACCCCACGCCCCGAGGGACGCGGCACCCCATGCCCCGAACGGTGCGGCACTTGAAAGCCCGGGTGCGGCAACTCCAGCCCGTCCGGCGATTGGGGACCGGGGTCCAGGGGCGGAGCCCATCCACGCGGCGGAGCCGCATATCGATGCTGCGGGAAGGGGCGGGGTGGGGGAAAGCCCCGCTCAAGCCGCCCACGACGCCACCACCCAAGCCCTCGCCCTCCTCCAAACGTGGCTGGCCGACGACCGCTTCGCGAACTCCCGCCTGGTCGTCCTCACCACCGCCACCGACCTGGCCCACGCCGCCGTCCGCGGCCTGGTCCGCTCCGCCCAGTCGGAGAACCCGGACCGCATCGTCCTGGTGGACACCGACGGCCAAGGCGAGCTGCGCGACAACGTGGCCGCCGCCCTGGCCACCGGCGAACCCCAGGTGGCCGTACGGAACGGCGAGATCCGGGCCCCGCGCCTGGCCCGCACCACCCCGGTGGCGGAGGAAGACGAAGCCCCCGAGTGGAGCCCCGAGGGCACGGTCCTGCTGACCGGCGCGTCCGGCACGCTGGGCACCCTCTTCGCGCGCCACCTGGTGGCCGAGCGAGGCGTACGCCACCTCCTCCTGGTGAGCCGTCGTGGAGCGGAAGCCCCCGGCGCCGCCGAACTCACCACGGAACTCACCGAGCTGGGCGCCACCGTCCGCTGGTCGGCCTGCGACGTAGCAGACCGCACCGCCCTGTCGGAAGCCCTGTCGGCGATCCCCACCGCCCACCCCCTGACCGCCGTGATCCACACGGCGGGCGTGCTGGACGACGGCGTGATCGCGTCCCTCACCCCGGACCGTCTGACCGGCGTCCTGCGCCCGAAGGCAGACGCGGCGTGGAACCTGCACGAGCTGACCCAGGACGCGGACCTGGCCGCGTTCATCCTGTTCAGCTCCGCCGCAGGCGTCTTCGGCGGCGCCGGACAGGGCAACTACGCGGCGGCGAACGCCTTCCTCGACGCCCTCGCCCAGCACCGCACAGCAAGCGGCCTGCCCGCCACCTCCCTCGCCTGGGGCCTGTGGGCCGAATCCGGCGGCATGGCCGGAGACCTGGACGAGGCGGAACTCGCCCGCCTGCAGCGCGGCGGCGTCGCCGCCATCACCGCCGACCAGGGCCGCGAACTCTTTGACGCGGCGACGAAGGCCGCCAACGAGCCGCTGCTCGTCCCGATGCCCCTCGACATGGCGGCCCTCCGCACGCAGGCAAGCGTCGGCATGCTGCCACCCCTCTTCCGCGGCCTGGTCCGCGTCCCGCCGCGCCGCGCCGCGCAGGCCGCCGCGGCCGCGCAGTCCGGCGCCCTCGCCCAGCAGCTCGCCGGAGCACCCGCCACCGAGGCCGAGGCGATCGTCCTCACCCTGGTCCGTACGCAGGTGGCGGCCGTACTCGGCTTCGCCGGGCCCGAAGCGGTCGAACCGCAGCGCGCGTTCAGCGAGGTCGGCTTCGACTCGCTCACCGCCGTGGAGCTGCGCAACCGCCTCACCGCGGTCACCGGCGTCCGGCTCCCCGCCACGCTGATCTTCGATTACCCGACCCCCGCCGCCCTCGCCACGTACCTGCGGGCCGAGGCCCAGGGCAGCCAGGCCGACGCGGCAACACCCACCGCCACCGCGATCGCACACGACGACGACCCCATCGCCATCGTCGCGATGAGCTGCCGCTTCCCCGGCGGGGTGGCCTCGCCCGAGGACCTGTGGAAGCTGGTCACCGAGGGCACGGACGCGATCACCGATATGCCCACCGACCGTGGCTGGGACATCGAGTCGCTCTACGACGACGACCCGGACCAGCAGGGCACCAGCTACGCCCGCAACGGCGGATTCCTCCACGACGCCCACCACTTCGACCCCGTCTTCTTCGGTATCTCGCCGCGCGAAGCCCTCGCGATGGACCCGCAGCAGCGGTTGCTGCTGGAGACCACCTGGGAGGCGTTCGAGCGCGCGGGCATCGACCCGGGGACCGTGCGGGGCAGCCGGACCGGTGTCTACACGGGCGTGATGTACAACGACTACGGCACGCTGCTGCACCGGGCGCCCGATGGCCTTGAGGGCTACATGGGCACCGCCAGCTCCGGCAGCGTCGCCTCGGGCCGCGTGTCGTACACGTTCGGCCTGGAGGGCCCGGCCGTCACCGTCGACACGGCGTGCTCGTCGTCGCTGGTCACCCTGCACATGGCGGTGCAGGCGCTGCGCAACGGTGAATGCTCCCTCGCGCTCGCGGGCGGCGTCACCGTCATGGCGACCCCCGGCACCTTCGTGGCCTTCAGTAAGCAGCGCGGCCTCGCGACCGACGGCCGCTGCAAGCCGTTCGCCGATGCCGCCGATGGCACGGCCTGGGGCGAGGGCGTCGGCATGCTGCTCGTGGAGCGGCTGTCCGACGCGCGCAAGAACGGCCACCCGGTGCTCGCCGTCGTCCGCGGCTCCGCCATCAACCAGGACGGTGCGTCCAACGGCCTGACCGCCCCCAACGGCCCGTCCCAGCAGCGCGTCATCCGCCAGGCCCTGGCCGGGGCCCAGCTGTCCGCCGCCGACATCGACATCGTCGAGGCGCACGGCACCGGTACGACGCTGGGTGACCCGATCGAGGCGCAGGCGCTGCTCGCCACCTACGGCCAGGAGCACACCGAGGACGCGCCGCTGTGGCTCGGCTCGGTGAAGTCGAACTTCGGGCACACCCAGGCCGCGGCCGGTGTCGCCGGAATCATCAAGATGGTCAAGGCCATCGAGCACGGCGTCCTGCCGAAGACCCTGCACGTCGACGAGCCGTCCGCACACGTGGACTGGTCGGCGGGCGCGGTCTCGCTGCTCACCGAACAGCAGGCGTGGCCGGAGACCGGCCGTCCGCGCCGCGCCGCCGTGTCGTCGTTCGGCATCAGCGGCACCAACGCGCACACCATCATCGAGCAGGCCCCCGAGCCGCAGGAGACGGCGGGCACGGGCGCCTCCGCGACCGATGCGGCTCTTCCGGTGCTGCCCTGGGTGGTGTCCGGTAAGGACGAGGACGCCCTGCGGGCTCAGGCCGCCCGGCTCCACAGCCATGTGGCCGAGCGTCCCGATCTGGACCCGGTGTCCGTCGGCCACTCGCTGGCCACCACCCGCGCGGCGCTGGAGCACCGGGCCGCTGTTGTCGCCGGTGACCGCGCGACCTTCCTGGAGCGGCTCGCCGCGCTCGCCGCTGGTGAGCCCGCTGCCGGAGTGGTCCAGGAGGTGGAGAGCCGGGGGAAGGTGGCGGTTCTCTTCACCGGGCAGGGCAGCCAGCGCCTGGGGATGGGGCGTGAGCTGTACGAGGCGTACCCGGTGTTCGCGGAGGCGCTGGACGTCGTCTGCGATGAGCTGGACCGGCACCTCGAACGGCCTCTGAAGACAGTGCTGTTCGGGGACGACGTCGAGGCGCTGGACCGGACCGGTTTCACTCAGCCCGCGCTGTTCGCCATCGAGGTGGCGCTGTTCCGCCTCGTCGAAGCGTGGGGCGTGAAGCCGGACGTGGTCTCCGGCCATTCCATCGGCGAGATCGCCGCCGCGCATGTGGCGGGTGTGCTGTCGCTCGCGGACGCCGCGAAGCTGGTGGCGGCGCGTGGCCGTCTGATGCAGGAGCTTCCGGCCGGTGGCGCGATGATCGCCGTCCAGGCGTCGGAGGACGAGGTGCTGCCGCTGCTCGGTGAGCGGGTGAGCATTGCCGCCCTCAACGGGCCCACGTCGGTGGTCATCGCGGGTGACGAGGACGCTGTGGCTGAGGTCGCGGCGTCGTTCGAGGAGCGGGGTCGTAAGACCAAGCGGCTCACTGTCAGCCACGCGTTCCACTCCCCGCGCATGGACGGGATGCTGGACGCGTTCCGCGAGGTCGCGCAGGGGCTGACGTACGAGGCCCCGCGCATCCCGATCGTGTCCAACCTGACGGGCGAAGTGGTCTCCGCCGAGGAGATCGCCACCGCCGACTTCTGGGTGCGCCACGTCCGCGAGGCGGTCCGCTTCCTCGACGGTGTCCGCACCCTGGAGGCCCAGGGCGTCACCACGTACGTCGAGTTGGGCCCGGATGGTGTGCTCACCGCGATGGCGCAGGAGTGCGTGACCGGCGATGACGTTGCCTTCGCGTCCGCGCTGCGTAAGGGCCGCCCCGAGGCCGAGAGCCTGACGATCGCCCTGGCCGCCCTGCACACCCGGGGTGCGACCCTGGACTGGGAGGCGTACTACGCGGGCACGGGCGCGGAGCGCGTCGAGCTGCCCACGTACGCCTTCCAGCACGAGCGCTACTGGATCGAGGTCCCGCCCTCGGTGGGCGACGTGGCCTTCGCCGGTCTGGGCTCCGCCGATCACCCGCTGCTCGGCACGGCCGTGTCCCTGGCCGCTGCGGAGGGCTTCCTGTTCACCGGGCGGCTGTCGCTGGAGACGCATCCGTGGCTTGCCGACCACGCGGTGATGGGTTCGGTGCTGTTGCCCGGTACCGCGTTCGTGGAGCTGGCGGTGCGCGCCGGTGAGCAGGTCGGCTGTGACCTGGTGGAGGAGCTGGCCCTTGAGGCGCCGCTGATCCTGCCCGAGCGGGGCGGGATGCAGCTGCAGATCGCCGTGGGAGCCGAGGACGACTCCGGCCGCCGCGCCTTTGAGCTCCACTCGCGTCCCGATGTGGGCGACGACGAGGTGCCGTGGGTGCGGCATGCCACGGGTGTGCTCGTGGAGAGCGCGCCGTTGTCCGCCCCGTCGTTCGAGCTGAGTGTCTGGCCGCCCGCCGGTACCGAGCGGATCGAGATCGATGGGCTGTATGAGGGGCTGGCCGAGGCGGGCTTCGGCTACGGCCCGGCCTTCCAGGGGCTGCGGTCCGCCTGGCGGGGTGATGGCGAGGTCTACGCCGAGGTCGCGCTGCCCGAGGGCGTCGAGCCCGGTGCGGACCTCTTCGGTCTGCACCCCGCGCTGCTGGACGCCGTGTTGCACGCCATCACGCTGGGTGGCCTGACCGAGGGCCTGGGGGCTGCACTGCCTTTCTCCTGGACCGGTGTCCGGGTTCACTCGGTGGGTGCGGACAGCGTGCGGGTGCGCCTGTCGTCGGCCGGGAACGGCACGGTAGCTCTGCAGCTGGCTGATGTGACCGGTGCCCCGGTGGCGTCGGTCGAGCGGCTCGCGCTGCGTGCGGTGTCCCCGGAGCAGCTGGGTGCCGATCAGGCTCGTGGTGGCGCTGCGGACGCCCTGTTCCGCGTGGACTGGATTCCGGTCCCGGCCCCCTCCGGGAAGCCCGCCGAGGGGCGCGTGGCGGTTGTGGGCGCGGACGTCCCCGGCCTCGGTGTCGAGGCCGAGACGTACCCGGACCTGGCCGCGCTGGCCGAGGAGATCGGGTCCGGTGCCACGGCCCCGGACCACGTGGTGGTGTCCGCGCGGGCGGCCTCGGGTGAGGCCGACTCGCCTGCCACCGTGGCGCATCAGAGCGCCGACCATGCCCTGACCTCGCTGCAGACATGGCTGGCCGAGGACCGGCTCGCGGACTCGCGCTTGGTCGTCCTCACCCAGGGCGCGGTGGCCACGGGCACCGATGACCAGGTGACCGAGCCCGCGCAGGCCACCGTGACCGGCCTGATCCGCTCCGCGCAGTCGGAGAACATCGGGCGAATCATCCTGGTGGACCTGGATGACCACGCGGACTCGCTCGCCGCTCTTCCCGCCGCTCTGGAATCGGGCGAGCAGGAACTCGCCGTCCGTCAGGGCGCGGTCATGACTCCGCGTCTGGTCCGGACCACCACCGCTCCGGCCACCGACCGGGAGCCCGCCGTCTTCGACGCGGAGGGCACGGTGCTGATCACTGGTGCCGGTGGCACGCTGGGCAACCTCTTCGCGCGCCATCTGGTGAGCGAGCGGGGTGTGCGTCGGCTGCTGCTGGTCAGCCGCCGTGGTGACCAGGCCCCTGGCGCCGGTGAACTGACGGCTGAGCTGGCTGAGTTGGGTGCAAAGGCTCAGTGGGTCGCGTGCGATGTGGCCGACCGGGACGCGCTGGGCCGCGTCATCGCGTCCGTTCCCGCCGAGCATCCGTTGACGGCCGTGATGCACACCGCCGGTGTGCTGGACGACGGTGTCATCGGATCGCTGACCCCGGAGCGTATGGCCGGTGTGCTGCGTCCGAAGGTGGACGCGGCGTGGAACCTGCATGAGCTGACAGCCGACCTGGACCTGGCCGCGTTCATCCTCTTCTCCTCCGCCGCTGGTGTCTTCGGTGGCGCGGGGCAGGGCAACTACGCGGCGGCCAACGCCTTCCTGGACGCCCTGGCCCAGCACCGCCGTGCCCAGGGCCTGCCCGCCACCTCCCTCGCCTGGGGCCTGTGGGCCGAATCCGGCGGCATGGCCGGAGACCTGGACGAGGCGGAACTCGCCCGCCTCCAGCGCGGCGGCGTCGCCGCCATCACCGCCGAGCAGGGGCGGGAGCTGTTCGACCTGGCGGATGCCGCTGACGAGGCGCTGCTGGTGCCGGTGCCGCTCGATCTGGCGGCGTTGCGTGAGCAGGCGGGTACGGGGATGCTGCCGCCGCTCTTCCGTGGTCTGGTGCGCGTCCCGCCGAGGCGGGCTGCTCAGGCCGCTGCGGCGGCGCGGTCCGGTGCGCTGGCGCGGCAGCTGGCCGGGGCCTCCGTGGCCGAGGCCGAGGCGATCGTGCTGGGTGTGGTGCGTGCGCAGGTGGCGGCCGTACTCGGCTTTGCCGGACCTGAGGCCGTGGACCCGCAGCGTGCGTTCAGCGAGGTCGGTTTCGACTCGCTCACTGCCATCGAGCTGCGCAACCGCCTGACCTCGGTCAGCGGTGTCCGGCTCCCGGCGACGCTGATCTTCGACTACCCGAATCCGATCGCTCTCGCCGCGTACCTGCGGGCCGAGGCCCAGGGCAGCCAGGAGGATGTGGCCGGACCGGTCGCGGCTGTCAGGGCGGGGGATGATGAGCCGATCGCCATCGTCGCGATGAGCTGCCGCTTCCCCGGCGGGGTGACGTCGCCCGAAGAGCTGTGGAAGCTGGTGGTCGAGGGCACGGACGCCATCACCGATATGCCCACCGACCGTGGCTGGGACATCGAGTCGCTCTACGGCGACGACCCGGACCAGCGGGGCACCAGCTACGCCCGCAACGGTGGCTTCCTCCACGACGCGCACCACTTCGACCCGGTCTTCTTCGGTATTTCGCCGCGTGAGGCCCTGGCGATGGATCCGCAGCAGCGGTTGCTGCTGGAGACCACCTGGGAGGCGTTCGAGCGCGCGGGCATCGACCCGGGGACCGTGCGGGGCAGCCGGACCGGTGTCTACACGGGCGTGATGTACAACGACTACGGCACGCTGCTGCACCGGGCGCCCGATGGTCTTGAGGGCTATATCAGCACCGCGAGTTCGGGCAGTGTGGCTTCCGGCCGCGTCTCCTACACCTTCGGTCTGGAGGGTCCGGCGGTCACGGTCGACACGGCGTGTTCGTCGTCGCTGGTGACGCTGCACATGGCGGTGCAGGCCCTGCGCAACGGTGAATGCTCGCTCGCGCTCGCGGGCGGCGTCACCGTCATGGCGACCCCCGGTACGTTCGTGGCCTTCAGCAAGCAGCGCGGCCTCGCGACCGATGGTCGCTGCAAGCCCTTCGCGGCCGCCGCCGACGGTACGGCCTGGGGTGAGGGCGTGGGCATGCTGCTCGTGGAGCGGCTGTCCGACGCCCGGAAGAACGGCCACCCGGTGCTCGCGGTCGTCCGTGGCTCCGCGATCAACCAGGATGGCGCCTCGAATGGTCTGACGGCGCCGAATGGTCCGTCGCAGCAGCGCGTCATCCGGCAGGCGCTCGCCAACGCCCGGCTGTCCGCCGCCGAGATCGATGCCGTTGAGGCGCACGGCACCGGTACGACGCTGGGTGACCCGATCGAGGCGCAGGCGCTGCTGGCCACGTACGGTCAGGAGCGCTCCGAGGACGCGCCGCTGTGGCTGGGTTCGGTGAAGTCGAACTTCGGGCACACGCAGGCTGCGGCGGGTGTTGCCGGGCTCATCAAGATGGTCAAGGCCATCGAGCACGGTGTGTTGCCCAGGACGTTGCATGTGGATGAGCCGTCGCCGCATGTGGACTGGTCGATGGGCGCGGTGTCGCTGCTGACCGAGCAGCTGGCGTGGCCGGAGACCGGCCGTCCGCGTCGTGCCGCCGTGTCGTCGTTCGGTATCAGTGGTACCAACGCGCACACCATCATCGAGCAGGCCCCGGAGCCGCAGGAGCCGGACGCGCAGCAGAGCGCCCCGGTGACCGGCGGTGTGCTGCCGTGGCCGCTGTCCGCCAGGGGCGAGGCGGGCTTGCGCGCGCAGGCCGAGCGGCTGCTGGCCCACCTCGACGCAGACCCGAGTCTGCGTCCGGCCGACGTCGGCTACTCCTTGGCCACCACCCGCGCCGCGTTCGATCGGCGCGCGGTCGTGGTGGGCACCGACCGAGACGACTTCATCCGCGCCCTGACGGCGCTGGCCCAGGGTGAGGCTCCGGTCCAGGGCATCGGGACATCCGACAAGACGGCGTTCGTGTTCCCGGGACAGGGGTCCCAGTGGGCAGGTATGGCCGTGGAGTTGATGGACACGGCACCGGCGTTCGCGGCCCGTGTCCACGAGTGCGCGGCGGCTCTGGCGGAGTTCACCGACTGGTCGTTGGTGGATGTGTTGCGGGGTGCGGAGGGTGCGCCGTCGCTGGAGCGCGTGGATGTGGTGCAGCCGGTGCTGTTCGCGGTGATGGTGTCGCTGGCGGAGTTGTGGCGTTCGTTCGGTGTCGAGCCGTCCGCGGTGGTGGGCCATTCGCAGGGTGAGATCGCGGCGGCGTGCGTGGCGGGGATTCTGTCGCTCAAGGACGCGGCGCGTGTGGTGGCGCTGCGCAGTCAGGCGATTGGCCGGGTGCTGGCGGGTCGGGGCGGCATGGTGTCGGTGGCGCTTCCGGTGTCGGAGGTGCGGGAGCGGATCGCGCCGTGGGGCGAGGAGCGCATTTCGGTGGCGGCCGTGAATGGGCCCTCGGCGGTGGTGGTTTCGGGTGAGCCGGCCGCGCTGGATGAGCTGCTGGTGTCGTGTGAGGTGGATGAGGTCCGGGCGCGTCGGGTGCCGGTGGATTACGCGTCGCACTCCGCGCAGGTGGAGTTGTTGCGCGATGAGCTGTTGGAGTTGCTGGCTCCCGTCCAGCCGAAGACGGCCCAGGTGCCGTTCTTGTCGACGGTGACGGGGGAGTGGGTCGAGGGTCCGGAGCTGGACGCCGCGTACTGGTTCACCAACTTGCGCCGGACGGTCGAGCTGGAGGGCGCGGTCCGGCGGCTGCTCGACGAGGGCTTCGGCGTGTTCATCGAGTCCAGCGCGCATCCGGTGCTGGCCATGGGTGTGCAGGAGACCGCCGAGGATGCCGGGATGGACGCGGCGGCGATCGGGTCGCTGCGCCGCGACGAAGGCGGTCTGGACCGCTTCTGGACCTCCCTCGGTGAGGCGTGGTCGCGGGGTGTGTCCGTGGACTGGAACGCCGTGTTCGAGGGGACCGGCGCACGCCGCGCAGAGCTGCCCACGTACGCCTTCCAGCACGAGCGCTACTGGATCGAGGTCCCGGCCTCGGTGGGCGATGTCGCCTCCGCCGGTCTGGGCGCCGCCGGTCACCCGCTGCTGGGTGCGGCCGTCGAGCTGCCGGACTTCGAGGGCTTCCTGTTCACCGGGCGGCTGTCGCTGGAGACACATCCGTGGCTGGCCGACCATGCGGTGATGGGTTCGGTGCTGTTGCCCGGTACCGCGTTCGTGGAGCTGGCCGTGCGCGCCGGTGAGCAGGTCGGTTGCGATCTGGTGGAGGAGCTGACCCTTGAGGCGCCGCTGATCCTGCCCGAGCGGGGCGGGATTCAGCTGCAGATCGCCGTGGGCGCGGGGGACGACTCCGGCCGCCGCGCCCTCGCCTTGCACTCGCGTCCCGATGACGGCGACGACGAGGCGCCGTGGGTGCGGCATGCCACGGGTGTGCTCGTGGACAGCGCGCCGCTGTCCGCCCCGTCGTTCGAGCTGAGTGTCTGGCCGCCCGCCGGTGCAGAGCGGATCGAGATCGACGGCCTCTACGAGGGGCTGGCCGAGGCAGGCTTCGGCTACGGCCCGGCCTTCCAGGGGGTCCGGGCCGCCTGGCGCGGCGACGGCGAGGTCTACGCCGAGGTCGCGCTGCCCGAGGGCGTCGAGCCCGGTGCGGACCTCTTCGGTCTGCACCCCGCGCTGCTGGACGCCGTGTTGCACGCCATCGCCCTGGGCGACTTGACCGAGAACCTGGAGGGGGTCGGACTGCCCTTCTCCTGGACGGGTGTCCGGGTCCATTCGGTGGGTGCGGACAGCGTGCGGGTGCGGCTGTCGTCGGCCGGGAACGGCACGGTGGCCTTCCAGCTCGCTGATGTGACGGGTGCCCCGGTGGCCTCGGTGGAGCGGCTCGTGCTGCGCACCGTGTCCCCCGAGCAGCTGGGTGCCGATCAGGCTGGTGGCGACGCGGCGGACGCCCTGTTCCGCGTGGACTGGATCGCGGTCCCGACTCCCTCCGGGAAGCCCGCCGAGGGGCGCGTGGCGGTTGTGGGCGCGGACGTCCCCGGCCTCGGTGTCGAGGCCGAGACGTACCCGGACCTGGCCGCGCTGGCCGAGGAGATCGGGTCCGGTGCCACGGCCCCGGACCACGTGGTGGTGTCCGCGCGGGCGGCCTCGGGTGAGGCCGACTCGCCGGTTGCCATGGCGCACGAGATCGCCGACCGTGCCCTGGCCTTGCTGCAGACGTGGCTGGCCGAGGAGCGCTTCGCGGACTCGCGCCTGGTCGTCCTCACCCAGGGCGCGGTGGCCACCGCCACCGACGACCCGGCGACCAGCCTGGCCCAGACGACCGTGACCGGCCTGATCCGCTCCGCGCAGTCGGAGAACATCGGGCGAATCATCCTGGTGGACCTCGACGGCCACCCGGACTCGCTCACCGCCCTCCCCGCCGCTCTGGAATCGGGCGAGCAGGAACTCGCCGTCCGCCAGGGCGCGGTCAAGGCTCCGCGCCTGGCGCGCGTCGCCGCTCCCGTCGCCGACCCCGCCGCTCCCGTCACCGACCCCGCCGCGCCCGCCGCCGATCAGGAGATTCCCTCCTTCGGTTCGGAGGGCACGGTGCTGATCACTGGTGCCGGCGGCATGCTGGGCAACCTCTTCGCGCGCCATCTGGTGACCGAGCGGGGTGTGCGTCGGCTGCTGCTGGTCAGTCGCCGTGGTGACCAGGCCCCTGGCGCCGGTGAACTGACGGCTGAGCTAGCTGAGTTGGGTGCAAAGGCGCAGTGGGTCGCGTGCGATGTGGCCGACCGGGACGCGCTGGCCCGCGTCATCGCGTCCGTTCCCGCCGAGCATCCGTTGACGGCCGTGATGCACACCGCCGGTGTGCTGGACGACGGTGTGATCGGGGCGCTGACCCCGGAGCGTATGGCCGGTGTGCTGCGTCCGAAGGTGGACGCGGCGTGGAACCTGCATGAGCTGACAGCCGACCTGGACCTGGCCGCGTTCATCCTCTTCTCCTCCGCCGCTGGTGTCTTCGGTGGCGCGGGGCAGGGCAACTACGCGGCGGCCAACGCCTTCCTGGACGCCCTGGCGCAGCACCGCCGTGCCCAGGGCCTGCCCGCCACCTCCCTCGCCTGGGGCCTGTGGGCCGAGGCCAGCGCCATGACCGGGGAGCTGGACGAGGCGGAACTCGCCCGCTTGCGGCGCGGTGGTGTCGTCGCTCTCACCGCCGACCAGGGCCTGGAGCTGTTCGACCTGGCGGATGCCGCTGACGAGGCACTGCTGGTGCCGATGCCGCTCGATCTGGCCGCCCTCCGCGCTCAGGCGAGTGGCGGGATGCTGCCGCCCCTCTTCCGTGGCCTGGTGCGCGTCCCGCCGAGGCGGGCTGCTCAGGCCGCTGCGGCGGCGCAGTCCGGCGCGCTGGCACAACAGCTGGCCGGGACGTCCGAGGCCGAGGCCGAGGCGATCGTGCTGGATGTGGTGCGTACGCAGGTGGCGGCCGTACTCGGCTACGCCGGACCCGAAGCGGTCGAGCCGCAGCGCGCGTTCAGCGAGGTCGGCTTCGACTCCCTCACGGCTGTCGAGCTGCGCAACCGCCTGACCTCGGTCAGCGGTGTCCGGCTCCCGGCGACGCTGATCTTCGACTACCCGAATCCGATCGCTCTCGCCGCGTACCTGCGGGCCGAGGCCCAGGGCAGCCAGTCCGACGCGGCCGCACCGGTCGTCGCCGCCAAGGCGGTTGACGACGACCCCATCGCCATCGTCGCGATGAGCTGCCGCTTCCCCGGTGGGGTGACGTCGCCCGAAGAGCTGTGGAAGCTGGTGGTCGAGGGCACGGACGCGATCACCGATATGCCCACCGACCGTGGCTGGGACATCGAGTCGCTCTACGACGACGACCCGGACCAGCGGGGCACCAGCTACGCCCGCAACGGTGGCTTCCTCCACGACGCGCACCACTTCGACCCGGTCTTCTTCGGTATTTCGCCGCGTGAGGCCCTGGCGATGGATCCGCAGCAGCGGCTGTTGCTGGAGACGTCGTGGGAGGCGTTCGAGCGCGCGGGCATCGACCCGGCCGGGCTGCGGGGCAGCCAGACCGGTGTCTACACGGGCGTGATGTACAACGACTACGGATCGCTCCTCTACCGGGCGCCCGATGGTCTTGAGGGCTATATCAGCACCGCCAGCTCCGGCAGCGTGGCCTCGGGCCGCGTCTCCTACACCTTCGGTCTGGAGGGTCCGGCGGTCACGGTCGACACGGCGTGTTCGTCGTCGCTGGTGACGCTGCACATGGCGGTGCAGGCCCTGCGCAACGGTGAATGCTCCCTCGCGCTCGCCGGTGGTGTGACCGTGATGGCGACCCCCGGTACGTTCGTGGCCTTCAGCAAGCAGCGCGGCCTCGCGACCGATGGTCGCTGCAAGCCCTTCGCGGCCGCCGCCGATGGCACGGCCTGGGGCGAGGGCGTCGGCATGCTGCTCGTGGAGCGGCTGTCCGACGCGCGCAAGAACGGCCACCCGGTCCTCGCCGTCGTGCGCGGCTCGGCCATCAACCAGGACGGTGCGTCCAACGGCCTGACCGCCCCCAACGGCCCGTCCCAGCAGCGCGTCATCCGGCAGGCGCTCGCCAACGCCCGGCTGTCCGCCGCCGAGATCGATGCCGTTGAGGCGCACGGTACGGGGACCACGCTGGGTGACCCGATCGAGGCGCAGGCGCTGCTGGCCACGTACGGTCAGGAGCGCTCCGAGGACGCGCCGCTGTGGCTGGGTTCGGTGAAGTCGAACTTCGGGCACACGCAGGCCGCGGCGGGTGTTGCCGGGCTCATCAAGATGGTCAAGGCCATCGAGCACGGTGTGTTGCCCAGGACGTTGCATGTGGATGAGCCGTCGCCGCATGTGGACTGGTCGATGGGCGCGGTGTCGCTGCTGACCGAGCAGCTGGCGTGGCCGGAGACCGGCCGTCCGCGTCGTGCCGCCGTGTCGTCGTTCGGTATCAGTGGTACCAACGCGCACACCATCATCGAGCAGGCCCCCGAGCCGCGGCAGATGGCGGGTACGACCCCCTCCGCGACCGATGCGGCTCTTCCGGTGCTGCCCTGGGTGGTGTCCGGTAAGAGCGAGGACGCCCTGCGGGCTCAGGCCGCCCGGCTCCACAGCCATGTGGCCGCGAACCCCGATCTGGACCCGGTGTCGGTCGGATACTCGCTGGCCACGTCCCGTACGGCGCTGGAGCACCGGGCGGCCGTCGTCGCCGGTGACCGCGCGACCTTCCTGGACCGGCTCGCCGTGCTCGCCTCGGGCGAGTCCACCGCCGGGGTGGTTCGGGGGGTGGAGAGCCGGGGGAAGGTGGCGGTTCTCTTCACCGGGCAGGGCAGCCAGCGCCTGGGGATGGGGCGTGAGCTGTACGAGGCGTACCCGGTGTTCGCGGAGGCGCTGGACGTCGTCTGCGATGAGCTGGACCGGCACCTCGAACGGCCGCTGAAGACAGTGCTGTTCGGGGACGACGTCGAGGCGCTGGATCAGACCGGCTACACCCAGCCCGCGCTGTTCGCCATCGAGGTGGCGCTGTTCCGCCTCGTCGAAGCGTGGGGCGTGAAGCCGGACGTGGTCTCCGGCCATTCCATCGGCGAGATCGCCGCCGCGCATGTGGCGGGTGTGCTGTCGCTCGCGGACGCCGCGAAGCTGGTGGCGGCGCGTGGCCGTCTGATGCAGGAGCTTCCGGCCGGTGGCGCGATGATCGCCGTCCAGGCGTCGCAGGACGAGGTGGTGCCGCTGCTCACCGAGGGCGTTTCGATCGCCGCGGTGAACGGGCCCGCTTCGGTGGTCATCGCCGGTGAGGAGAAGGCCACCGTCGCGCTCGCCGCGTCCTTCGAGACGCGGGGCCGTAAGACCAAGCGGCTCACGGTCAGCCACGCGTTCCACTCGCTGCTGATGGAGCCGATGCTGCAGCCGTTCCGCGAGGTCGCGGAGAGCCTGACGTACCAGCCCCCGAAGATCCCGGTGGTCTCCAACCTCACCGGCGGTGTCGCCGGTGAGGAGATCGTCACGGCCGACTTCTGGGTGCGCCACGTGCGCGAGACCGTGCGCTTCCTCGACGGTGTCCGCGCCCTCGAAGCGCAGGGCGTCACGACCTACGTCGAGTTGGGCCCGGATGGTGTGCTCACCGCGATGGCGCAGGAGTGCGTGACCGGCGATGACGTTGCCTTCGCGTCCGCGCTGCGTAAGGGCCGCCCCGAGGCCGAGAGCCTGACGATCGCCCTGGCCGCCCTGCACACCCGGGGTGCGGTCCCGGACTGGGAGGCGTACTACGCGGGCACGGGCGCGGAGCGCGTCGAGCTGCCCACGTACGCCTTCCAGCACGAGCGCTACTGGATCGAGGTCCCGGCCTCGGTGGGCGATGTCGCCTCCGCCGGTCTGGGCTCCGCCGATCACCCGCTGCTCGGCGCGGCCGTCGAACTGCCGGACTCCGACGGCTTCCTGTTCGCCGGGCGGCTCTCCCTCCACACCCACCCCTGGCTCGCCGACCACACCGTGGCCGGTACCGCGCTGCTGCCGGGGACGGCCTTCGTCGAACTGGCGATCCGGGCGGGCGACCAGGTGGGCTGTGACCTGCTGGAGGAGCTGACCCTTGAGGCGCCGCTGATCCTGCCCGAGCGGGGCGGGGTCCAGCTGCGGCTGACCGTTGGCGTGCCCGACGCGGACGGACGCCGGACCCTGGACGTCTACTCGCGGCCGGAGCCGGACGCGGGCCGGGGAGACGGCTCGGACCAGTCCTGGAGCCGGAACGCCAGCGGTGTCCTCGCGTCCGGTGCGGCCACCAAGGCCGCCGAGGCCGTCGGCACCGCCGAGGGCCTGGCCGAATGGCCGCCCGCCGAGGCGGTCGCCATCGAAATGGACGATTTCTACGAGCGGTTCGCCGCCGCCGGTATCGGCTACGGTCCGGCGTTCCAGGGGATGACGGCCGCCTGGCGGCGCGGTGACGAGGTCTTCGCCGAACTCCGGCTGGAGCAGCGGCAGCAGGCCGAGGCCGCGTTGTTCGGGCTGCACCCGGCACTGCTGGACTCCGCGCTGCACGGCGTGGCGCTCGGCGACTTCGTGGGCGCCGACGCCGACGGGATCCGGCTGCCGTTCTCCTGGAGCGGTGTCACCCTCCACACGTCGGGTGCCACGTCACTGCGCGTACGGATCGCACCGGCCGGGCCGGACGCGGTGGCCCTGGCCGTCGCGGACCAGAACGGCGGCGCGGTCGCGTCGGTGGACTCCCTGATGCTGCGGAGCATCGCCCCTGAGCAGCTGCGCGCGGCCCAGGTGACCTACCACGACTCGCTGTTCCGGCTGGAGTGGGCCGCGGTGCCGACGCCCTCGGTGGCCCCCGAGGCCATCCGCTGGGCCCTGGTCGACGCGGCCGCGGCGGACGGTACGGACACCCTCGGGCTCATCGCCGCGCTGGAGTCCACCGGTGCCGAGTGCGACGTGTTCCCCGATCTGGCCGAGCTGGCGGCCGTGGTGGCCTCCGGCGGGCAGCGGCCGGACGTCGTCCTCCTCCCGCACACCACCGCCACCACCGGTGAGGTGGCCGAGGGCGCACGGCTGGCCGCCCACGCCGCGCTGGAGAGCGCGCAGGCGTGGCTCGCGGAGGAGGGTTTCGCCGGGGCGCGGCTGGCGTTCGTCACCCGAGGCGCGGTCGCCACGGGCCCGGACGCCGAGGTGTCCGACCTGGCGAACGCGCCCGTATGGGGGCTGATCCGGACCGCCCAGACCGAGAACCCGGACCGTTTCCTGCTGCTGGATCTGGACGGCGACCAGGCACCGGCCGCAGCGCTCACGGCGGCGGCGAACAGCGGTGAGCCGCAGCTCGCCGTCCGCGCGAGCGGCCTGTACGCGCCCCGCCTGGCCAAGGTCGCCACCACGCCGGAATCTGAGGAACCGGAGGGGCTGCCGGGGTTCGACCCGGACGGCACGGTGCTCATCACCGGCGCCACCGGTGTCCTCGGCGGACAGCTCGCCCGTCATCTGGTGGCCGGGCACGGGGTGCGGCATCTGCTGCTGGGCAGCCGCCGGGGGCACAGCGCCGAGGGAATGCCGGAGCTGATCGCCGAACTGATGGCGCAGGGCGCGGAGGTGACCGTCGCGGCCTGCGACGTGGCCGACCGTGAGGCGCTGTCGGCGATGCTGGCCGAGGTGGACCCGGCGCATCCGCTCACCGCCGTGGTGCACACGGCGGGCGTGCTGGACGACGGGCCGCTGCCCGCGCTCACCCCGGACCGGATCGACACGGTCTTCCGGCCGAAGGTGGACGCCGCCCGGAACCTCGACGAGCTGACCCGCGATCTCGATCTCACGGCGTTCGTGCTGTTCTCGTCCGTCGCCGGTACCTTCGGCGCGCCGGGCCAGGCCAACTACGCCGCCGCGAACGTCTTCTTGGACGCTCTCGCCGCGCAGCGCCGCTCCGCCGGACTGCCCGCCCTCTCGCTGGCCTGGGGCATGTGGGACCAGCGCAGCGCGATGACCGGCACGATGACGGACGCGGACGTGCGGCGTATCGCACGCTCCGGGATGGCGCCGCTGTCCTCGCGGGACGGTCTGGAGCTGTTCGACACGGCGTGCGCGGTCGACGGTGAGGCGGTGCTCGTACCGCTTCACCTGGACACCGCGCCGCTGCGGGAGCAGGCCGCCGAGGGCGCGCTGCCCGCCGTGTTCCGCGGACTGGTCCGGGCGACGCCCCGGCGGCGCACGGCCTCCGCCGCGGCGGCCGACGCGGGCGGCCCCTCGCTGGCGCGGCGCCTGGCCGGGCTGGGCGAGGCGGAGCGGGAGAAGACCCTGCTGGATCTGGTCCGTACCCACGCCGCCGTGGTCCTCGGCTTCGAGGACCCGGAGGCCGTGGGGGCCACGCGTGGCTTCCTGGAGCTGGGCTTCGACTCCCTGACCTCCGTCGAGCTGCGCAACCGGCTCAATGCCGCGACCGGGTTGCGGCTGCCCCCGACGCTGCTCTTCGACCACCCGACGCCCGAGCTGGTCGCCCGGCAACTGCTCACCGGGCTGGCCGGTTCGGTGGCCGCCGAGGGCGGTGCGGATCCGGGTGCCGCGCAGGCGGAGATGGCGGGCGCGGAGCCGTCGGCCGTGTTCGGCGCGATGATGCGGGAAGCCGAGCAGCTCGGTCAGCAGGGGGAGTTCACCCGGATGCTGATGGACGTCTCGCGGTTCCGGCCCTCGTTCGCGAGCGCCGCCGAGTTGGACAAGGCGCCCACAATGGTGCGGTTGTCCAGCGGGGACACGCGGCCCGCGCTGGTGTGCTTCCCCTCGATCCTGTCGATCGGAGGCCCGCACCAGTACGCGCGGTTCGCCGCCGGATTCCGTGGCCACCGGGACGTCTGGGCACTGGGCAACCCCGGTTTCATCGCCGGGGAGCGGCTTCCGGCGAACCCGGAGGCGGTGATCGAGGCGCAGGCCGAAGCGGTGCTGCGACAGACCGACGGGGCGCCGTTCGTGCTGCTGGGCCACTCCTCGGGCGGGCTGCTCGCCCATGAGGTGGCCGCACGGCTGGAGAGCACCGGGGTCTTCCCGGAAGCGGTGGTGCTGCTCGACATCTACTCGCACGACCGGGAGGCCGCCATGGCCCTCCAGCCCGGTCTGCGGGCGGGGATCGACGAGCGGAGCACGGGCCCTGTGCCGGTGGACGACGCCCGGCTGCTGGCCATGGGCGCGTACTTCCGGCTCTTCGGACAGTGGCAGCCCCGCGAGGTCAAGACGCCGACCCTGCTGGTCCGGGCCGAGGAGCAGTTCTTCGACTGGTCCCGCGACGGGGACTGGCGGTCGTACTGGGAGCTGCCCCACTCCGTGCGCGATGTGCCGGGGCACCACTTCACCATGATGGAGGACCACGCCGGTACGACGGCGCGCGTGGTGGAGGACTGGCTGTCGGACTGACGGGCGCTCCGGCCCCGAAAGGGCCGGGCCCCGGTCCCCCCCCCGGAGGGGAGGGGGGCCGCCCCCCTCCCTTGTGTTTTTTTTTTTTTTTGTTTTTCTTCTCTTTCCTCC
>NZ_JBVIZF010000027.1:0-90325 GCF_055591805.1 Streptomyces sp. NPDC041200 | reverse complement strand
TTCGTGTTTCCAACCTTACCAGATCCGTTTTCCGTTCCGTTTCCGGTCCGAATTCCGTTTCCGGCCCCCTGTTGGAGCGGGGTGTTTCGCGCCTTCCGGCGTGTCCACCACTTTAGCGGATTCCCCCGGAAGCTCATAATCGAGCTTTTTGGTTCGGATTTCGGCATGCCGAAGTCGTTCCCGATTGGGGGTCGTGCTGAGTGGTTTGCCGCCGGTGCGGCTCGAAGTGCTGCCCCGTTTCCCTGCGGACTCCGTGACAACTCGAAGAACTCTACACGACGCCCCGGCGGCCTTCAAACCCGCGCCGGGCCGCCCTGCGGGGCGTACTCTCAGAGGCATGACGCAGCATGCGCACATCGCACAGTGGTGGCCCGCCTGACCGGCGGCCGCCCCCAGCGCATGCACTTCCACGGCCGCCGCTCCGGCGGCCGTTCGCGTATCTCCTCCCTCTCGCGGGCCCGGCCGTCCGGCCCGGCGGTCCCGAGACAGCGGGAGAGAGAGCAGACCCATGACACACACCACGACGGCACGGCCCCGGATCTTCAGCGGGGTCAAGCCGACCGGGCATCTGACCCTCGGGAACTACCTCGGCGCCCTGCGCCGGTGGGTTGAAGAGGACCAGTACCGGGCCGACGCGCTGTTCTGCGTCGTCGATCTCCACGCGCTGACGGTGGAACACGATCCGGCGCGGGTCCGGCGGTTGTCCCGGCAGACGGCCACGCTGTTCCTGGCGGCCGGTCTGGACCCGAAGCAGTGCACCCTGTTCGTCCAGAGCCAGGTGGACGAACACGCCCGGCTCTCCTATCTGATGGAGTGCACGGCTTCCGACGGCGAGATGCGGCGGATGATCCAGTACAAGGAGAAGGTCGCACAGGAGTCGGCGCGCGACAGGAGCGTACGGCTGTCGCTGCTCACCTATCCGGCCCTGATGGCGGCCGACATCCTGGCGTACGGGACGGACGAGGTGCCGGTCGGTGACGACCAGACGCAGCACGTGGAGCTGACCCGGGAGCTGGCGCGGCGGTTCAACCAGCGGTACGGGCCGGTCTTCACCGTGCCGCGGGCCACGCCTCCGCCGGTGGCGGCGCGGGTGATGGATCTGCAGGACCCGCTGTCGAAGATGGGGAAGTCGCACGCCGAGGGCAGGGGCATCGTCTATCTGCTGGACGAGACGGACGTCGTGCGCAAGAAGATCATGCGGGCGGTCACGGACAGCGGCAGTGATGTCCGGTACGACCGGGAGGAGCGGCCCGGGGTGGCGAACCTGCTGGATGTGCTCGCGGCGTGCACCGGGGGCAAGCCGGAGGTGCTGGCCGACGAGTACACCTCGTACGGGGCGCTGAAGGCCGCGGTGGCCGAGGCGGTGGTGGAGCTGCTGCGGCCGCTCCGGGCCCGGCACGCCGAGCTGAGCGCGGACCCCTCTCATGTGGACGGGGTGCTGCGGGCCGGGGCCGAGCGCGCCCGGGCGCTGGCCCGGCCGCGGGTCGACGCCGCCTATGCGGCGGTGGGGCTGCTGCCGTCGGCCTGAGACGGGCGCCTGAGCCAGGGGCCTGGCACGGGGTCTTCGGGCCCCGGCTCGGCGCCGGGGCCCGGGCGGGGTCAGCCGTTGCCGGAGGCCAGCTCTCGGCTGCGGTCGCGGGCGGCCTCCAGGGCGGCGATCAGGGCGGCGCGTACGCCGTGGCTCTCCAGCTCGCGGATGGCGCTGATGGTGGTGCCCGCGGGCGAGGTCACGGCCTCGCGCAGCGAGACCGGGTGCTGGCCGCTGTCGCGCAGCATCGTCGCGGCGCCGATCGCCGCCTGGACGATCAGGTCGTGGGCCTTGTCGCGGGGCAGCCCGAGCAGGATTCCGGCGTCCGTCATGGCCTCGACGAGAAAGTAGAAGTACGCGGGACCGGAGCCGGAGAGGGCGGTCGCGGCGTCCTGCTGGCTCTCCGGGACGCGGAGCGTCTTGCCGACGCCGCCGAAGATCGCCTCGGCGTGGACGAGGTGCTCCTCCTGGGCGTGGCTGCCCGCCGAGATGACGGACATGGCCTCGTCGACGAGGGCGGGGGTGTTGGTCATGACGCGCACGACAGGGGTGCCGACGGCCAGGCGCGCCTCGAAGAAGGAGGTCGGGATGCCCGCGGCGCCGGAGATCACCAGCCGGTCGGCGGGCACGTGCGGGGCCAGCTCGTCCAGCAGCGTGCTCATGTCCTGCGGTTTGACGGTGAGGATGAGGGTGTCGGCGGCCTTGGCCGCCTCGGCGTTGGTGACGGCCTCGACGCCGTAGCGCGACCGCAGTTCCTGGGCGCGCTCCGGGCGGCGGGCGGTGACCAGCAAATCGGTCGGTTTCCAGCCACCGCGAATCATTCCGCTGAGCAGGGCCTCGCCGATCTTTCCCGTGCCGAGTACGGCGACCGTCTCCGTCATAGTGCGGCTCACCTCGTGCGTTGCTGCGATGGATGGACGTCTCTCATCCTCGCACCGGGGGCCGGGCGACGCGCCGCGCGTTATTCATTGTTCGATGAATAATATTTTCCATCCAGGCGATCGGGTGACCCGGCGCGGCCCGATCGCTTGTGAGCGCTGGCGTCCGCCGGGGCGACCGGAAGGAACCCGTCCTGTTCGACGCCTCTCCATTCACAAGTTGGTTACATATCGACTTGCAAATGGTCACGGGCTTCTGGACACAATGGAGTTGAGTGTCGATACGTACAGGAGGGAGGCGATGGTGAGGACGGTCCGGCATACCGCTCGTGGGCTGCTAGCCGTGGTATCCGTACTGCTCGCCCTCTTCATCGCCGCGGACACCTCGTCAGCGCAGGTCACCCACCCTGAAACGATCACCTCGACCGCGTCCGCCGACCCCAAGCCGATCATCAAGGCTCTCTCCACCAGCCATGACGGCGGGGTGGAGGACTGCAAGGGGCTCCGCAATGGACGCGCACCGCTGACCGCACCCACACCGAGCGGCAAATACGGATGCGTGTGCGGATGCGACGCGGGTGTGCGGCTGCCGCGCACCGCGATCAGCGAATCCCTGACAGGCCGGCAGGCTGTGCCGGTTTCGAGATCGGGCGAGTTGCCCGTCATTCTCCAGATTTTCCGCTGCTGAGGGCTGCGCCGTCATATGCCGACGGCCCGTGACGGCTCGTTTTGTACGCCTTAGCGCGTCACGTTTCACGCTTTCTCACCCCTCTGGGTGAGCGAGCGAGCTTCACCGCCAGCGACCGATTCCATCGATCCCACTGACGAAGTGCTATGCCGTGCCCCCGCCTGCCCTGAGCCGGTGACGGGGCGCACTGGAGGCAACCCTCATGCGAAATTCCCTTCTTGCCCGAATGCGCGGCGCCGACGGCGCCGCGGGCTCTTCCCCCGGCGGCGGGACGTTCCGCGCCGACTTCACCGCGTCTCTCGTCGTCTTCCTGGTGGCCGTGCCCCTGTGCGTGGGCGTGGCCGTCGCTTCCGGCGTCCCGGCCGAGCTGGGCCTGATCACCGGCATCGTCGGCGGTCTGGTCACCGGCTTCCTGCCGGGCAGCAGCCTGCAGGTGTCGGGACCCGCCGCCGGTCTGACCGTGCTGGTGTACGAGGCGGTACAGGAATACGGCGTCGCGGCACTGGGCGTACTCGTCCTGATCTCCGGACTGCTCCAGCTGGCCATGGGCGCCCTGGGCTTTGGCCGTTGGTTCCGGGCCATCTCGCTCGCCGTGGTGCAGGGCATGCTGGCCGGTATCGGCCTCGTACTGATCGCCGGGCAGCTCTACGCGCTCGGCGACATGAAGGCCCCGAGCAGCGGGCTCGACAAGATCTTCGGTATTCCCGGACTGATCAGCGATGTGGCCGGGTCGAGCGACTCGCTCACGGCCGTGGCCATCGGCGTCGGAACCATCCTGGTCCTGGTCTTCTGGCCGCGGTTCAAGCAGGGCGTCAAGATCCTGCCCGCACCGCTGGCCGCGGTCATGCTCGCGACGATCGCGACGGTCAGCCTCGATCTGCCGGTCGCCCGCGTCGAGGTCAAGGGTCTGCTGGAGGCCATCCAGCCCCCCGGCATCGGTGAGTTCACCCAGCTGGCCGAAGTGGGCATGATCGGAACCGTCCTCGCGTTCACGCTGATCGCGTCGGCGGAGAGCCTGTTCAGCGCGGCGGCTGTGGACCGGCTGCACGACGGTCCGCGCACCGAGTACGACAAGGAACTGATGGCGCAGGGCGCCGGTAACGCGGTGTGCGGTGTGCTCGGCGCGCTGCCGATGACCGCGGTGATCGTGCGCAGCTCGGCCAATGTGTTCGCCGGTGCCAAGACGAAGCTCTCGCGCATCCTGCACGGTGTGTGGCTGCTGGTCTTCGCGGTCCTCTTCCCCTCCGCGCTGGGCATCATCCCGATCGCGACGCTCGCCGGTGTGCTGGTGCACGCGGGCTGGAAGCTGATCCCGACCAAGGACCTGCTGCCGCTGTGGCGGGAGCGCCGGGGCGAGGCGATCATCCTGATCGTGACCGCCGGGGCCATCGTCGCCACCGACATGTTCGAGGGCGTCATCATCGGTCTGCTGCTGTCGGTCATCAAGACCGCCTGGGAGACCTCGCACGTCCACATCGACGTCAAGGGTCTCGACAGCGCCGACGAGGACGAGCCCGTCAAGGTGCGGGTGCTCGGCAACGCGACCTTCCTCCGGCTGCCCAAGCTGCTGGACTCGCTGGAGGCGCTGCCCCGTGAGCGGGTCGTGGAGCTGGACCTGAGGGGACTGCGCCATGTGGACCACGCCTGTGAGATGGCGCTGGCCACCTGGACCGAGCGGCACAACGCGGTGGTCCGCCATGCGGAGACCAGCGATGCCGAAGCCGAAGCCGACGCCGAAGCCGACGCCAAAGTACTGGCGTAGCGACTGACCCGAACAGCCCAGCCCCGGGCCCTCGGCGCATCCCGCGCCGGGGGCCCGGGGCTTTTTCACCAGGCCGCCGTGCGCGCGGTTCAGCCGCAGGCGACGGCGACGAAGCCGTCGCTGCCCGTCTTCACGTACGCGTCGGAGACGTACTGCCCCGGGGCGATGCAGTCCCAGATGTCCGTCGAGCCGTACGGACCGGACACCCGCTGGCCGTGCGTCTGACAGCGGATCGGTACGCGGGTGTTGACCGGCAGCTTCTTGATCAGCTGGTAGCCGGTGCCCGGACCGCTGCGGACGTTCACCTGGTAGCCCGGCGCGACCGGATAGGTGACAGCTTGCGCGACGGTGTTTTCCATGGCGGTGTCTTCGATGGCGGTGTCTTCGATGGCGGTGTCTTCGATGGCCATGTGGCCCTCCCCCGTTGAACTTCGTTCTGACGTAGTGCACATGTCGGATTAAGTGACACGACATGCGTAGGTTAACGAGTCTCGTACGCGTCATCGACTAGGCTCGCCGAGTCGCTGACGCGGCCGAATTCACGGGGGTGGGGCATGCCGCCGGTGCGCGGAGCCGGTACGGGGCCAGAAGCGGAAGATCCGGAATACGCCGGGCAGTACCGGCTTGAGGCACGCCTCGGCGCGGGTGGCATGGGCGTGGTCCACCTCGCCCGCTCGGCGTCCGGACGACGGCTCGCGGTGAAGGTCATCCATGCCGAGTTCTCCGAAGACCCCGAGTTCAGGGCGCGGTTCCGGCAGGAAGTGGCGGCCGCTCGGCGGGTCAGCGGGGCGTTCACCGCGCCCGTCGTGGACGCCGACCCGGAGGGCGTACGGCCGTGGATGGCCACCACGTACATCCCCGGCCCGACCCTGGCAGAACACGTCAAGCGGAACGGCTCGTTGGCGCCGGACGAGGTGGTCGCGCTGGCGGCCGGGCTCGCGGAGGCGCTGCGCGACATCCATCGGGTGGGTGTCGTCCACCGCGATCTGAAACCCAGCAATGTGCTGCTCGCGGCGGACGGTCCGAAGGTCATCGACTTCGGGATCTCCCGGCCGTCGGACTCAGAGCTGCGCACCGAGACGGGGAAGTTGATCGGCACGCCGCCGTTCATGGCGCCCGAGCAGTTCCAGCGGCCACGGGCGGTGGGCCCGGCGGCGGACGTGTTCGCGCTGGGGTCGCTGCTGGTGCACGCGGCGACGGGGCGAGGGCCGTTCGAGTCCGAGAGTCCGTACATCGTGGCGTACCAAGTGGTGCACGACGAGGCGGATTTGGCGGGGGTTCCGGACGAACTGCTGCCGCTGATCGAGCGCTGCCTCGCCAAGAACCCGGCGGAACGGCCCACGCCGGATGCCCTGATGACCGTGCTGCGGGCGGTCCGCGGGCCCCAGCCGCCGGAGGCGCGGGGGCCCGCGCCCGTGGTGCTCCCGGCGCAGCGGGTGGCGGAGCCGGTGGTGCTGCCCGCCGTGTTGGCTGAGCCGGTCGTGGCGGCTGAGGCTGAGGTGGCGTCCGGGCCGGTGCCGGAAGGGCCGAAGCCGGAGGAAGTGCCGGAGCCGGAGGAAGCGGCGGAGGAGTCCGCGCCGCGGATACGCCGGGGTGTGCGGCGGTGGATTCCGGCGGGGCTCGCAGCGCTGGTCCTGCTGGGTGCGGGCACGGTCGTGGGGCTGCGTCAGCTGAACGAGCGGGAGTCCGCCGCGGAGCGGCACCCGCAGAACAGCGCCGCGACCGCCACCACCGCGTGGCGGCCGTGGGAACGGGAGCTGCGTGGCGGCGGCGCGGCCGCGGCGGCCAAGGGCGCGCGGCCCGCGTCCTGTTCGTACGGGGACGGCGCGCTGTACTGCGCGGCGCGCGGCGTCCAGGCCGCCCGGATCGATCCCGCCGACGGCCGGGTGGTGTGGTCGCGTCCCGCCGCCGCCACGAGCCGCCCCGGTGTGCCCGCCACTACCGGCGCGCCCGTACCGGCGGGCGGTCTGGTGCGGGTGATGTCGCCGGACGGGACGCGGCTGGAGGCGCTGGATCCGCGGACCCACCGGGTCCGCTGGAGCCGCGAGGTGTCCGCGTACGGGGGCAGGGTCTACTCCGCGGGCGGCACGGTGCTGCTGGTCGCGGCGGACGGCACCGTCACGGCGGTGAACGGGGCGACGGACCGGGAGCGTTGGAGCCATGCGCTGCCCGGGCACGCGGAGCCGAGCTTCTTCTCGTACGGCGACGGCCGCACCGCGTACGCCCTGACCACCGCCCCGGACGGGCGGCGCACCCTGGTCACGGCGATCGACACGGTGCGCGGTACGACGCGCTGGCAGCGCTCGCTCTCCGGCACCCTCACCCCCGTCGGGGCGGGCCCGGACGGCGTCCTGCACCTGACCGAGGCCGACAGCCGGACCCGTACCGCCGCCGTCGTCACCTACGACCCGGCGCGGCGGGCGGAGCGGCGGTCCGAGCTGACCGTGCCGGTGTCACTGAGCAGTGCCGCCGTCCGGGGCGACCGGGTGTATCTGCTGGCCGAGGACGGCGGGCTGGTGGCCGTCGACACGGCGCGCGGGGCCCAGCGGTGGCGGATGGAGACGTCGGTGGCCAACGCCTCACCGCTGGTGGCCTCGGGCGAGCGGCTGTACTTCTCGTCGGCGGACGGCCGGGTGCTGGCCGTGGACACGCGGCGGGCCCGCCTGCTCGGCCAGACCCGCCCGCGCGCGGACCGCTCCGGCGATCAGGGCTATCTGGCCCTGATGCCCGCGCCGGTGGCGGCGGCGGGCAAGGTCTTCGCCACGGCCCCGGACGGCACGGTGTTCGCCGTGGACGCCCGGGATCCGGAGCGCTGGTGATCAGTGATCAGCCGAGCCGGGTGACGTCCCGCACCGCGCCCTTGTCGGCGCTGAGGGCCATGGCCGCGTAGGCGCGCAGGGCGGTGGAGACCTTGCGCTCGCGGTTCTTCGGGGCGTAGACGCCGCCGAGGGCCTCGCGGCGGGCGGCCAGCTCCTCCTCGGGGACGAGGAGTTCCATCGTGCGGGCCGGGATGTCGATGCGGATCCGGTCGCCGTCCTCGACCAGGGCGATGGTGCCGCCGGAGGCCGCCTCGGGGGAGGCGTGGCCGATGGACAGGCCCGAGGTGCCGCCGGAGAAGCGGCCGTCGGTGATCAGCGCGCAGGCCTTGCCCAGGCCCCGGCCCTTGAGGAAGGAGGTGGGGTAGAGCATTTCCTGCATGCCGGGGCCGCCCTTGGGGCCCTCGTAGCGGATGACGACGACGTCGCCCTCCTTGACCTGCTTGTTCAGGATCCGCTCGACCGCTTCCTCCTGCGACTCGCAGACGACGGCCGGGCCTTCGAAGGTCCAGATCGACTCGTCGACGCCCGCGGTCTTCACCACGCAGCCGTCCTCGGCGAGGTTGCCGTAGAGGACGGCCAGGCCGCCCTCGGTGGAGTAGGCGTGCGCGACGTCGCGGATGCAGCCGCCCTCGGCGTCGGTGTCCAGGGTGTCCCAGCGCTCGGACTGGGAGAAGGCGGTCGCGGAGCGGACGCAGCCGGGGGCGGCGTGGAACAGCTCGACGGCCTCGGCGGACGGCGAACCGCCGCGGATGTCCCACTGCTTGAGCCAGTCGGCGAGCGAGTCGGAGTGCACCGACTGCACGCTCTCGTTGAGCAGGCCCGCGCGGTACAGCTCGCCGAGGATGGCGGGGATGCCACCGGCCCGGTGGACGTCCTCCATGTAATAGACGCCGCCGGGGGCGATGTTGGGCGCGACCTTGGACAGGCAGGGCAGCCGACGGGAGATTTCGTCGATGGCCTGCATGTCGAAGTCGAGACCGGCCTCCTGGGCGGCGGCCAGCAGGTGGAGGATCGTGTTGGTGGAGCCGCCCATGGCGATGTCGAGGGCCATGGCGTTCTCGAAGGCGGCGCGGGAGCCGATGGCGCGCGGCAGGACGGTCTCGTCGTCCTGCTCGTAGTGGCGCTTGGTGATCTCCACGACCGTGCGCCCGGCCGTCTCGTACAGCTCCTTGCGGGCGGTGTGGGTCGCCAGCACCGAGCCGTTGCCCGGCAGGGCCAGGCCCATCGCCTCGGTGAGGCAGTTCATCGAGTTGGCGGTGAACATGCCGGAGCAGGAGCCGCAGGTCGGACAGGCGTTGTCCTCGATGAGGGCGATGTCCTCGTCCGAGACCTTGTCGTTGACGGCCTCGGAGATCGCGGTGATCAGGTCGAGCTTGCGGACCGTGCCGTCGACGAGGGTCGCGCGGCCGGACTCCATGGGACCGCCGGAGACGAAGACGGTCGGGATGTTGAGCCGCATCGCGGCCATCAGCATCCCGGGCGTGATCTTGTCGCAGTTGGAGATGCAGATCAGCGCGTCCGCGCAGTGCGCCTCGACCATGTACTCGACGGAGTCGGCGATCAGGTCGCGGGAGGGGAGGCTGTAGAGCATCCCGCCGTGGCCCATCGCGATGCCGTCGTCGACGGCGATGGTGTTGAACTCGCGCGGAATGCCGCCCGCCTCGTGGATCGCCTCGCTCACGATCCGGCCGACCGGCTGGAGGTGGGTGTGGCCGGGCACGAACTCGGTGAAGCTGTTGGCCACGGCGACGATCGGCTTGCCGAAGTCCTCGCGCGCTACGCCGGAAGCCTGCATAAGGGCGCGCGCGCCCGCCATGTTGCGGCCGTGGGTGACGGTGCGAGACCTCAGCTCGGGCACGGTGCTCGGCTCCCTCGTAAGTGCGTCCTGCGAAGCGGACGTGCGGATCGGTTTCGGAGTCTTCCGACTCTACGCCTGTGGGGCGCGAATCCCGATGCGGTGTCCGGATCCAGAGACGGGCGGCTCACAGTGCGGAACCACGCGTTACTTCTCGGTGAGATACCTCTGGAGCGTCGGACCCACCATGGCGATGATCTCCTCGACGGTCGCGGAGGCCACCGGCTCCATCTTGATCACGTACCGCAGCATCGCGATCCCGATGATCTGGGCGGCCGCGAGCTGGGCCCGGAACTTCGGGTCCGGTACGTCCAGGTCGCGCGCCATCCGCAGCAGCAGCCGCCGCTCGATCATCCCGCGCAGGACGGCGGCGGCCGCCTCGTTCGTGAGCGCGGAGCGCATCACCGCCAGCAGGGGCAGCCGGGTGACCGGGTTCTCCCAGGTGGCGAAGAAGTAGCGGGCCATCCGCTCGCCCGCGCCCTCCCGGCCGCCGCTGTGCACCGCCTCCGGGGCGCCCATGGCGGGCGCCAGGATCAGCTCGATCGCCGCGCCGAAGACCTGGTCCTTGGTGCCGAAGTAGTGGTGGACCAGCGCCGGGTCCACCTCGGCGGCCTTGGCGATGCCGCGGATCGAGGCCTTGTCGTAGCCGCGCTCGGCGAACTCGTTGCGCGCCGCGGCCAGGATGCGGTCGCGGGCTCCGGGGCCGTCGGCCGCGCTGCCGCGGGCGGGGCGGCCGCGGCCGCGGCGGGGCCCGGCGGCGGGCGGCGGGGGTGTGGCGGGGGTCACTTCCGGCGCACCGCCCGGCCCGCCCGGGAGGCCGGGGTCGGGGAGGCCAGATGGAGCCGGGTGAAGGCCAGCGCCTCCGCGAGATCGGCCTCGCGCTCGGCCTGGGACATGGCCCGCCGGGTGTTCACCTCGACCACCACATGGCCGTCGAAACCGGTCCTGGCGAGACGTTCCAGCAGTTCGGCGCAGGGCTGGGAGCCGCGCCCCGGCACCAGGTGCTCGTCCTTGTTGGAGCCCTGGCCGTCGGCGAGGTGGAGATGGGCGAGCCGGTCGCCCATCCGGTCCACCATGTCCAGGGCGTCCGTCCGGGAGGTCGCGGTGTGCGAGAGGTCGATCGTGAAGTGCCGGTAGTCGTCCTTGGTGACGTCCCAGTCCGGGGCGTACGCGAGCATCTCGCGGTCGCGGTACCGCCACGGGAACATGTTCTCCACCGCGAATCGCACGTCGGTCTCGTCCGCCATCCGCCAGATTCCGCGGACGAACTCGCGGGCGTACGAACGCTGCCATCTGAACGGCGGGTGGACGACGACGGTCGACGCGCCCAGCCGCTCGGCCGCCGCCTTGGCCCGCTGCAGCTTGACCCATGGGTCGGTGGACCACACCCGCTGAGTGATCAGCAGACATGGCGCGTGCACGGCAAGGATCGGCACCCCGTGATAATCCGAGAGGCGGCGCAGCGACTCGATGTCCTGGCTGACCGGATCGGTCCACACCATGACCTCGACACCGTCGTAGCCCAGCCGCGCGGCGATCTCGAAGGCCGTCGCCGTCGACTCCGGATAGACCGAGGCGGTGGACAGGGCGACCTTCGCATCCGGGATGCGCACCACTGGCTCTGTCACGAGGGACAGCGTACGGCCGCTGCTCTGTGCGACTAAACCGCGACTGCCGATCACGTCACGCGGGCGGGCCGGTCACGTCATGTCGGCAGGCCCGGTCGCCTCAGGCGGGCGGGCCGGTCACCTCAGGCGGGCGGGCCGGTCACCTCAGGTGGGCGGGCCGGTCACCTCAGGTAGGCAGGCCCGGTCGCCTCAGGTGGGCAGGTGGTCCAGGCGGCGCAGAATGACGCCCTCGCGCAGCGCCCACGGGCAGATCTCCAGCACGTCGACCTCGAACAGATCCATGGCGGCCTCGGCGACCAGCGCCCCCGCCAGCAGCTGCGGGGCGCGCCCCTCGGAGACCCCGGGCAGTTCGGCGCGCTCCGCGGCCGGCATGGCGGCCAGCCGGGGCACCCACTCCTCCAGCGCCTCGCGGGTGAGCCTGCGCTCCACGTACGGGCCCTCGGCGGAGCGGGCGGCGCCCGCGATCCGGGCCAGCTGCTTGAAGGACTTGGAGGTGGCGACCACCTGGTCCGGCGTGCTGTGGCGGCTGAAGTCGCCGACGACGCGGGCGATCTCGGTGCGTACGTGCCGCCGCAGGGCGCGGATGTCCGACGCGTCGGGCGGGTCGCCGGGCAGCCAGCCGGCGGTCAGCCGGCCCGCGCCCAGCGGCAGCGAGACGGCCGCGTCGGGCTCCTCGTCGAGGCCGTACGCGATCTCCAGCGAGCCGCCGCCGATGTCCAGGAGCAGCAGCCTCCCCGACGACCAGCCGCACCAGCGGCGGGCGGCCAGGAAGGTGAGCCGGGCCTCGTCCTCGCCGCTGAGCACGCGCAGCCGTACGCCGGTCTCCTCGGCGACCCGGGCGAGGACGCTGTCCGCGTTGGCCGCCTCCCGGACGGCGGAGGTCGCGAACGGCAGCACCTCCTCGACGCCCTTGTCCTCGGCCGCCTCCAGCGCCTCATTGACCACCGCGATCAGGCGGTCGACGCCTTCGGAGCCGATGGCTCCGTCGCCGTCGAGGAGTTCGGCCAGCCGCAGTTCCGCCTTGTGGGAGTGGGCGGGCAGCGGGCGGGCGCCCTGGTGCGCGTCCACCACCAGCAGATGGACCGTATTCGAACCCACGTCGAGGACACCGAGTCTCATGGCCAGAACGCTACTGTGCGGCCGGTGTGGCCATGCACGGGATCCCGTCCCCGGGGCGCTTACGCCGGGGGCATACCCTTGCACCGTGGCAACGACGAAAAAGGCGAAGCAGGACAAAGGCCGGAAGAACGCCCCGGAGCCGGAGCAGGTCCCGTCCCCGGCGGAGCCGCCCGCGGACGAGGTCGGCCTGGACTTCGCCCGCGCCTGGGCCGAATTCCCCGACCCCGCCGACGAGGAGCAGGTCTTCCGCTGCGACCTGACCTGGCTGACCTCGCGCTGGAGCTGCATTTTCGGCCAGGGCTGCCAGGGCATCCAGGCCGGGCGCGCGGACGACGGCTGCTGCACGCTGGGCGCGCACTTCTCGGACGAGGAGGACGAGGAGCGGGTCGCCCGCCACATGGCCCGGCTGACCCCGGAGATCTGGCAGTTCCACGACGAGGGACACGCCGGGGGGTGGGTGCAGGAGGACGAGGACGGCGACCGTCAGACGCGCCGCTACGACGGCTCGTGCATCTTCCAGAACCGGCCCGGTTTCGCGGGTGGCGCGGGCTGTTCGCTGCACATCCTGGCGCTCCGGGAGGGGCGTGAACCGCTGGAGACCAAGCCGGACGTCTGCTGGCAGCTGCCGGTGCGGCGGTCGTACGAGTGGATCGACCGGCCGGACGACACGCAGGTGCTGCAGATCACGATCGGTGAGTACGACCGGCGGGGGTGGGGACCGGGCGGGCACGACCTGCACTGGTGGTGCACCTCGGCCGTGTCGGCGCACGGCGCCGGGGATCCGGTGTACGTGTCGTATCGGCCGGAGCTGACGGAGCTGATGGGGAAGGCGGGGTACGACCGGCTGGTGGAGCTGTGCGAGGCCCGGCTGGCGGCCTCCCTCCCCCTGGTAGCCCCCCACCCGGCAGACCCGACTCCCTGAGGGGGCTTGGGGCTCCCTCCGTCCCGGGTCTCCTTCACCGTGTTCACCGTGGCGGGCCGCAGGGCCCGCCACTTTTCCGCTCGTCAGTCCTTGGGGGCTTCGGTGGGCGACGGGGGCGGGGTGGAGGGCGGCCGGGTGGGGTCGGGGGATGTCGTGGGGGCCGGAGTGGGCGCCGGGGGTTGGCCCCGGCCCTCGATCAGCACCATCGCCCCCGACGGCGCCACCGTCACCCGCGCCCGCCACCGCCCCGGCGGCTCGCGGTCGCGGTCCACCGACACCGTGATCGTCGCCGTCTGGCCGGGCCGCAGCTCACCGGCGGTGCGGCTGAGCTGGAGCCAGGACGCGCCCGACGCCGAGGCCGACCAGCGCACCGGGGCGCCCCCCGAGGCGGACAGGGTGATGACCGTCACATCGCCGCTCGGCTGGGCCTCCACGGTGAGCCGCCCGGGCCCGGGGGCGGGGCGGGGCGGGGCGGAGCCGCCGCGGCCGCCGGGATCGGGGCGGGCGTCACCCCGGGAGCGCCCGGTGCCCTTGCCGTGCCGCTCGGGTTTGCCGTCCACGCCGATGACCTCGACCGTCACATCGGGCCCCGACGCACCGGCCCGGCTGCCCAGCCGGGCCGCGCCGGAACGGTCCTGCGCGCTGCCCGCCCGCTCGTACGCACGCTTGGCGGACCGATCCTGCTCACCGGCCGGGGCCTCGTCCGAGCCGTCCGCTGCGGCGGCCACCGCGTCCGTGTCGTGCTCGTCCCCGGCGAGCGGCGCGCCCCGGTAGGCGGCCCACAGGGCGAGCACCGGGGCGGCCACGACCGTGGCGACCACGGTCGTGGTGAGGGCGCGGCTGCGCAGTCTGCTGCGACGGGCGGCCCGGTCCTGGGGGTCCAGCGGGAAGCCGCGCCGGTCGAAGCGCGGACCGGCCGCGGCGCGCGCGGGGCGTGCGCTCAAGGCGCACAGCATCGCGGCGTGCACGGCGGAGCGGTCCGCCTCCACCAGCGGCAGCGCGGCGGGGGCGGCGGCCGTGCCCGGCCAGGGGCCGTCCGCCGTGGCCCGCTCGGCCATCCGGCGGCATTCGCGGCAGTCGTCGACATGGCGCACCAGCTCACGGCGGAGCGCGGCGGAGAGCAGTACCTGGGTGTCGCCCGCGAGCCGGGCGACGACGGGGCAGTGGCCCAGCTCCACGACGGCGAGCGCGGCGCGGGTCCGCTCGACCTCGCAGGCGGCGCTGGAGAGCAGGGCGCGGGTCTCGTCGGCGTCCTTGCCGAGCGCGGCGGCGACCTCGGCGGGGCCGAGCTGGTGGCGGACGTGGAGTTCGAGCGCCTCGCGCTGGGCGGCGGTGGTCCCGGCGGCCTCGGGCCAGGCGAGCGCGGCGAGTTCGCGGCGGCGCCGGTCGGCGACGGGCTCGGGCAGCGCGGTGTCCGGACCGCCCCGCCCGCCCGTCGGCTCCCACGACCCCCGCGGCTCCCGCCGCTCCCGCAGCTCGGCGAGCTTGCGCAGACAGGCCCAGCGGGCGACCGCGTAGAGCCACGGACGGCTCGGCTCCTCCTCGGCCTCCGCGCGACCGCGCCCGCGCCCCCGGCCGAGCCGCCGCTCGGCGACGGCCAGCACATCGCCGAGCGTGACGGCCGCGGCGTCGTGCTCGCACAGGACCGACAGGCAGTAGGTGAACAGACCGTCCAGATACGGCTCGTAGCGCGCGGGAGGCCGCTGGGGGCGCGTGGTGGCGACGCGGGGCGCGCGGCGCTGCGCCCGGTGTGCGCCGGTGGCGTGTGTCGAGTGCTCGGACCTGCTGCTCATCACCCGGCGACCGTAGGCGGATGATGCAGACTTGCTCGCCTTACTTCGGCAGTTTTAACCCTTACGGGTGACCATCTCCCTCATAAGGGGACAGGTGTCCCTCTTCCGCGCGCCGGAACTGCTATGAGCCCACAAGCAGCCTGCGCGACCCGCTGTCGGTGGCCGGCGCTAGCGTTGGCGTCATGGCTGCCCGTAGCTCCTCCCGTTCATCCGCCAAGGACCGGCCCTCCTATCGCTGCACCGAGTGCGGCTGGACCACCGCCAAGTGGCTCGGCCGCTGCCCGGAGTGCCAGGCCTGGGGCACGGTCGAGGAGTTCGGCGCGCCCGCCGTGCGGACCACCGCGCCCGGCCGGGTCACCTCGGCCGCCCTGCCCATCGGCCAGGTCGACGGCCGCCAGGCCACCGCCCGTTCCACCGGTGTGGACGAGCTGGACCGGGTGCTCGGCGGCGGCCTGGTTCCCGGCGCCGTGGTGCTGCTGGCCGGGGAGCCCGGCGTCGGCAAGTCGACGCTGCTGCTGGACGTCGCGGCCAAGGCGGCCAGCGACGACCACCGCACGCTGTATGTGACCGCGGAGGAGTCGGCCGGTCAGGTCCGGCTGCGCGCCGATCGCATCGGGGCGCTGAGCGAGCATCTCTACCTCACGGCCGAGACCGATCTGTCCGCCGTGCTCGGCCATCTCGACTCGGTCAAGCCGTCGCTGCTGGTCCTGGACTCCGTGCAGACCGTCGCCTCGCCCGAGATCGACGGCGCGCCCGGCGGCATGGCCCAGGTGCGCGAGGTGGCCGGGGCGCTGATCCGGGCGTCCAAGGAGCGCGGCATGTCCACGCTGCTGGTCGGCCATGTGACGAAGGACGGGGCGATCGCGGGCCCCCGGCTGCTGGAGCACCTGGTCGACGTGGTGCTGCACTTCGAGGGCGACCGGCACGCCCGGCTGCGGCTGGTCCGCGGCGTCAAGAACCGTTACGGGGCGACGGACGAGGTGGGCTGCTTCGAGCTGCACGACGAGGGCATCACCGGCCTCGCCGACCCGTCCGGGCTGTTCCTCACCCGGCGGGCCGAGCCGGTGCCCGGCACCTGTCTGACCGTCACCCTGGAGGGCCGCCGCCCGCTGGTGGCCGAGGTGCAGGCGCTCACCGTCGACTCGCAGATCCCCTCCCCCCGTCGCACCACCTCCGGCCTGGAGACCTCCCGCGTCTCGATGATGCTGGCCGTCCTGGAGCAGCGCGGCCGGATCAGCGCGCTCGGCAAGCGCGACATCTACAGCGCCACGGTGGGCGGGGTGAAGCTGTCCGAGCCCGCGGCGGACCTCGCGGTGGCCCTCGCGCTGGCGAGCGCCGCGAGCGACACCCCGCTGCCCAAGAATCTGGTGGCGATCGGCGAGGTGGGGCTCGCGGGCGAGGTCCGGCGGGTCACGGGGGTGCAGCGGCGGCTGTCCGAGGCCGCCCGGCTGGGCTTCACCCACGCCCTGGTGCCCACCGATCCGGGCCGCGTCCCCGACGGCATGCGGGTGCTGGAGGTGGCGGACATAGGGGACGCACTGCGCGTTCTGCCCCGGCGCGAGCGCGCGGGCCGCGCGCGGGCGGACGCCCCCGAGCAGGGGTGAGCGAGGGGGCGTTCGCGGTGGTGAGCGGGGCGATCCGGACCGCCGGGGAAGCCGCGCTCCACCTCCCGCCCACGGGCGTACGCCGGGAGACCCCACGGGAGGCCGGGGACCGCCGGTAGACTTTGCCCTGGTCTCGCCCGTACGCGGCCTCGTCAGCGGCGCGGAAGGGCGACTCGCGGCACCGATTCAGACCTTGTGACGGAGGAGTGCAGTGGCAGCAGGCGACCGGGCATCGAATCCCGGCAAAGCCGACAGTCTGATGCGTGCCACTCTGAGCGCCGTCGCGCCGGGTACGGCCCTGCGTGACGGCCTTGAGCGAATCCTCCGTGGAAACACGGGCGGGCTCATCGTGCTCGGCACCGACAAGACCGTGGAGTCGCTGTGTACCGGCGGCTTCATCATCGACGTCGAGTTCACCGCCACCCGGCTGCGCGAACTGTGCAAGCTGGACGGCGCGCTGGTACTCGACAAGGACATCAGCAAGATCGTGCGGGCGGGGGTGCAGCTCGTCCCGGACGCGGCGATCGCCACCGAGGAGACCGGCACCCGGCACCGCACCGCACAGCGCGTCTCCATCCAGACCGGGTTCCCGGTCGTGTCCGTCAGCCAGTCCATGCGGCTGATCGCGCTGTACGTGGACGGGCTGCGGCGGGTCCTGGAGGATTCCGCCGCCATCCTCTCCCGCGCCAACCAGGCGCTGGCCACCCTGGAGCGGTACAAGCTCCGGCTGGACGAGGTCGCGGGCACCCTCTCCGCGCTGGAGATCGAGGACCTGGTCACCGTCCGGGACGTCAGCGCGGTGGCGCAGCGGCTGGAGATGGTCCGGCGCATCGCCACCGAGATCGCCGAGTACGTGGTGGAGCTGGGCACGGACGGCCGTCTGCTCTCGCTCCAGCTGGACGAGCTGATCGCGGGCGTCGAGCCGGAGCGGGAGCTGGTCGTACGGGACTACGTGCCCGAGCCGACCGCCAAGCGCACCCGCACCGTGGCCGACGCGCTCGCCGAGCTGGACCGGCTCACCCACACCGAGCTGCTCGAACTCCCCATCGTGGCCCGCGCCCTGGGGTATACGGGCTCCCCCGAGACCCTGGACTCGGCGGTCTCCCCGCGCGGCTTCCGGCTGCTGGCCAAGGTGCCGAGGCTGCCGGGGGCGATCATCGAGCGGCTGGTGGAGCACTTCGGCGGGCTGCAGAAGCTGCTGGCCGCGAGCGTGGACGATCTGCAGATGGTCGACGGCGTGGGCGAGGCCCGGGCCCGCTCGGTCCGCGAGGGCCTGTCGCGGCTGGCGGAGTCGTCGATCCTGGAGCGGTACGTGTAGCGACACAACAGAGGGGGCCGGATCCGTATCGGATCCGGCCCCCTCTGTTGTCAGCCGCTAATCCTTGGCGAGGACGAACGACACCTTGGCCGCGCCCAGGCCGTCCAGCTCCGCCTCGACCAGGTAGGTGCCGGGGCCCGCGGCCTTGCCGCCCTTCGGCGTCGCGCAGTGGGCGGCGGTGCGCTCGCGGTCCCATTCCACGGTGCGCTTGGTCTCGCCGGAGGCGGGCACCTCGATCAGGGCGGTGGCGGTGCCCTCGGGGCAGTCGTCCGAGGCCCAGACGTGCTCGTTGTCCGCGTCCGTGATGGTCAGGGAGGCGGCCGACCGGCCGAAGTCCACCGCGCAGGAGCTGTTCGAGGAGTTCTTCACGGTGATTTCGAACGTCGGCTTCTCATCCGCCTCGTAGGTGTTCTTCACCTTCGCGTCCTTGACGCTGCGCACCGTCAGCTCGACATCGCCGCGCTTGCACTCCGGCAGGCTCGACCCCACGGGCAGCCCCTGGCCGTCCCCGTCGCCGAGACCGTCGCCGGTGCCGCCGGTGGCCCCGCCGCCGCCCGTGCCGCCCGAGGTGCCGTCGCCGCCCGCGCCCGAGCCGCCGGTGTCACCGGAGCCGGACCCGGATCCGGAGCCCGAACCGGGGCCCGTGCCGCCGGTGTCCGACTCGTCGCGCCCGCCCGGCCGTTCGCTGTTCACCGGCCCGGAGGTGGTCGGCCCGGGGGTAATCGTGCGTGCGGGGCCGCCGCCGCCCGGTCCCTTGCCCTCGTCGCTTCCGCCGCCGCCCGAACCACCCCAGCCGAAGGCCCAGATGACGAGCAGCGCGATGAGGGCGAGCAGGGCCAGCGCAACAGCCCTCCGCCGCCAGTAGATGGAGGAGGGAAGCGGCCCGATCGGATTGCGCAGAGATCCCACGTGGAAACTCTATGGGAGATCAGGCCCCGCACCCGCCAATAACCGCCGCCGGACTCCCTACTTTTCTCATCATCCGACCGGATCGGCCACCCGGGCGACAACAGCCCGGCCCGTACCCGGCCATCCGCCGCGCAACCTCACCTGAATTGCACCGTTTCGCACGGATCTGCCCCGGCTCGACCCGAACGCCCGCGCCTCCGGACCCCATCGGGCGTTCCGTCGTGTCAGGATCGGATGTGATGACTGCCATTTCCGCCGCCCCGGCCGCCGCAACCCCGACCCCCGACGGTGCCGAGCTCCACCGGCCCGTCATCGACTGGTTCGACGCCCATGCCCGCGACCTCCCCTGGCGCCGCCCGGAGGCCGGAGCGTGGGGTGTGATGGTGAGCGAGTTCATGCTCCAGCAGACACCGGTGAGCCGCGTGCTGCCGGTGTACGAGCAGTGGCTCGCCCGCTGGCCGCGCCCCGCCGACCTGGCCGCCGAGCCGCCCGGTGAGGCGGTCCGCGCCTGGGGCCGCCTCGGCTATCCGCGCCGGGCGCTGCGGCTGCACGGCGCGGCGGCGGCGATAAGGGAGCGGCACGGCGGCGACGTACCGGAGGAGCACGCGCAGCTGCTCGCGCTGCCCGGGGTCGGCGAGTACACGGCGGCGGCCGTGGCCTCGTTCGCGTACGGACAGCGCCACCCGGTGCTGGACACCAATGTGCGCCGGGTGTTCGCGCGGGCGGTCGGCGGCGTCCAGTACCCGCCGAACGCCACCACCGCCGCCGAGCGCAAGCTCGCCCGCGCCCTGCTGCCGGACGACGAGCGGACGGCGTCGCGCTGGGCAGCGGCCACCATGGAGCTGGGCGCGCTGGTCTGCACGGCCCGCACCCCCGACTGCGCCCGCTGCCCCATCTCCGCGTCCTGCGCCTGGCGCGGGGCCGGTTCGCCGGAGCACGACGGCCCCCCGCGGCGCGGCCAGACGTACGCCGGGACGGACCGTCAGGTGCGCGGCAAGCTGCTGGCGGTGTTGCGGGAGGCGGTCGCGCCGGTGCCGCAGGCGGCGCTGGACCAGGTGTGGAACGAGCCGGTGCAGCGGGCCCGGGCGCTCGACGGGCTGGTCTCCGACGGTCTCGTCGAACCGCTCGCGGGCGGCCTCTACCGGCTGCCGCTGACGTGATCCGGCGTCCCTTGCCACCCCTCGATTTCACGGCCTCACCAGGGAGTCTGTGACAGGGCTGTGACACTGCCAGGACCCGGTTCTGACACTGCGTCGGGCCGGGTTCCGCTGTTACACAACCTATGGACAGCTGTGCGTATCCCGAGGTGCTGACGCACATGGCGCCGCAACAGCTCCTCCGTAGCGTCCTTCCCGTGCCGGGCGAACGACCGGCATCCAACGTGGGGAAGACAGCGGGATGGAGGGCTGCGTGATGACCGGCAGCAGCGGCAAGGTTCTGGACTTCGAGGAGTACGTGCGCAACCGGCAGGACGCGCTGCTGCGCAGCGCCCGCCGGCTGGTTCCGGACCCGATCGAGGCACAGGACCTCCTGCAGACCGCGCTCGTGCGCACCTACGGCCGCTGGGACGGGATAGCCGACAAGTCCCTCGCCGACGCGTATCTCCGCCGCGTCATGATCAACACCCGGACCGAGTGGTGGCGCGCCCGCAAGCTGGACGAGGTGCCCACCGAGCAGCTGCCGGAGTCCAGCGTCGACGACGGCACCGAGCAGCACGCCGACCGGGCCCTGCTCATCGACATCCTCGGGGTGCTGGCTCCCAAGCAGCGCAGTGTCGTGGTGCTGCGACACTGGGAGCAGATGACGACGGAGGAGACGGCGGAGGCGCTCGGTATGTCGACCGGCACGGTCAAGAGCACGCTGCACCGGGCGCTCGCCCGGCTGCGGCAGGAGCTGGAGAGCCGCGAGCTGGATGCCCGCGCGCTCGGCCGCGAGCGGGCGGGCGAGCCCGCCGCGAAGCCGCTCCGGGTCCGGAACCAGGTCCGGCGTGACCGCCAGGAGCGGGGGCAGGAACGGTGCGCGGCCTGATCAGGGCCTCTCCTGACAGGACCAGCAGGACCGGCATGACCCGCAGGTCTGCCATCATCTCCGGCGGCGCGGTCGTGGGCCTCGCGGCCGCGGGGGGCTGGATGCTGGCCGGATGCGGTTCCGGCAGCCAGGGCGTGCGGACGGAGGGCCCGGCACGCACCCAGTGGACCTCGCCCTCCGTGCAGGACCACGGCTCGTACGCGGGCGGCGGGACGACCAAGCCGCCGGCCGTGCGGAAGGCCGACGCGGTGCGACTGATCAAAGAGGACCCGAAGGTCGGCCAGGACCTGAAGTCGCACCTCCAGCCGTGTACGGCGGCGGCCGGGAAGGGGAAGCCGGTCAAGGGCTACCCGGTGGAGGTGGCCCGGGGGGAGCTGACCGGATCCGCCGCGTCCGATCTCGTCATCAACGTCACGAGCTGCGACGACGGCTTCGGCATCGGCTCGTATGTGTACCGCAAGGTGGGGCCTCGGTACGAGAACGTCTTCCGCGACGAGCAGCCGCCGGTCTACGCCGACGTCGTCAAGGGCGATCTGAGCGTCACCAAGCTCTCGTACGCCTCGGGGGACACCGTCTGCTGCCCTTCACGCGAAGATGTGATCACCTACCGTTGGGCGGCAGGCAGGGAGGCGTTCACCGTGATCCGGCACAAGCACACCGACTACAGCAAGAACGGCCCCACGGAGGACCCCGCTCCCAGCGCCGCCGTGAAGGACAGCGGCGAGGACGACGGAACGGAAGGCTGAACCGAGGCTGTGGCCGAAACCCATGTGCTCTTCGTCGAGGACGACGACGTCATCCGCGAGGCCACCCAGCTCGCCCTGGAGCGCGACGGCTTCCTGGTGACCGCCGCGCCCGACGGACTGACCGGGCTGGAGCGGTTCCGTGCCTCCCGGCCGGACATCGCCCTGCTGGATGTGATGGTGCCGGGCCTGGACGGGGTCAGCCTGTGCCGCCGGATCCGCGACGAGTCCACCGTGCCCGTGATCATGCTGTCGGCCCGCGCCGACTCGATCGACGTGGTGCTGGGCCTGGAGGCCGGGGCGGACGACTACGTCACCAAGCCCTTCGACGGCGCCGTGCTGGTCGCCCGCATCCGGGCCGTACTGCGCCGTTTCGGCCACGCCAGCGGCCCCGGCGGCCGCGGCGGCGAGCAGCCGGGCCCCGAGGAGGCCGGGGGCGGGGTGCTGCGCTTCGGCGACCTGGAGGTGGACCCGGAGGGCATGGAGGTCCGCAAGGGCGGTGAGCAGGTCGCGCTGACGCCGACCGAGATGCGGCTGCTGCTGGAGTTCTCGACCGCGCCCGGCACCGTGCTCTCCCGCGACCGTCTGCTGGAGCGGGTGTGGGAGTACGGCTGGGGCGGGGACACCCGGGTCGTCGACGTCCACGTCCAGCGGCTGCGCGGCAAGATAGGCCAGGACCGCATCGAGACGGTCCGCGGCTTCGGCTACAAGCTCAGGGGCTGAAGCCAGACCATGGTGAGACTCGCCCTCCGCTCCGGACTGCGCTGGAAGGTCAGCCTGGCCATCGCCGCGGTGAGCGCGCTGGTCGCCGTCGCGCTGAGCCTGGTCGTCCACAACGCCGCCCGGGTCTCGATGCTGGACAACAGCCGCACGGTGATGGACGAGCGGGTCAAGGTCGCCCAGAAGTGGTACGAGCAGTCGCGGGTGCTGGGCTTCGGCGCCAAGCTGGACGACCAGCGGCTCCCCGAGGACCTGCGGAAGTTCGCGGCGCGCGGGCAGCGCGCCACCTATCTGGAGGACTCCGGCACCGGCAGCCCCGAGGTGTGGGCGTCGGTGCCGCTGCGCGACGGCAAGGTGCTCTCCGTCCACACCCGCTTCCAGGACCGCTTCGCCGTCCTGGACGACCTGGACCGGGTGCTGATCCTCGGCTCGGTCTCCGTGGTGCTGGGCGGGATCGCGCTCGGCGTGCTCATAGGCGATCAGCTCTCGCGGCGGCTGCGCAAGGCCGCCACCGCGGCCCGCAAACTCGCCGAGGGCGACTCCGAGGTGCGGGTACGGGACGCCATCGGCGGCCGGGTGCGCGACGAGACCGACGACCTGGCGCGCGCCGTCGACGGCATGGCCGAGGCGCTGCAGGAGCGGCTGGAGGCCGAGCGCCGGGTCACCGCCGACATCGCGCACGAGCTGCGCACCCCGGTCACCGGGCTGCTCACCGCCGCCGAACTGCTGCCCCCGGGCCGCCCCACCGAGCTGGTACGGGACCGGGCGCAGGCGATGCGCACGCTGGTCGAGGACGTACTGGAGGTGGCCCGGCTGGACGGCTTCGCCGAGCGGGCCGAACTCCAGGAGATCGACCTCGCCGAGTTCATCACCCGCCGGGTGCGGGTGGTGTCCCCGGACGCCGTGGTCACGGTGGTGTCCCGGGACGCCCACGTCTCCACCGACCCGCGGCGGCTGGAGCGCATCCTCGGCAATCTGCTGGCCAACGCCGCCCGGCACGGCAAGCCGCCGTTCGAGGTCACCGTGGAGGGGCGGGTGCTGCGGGTCCGCGACCACGGGCCCGGCTTCCCGGAGGCGCTGCTGAAGGACGGGCCGAGCCGGTTCCGTACCGGCAGCAAGGACCGGGCGGGCAAGGGCCACGGGCTGGGCCTGACCATCGCCGCGGGCCAGGCCCGGGTGCTGGGCGCGCGGCTGACGTTCCGTAACGCCGATCCGGCGGCGGAGGGGGAGGACGGCGCGGTGGCGGTGCTCTGGCTGCCGGAGTCGGCGCCCACCAACACCGGCAGCTTCCCCATCATCGAGGTCCCGGACTGAGCGGTCCCGGACTGAGCCGTCCCGGGCTGAAGACATACGCGAGCCGCCCGCCCCTCGGTGAGGGACGGGCGGCTGGCGTACGTCTCGTACCCGTCAGACGGGCTCGGCCACCGGCTTCATGGCCGGGGCCTCAGCGCCGTCGCCGTCCTCGGACTTGGCGGCGGAGGTGCGCAGCGGGACCTCCTTGATGAACCAGGCCGCGAGGAACCCGACGACGCTGATCACCGCGCCCCACAGGAAGACCTGGTGCGCGCCGCTGGCCACGGCGTGCATGTAGGCGTCCTTGATGGGCGGGGGCAGCTTCTGGATGCTGTCCGGGTCGAGCTGGGCGCTGCCGGAGGTGGCGGCCGCGGCCTTCGCGCCGCCGCGCTCGGCCATGGTCTGCCCCACCTGGTTGGTGAACAGAGCACCGAGGATCGCGACGCCGAAGGAGCCGCCCAGGGTGCGGAAGAGGGTGGCGGAGGAGCTGCCGACGCCCATGTCCTTCATCTCGACGCTGTTCTGCGCGATCAGCATGGTCGTCTGCATGAGGAAGCCCATGCCCGCGCCGAGCACCGTCATGTAGATGCCGGAGGTGAGGCGGGTGGTCTCGGTGTCCATCTGCGCCAGCAGGAACATGCCCGCGGTGATCAGGAAGCCGCCCAGGATCGGGAAGACCTTGTACTTGCCGGTCTGGGTGGTGACCCGGCCCGCGACCAGCGAGACGGCCATCATGCCGAGCAGCATCGGGAGCAGCAGCAGGCCGGAGTTGGTCGCGCTGGCGCCCTGGACGGTCTGCTGGAAGAGCGGCAGGAAGGTCATCGAGCCGAACATCACGAAACCGGTGAGGAAGCCGATGACGGTGACCAGCGAGAAGTTGCCGATCCGGAAGATGTGCAGCGGCAGTACGGGTTCGGCGACCCGCTTCTCGACGAACAGGAACGCGGCGAGCGCGACGACGCCGAGCACCCCGAGCCCGATGATCTCGGCCGAGTCCCAGGCGTACTCGTTGCCGCCCCAGGTGGTGAGCAGCACGAGCGCGGTGATGCCCACGGTCAGCAGGGCCGCGCCGGTGTAGTCGATCCGTCCCTCGAAGCGCTTCTTGGGCAGGTGGAGCACCGCGCTGATCGCGAACAGGGCGACCGCGCCGAGCGGGATGTTGATGTAGAAGATCCAGCGCCAGCCGAGGTGGTCGGTGATCGTGCCGCCGACCAGCGGGCCGCCGATCATGGCCACGGCCATCACACCGGCCATGATGCCCTGGTACCGGCCGCGCTCCCGCGGCGGCACCAGATCGCCGATGATCGCCATCACACCGACCATCAGACCGCCCGCGCCCAGGCCCTGTATGGCCCGGAAGCCGATCAGCTGACCCATCGTCTGGGCCATGCCGGAGAGGGCCGAACCGGCGAGGAACAGGGCGATGGAGGTGAGGAAGACGCCCTTGCGGCCGTACATGTCGCCGAGCTTGCCCCAGATGGGGGTCGAGGCGGCGGTCGCCAGGGTGTACGCGGTCACCACCCAGGAGAGGTGGTCGAGCCCGCCCAGCTCGCCGACGATGGTCGGCATCGCGGTGCCGACGATCATGTTGTCGAGCATCGCGAGCAGCATCGCGATCATGAGCGCCAAGATCACCACGCTGGTGCTGCGGGTCTTCGGCTCTTTACCCTCTTTACCCGGGGTGGCTTGGGCCGTGCCCTGTGTGGGCAGGGAAGCGGGGGGCGCTTCACCTTCTGGTTTTTTCTGGGACATGATCTCCACTCCCCCTGGTTACGACGAGCTCCGGTGACGCGCCACTTACCTGCCGCCCGGCTAGTTGAGTACAGTGGGAACGGTAAGACGTCTACTAGCCGGGCGTCAAGTAAGTTACGTTCGGCCTGCTCAGAGGGCTGGCCCCCACCCCCACAGGAGAGCATCTTGGGCAGCACACCGCGCCGGGGCGACACCCGTCAGCGCATCCAGGACGTGGCCCTGGAGCTCTTCGCCCAGCGCGGATACGAGAAGACCTCGCTGCGCGAGATCGCCGAACAGCTCGACGTCACCAAGGCGGCGCTCTACTACCACTTCAAGACCAAGGAAGACATCGTCCTCAGCCTCTTCCAGGACCTGAGCAAGCCGCTCGACGAGCTGATCGCCTGGGGCGAGCGGCAGCCGCGCACCCTGGAGACCAAGCGGGAGCTGCTGCGCCGCTACAGCGCCGCTCTGGCCGATGTCGAACCGCTGCTGCGCTTCATGCAGGAGAACCAGGCGACGGTGCGCGAGCTGAGCATCGGCCAGGTCTTCAAGGACCGCATGATCGCGATGTCCGCCCTCATCCGCGACCCCGACGCGGGCCTGACCGAGCAAGTCCGCTGCACGACCGCGCTCTTCAGCATGCACGCGGGGGCCTTCGCGCTGCAAACGATCGAGGGCGACCCCGAGGAGAAGCGGCAAGCCGTCCTCGAAGTCGCCCTCGACCTTCTAACCCAGGCGCACGCGCCAGCGGAGCGCCTGGGCGAATCGTGACCCGTCGGTCAGATCGTGACGCCGGTCAGACCTTGACGCCGTGCTGCCGCAGGAAGGCCAGCGGCTCCACCGCCGTGCCGTAGTTGGGCGTCGTACGGATCTCGAAGTGCAGATGCGGCCCGGTCGTGTTGCCGGTGTTGCCGGACAGCCCGATCCGCTGGCCGGTGGTCACGCTCTGGCCTATTCGCACGTCGATCCGCGAGAGGTGCGCGTACTGCGAGTACGTGCTGTTGTCGTGCTTGATCACGATGGCGTTGCCGTACGCAGGACCGTCGCCGCCGCCGTTCGGGCCCGCCTTCACCACGACACCGGTGTGCACGGCGCGCACCGGGGTGCCGGAGGGCACCACGAAGTCCTGGCCGCTGTGGTTGTGCGACCACAGGTTGCCCGCCAGGCCGAAGGCGGCGCCCAGCGCGTACTTGGCGACCGGGGTCTCCCACGTGTCGGCCTTCTTGGCCTCGGCCGCCCGGGCCGGGCCACTGGGGGCGGTCGCCTCCGCGGCGAACGTCACCCCGGCGCCGAGCGCGAGAGATGCGCCCACGCCCACGGCGATCACGGCGGCGCGGGCCCGCGCGAGGGACGAATGCGAATTGCGATAACGACGGGTGGTGGCGCGCGGGGCCATAGGGGACTACCTCCGGGAATGCAGGAAGACGATGCCCCTTGGTATCCCGTTCGCGCGATATGGCCAAGATGCGCCGCTACTAAGCGCTTCCGTAGTTCGTGCGACTATGGCGCTCTTTCCGGAAGGGAATTCCATCCCCTCTGACCTGGCCATCTACCCTGGATCGCCGCGATTCCTAATTCCCGTAGTAGGCCCCCGGGGCGCTGTGCCGCATATCACCGTGCGGCACGATCCCCGCCCCTTGCGCAGGGACCTCCGATTGTCCGTTTCGGGACCAAAGTCCCTCCCCCGCCGCTATGCTGACCGGCCAGGAGCCACCGCTACCGGGGGGAATGGGACGTGGATCCCGCAGTCATCGGCGCGCGCCTCGCGTCCAGCGCCGTCGCGCCGCTCATCAAGAAGCTGTTCGTACCGGAGGGGCCGGGCGCCGGGCTGGTGGACCGGCCGGTCCGCATCTCCTCCCTCGTCTCCTTCCGCGGCGAGAAGCGCACGCTGACCGACAAGGACCTGCGCAAGCTCGCCGCCACACTCGTCGAACGCGCCCTGGCGGGGGCGGGTCCGGGCGAGCGGCCGGTCCCCGCCGATGAGGCCGAGCCGCTGACCGACGCGCTGACCAGGTCGCTGTACTCACTGGGCGACCTGACCATGGACGACGTGCAGGCCGTGCGGTTCGGTCACCGGGTGCTGGCCAAGGATCTCCACTACAAGGCCGAGCTTCCCGACGCCCACCTCTCGCTGAACGCGTCCCGGCTCTACCGAGGTCTCCTCGACACCGCCTGCCTGCACATCCTGCACTTCTTCACCCAGCGCTCGACCTTCGTCGCCCGCACCCTGGTCGAGCAGAGCGGGCAGCTCAGCGAGCTGATCACCAAGATCGACATCCTGATCGAGCGGCTGCCGTCCCAGTCCGCGCAGGACGCCGCGTTCGAGCGCCGGTACGCCGATTACACGGTCAAAAAGCACGGCACGCTGACCATCGTCGGCATCGACCTCAGCCACGCCGAGGCCACCTGGCCGCTGGACGCCGCGTACCTCAGCCTGGAGGCCGTCTCCCAGGACGACGAGCGCCCCCTCGGCCTCGACGGAGCCCCGCTCACCGCCCTCCCCGCCGACCGGGCGCTCTCCGGCCACGAGCGCGTCCTGCTGCGCGGCGTCGCGGGCTCCGGCAAGACCACCCTCGTCCAGTGGCTCGCGGTCTCCGCCGCCCGGCAGGAACCGCCGCGCGGGCTGGAGCAGCTGATCGGCCGCGTCCCCTTCGTCCTCCCGCTGCGCACCATCGCCCGCCAGGACGCCCTGCCCTCCCCGGCCCGCTTCCTCGCCTCCGTCCACAGCCCCCTGGACGCCGCCCAGCCGCCCGGCTGGGCCGACCGCGTGCTCACCGCCGGGCGCGGGCTGCTGCTGATCGACGGCATCGACGAGATCCCCGAACGCGACCGGGAGCGCACCCGCGCCTGGCTGGCCGATCTGCTGATCGCCTACCCCGGCAATCTGTGGCTCGTCACCTCCCGCCCCTCCGCCGTCGCCGACGACTGGCTGGCCGCCCAGGACTTCAGCGAGTTCGCGCTGTCCCCCATGCGCCGCGATGACATGACCGCCTTCATCGACCGCTGGCACGACGCGGCGCGCCAGGCCTGCCGTACGGACGACGAGCGCATCGCCCTCGGCGCGTACCAGTCGGCCCTCCACACGGCCGTCCGCACCAAGCAGGACCTCAGCCGCCTCGCCACCAACCCCCTGATGTGCGGCCTCATCTGCGCCCTCCACCGGGCCCGGCGGGGCTATCTGCCGCCCGGCCGCAAGGCCCTCTACGACGCGGCGCTCTCCATGCTGCTGACCCGGCGCGACACCGAACGCCATGTCTACGCGCCCGGCGACATCCAGCTCGACGACGAACCGCAGATCCAGCTTCTCCAGCGGCTGGCGTACTACCTGATCCGCAACGGCGAGGCCGAACTCGACCGCGACCGGGCCGAGGCCATCGTCGCCGAGGCCCTGCCGTCCGTCCCGGCCGCGCAGGCCCTCGGCAACGCCCGGCGCATCCTGAACCACCTCCTCCTGCGCAGCGGCCTGCTCCGGGAGCCTTCGGTGGGCACCGTGGAGTTCGTCCACCGCACCTTCCAGGACTACCTGGGCGCGAAGGCCGCCGTGGAGGCGTGGGACGTGGGGCTGCTGGTCAGCCATGCCGACGACACCCAGTGGGAGGACGTCTTCCGCATGTCGGTCGCCCACGCGCGCCCGCGCGAGCGCGTCGAACTGCTCACCAAGCTCATGGACCGCGGCAGCGCGCACCCGGCCGTACGCGCCCGGCTCCACCTCCTCGCGATGGCCTGCCTGGAGCACGCGGCCGACCTCGACCCCCACGTACGGGACCAGGTGAAGCGACGCGCCGACGAACTCATCCCGCCCCGAAGCGCCAGCGCCGCCCGCGACCTCGCCAACGTCGGCCCGCTCGTGCTCCAGCTCCTCCCCGGGCCGGAAGGGCTCTCCGACGCCGAGGCGGAAGCCTGCGTGATCACGGCGTCAGTCGTCGGCACGGACGCCGCGATCCCCTATCTGCGCCGGTTCTGCACGCATCCCTCCCTCCCCGTCCGCGCCCAACTCGCCTCCGGCTGGCAGCGCTTCGACACCGAGCGCTACTTCACCGAGGTGATCTCCCGCCTCACTCCCGGCGGTCTGTACTTCGTCGCCGAATCCGTGGAACACCTGCGCATGCTCCAGGACACCGGCCCCCGCCCGCTGCTGCTCCTGCGCGGCGACTTCACGGAGGACGAGCTGCGCACCACCCTCGACCCCGGCCCCCTCACCCACCTGCGGATCGACGACAACGTCACGCTGTCCGACCTCGGCTGCCTCCGGCACCTCACCCGGCTGCGCGTGCTCACCCTGACCAAATGCCCGCACGTCAACGACCTGCTACCGCTGGCGGACCTGGCGCTGACCACGCTGGACCTCGCCTCCCGCCAGAACTACTGGTACTTCGACAACCTGGCGCACCTCACCTCCCTGGACCACCTCAGGGTCAAGGACATCGACCGGGAAATCGGCCCCGCCTTCTACCGGCTGCCCCAGCTCTCCCGGCTCAGCGTCACCTCGTACCGGCGCGATGTGACGCTGGCCTGGGTGGCCGCGTGCTTCCCCGGCCTCCGTCATCTGCACGTCGAGGCCCAGAAGCCCGACGCCCGCGCCGTCGACCTCGCCCCGCTGCGCTCACTCCGCCACCTGGAGACCATCACCCTCCGGGGCGTCCACGCCGTCAGCGAGGACGAGCTGCCCGGCGTGGCGATCCAGCCGCTCCCGCTGCCCCGCCGCCGCGCGGGCGTCCCCGCCGAACCGGCCGGGCCCCTGAAAACCGGATGAGGGCCGGGAGACGTACGCACTAGCGTCCCGGCCATGACGGACGACGACTGGCTACGGCGCAACCGCGCGAACTGGGACGACCGGGTCCGGATCCACGCCGACAGCGACTTCTACGATCTGGCCGGGTTCCGCGACGGCGCCCGCACGCTGCGCGGCTTCGAGGTGGATGAGCTGGGGGACGTCAGCGGTCGGCGGCTCGTCCATCTCCAGTGCCACATGGGGCAGGACACGCTGTCCTGGGCCCTCCGCGGGGCGGCGCACGTCACCGGGCTGGACTTCTCCGAGGCGGCCATCCGCACCGCGCGCGGGCTGGCCGTGGACCTGGGGCTCGGCGAGGACCGGGCGCGGTTCGTCGCGGCGGATGTCTACGACGCGGCGGAGGTGCTCGGCGGTGAGCGGTTCGACGTCGTGTACACCGGGCTCGGCGCGCTGTGCTGGCTGCCCGATGTCCCGCGCTGGGCGCGCGTCGTGGCCGGGCTGCTGGAGGTGGGCGGGGTGCTGTACCTGGCGGAGTTCCATCCGCTGACCGAGGTGCTGGGGGACGACGGGAAGAGCGTCGAGGTGGACTACTTCGACGATCAGGGCACGACGTGGGACGAGCCGCACACGTACACCGACGGGCCGCCGCTCGACCACACCGTCTCCGTACAGTGGCAGCACCCGCTGGGCGCCGTGGTGACGGCCCTCGCCCAGGCGGGGCTGCGGATCGAGTTCCTGCACGAGCACGACACCACGCTCTTCCCGCGCTATCCGGTGCTGGAGCGGACCGGGCCTGCGCAGAACCCTGTGTTCCGCTTCCCCGCGGGCCATCCCCGGGTGCCGCTGATGTACTCCCTGCGCGCCACGAAGGGGTGAGCCTGCGGTGCTCACGGCGGACGACTGGCCGCTGTGGCGGGAGGCGCGGCTCGCCGCCCTGACCGAAGCGTCTGGAGATGCCGGGCGCGTTTCACGTCGTCGCCCTCCGGGACGGCCGCGCCGTCGGCGTCGCGCTCGGGGTGCTGCCGGGCAACGAGGCCGCCGTCGCCCTCTACCGGCGCAACGGGTTCACCGAGACGCGTCCCGACGACGCGACCGGGGAGCGGGTGATGGTCAAGGCGCTTCACCCGGCTGCGGGCGGACCGTGAGGATCTGCTGGGCGTGACCGACCGGGCAGTCCAGGTCGTGCAGGACGGTGCTGGTGATGCCCTGGCCGGTGGGGCCGAAGACGACGGTGGTGTCCAGCCCGGTCCAGCGGCCTTCGGGCTGCCGGTGGAAGTGGAGCGTCAGGTCGACGTTGGGGAACATCCAGGCGGCGGGAGACTGGCGCACGGCGATGCCGTTGGCGGTGTCCACCAGGGCGACGTGGGACGCCAGCGGACTCGCCACCTCTCCCGCGACGAGGTCCACATCGGTGGAGGTCCAGACGGTGGCGCGGCCCGGCCGCGGCGGGGTGAGCGGCCGGACGTCCAGGGAGGCGATGAACCCGCCGGGCCACACGGTGGACATGTCCCAGGGCGCGAGCGCGTCCGGCGGGGTGAGGCGGTCGGCGCCGCCGCCCGCGACGGCGCCGGTATCCAGGGCGGTCAGCAGCCAGGCACGGGCCCGGACCACCGGACGGTCCGCTATGCGCACGGTGGCTTCGAGGAGTTCGATGGTGCGGCCGGGCCGGACGGTCTCCACCCGGATCTCGCACTCGTCGAGGGCGAGGCACCCCAGGATGTCGAAGCTGACGCGGCTCAAGACCATCCCGGAGACGTCCGGACGCCCGGCCAGGTGGCGGTCGATGGCGTGGACGATGAGGCCGCCGAGCGGGCTGAAGTGCTGTTCGTCGGAGGCCCACGCGCCGCCTACGTGCTGGGTGGGCTTGTAGCGGTGCTCGGCGGTGCGCTCGAAGTAGCTGTCCAACGGGTCCCTCCTGGGCAGGTGTTGACCAGACCACCCTAAAGGTGAGGGAGAATCTTCCTCATGGACGACGTAGACCGGAAAATCCTTGCCGAGTTGCAGAAAGACGGGCGGCTCACCGTTACCGAACTCGCCGAGCGCGTACGCCTCAGCCTCTCGCCCTGCCACCGGCGGCTGCGCGCGCTGGAGCGCTCCGGTGCGATCAGCGGCTACCGCGCGCACCTCGACGCCCACACCCTCGGGCTCACCTTCGACGCCCTGGTCTTCATCACGATGCACGACGCGTCCCGCGACACCGTCGCCGCCTTCGAAGAGGCCGTCGCCGCCATCCCCAACGTCCTGCAGGCGCAGCGGCTGTTCGGCGACCCCGACTACCTTCTGCGCGTCGTCACCCGCGACCTGCCCGCCTTTCAGGAGCTGTACGACGACCGCCTCGCCACGCTCCCCGGCGTGCAGCGCCTCAGCTCCACCCTCGTCATGAAGGATGTCGTGGTGGACCGGCCGCTGCCCCTATGAGGTGCGGCTGCCCGTGCGAGCAGGAGCGGACCTTCGTGGAGGTGATGACGGTGTCGAGCCGGTCGCGGGCGTCGGCCAGCTCACCGATCTGACGGTCGATGCGGTCGCGCTCGGCCAGCAGCAGCTCCAGCATCGCCGGGGTCGCCTCACCGGTGTCGACGCACGGCATCAGCTGCACGATGGTCCGGCTCGACAGCCCCGCGGCGAACAGCTGCTGGATCAGATGGACGCGGTCGGCCGCGCTCTCGTGGTAGTGCCGCTGACCGCTGGCGCTGCGCTCGGGGTTCAGCAGGTGCTGCTCCTCGTAGTAGCGCAGTGCCCGTACGCTCACCCCTGCCCTGGCGGCCAGTTCACCGATGCGCATCCGCGCCTCCCCCTGCCTTCCGTGTCTTCGCGCGATATTTGCCTCTGACGTCAACGTCAGGTTTTAGCTTAGCTCCGAGTAACGTCGTCCTGCTACGAGGAGCATCCACGTGCCTGCCAGCAGCGCTGCCGCCGATCGCGCGACCCAGATACTGTCCCGCCCGTTCACCCTGGGCGGGCTCACCGTGCCGAACCGGATCGCCATGGCGCCGATGACGCGCCAGTTCTCGCCGGGCGGCGTCCCCGGTGACGATGTGGCGCGGTACTACGCGCGCCGGGCGGCCGGTGGGGTCGGGCTGATCATCACCGAGGGAACGTACATCGGCCACCCCTCGGCGGGCGAGAGCGACCGGGTGCCGCGGTTCCACGGGGAAGACGCCCTGGCGGGCTGGAAGAACGTGGTGGCGGAGGTGCACCGCGCGGGCGGCCGCATCATGCCGCAGATCTGGCACGTCGGGGCGGTGCGCGACGAGGGCGCGGGCCCGGTCCCGGACGCCCCCGTGCACAGCCCGTCGGGCCTCGCGCTGGACGGCACCCCCAAGGGCCGGGCGATGACCCAGGACGACCTGGACGCGACGGTCGCCGCCTTCGCCGAGGCCGCGGCGGACGCGGAGCGCACCGGCTTCGACGGGGTCGAACTGCACGGCGCCCATGGCTATCTGATCGACCAGTTCCTGTGGGAGCACACCAACCGCCGCACCGACGGCTACGGCGGCGACCCGGTCGCCCGTACCCGATTCGCCGCCGAGATCGTGGCCGCCTGCCGGAAGGCCGTCTCCCCGGACTTCCCGATCGTCTTCCGCACCTCGCAGTGGAAGGCCAACAACTACGACGCGCGGCTCGCCCGGACCCCGCAGGAGCTGGAGGCGATCCTCGCCCCGCTCGCGGAGGCCGGGGTGGACGCCTTCCACTCCTCCACCCGCCGGTACTGGGAGCCGGAGTTCGAGGGCTCGGACCTGAACCTCGCGGGCTGGACCAAGAAGCTCACCGGCAAGGCCACCATCAGCGTCGGCTCCGTCGGCCTGGACAAGCAGTTCGACATGTCGTCGTTCCAGGGCGGGACCCGGACCGGGGTGGCGGGCATCGAGAAGCTGCTGGACCGGCTGGAGCGGGACGAGTTCGACCTCATCGCGATCGGCCGCGCCCTGATCGGCGACCCGGAGTGGGCCCGGAAGGTCCTCGACGGGGACACCGACGCGCTCGTCCCCTTCGCCGCCGACCAGCTCCAGAAACTGCACTGAGCCCCGGCCGGGACCTGGCGGTGGGAGCCACCGGGTCACCGGTTCGGCCGCATCACGATGGCCCGTTTTCCTCCTCACTGCAACGATTGACCCGATTGGCGCCACCTTGACGGCGTCCCGGAGCAGGCAGGGAGAGCGGGTCATGTCGAAGCGGCTGCATGTAGGCAATCTCAGTTACCAGACCACGCGGGAAGACCTGGAGAAGCTGTTCGGGCAGTTCGGGTCGGTGATGGACGCGACCGTCATCACCGACCGGGACACCGGGCGCTCGCGGGGGTTCGGGTTCGTGGAAATGGCGGACATGGACGCCGAGAAGGCCATGGCCCAGCTGGATGGACAGGAGATGAACGGACGGTCCGTCACCGTCACAGAAGCGAGGGCGGTTTCACGCGGCGGCCGGTGAGCGGAGCCGCGCGGACGGCGGGCGGACGGCACGGCGGCGGAGCCGCGTGAGCGTGCCGTTCGCCACGTATCGCCGCTAGGACTTGCGGGCGGAGCAGTGTGGCGTGGTGGTATTGGGTGATGCGATCCCCCACACGCATATCTTCACCTCGTCCCCACAATCCTCACAGCGACCGAGACAGCGGCCCACCCCGCGACGCGCAGCAGCAGGAGGGCAACTCGTACAGCAACCCGTACGAGGAACTCGCCGAGCTGGCCGATCCGTACGACCCGGAGGACCCGCTCGGCCTCGGGCTGAAGCCGGATGACGACGACACCGCCGACCTCGGTGGCGCCGGCGCCACCGGCAAGGACGGCGCGAGCGGAGACGGTGGCGAGCCGTGGTCACCGCCCGACCACGGCCGCTCCCGGCGCGGCCGCCGCCGCGGGCGCGGGCGCTTCAAAGCGGTGCCGCTCACCGCGAAGTTGGTCATCGGCGTGCTGGTGCTCGCGGCCCTGGCGGTGCTGGCCGACCGGTGCGCCGTGATGTACGTGGAGCGCAAGGCTGAGGCCGCGCTGCAGAAGAAGCTCAAGCTGGCCACGGCGCCCAACGTGACCATCCACGGCTTCCCGTTCCTCACCCAGGTGATGGACAAGAAGCTGGAGGGGGTCGACGTGGCGGTGCCCGATGTGGCGGCCGACCGCGTCTCCCTCGCCAAGGTGAACGTCCAGGCCCAGGGCATCCGGCTGAACGCCGATCTGCCCACCTCCATCAAGGGCGCCGTGGTGGAGCGCATGAAGGGCGACGTCCTGCTGGCCTTCGAGGACCTGGACCGGGAGCTGGGGGCCTCTCAGGTGCGGTTCCGGGCGTTCGGCCCCAACTCGGTGCGCGCGGACGGCAAGCTGCCGGTCGCCGGGCAGGATGTGTCGCTGCACGCGATGGCCCACATACAGCGCCAGGGAGACCGGGGGATCTCCACCGAGGTGACCGGCATGCGGCTGGAGATCCCCGGGATCGCCACCTACCGGCCGGGCAAGAACGCCGGGCTGCGACTGCACCCCAAGGCGGCCAAGCAGATCAGCGACGACACGGCGAAGGCGAGGGCGCTGCTGTCGGTGCCGTCGGTGGCGGAGCGACTGGGGATCGCTCCCGAACCGGCCGGGCGGGCGCGCCAGGACGACCGGCAGCTGGACAAGATCACCGGGTCGCCGAAGTTCGTACCGTCGCTGACGAAGGTCAACCTCGTCGACGTGACGAACGAGCACCCCGAGCTGATCAAGAAGCTCGGCATCGACCCGACGGTGGCCGCCGCGCTGACCAAGTACAAGCTGCCGGAGCTGTCGGAAAAGCTGTCGCTCTCCTTCCAGCTGCCGGAAAAGGCCAAGGGCATCAAGATCCAGAACATCGGCGTGAAGCCGGACGGGATCGTGGCCGACCTGACCGGCACCCAGATGGGCTTCGGAAAGCGGCCGTAATTCCCGCATAGCGTAGGCGAAGGGGCCGGTGGCGATATGCCACCGGCCCCTTCGTCATGCCCGGCCCCTTCGTCATGCCCGGCCCTTCGTCATGCCCGGCCCTTCGTCATGCTGGGCCCTTCGTCATGCCGGGAATGCCCGGCCCCGCGCGCCCACGCAGGACGCGAACGGGCGCGCGGCGGTTCCCGCGTCCGCCTGAGAAATCCGTCAGACGGCTCTGGGCAAACACACAGCGGAGACCGAACTCCCTCACGGATAGCCCTCCTAATGTTTTCCGTGTCGAAGCCGAACGGCCCAACCGAACGGCCCAGACAAAAGAAAAAGAATCGCCGACATTCGCGAGAGGTAAACATCATGAGCTTCAAGAAGATCGCCCCGGTCAAGCCCGCCCGCAAGCCCGAGCCGGCGAAGAAGAAGCACCCGAAGCCGGCCCCGAAGGCGCCGCAGAAGCGTCAGCCCCGTCGCCCCATTGGTGGCTGACCCACCCCCTGAAAGGCGGGCCCGCGGCAATCGCGCCGCGGGCCCGCCTCGGCCGTTTCCGGACCCGGGAGACCCAGTGACCACACCACCGCCCCCGCCCTCACCCGCGTACGACGACCAGGCGACCATGCAGCTGCGCATGGTCGTGGCCGATCCCGCCACCGGCCGCGGTCGGCACCGGCGCCCCGGGCGGCCCCGCCCGTACGGCCGTCACCAGCGGGCGGTGCAGCCGCTGCCCGAGGAGTACGCGTACATTCCCGCCCTGGAGGACGGCGAGGAGGCGGAGCAGGCCGCTCCGCAGCTTCCGGCGCGGGTGGCGTTCCGCCGGTTCTGGCCGCTCACCAGGGGCGACCGGCGCTGGATCGTGCTGATCTGCGTCTGTGTCATCGCCGCGGCGCTCGCCGAGACCGCCGCGATCCTGCTCTTCTCCGACCTCACCGACAACGCCCTGCGGCAGGGCTCGCTCAGCGCGTTCTGGAGCCCCGCGGCGCAGTGGCTCGCGGTCGCCGTCCTCGGCGCGGGCGTCGGCTACGCCGGTAACTCGCTCGCCGTCTGGACCGCCGAGCGCTTCGTGATGCGGCTGCGGGCCCGGGTCTTCGGGCACGTCCAGGACCTGCCGCCGCACTTCTTCTCCCGCCACCGCCAGGGCGATCTGCTGGAGCGGCTGACCGGGGACATCGACGCCATCGAGCAGATGGTGGTGTCCGGGGTGGTGGGCACCGTCTCGGCGATCTTCAGCACCGTCTTCTTCTCCATCGCCGCCTTCACCCTGCGCTGGGACCTGGCGCTGGCCACCTTCGTCCTCGCGCCGCTGTTCTGGCTGGCCGCCCGGCGCTTCTCCGGCCGCATCAAGTCGGTCGCCCGGGAGGAGCGGGTCGCCGACGGCGCCATCACCTCCGTGGTCGAGGAGTCCCTGAGCAATGTCGTGCTGACCCAGGCGTACAACCGCAAGGCCGCCGAGGAGGACCGGCTGCGGCGGGAGGCGTGGGCGTGGATGCGGGCCTCGGTGTCCGGGGCGCGGATGAGCGAGCTGTACGAGCAGCTGGTGGAGGTCATCGAGACGCTGTGCGTGCTCGCCGTCATCGGGCTCGGCGCCTGGGAGATCTCCCAGGACCGCATGACGATCGGCCAGCTGCTCGCCTTCGCCGCCTTCCTCGGCTACCTCTACCCGCCGATCCGCAACCTCGGCCAGCTGGGCCTGACCCTCACCGCCGCGACCGCGGGCGCCGAACGGCTGCTGGAGATCCTCGACGCCCAACCGGCCGTAGGCGATCCCGCGCCGGGCGCGGCCGTCGCGCCGTGGCGGGTGCACGGCACGGTGGAGTTCGACCGGGTCGGCTTCCGCTACCCGGGCGCCGAGCGGCCGACCCTGGCCGGGGTGTCGCTGACCGCCCGCCCGGGCGAATTCGTCCTGATCACGGGGGCGAGCGGGGCGGGCAAGTCGACCGTCTCCAAGCTGCTGCTGCGCTTCTACGACCCGGGCGAGGGCTACGTACGCCTGGACGGGGTGCCGCTCCACGCCGTACCGCTCGGCTTCCTGCGCGAGCACGTGACGCTGCTGCCGCAGGAGACGCTGATCCTGCACGACACGATCCGCGAGAACATCGCGTGCGGACGGCCCGGGGCGAGCGACCACGACATCGTCCGCGCGGCGCGGGACGCGGCCGCGGACGAGTTCATCCGCGCCCTGCCGGAGGGGTACGACACCCGGATCGACCCGCATACCGCCCAGCTGTCCGGCGGTCAGCTCCAGAGGATCGCGATCGCGCGGGCGATGCTGCGCAACGCGCCGGTGCTGGTCCTGGACGAGCCCACCACCGGCCTCGACGCGCTGGCCGCGCGGCGTGTGGTGCGGCCGCTGCGGCGGCTGATGACGGGCCGTACCACGATCATGATCACCCACGACCTCAACCTGGCCCCGGACGCCGACCGCATCCTGGTCCTCGACCACGGCCGCCTCGTGGAGACCGGAACCCACCGCGAACTGCTCGCCCAGAACGGCGCCTACGCCCGCCTCCACGGCTCCCAGAACGGCTCCCTGACGGACACCGGATCGCACCCCACGGTCCAGCTCGGCCCGTCGCTCTGACGGGACTTCCCCCCACCCCGCCCCTTCCCGAAACCGAGGCTCCGCCCCGGGCGCCGAAACCCGGGGTGCCCACTGAGCCGACCAGCACCCGACTCTGGGCCCCGGACGCAACCCCAGCGAAGCCCCGGCGGGGGCCGGGGACACCGCCCTCGGGCCCCGCCGCCCGGACGGTGGCCCGCCGCTTGAGGAGCCGGGCCCGGGGCGGAACTACCCCACCCCCAGCCCCTCCGCCGCTTGAGGAGCGGGGCCCGGGGCGGAGCCCCGGCGGGGCCGGGGGCTTGCCCCCGGTTCGGGAAGGGGCGGGGCTGGGGAGAGAAACCTAGTCCGCACGCAGCACGTAGCCGACACCCCGCACCGTGTGGACCACGCGCGGCTCGCCGCCCGCCTCCGTTTTGCGGCGCAGGTACATCACGTACACGTCCAGCGTGTTGGACGACGGCTCGAAGTCGAAGCCCCAGATGTCGCGGAGGATCGCGGCGCGGCTGAGGACCTGGCGGGGGCGGGACAGGAAGAGCTTCAGCAGGGCGAATTCGGTCTTGGTGAGGTCGAGTTGGCGACCGGAGCGGGTGACCTGGCGGGTGAGGGTGTCCAGGGTCATGTCGTCAAAGGCGAGTTGGGCGTCCGGCGCCGGGGGCGGCGTACGGACGGGCGGCCCGCCTAACGGCACGGCGGCCCGGCCGCGCCGCAGCAGCGCGCGCACCCGGGCCAGCAGTTCGTCGCACGCGAACGGCTTGACCAGGTAGTCGTCGGCGCCGTTGTCGAGGCCGACGACGCGGTCCCCCACGGAGTCCCGCCCGGTGACCATCATGATCGGTACGGTGCGGCCGGAGGCCCGTACGCGGCGGGCCACCGCAAGACCGTCGAGGCCCGGCATCGTCACATCGAGCAGCACCAGATCGGGCGGCTCCTCGTCGATGCGGCGCAGCGCCGCGAGACCGTCCCCCGCCGTGTCGACCTCGTGGCCCTCGAACCGCAGGGCTCTGCCGATGGCTTCGCGCACCGAAGGCTCGTCGTCCACGACCAGGATCCGGGAAGTCTCGTGCATGGACGTAAACCTGGTGCCCGAGGCTGTGCGTGCGCTGAGTCCGGCGTGTAGAGAGACTGAGAAGGTCAGGGGTCCAGTTCGGGCGGGGCGGTGGGGGCGCCGGGGAGGCGGAGCCAGGCGACGGTGCCGCCACCGGCCGCGGGCCGCAGCCCCACCTGGCCGCCGGACTGCTGGACGGTACGGGCCACGATGGACAGCCCGAGCCCGGAGCCGGGCAAGCTGCGGGCGGACGGCGAACGCCAGAACCGCTCGAAGACGTGCGGGAGTTCATCGGCCGGAATGCCGGGGCCACGGTCCCGCACCGTCAACTCCCCCCTTCTGAGCGCGACATCGATGACACCACCCGAAGGGCTGAACTTCACGGCGTTGTCGAGCAGGTTGACCAGCGCCCGCTCCAGCGCCGCCGCCTCACCGCGTACGTACCAGGGCGCGATCGAGGCGTCGAGGGAGATCCCGGTGCCGCGCAGCCGGGCCCGTCGCAGGGCGCTGTCCGCGATCTCGTGCAGGGCGACCACCTGGAGCGGCCCGCTGCCGGGCAGCGCGTCCGGCCGGGACAGCTCCTGGAGGTCTCCTATGAGCGCCGCCAGCTCGGTCATCTGCGCCTTGACGCTGCTCATGAGCGCCTTGCGGTCTTCCGGAGGCAGCGCGCGGCCGGTCTCGTCGCTGCGGGCGAGCAGTTCGATGTTGGTACGGAGCGAGGTGAGCGGGGTGCGCAGCTCGTGCCCCGCGTCGGCGATCAGCTGCTGCTGGCGGTCGCGGGAGGAGGCGAGGGCGGCGGTCATGGCGTTGAACGAGCGGGACAGCCGGGCGATCTCGTCGTCGCCCTCGGCGGGGATGCGGACGGCCAGATCCTCGGTGCGGGCCACATGCTCGACGGCATGCGTCAGCCGGTCCACCGGCTTCAGCCCGGTCCGGGCGATCCACAGCCCGGCCGCCCCGGCGCCGACGACGCCGATGCCCGCGACGAGGGCGAGGACGAGCGCGAGGGTGTTCAGCGGCTCCTGGACCTCGCTGAGCGGACGGGCCATGGAGACGGCGATACCGCGCGGCAGCGGGCTGTCGGGGCCGCCGGACGGCCGGTAGGTGAAGACCCGCATGTCGCGGCCGTCCTCGGCGGTCGCGTCGTGCAGCGCGGTCGGCCGCGTTCCGGTGGCGACCGCCACGTCGTCGGCGCTCACCGGCAGCTTCGTCGCCCCGGGCTGGGGGCAGCGGCTGCCGTCGGGCAGCACGATCTGCACGGAGTACGAGCCGAGGGCGCGCGGGGTGTGGCCGTCGTCGCCGTCGGGGTTCTGGCACGCGTCCAGGATGCTCACCACGTTGCGCTCGTCGACCCTGACGGTGCGCAGCGACGAGTCGAGCTGTGCGCTGAGCTGTTCGCGCACGATCAGCCAGCACGCGAACGCCGACGCCGCGACCGCCAGCGCCACCGCCACCGCGGTCAGCAGGGCCAGCCGCGAGCGCAGCGGGAGTCCGCGCAACCTCACGACGGCTCGCCCTCCGCGGGCCGCAGGACGTACCCCACGCCCCGCACCGTGTGGACGAGCCGCGGCTCTCCGGCCGCCTCGGTCTTGCGGCGCAGATACATCACGTACACGTCCAGCGAGTTGGACGACGGCTCGAAGTCGAAGCCCCATACGGCCTTCAGGATCTGTTCGCGGGTGAGGACCTGGCGCGGATGCGCGAGGAACATCTCCAGCAGGGTGAACTCGGTCCGGGTCAGCTCCACGCGCCGCCCGCCCCGGGTGACCTCGCGGGTCACCAAATCCATCCGCAGATCGCCGAAGGACATCGTGTCGTCGTCGGCGACCGGCGCGCCCGCCGCGGCCGCGTACGAGCTGCGGCGCAGCAGGGCCCGGATACGGGCCAGCAGCTCGTCCAGCTCGAACGGCTTGACGAGGTAGTCGTCCGCGCCCGCGTCGAGGCCGGTGACCCGGTCGCCGACCGTGTCGCGCGCGGTGAGCATCAGGACGGGCACGGTCACCCCGGTGGCGCGCAGCCGCCGGGCGGCGGTGAGCCCGTCCATGCGGGGCATCAGCACGTCGAGCACGATCAGCTCGGGGTCATAGGTACCGGCCTTCTCCAGGGCGTCCACACCATCGACGGCGGTCTCGGTCGCGTAGCCCTCGAAGGCGAGGCTGCGCTGCAGCGCCTCGCGGACGGCCGGCTCGTCGTCGACGATCAGGATGCGGGCGGGCTGATCGCCGTGGTCGGCGGGGCTCATGGGTCGGTTTCCTTAACGGTGGGCGGGGGCGGGGGGCGGGGCGGGCGCTGTGCTGTCAGCCTCGCACGCCATCCTCCGCCGTGGCGGCTCAGCTGTTGCCGTTGCCGCCGCTGCCGCCGTCGCGCAGGGCGGCGAGGTCGGACTTGACGGTGTTGACCGGAATCGAGAAGCCGAGGCCGATGCTGCCCGCGCTGCTGCTCTGGCCCGAGGCCGGGGCGTACATCGCGGAGTTGATCCCGATGATCTGGCCCCGCATGTTGATGAGCGCGCCGCCGGAGTTGCCGGGGTTGAGCGAGGCGTCGGTCTGGATGGCCTTGTACGTGGTCGTCGACTGGCCGACGTCACCGTTGTAGCTGCCGCCGCCGAACTCGAACGGCCACTGGCCGCCGCCGCCCTGCTGGCCCCGGTCCTGGTCCTGGCCCTGGTCCTCGTCCGTGGAGACGGTGACGTCTCGGGCGAGCGCGGAGACGATGCCGCTGGTCACGGTGCCGGTCAGCCCCTCGGGCGAGCCGATGGCCACGACCTGGTCGCCGACCTTGACCTGGCTGGAGTCGCCCAGGGACGCGGCCTTGAGTCCGCTCGCGCCGCTCACCTTGATCAGGGCCAGGTCCTTGTCGCTGTCGGTGCCGACCACGGACGCGCTCTTGGTGCTGCCGTCGCTGAACGTCACCTTGATCGAGTCGGCGCCGGAGATGACGTGGTTGTTGGTGATGATCTCGCCGCCGCTGGTGATGATCACGCCCGAGCCGGTGGACTCGCCCCCGGAGGACGTCGCGCTGATCTCCACGATGCTGGGGCTCACGGCCGCCGCCACGGCGGAGACCCCGCTGCCGGTGCTGCTGGAGTTGGCGTTGACGACGGGGGCCGCCACGGACGTGCCGCCCTGGTCCGTGGCCTGCCCGACCAGGGTCGCCGTACCGCCGCCGACCAGCGCCGAGACCACCGCGACGGCGACGAGCAGCCCGGCCGACCGGGAGAGGTGCCGCTTGCGGTGGCCGCCGCCGGGGGCCGGTATCGCCGCGGTGTCCCCGCTTCCGGGACCACCTGTGCCGCCGGTTCCGCCGCCCGGCCACACGGTGACCCCGGAGGGGGTGGTCACCGGCGTCTGCGGCTCATGGGTGGGCGGCGGCGGGTAGGCCGCCGCGTCACCGTACGCGTAGGGATAGGACTCGTGGTCGCCGCTACGGCGTGGGCTGTCGGTCATGTCCAAGACTGTGCGCCGCGAGTATGAGAGCCAGCTGAGGGCCTGCTGAGAACCAGGGCAGAAGTCGGTATGCCCGACATAAGGAACGCCCGGCCGAGGGCGCTACGCGCAGCCGCAGGAGCGCCGCACCACCAGCGCGGACGGGAACTGCCGCACCCGCTCCCGGCGCGAGACCGGGATCCGCGGCCCGTCGTCCAGCACCAGGTCGACCGCGGCGCGGGCCATCGCGGGCCGGTCGGAGCCGACCGTGGTCAGCGGCGGGTCGGTCAGACCCGCCTCCTTCACGTCGTCGAAGCCCGCGACCGCCAGCTCTCCGGGGACGTCGATGCGCAGCTCGCGCGCCGCCCGCAGCACCCCGAAGGCCTGGTCGTCGGTGGCGCAGAAGATGGCCGGGGGCCGGTCCGGCCCGGCCAGCAGGCCGAGGGCGACCTGGTAGGCGTCGTACCGGTTGTACGGGGCCTGGAACAGCCGCCCCTCCGTGGACCGCCCGGCCTCCCGCATCGCCCGGCGCCACCCCTCGACGTGGTCGGTCACCGGGTCGCCGACGGTCGGGGTTATCTCGGTGCCGCCGAGGCAGGCCACATAGGGGTGGCCGTGCTCCAGCAGATGGCGCACCGCGAGCTGGGCGCCGCCGACGTCGTCCAGCACCACGGCCACGTCGTCGATCGCCTCGGGCCGCTCGTGCAGCAGCACCACCCGGGCGTCCCAGGCCTCGATCTCGGCGGCGGCGTTCTCGCTGGGGCCCTGGCTGATGAGGATCAGCCCGGACACCCGCATCCCCAGGAAGGCGCGCAGATAGTGCACCTCGCGCTCGTCCAGGTAGTCGGAGTTGCCGACCAGCACCATCTTGCCGCGCTCGGCGGCGGCCTGTTCGACGGCGTGCGCCATCTCGGCGAAGAACGGCTGGCGGGCATCCGGAACGATCAGCCCTATGAGGTCGGTCCGACGGCTCGCCATCGCCTGGGCGACCCGGTCGGGCCGGTAGCCCAGCTCCTTGATCGCGGCGAGTACCCGCTCGCGCGTGGCCGGGGCGACCGGCCTGGGTCCGTTATTGATGACGTAACTGACGACCGCGGTCGAGGTTCCCGCCAGCCTTGCCACATCATCACGCGTCACCTTGGCCACGCGCGAAGTCTACGCGGGTCCAGCTAGGTCTTGACCTGTCGTGCGGGGGCCGGTTCCGCCGCGGACCGCTGGACTCCGCCCGCCGGACCGGAGCCGGTGTCCCGGCCCGTGTCCCGCGACGCGTTCCTGGCCCGGGCCTCCTCGGCGGCCCGCTCGGCCCGCTCGACCTTCTCCGGCGTGACGAAGCGGTAGCCGACGTTACGGACGGTCCCGATCAGCGACTCGTGCTCCGGGCCCAGCTTGGCCCGCAGCCGCCGTACGTGGACGTCGACCGTGCGCGTGCCGCCGAAGTAGTCGTAGCCCCAGACCTCCTGCAGCAGCTGCGCCCGGGTGAAGACCCGGCCGGGGTGCTGCGCGAGGTACTTCAGCAGCTCGAACTCCTTGAAGGTCAGGTCGAGCACCCGCCCCTTCAGCTTGGCGCTGTAGGTGGCCTCGTCGACCGACAGATCGCCGTTGCGGATCTCCATCGGGCTGTCGTCGGTGGTGATCTGCTGGCGGCCCATGGCCAGCCGCAGCCGGGCCTCGACCTCGGCCGGGCCCGCGGTGTCCAGCAGCACGTCGTCGATGCCCCAGTCGGCGGTGACGGCGGCGAGCCCGCCCTCGGTCACCACCAGGACCAGCGGACAGCCGGGCCCGGTCGACCGCAGCAGCTGGCACAGGCTGCGCACCTGCGGCAGATCGCGGCGGCCGTCGATCAGGATGACGTCGGCACCCGGGGTGTCCACCAGGGCCGGGCCCTCCGCGGGGGCGACCCGCACGCTGTGCAGCAGCAGGCCGAGGGCGGGGAGCACCTCCGTCGAGGGCTGGAGTGCGTTGGTCAGCAGCAGGAGGGAACTCATCGTCCACCACCTGCCCCGGCCGTGATCGTGATGTTGTCCACGCTTCGCTCGCCCATTGCCTCGGTTTCCTCCTCGGTCCCTTGCGAGAGGGGGCACCTCCCAGGCCGCTCCGCCTGGGGGCTGCGGCTACTGCTTCGTACGGTCTGCTCGCACCCCGGGGACATACGCGCGAGCCTTCGCTCAAACGCGCGCGGTGCCCCTGAAAGCACAAAAGGACCCGGGGGCGACGTTGCCCGGATCCTTCACCCAGCAGAATAACCCACATGACACCCGGTGGAGAGGCTGAATCTGCTCGTCGTTTCCTTCCCCCGGCTGCCGCGGGCGCCCGGAGAGCCACATTGCTCACCGAGGACGGGGTCCCCATCGAGGCCCGTTACGAGCCTTCCCGGGCGGCCGGTGACCTATCCCCCGGGGCCCCTGTGATCGTGGTCGCTCACGGTTTCACCGGCGCCCTGGAGCGGCCCGCGCTGCGCCGGGTGGCGTCGGCCTTCACGCAGCGTACGGCCGTGATCACGTTCTCGTTCCGGGGCCACGGCCGGTCCGGCGGGCGGTCCACCGTGGGCGACCGGGAGGTGCTGGACCTCGCGGCCGCGGTGCGCTGGGGCCGGACCCTCGGCCACCGGCGGGTGGGCACGGTCGGCTTCTCGATGGGCGGCTCGGTGGTGCTCCGCCACGCGGCGCTGTACGCACAGAACGAGCTGAATCCGGATGGGGAACGCGAGGAGCGCGAGGGGCGCGAGGGGCGCACGGAGGCGCACAGCGCGGTAGCGGACGCGGTGGTCTCGGTGAGTGCGCCCGCACGCTGGTACTACCGGGGGACGGCCCCGATGCGCCGCGTCCACTGGGCGGTCACCCGGCCGACCGGGCGGCTGGTCTCCCGCTACGGGCTGCGGACCCGGATCGACGGCCGGGGCTGGAGCGCGGAGCCGCTGCCGCCGGTGGCTGCCGTCCCCCGGATCGCGCCGACACCACTGCTGATCGTGCACGGCGACCGGGACCCGTACTTCCCGCTGGACCATCCGCGGATGCTGATGGCGGCGGCGGACCGGGCGTCCACGGAGCTGTGGATCGAGCCGGGCTTCGGCCACGCGGAGACGGCGGCCCCGGCGGAGCTGCTGGACCGGGTCGCGGGATGGGCCCTGGCCCACGCCTGAGGACCCGGGCCACACCTGACGACCCGGCCCACGCCTGGCCCGGCCCCGGGGGCCTACTCCGGCTCGGCCACCGGCTCCGCGAACTGGGCCGCGTACAGCCGGGCGTACGCGCCCTGCGCCGCCACCAGCTCGTCATGGCCGCCCTGCTCCACGATGCGGCCGGACTCCATCACCAGGATCACGTCCGCGTCCCGGATCGTGGAGAGCCGGTGGGCGATCACGAAGCTGGTGCGGCCGGTGCGCAGCGAGGCCATCGCTTGCTGGATGAGGACCTCGGTGCGGGTGTCGACGGAGCTGGTCGCCTCGTCCAGGACCAGGATGGACGGCCCGGAGAGGAAGGCGCGGGCGATGGTGATCAGCTGCTTCTCGCCGACGCTGACGTTGGCCCCCTCCTCGTCGATCACCGTGTCGTAGCCGTCCGGCAGGGTGCGGACGAAGCGGTCCACATGGGTGGCCTTCGCCGCCTCCACGATCTCCTCGTGGGAGGCGCCCTCCGAGCCGTACGCGATGTTCTCCGCGATCGTGCCGCCGAACAGCCAGGTGTCCTGGAGGACCATGCCGATGTGGGCGCGCAGCTCCTCGCGCGGCATGGTGGCGATGTCGACGCCGTCGAGCGTGATGCGTCCGCCGCTGACCTCGTAGAACCGCATCAGCAGATTGACCAGGGTGGTTTTCCCCGCGCCGGTCGGGCCGACGATGGCCACGGTCTGGCCGGGGCTCACCGACAGCGACAGCCCGTCGATGAGGGGGGTGTCGGGCTGGTAGCGGAAGGCGACGTCCTCGAACTCGACCTGGCCGAGCACGGTCCGCGGCCCCACCGGGCCGTCCGGGTCCGGGGTCTGCTCGTCCGCGTCCAGCAGCTCGAAGACCCGCTCGGCGGAGGCGACGCCCGACTGGACCATGTTGGCCATGGACGCGACCTGGGTGAGCGGCTGGCTGAACTGCCGGGAGTACTGGACGAACGCCTGGACGTCGCCGATCGACAGCGCCCCGCTCGCCACCCGCAGCCCGCCGACCACGGCGACGAGTACGTAGTTGAGGTTCCCGATGAACGTCATCGCGGGCTGGATGAGCCCGGAGATGAACTGGGCGCGGAAGCCCGCCTCGTACAGCTTGTCGTTGTGCGAGCGGAAGACCTCGGCGGACTGCCGCTCCCGCCCGAAGACCTTCACCAGGGCGTGGCCGGTGTACATCTCCTCGATATGGGCGTTGAGCTTGCCCGTGGTCATCCACTGCTGGACGAACTGGGGCTGGGCGCGCTTGCCGACCCGGGTCGCGACCAGCACCGACACCGGGACGGTGACCAGCGCCACCAGCGCCAGCAGCGGCGAGATCCAGAACATCATGGCCAGCACGCCCACCAGGGTCAGCAGCGAGGCCATGATCTGGCTGAGGGTCTGCTGCAGCGTCTGCTGGATGTTGTCGATGTCGTTGGTGGTCCGCGACAGCACCTCGCCGCGCGACTGCTTGTCGAAGTACGACAGCGGCAGCCGCGCCAGCTTGTGTTCGACGTCCTCGCGCAGCCGGAAGACGGCGCGCTGGACGACGCTCGTGGCCACCCGCGCCTGGATCAGGTTGAGGAGCGAGGCCACGACGTACAGGCCCAGCGCCCACAGCAGGACCGAGCCGACGGCGCCGAAGTCGACGCCCTGGCCGGGCGTCACGTTCATCGACGCGACCATGTCGGCCATGGTGCCCTGGCCGCTGTCGCGCAGATGCTGGACGGCCTCGGCCTTGGTGGTGCCGTCCGGGAGCTGCCGTCCGACGATGCCCGCGAAGATCAGGTCGGTGGCGTGGCCGAGCACCTTGGGGCCCAGCACCGTCAGCGTGATGCTGACCGTGCACAGGGCGAGCACGGCGAAGGCGATGCCGCGCTCGGGACGCAGCGACGCCAGCAGACGGCGGCCGGAGCCGCGGAAGTCCATGGACCGCTCGACGGGCTGGCCGCCCATGAAGCGGCCGGGCCCGGCGGCCGGCGCGGGGCCCCTGCGCGGGGCCGGAGAACTCTGACTCATGCGGCTTCCTGCTCGGTGAGCTGGGAGAGCACGATCTCCCGGTAGGTCTGGTTGCCGTCCATCAGCTCGCCGTGGGTGCCGCTGCCGACGACGCGGCCCTCGTCGAGGACCACGATCCGGTCGGCGCCCCGGATGGTGGAGACCCGCTGGGCGACGATGACGACGGTCGCGTTCCCGGTCTCGTCCGCCAGCGCCGCCCGCAGCCGGGCGTCGGTGGCGTAGTCGAGCGCCGAGAAGGAGTCGTCGAAGAGATAGACGGACGGCTTGAGGACGAGGGCGCGGGCGATCGCCAGCCGCTGCCGCTGCCCGCCGGAGACGTTGGAGCCGCCCTGCGCGATGGGCGCCTGCAGACCGCCCTCCATGACCTCGACGAAGTCCCGGGCCTGGGCGGTCTCCAGGGCCTGCCACAGCTCGTCGTCGGTGGCGTCCGGGTTGCCGTAGCGCAGGTTGGACGCGACGGTGCCGGAGAAGAGGTACGGCTTCTGCGGTACGAGCCCGATGGACCGGGACATCACCGCGGGGTCGAGGTCGCGTACGTCCACGCCGTCGAGCCGGACGCTGCCGTCGGTCGCGTCGAACAGCCGCGGCACCAGCCCGATCAGGGTGGACTTGCCGCTGCCGGTGGAGCCGATGACGGCGGTGGTCCGGCCGGGGTGGGCGGTCAGCGAGATGTCGCGCAGCACGGGCTCCTCGGCGCCCGGATAGCGGAACTCCACGCCACGCAGCTCCAGCAGTCCGCGGCTGCCGTCGGCGCCCGCCCGGGGCGCGACCGGCGCGAGCGGCGGGACGACGCTGGTCCCGGTGTCCAGCACCTCCTGGACGCGCTCGGCACACACCTCGGCGCGGGGCACCATCATGAACATGAAGGTGGCCATCATCACCGACTGCAGAATCTGCATCAGGTAGCTGAGGAAGGCGGTCAGCGCGCCGATCTGCATGTCGCCGCTGTCGATGCGGTGCCCACCGGCCCACACCACGGCGACGCTGGACACGTTCACCACCAGCATCACGGAGGGGAACATCAGCGACATCAGCCGCCCGGACCGCAGCGAGACGTCCATCAGCTCGGTATTGGCGGCGGTGAACCGCTTCCGCTCATGGGTGTCGCGGACGAAGGCCCGGATCACCCGGATGCCGGTGATCTGCTCGCGCAGCACCCGGTTGACGGTGTCGATGCGCTCCTGGACGACCCGGAACAGCGGGCGCATCCTGCGGACGATGAGCGTCACGACGATGCCCAGCACCGGCACGATCAGCAGCAGCAGACCGGACAGCGGCACGTCCTCTCTGAGCGCCATGATGATGCCGCCGACGCACATGATGGGCGCCGACACCATCAGCGTGAAGGACATCAGGCACAGCATCTGCACCTGCTGCACGTCGTTGGTGGTGCGGGTGATCAGCGAGGGAGCCCCGAACCGGCCCAACTCGCGGGCGGAGAAGGACTGCACCCGGTCGAAGACGTCGGCCCGGATGTCCCGGCCGAGGGCCATGGCGGTGCGGGCGCCGAAGTAGACGGCGCAGATCGCGCACCCGATCTGGACCAGGGTGACGGCGCTCATCAGACCGCCGAGCCGGAGGATGTAGCCGGTGTCTCCCTTGACGACTCCGTCGTCGATGATGTCGGCGTTGAGGGCGGGCAGATAGAGGGTCGCCAGGGTCTGTACGAGCTGCAATAGCACGATCAAGGCGATCGTTCGGGTATAGGGCCGCAGATACGCCCGTATGAGTCGGACCAGCACACCGAAACCCTAAGCGAGCAGGCCGGGATACGGCCCAAGTTTTCCCCGGGGCGCACCGCGTCCTCGGGGCCCTTCCGCACCCGTCATCATGGAGGACGGCAGAAGACGGGAGAGGGACACGCGATGGCGCTGAACGAAACGCCCGCCGGAACCATCCGGTACTGGGCCGCGGCCCGGGCGGCGGCGGGCACCTCCGAGGAGCCGTACACCGCGACGACGCTGGCGGACGCGCTCGACGCGGCCCGCGAGCGGCACGCCCTGCGCCCGGAGTTCGCCCGGGTCCTGCTGCGCTGTTCGTTCCTGGTCGACGGCGCGCCCGTCGGCACCCGTGATCACAAGACGGTCCAACTGGCCGAGGGCGGCACGGTCGAGGTGCTTCCGCCGTTCGCAGGAGGGTGACGTACGACGTCATGAGTAACCAGCCGCATCAGCCACACGATCCGCACCAGCCGTACGAGCCGTATGAGCCGTACGGGTCGTACCCGCCGCCGTACGAGGGACAGCAGCAGCCGCCCGCCGACCCCTACGGCGCGCAGCCCCAGGCGCAGCCCGGGTACGGCTACCCGCAGCAGCAGCCGTACGCCCAGCAGCAGCCCCAGCCCCAGCAGCCGTATCAGTCCCAGCAGCCGTATCAGCAGCAGTACGCCGAGCCCTACGCCGATCCGTACGCCGCCGCGCAGCAGGGGTACCAGGGCCAGCAGCAGCCGCAGCAGCAGTACGCGGCGGGCTGGGACCAGCAGCAGCACTACGCGCGGCAGCAGTACCAGCAGCAGTACCAGCAGCAACCCCCGCACCCGCAGGCCGCGCAGCAGCAGGCGCGGCGACCGGCGCAGCCCGCGCGGCAGCCCGGCCCGGCCGAGGCCGCCCGGCCCGCGCCCACCGCGCCCGAGCCCGAGCCCGAGCCCGACCGGCCGATGACCGCCGCCGAGAAGGCCCGCGCCGAGGGCCGCCCCCAGATCATCGACCCCGGGCTGCAACCGGCCGCCCTCACCGCCGTCCTCGCCGCCCTGCTCGCGGTCACCGCGCCGCTCGGCCAGCCCGCCGTGGCCGTGGTCGTGGCGCTGCTCCAGGCGGTCACGGCGGCGGGCTGGTTCCGGCTGAACGGCATGTGGCCCGCCCGGCAGGGCATCGCGCTCGCCTTCGCGGGCGGTCTCGCCGCCGACGTCGGCCTGCTCACCACCGGGCGCGTCCACGCTCCGACGGTGCTCATCGGCACGATCGGCGTCTGGGTGCTGCTGGTGATCGTCCTCCAGCTGCGCAGCCACGCCTCGGCGGACGAGCGGCTGTACGGGCTGACCGCCGCGGTCACCTCGACCGCCGTCACCGTGATCGCGGCCGGGCACCTGGCCGCGGTCGCCGAGTCGCCGGACGCCGTGGTGGTGGGCGCGGCCGCGGTCGCCGTGGGCGCGCTGGCCCGCGCGCTGCCGCTGCCGGTGCCCGCCGCCGTCGTCCTCGGGCTGCTCGCGGCGGCCGGAGCGGGCGTCGGGGCCGGGCACCTCACCGGCACCGGGACCGCCACCGCCGCCGCGCTGGGGTTCGCGGCCGGGGCCTGTGCGCTGGTGGGGCTGCGGGTCGCGGCGTACGACTACCCGTCCCGTTTCGTCCACATGACGGCCGGAGTGGCCCTGCCGCTGGCGGCCGCCGCCCCCGCCGTCTACGTCCTCGGTCGCGCACTGGTCTGACACCGCATCCCTCTCGGCGTCCGCTCCGGTTAGGCTCGCTGCGTCAGGCAAGGGCCTGAGCGAGAGCCTGGGGGATCTACGTACATGCGCGCACTACGCATCACACTGATCGTCGCCGTGATACTCGGCGGCCTCTTCGTGGGGGCCGACCGGCTGGCGGTGTCCATGGCGGAGTCCAAGGCCGCCGACAAGATCAAGAGTTCACAGGGGCTGACCAGCACGCCCAACGTCTCCATCAAGGGCTTCCCGTTCCTGACCCAGGTCGCGGGCAAGGAGCTGGACGAGGTCGACGTCGGGGTGGACGGGCTGACGACGGACGCGGGCGGCGGGACCACCGTCCGCGTCTCCGAACTGAACGCCCAGCTCCACAACGTCACCATCGGGGGGAACTTCTCGTCGGCGACCGCGAACCAGGCCACCGGCTCCGCCCATATCTCCTACGCGGACCTCTCGCGGGCCGCGGGCCCCGGGGTCACGGTGAGCTACGACCCGCAGGGGACCAACCAGGTCAAGATCACCGGGAATCTGCTGGGCTTCACCCTCAGCGCCCGCTCCAGCGTGACGATCGTCAACGGGGACACGATCAAGCTGCACGCCGAGCGCATCCCGGGCGGCTCCATCCCGCAGTGGGAGGACAAGGTGCGCGAGCGCACCGACATCGAGCGGAAGATCGACGGCATGCCGCAGGGCATGCGGCTGGAGACGGTGAAGACCGACAAGGACGGCATAGACGTCTCGGTCGCGGGTAATAACGTCGCGTTGACGGGCTGACCCGGGGCCGACCCGTCCGGCACGGACCACCTCGTGTCCACCTAACGAGACGATCATGTCCGCGATGACGGACGCCGACGGCCGCCGGACCCCCGGCGGCCGCCCGCAGTGGCTTTCCACACCCCTCCCCGTCCACATCGCGGACATTGGCGTCTCACCATGCGACACGCCGGTGACATGCCCGCCCGTCCGTCCTTACGATCGGACGCATGAAGCGACAGGCGGAACTCACGAAGCGGCGGGCAGTCGACCTGTGCCGCGTCGCCGCCATGCTCTGTCGCGCCGTCTGAAAACGAGGGCGCGCCCGGCCGCCGCAGCTTCGGCCCCGCCCCCTCCGGCCCGTCTGCCGGGCCGTCCCGCACTCCGCTCGTACGCTCGCGACCAGGCCCCGCGCAGCGCCGCGCGTCGAGCGCCCGTACCGCCGCAACTGCCCCGGAGGAGAGATACATGAGCCGCAGTGACGTCCTGGTGGACGCCGACTGGGTACAGGCCCGCATCGATGACCCCAAGACGGTCATCGTCGAGGTCGACGAGGACACGTCCGCCTACGACACGAACCACATCAAGAACGCCATCCGGATCGACTGGAAGCAGGACCTCCAGGACCCGGTGCGCCGTGACTTCGTCGACCAGGCGGGCTTCGAGAAGCTGCTGTCCGAGAAGGGCATCGCCAACGACGACACCGTCGTCCTGTACGGCGGCAACAACAACTGGTTCGCGTCGTACGCCTACTGGTACTTCAAGCTCTACGGCCACCAGGACGTGAAGCTCCTCGACGGCGGCCGCAAGAAGTGGGAGCTGGACTCGCGCGAGCTGGTCTCCGAGGTCCCGGCCCGCGAGAAGACCGCGTACCAGGCCAAGCCGCAGGACACCTCGATCCGCGCCTTCCGTGACGACGTCGTGGCGGCCATCAACAGCCTGAACCTCGTCGACGTCCGCTCGCCCGACGAGTTCTCCGGCAAGCTGCTCGCCCCCGCCCACCTCCCGCAGGAGCAGTCGCAGCGCGCGGGCCACGTCCCGAGCGCCCGCAACATCCCGTGGTCGAAGTCGGCCAACGACGACGGCACCTTCAAGTCCGACGAGCAGCTCAAGGAGCTGTACGAGGGCGAGGGCGTCGACCTGTCGAAGGACACCATCGCCTACTGCCGCATCGGTGAGCGCTCCGCGCACACCTGGTTCGTGCTGCACGAGCTGCTCGGCCAGACCAACGTCAAGAACTACGACGGTTCCTGGACCGAGTACGGCTCGCTGGTGGGCGTGCCGATCGAGCTCGGCTCCGGCAGCTGACCCCTCTCCTCCCCGAACGCGAACGTTAAGGACAGACACATGTGTGGAGCGCAGACAGGCGGCCCCGACGCCTCGACCATCAAGCCCGGTGAGACCACGATCCAGGGCCAGGTGACCCGCGACGGCGAGCCCGTCACCGGCTACGTGCGCCTCCTGGACAGCACGGGCGAGTTCACCGCCGAGGTCCCCACCTCCGCGACCGGACAGTTCCGCTTCTACGCCGCCGAGGGCACCTGGACGCTGCGCGCCCTGGTCCCGGGCGGCACCGCCGACCGCACGGTCGTCGCCCAGAAGGGCGGTCTGGCGGAGGTCGCCATCACCGTCTGACGCCCCCACGCGTCGTCACGGCGCAAGGGCCGCATCCCGGGGTTGGACGCCTCGGCGGGGTGCGGCCCTTCCGTCTGTCCGGGCGGCGGCCCCGGACGTATCCTGGCCATATGTACGCGCGACGCCGCCACGCATATTTCTTCCTGATGGGCGCGTGTCTGACGCTCTTCATCTCGGCTTGGGCCTTTGTGCGTCTGTGGTCCGTCCCCGCCGCCGTCGCGATGTGCGTCGTCGCGATGGTCATCCCGCCGCTGGCCGCCATCGTCGCCAATCGCAGGGGCCCGCAGGACCGCTGGTGGGACGAGTCGGGGGACGAGGAGTCGGACCGGTGGTGGCGGGAGCTGGACGAGCACCACCACCGGCACTGAGGCGTACTGGGTCCCGGGTCAGTAGACGAGCGCCTGCACGCCGTCCGGCATGATCTCGCTCACGAAGACCTGCGCCCCCGCGATCCGCGCGCCCTCGATCAGATCCGCCTCGTCGATCTCCCGGCGCGCCGCGCACTGGCTGCACACCGTGATCGTCCCGCTCGCCAGAATGCCGCTGATCAGCTCCGGCAGCGGCGCCGCGTGCGGCAGCGAGAAGTCCGCCGCCCGGCCCGGCAGCGCGAACCACGCCGACTCGCCGGTCAGCCACAGCGAGACCTCGACCCCGCTCGCCACGGCCACCGCCGCCACCGTGAACGCCTGCGAGCACCGCTCGGGCGCGTCCGCGCCCGCCGTCACCTTGATCACGAGCTTGTTCGCCATGCCCCACAGCCTAGGCTCGCCGGTCCGGCGACTAGACTCGGTCCCGGTCCGTCATCCGTTACGAGGAGCAGCTCGTGCTTGAGGCAGTCTTCACCACCCTGTTGGTCCTGGTCATCGTGGCCAGCCTCGGTTTCGTCGGGCTCACCTGGAAGAAGCTCTACCAGGGCCAGCGCTGAGCGCTGCCGCCCCCTCGCCCCAGCCCGCCTAGCGACGGATCGTCTGAACCCATGATCGAGATTCCCTCCGACCTCCACCCGGACCTGGTGCCGCTGGCCTTCCTCCTCGGCAACTGGGAAGGCGCCGGCGTATCGGACTTCCCCGGCGCCGAGAAGTGCAACTTCGGGCAGGAAGCGACGTTCACCCACGACGGCCGCGACTTCATCGAGTACATCTCGCACACCTGGGTGCTGGACTCGGAGGGCAAGAAGGTCCGCCCGCTGGAGAGCGAGTCCGGTTACTGGCGGATCGACAAGAACCGCAAGGTCGAGGTCGTGATGATCCGCGACCAGGGCGTCGTCGAGGTCTGGTACGGCGAGCTGGCGGACGGCAAGCCGCAGATCGACCTGGCGACCGACGCCGTGGCGCGCACCTCCGCCTCCGGTCCGTACTCGGGCGGCAAGCGGCTGTACGGCTACGTCAACAGCGATCTGATGTGGGTCGGCGAGAAGGCCACCCCCGAGGTCGAGCTGCGCCCGTACATGTCCGCGCACCTGAAGAAGGTCGTCGACCCGAGGGAGTGGGCCAAGGACCTCAAGGACCTGCCGGACGACGGGATCGCCTTCTTCCGCTGAGCCGGGAGAGCCGCGGAGCCAGTGAGCTGCCGAGCCGGTGAGCCCCGTACCTTGGGGGCTCCGGCCGAGCGCGACCGCGAGGGGCTGTCATGCCGCCTACACTGGCACCGTGGCGACCACCGACTGGAAGACCGATCTGCGGGAGCGCGGCTACCGGCTGACCCCGCAACGCCAGCTCGTGCTCGAAGCCGTCGACAGCCTGGAGCACGCCACTCCGGACGACATCCTCACCGAGGTGCGCCGTACCGCGAGCGGTGTGAACATCTCCACCGTCTACCGCACGCTGGAGCTGCTGGAGGAGCTGGGGCTGGTCAGCCATGCCCATCTCGGGCACGGCGCCCCCACCTACCACCTCGCGGACCGGCACCACCACCTCCATCTGGTGTGCCGGGACTGCACGGAGGTGATCGAGGCCGATGTCTCGGTCGCCGAGTCCTTCACCCGGCAGCTGCGGTCGTCCTTCGGCTTCGACACCGACATGAAGCACTTCGCCATCTTCGGCCGCTGCGCCCGATGTTCCGCCGCGCAGCGTACGGAGGACTCCAGCACAGGCCAGGCGACCACGTCGTAGGGTGAAGCGCATGAAGAGCCCTTTGCTGTCGCTGCCCGGCGCCGTCCCCGGCGAGGGCCCCGACGAAGGCGTCGCCGCCCACTACGGCGACCTGTTCCGCGAGCAGCGCGCCCTCGCCGACGGCACCGGATTCGTGGACCTCTCGCACCGCGGTGTGGTCACGGTCACCGGTGCCGACCGGCTGAGCTGGCTGCATCTGCTGCTCACCCAGCACGTCAGCGAGCTTCCCGCCGGTGAGGCCACCGAGGCGCTGATCCTGTCCGCGCACGGCCACATCGAGCACGCGCTCTACCTCGTCGACGACGGCGAGACCACCTGGGCCCATGTGGAGCCCGGCAGCCAGGGCGATCTGATCGCGTACCTGGAGAGCATGAAGTTCTTCTACCGGGTCGAGATCGCCGACCGCACCGAGGACTACGCGGTCGTCCACCTCCCGGCGGGCAGCATCGCCGAGACTCCCGAATCCGCCGTCGCCCGCGAGACCGCGCACGGCCGCGACCTGTTCCTGCCGCGCGCCGACCTGGAGGCCTTCGCGGCGGCGAGCGGCCCGCCCGCCGGGGTGCTGGCGTACGAGGCGCTGCGCGTCGAGGCGCACCGGCCGCGGATCGGCCTGGAGACCGATCACCGGACGATCCCGCACGAGCTGGGCTGGATCGGCACCGCCGTCCATCTGCAGAAGGGCTGCTACCGCGGCCAGGAGACGGTCGCCCGGGTGCACAACCTGGGCAAGCCGCCGCGGCGGCTGGTCTTCCTGCACCTCGACGGCAGCGAGGTGAAGCTGCCGGGCCACGGCGCGCCCATACGGCTCGCAGCGGACGGCGAGGAGGGCCGTCAGCTCGGCTTCATCACCTCCTCGGCCCGCCACCACGAGCTGGGGCCGATCGCGCTCGCGCTGGTGAAGCGGAACGTACCGGTGGACGCGGCGCTGATCGCGGACACCACGGCCGCCTCCCAGGAGACGGTCGTGGAGCCGTAGCCGCGTCCTTCACACCTCGACGATCACCGTGAACGGGCCGTCGTTCGTGAGCGAGACCTTCATGTCCGCTCCGAACCGGCCCGTCTCCACTTGGGCGCCCAGCTCGCGCAGCCGCGCCACCACCTCGTCCACCAGCGGTTCGGCGACCTCGCCGGGCGCCGCCGCGTTCCAGGTGGGACGGCGCCCCTTGCGGGCGTCCCCGTACAGCGTGAACTGGCTGATGACCAGCAGCGGAGCCCCCAGGTCCGAGCAGGACTTCTCGCCCGGCAGGATGCGCACCGACCACAGCTTGCGGGCCAGTTGGGCCGCCTTCTCGGGGGTGTCGTCGTGCGTCACCCCGACCAGGACGCACAGCCCCTGACCGACGATCTCCCCGGTCGTCTCGCCGTCCACGACGACGCTCGCCCCGTCCACTCTCTGTACCACAGCACGCATACCGACCATCATGCCCTGCGCCCATCGGGGCCGATCGGGTGGACCGCCGCTGCACAGGGGCCATTCGGAGTGGCACGATGCGTGCAGGCGGTGCAGGTGGGCAGGAACTGCGGGAATGACGCATCGCTGGAGGGGACGGACAAAAATGATCACACCGGGCACCGAGCGGCCCATGGCCACCGAGAGCCCGCTGCCGGCGCGACCGCCGAGCCAGCGCGGCGGACGGCTGGCGGACGCCGCGACCGTATCGGCGACGACGGCGACGACAGGGGCGGCGGCAGCGGGGACAGGGACCATGGGCGGCCTGCGGCTGGCGGAGCTGCGCGCGCTGCGCCGCTCCGCGCAGCGCGAGGAGGCGGACCTGAGCTACGTACGCAGACTGCTGCACGGCCGGATCGACATCCTCCGCGCCGAGCTGCGCCGACGCCGCGCACCGGGGGCGGCGTGGGCGTCACCGGGGGCGGGCGGGCCACCGGACGGGCCCGCGGAGCTGGTGGAGCTGCTGCCCGAGATCCTGGCGGACGTACCGTCCCGGCACCGCACCTCGGCCCGCCATGTGACGCTCGGGACCCCGCACAGCGCGGAGTGCGAGCGGCTGGCCGAGGAGATGCTGGCCGAGGTCGGCCTGTCGGACCTCCCGGCGCGCACGGACGAGGAGCTGCACGGCGCGATGGGCCGTCTGGAGGGGTACGAGCAGCAGGTGTCCCGGCGGCGGCAGGGGCTCCAGCGCACCGCCGACCAGTGCAGCACCGAGATCGCCCGCCGGTACCGCGAGGGCGAGGCCCAGGTCGACGACCTGCTCGCGTAGTCGCCGTACCGGATATCCACAGCCTGTGGATGAAAATCCGGGTGCGACGGGCGACCACGGCCGCCTAGCGTGACCGCATGGCCGCCCACATCCGCACCTCCCTCGACGCGTCCGACATCCCCAACTACATCCGCGCGCTGCACACCGGGTTTCTGCAGTCGCCGGACGTGTCGAAGGAAGAGCTGGAGGTGCGGCGGGCGAACATCGTCCTGGACCGCACCCAGGGGGCGTTCGAGGGGGACCGCTGCGTCGCGACCTTCCGCAGCTTCGCGCAGCGGCTGACGGCGGTCGGCGGCGCGGACGTCGCGGCCGACGCGATCAGCAATGTCACCGTGTCGCCCACCCACCGCCGCCGGGGCCTGCTCAGCCGGATGATGGAGCACGATCTGCGGGCGGCCAAGGAGCGGGGGGAGGCGGTGGCCTCGCTGCTCGCCGCCGAGTACCCGATCTACGGGCGGTACGGCTTCGGCCCGGCCACCTGGGTCACCCAGTGGACGGTGGACGTCGCCCGCGCCGGACTCGATCCGCGCTACTCCGGGCCCGAGTGCGGCGGCCGGGTCGACTACGCCGACGCCGAGGAGATACGGCAGCTGGGCCCCGCCCTGCACGAGCGGCTGCGCGCCCGGCAGCACGGCTGCATCGACCGCAGCGAGCGCTGGTGGCAGCTGAACACCGGCCTGCTCCGCTTCCCGGGCGACGGCTGGACCAACGAGCCGTTCTACGTCCTCTACCGCTCCCCCGACGGCACGGTCGACGGCCTGCTCGCCTTCACCGTCGACGACCGCTGGGAGGGCAAGCGGCCGCAGGACACCGCCACGGTCCTCAGCCTGATCGGCGTCAGCCCGGCGGCCGAGCGCGCCCTGTGGCACTTCCTGTGCTCCATCGACTGGGTCCTCCACATCGCCACCGGCCACCGCGCCCCGGACGACCTGCTCCCGCTGTTCCTCGGCGACCCCCGGGCGGCCAGGACCACCACCCACGCCGACTTCCTGTGGCTGCGCCCGCTGGACGTACCCGTCCTGCTGGAGACCCGTACGTATCCGGCGTCCGGCTCACTCGTCCTCGACCTGCGCGACTCCGCCGGTCTGGCGGGCGGCCGCTACCACCTGGACGCGACCCCGGACGGCGCCACCTGCGTCCCCACCACCCGCCCGGCCGACCTGACCATGGACATCGGCGAGCTGGGCACCGTATGGCTGGGCGACGAGTCCATGACCCGCCTCACCGCCCTGGGCCGGGCCGACGAGGACCGCCCGGGTGCCGCGGCCCTGGCCGACACCCTGCTGCGCGCGTCCCGGCGGCCGTGGTGCCCGGACATGTTCTGAGCGGCTACGGGCCTGGCTAGCAGCTGGACTTGAGCAGGCGGCGGGCGCCCGCGCCCTGTTCGCCCAGCTTGTCGTAGGGGTTGGCCAGCGCGCACTTGTCGATCGACAGACAGCCGCAGCCGATGCAGTCGGTGAGGTGGTCGCGGAGGTTCTCCAGCTGCTCGATGCGCTCGGTGAGGTCCGTGCGCCAGCACTCGGAGATCCGGGACCAGTCCTCCTTGGTCAGGACGTGATCGTCGGGGAAGAGCGACAGCACCTCCCGGATCCTCGACAGCGGGATGCCGACCCGCTGCGAGGAGCGGACGAAGGCCACCCGGCGGAGCGTGTCGCGGGTGTAGCGGCGCTGGTTGCCGGAGGTGCGGCGGCTGTGGATGAGGCCCTCGCGCTCGTAGAACCGCAGCGCGGAGGCTGGGACTCCGCTGCGCTCGGAGAGATCGCCGACCGTCAGCTCGTGGGTCTTCCAGGTGAGGTGCGTCATGCTGCCGAGGGTAGCTTGACTTCAACCTTTGTTTAAGTTCGAGGCTCTTCTCATGACAACCGCGACCGCCGTTTCCACCGGCGCCCCCAGCACTTCCACCACTCCCACCACTCCCATCCGCCTCGCCGTCATCGTCGGCAGCACCCGCGAGGGCCGCTTCGGGCCCAAGGTCGCGAACTGGTTCACCGGCCGCGCCGCGCTGCGCGACGACGTGAGCGTGGACGTCATCGACCTGGCCGACACCCCGCTCCCGCCCTCCCTCACCCACCGCCCCGGCCCCGAGGACGCCTCGGCCCTGGAGGCCGTGACCCCCCGCCTGGACGCGGCGGACGCGTTCGCCGTCGTCACCCCCGAGTACAACCACAGCTATCCGGCCCCGCTGAAGAACGCGATCGACTGGCACTACAGCCAATGGCGGGCGAAGCCGGTCGGCTTCGTCAGCTACGGCGGCATGTCGGGCGGCCTGCGCGCCGTCGAGCACCTGCGGCCCGTCTTCGCCGAGGTGCACGCGGTGACCGTACGCGACACGGTCAGCTTCCACAGCGCCTGGGAGGCCTTCGGCGCGGACGGCGCGCTGACCGACCCACAGGGCCCCGACACCGCCGCCACGGTCATGCTCGACCAGCTCGTCTGGTGGGCCGACGCCCTCCGCACGGCCCGCGCGGCGCGCCCGTACGGAGGCTGAGCCGGGCCCTCAGGCCGTACGGCGGCGGAACAACGGCCCGGAGAGGGCGGCCGCGACCGCCAGGATCCCGCCGCACCAGGCCAGCGCCTGCCAGCCGCTGTCCCCCACCGGCCGGTCCAGCAGCAGCGCTCGCAGCGCCTCGATCACCGGGGTGACGGGCTGGTGGGCGGCGAAGCCGTGCAGCCAGCCCGGCATGGTGTCGATCGGCACGAAGGCGCTGCTGGGGTACGGCAGGAACATCATCAGAAAGGTGAACCCGCCCGCGGCCTCCGGGGTCCTGGCGATCAGGCCGAAGCAGGCCGAAAGCCAGGAGATGGCGAGGATGAACGCCAGCAGGATGCCCGCCACGGCCAGCCAGTCGAGCGGGCCCGCGTCCGGACGGAAGCCGATCAGGAAGGCGACGCTGAAGACCATGGTGGTCGCGACCGTGTTGCGCAGCACGCTCGCGGCCACATGACCGGCCACGAGGGCGGTACCGGAGACGTCCAGCGAGCGGAAGCGGTCGATGATGCCGCCCGCCATGTCGTCGGTGACGGTGACCGCGGTGTTCGCCGAGCCGAACCCGGCGCACAGCAGCACCACGCCGGGGACCACATAGGTCACGTACCCGGTGTCCGTACCGGTGTCGATCGCGCCGCCGAAGAAGTAGACGAAGACGAGCATCAGCAGGACGGGCAGCAGCATCGCGGTGATCACCGCGTCGAGGTTGCGCCTGCTCAGCCGGACGGCACGGCCGGTCAGGACGATCGCGTCAGACATGGGCGGTTTCCTTCCCGGCGGTCCCCTTGGGGCTGATGGCGGCCGTGGGAGCGTGGCCGGTCAGGGCCAGGAAGACGTCGTCGAGCGTGGCGCCGCGCACGGCGAACCGGCGCACGGCGCGGCGGTCGGGGTCGACCTCGTCGAGCAGCGCGCGGACGTGCGCGGCGTCCCCGTCGGTGGCGACTCCCAGCGTCAGCCGGTCGGCGTCGCTGTGCACGAGCCGTACGCCCAGGCGCCGGGCGGTCTCCCCGAACGCGTCGGCGTCGATGAGCACCAGGTCCAGCCGCTCCCCGGCGACCTGCCGCTTCAGCTCGCCGGAGGTACCCTCGGCGACCACCCGGCCGCCGTCGGCCACCGCGACGCGGTCCGCCAGCTGGTCGGCCTCCTCCAGGTACTGGGTGGTGAGGAAGACCGTCACCCCGTCGTCGGCCAGCCCCCTGACGACGTCCCACATGGCCTGGCGGCTGCGCGGGTCGAGCCCGGTCGTCGGCTCGTCCAGGAAGATCACCTCGGGTCGGCCGACCAGCCCGGCGGCGAGGTCGAGGCGGCGGCGCATACCGCCGGAGTACGTACCGGCGGTGCGGCGGGCCGCGTCGGTGAGACCGAACCGCTCCAGCAACTCCCGGGCCCGGCCCCGGGCCTCGGCGCGGCCTAAACCGGTCAGCCTCCCCATCATGCGCAGGTTCTCCTCACCGGTCTGCATCGTGTCGACCGCCGCGTACTGGCCGGTGAGGCTGATCGCACGGCGTACGCGGGCCCGGCCCGGCCCCGGACGAGGACTGGCGAACCGGGTTCACCGACTGGGCCTGGGCGCTGCGCGCCGCCTTCCACCGCAACCCCTGGGTGCTGCGCATCCCGACCAGCGCACCGCCCTCGACCCCCCACTCGGTGGCCTGGATGGAGCGCGGGCTCGCCTGCCTGCGCGATACGAACCTGAGTGAGGGTGCGAAGGTCTCCGTTCTGATGCTGGTCAGCGGCTTCGTCCGGAACGAGGCGCGGCTGTCCGCGGATCTCGCGGCGACCGCGGAACGCACCGGCGACGCCCCCGAACAGTCCATGGCGTCCTGGGCCCGGCTGCTGCGGAAGGTCACCGACGCCGAGCGCTTCCCCGCGGTGACCGCGGCCCTCGCGGTGGGCGAACTGGACGTCCCGGGCGGCCCCGACGACGAGTTCGTCTTCGGCCTGGCGCGGATCCTCGACGGCGTCGAGGCCCTGGTCCGCGCCTGACGCGCAGCGTCGGCGCTGGCCAGATCCTCACGCATCCTGGCCATCCGGCCACTCGTCGCCCTGTCGCCGCGTTGCGACGCTGGCCGGTATGAACGTGCTGTGGATATTCGCCCACCCCGAACCGCGCTCCCTCAGCGGCTCCCTGCGCGACGAGGGCCTGCGCGCCCTGCGGGAGCTGGGCCATGAGTGCCGGGTGTCCGACCTCTACGCCATGCGCTGGAACCCGGTCGTGGACGGCGCCGACTTCCGGCACGACGGCGGGGAACGCCTGATCGTCGGCGCCTCCTCGCACGACGCCTACGACACCGGGACGCTGAGCGAGGACATCCGCGCCGAGCAGGAGAAGATCGCCTGGGCCGACGCGCTGATCGTGCAGTTCCCGCTGTGGTGGTACGGGATGCCCGCCATCCTCAAGGGCTGGTTCGACCGTGTCTTCGTGAAGGGCTTCGCCTTCGGCGTCACCGGCCCCGACGGCCGCACCCTGCGCTACGGCGACGGCAAGCTGGCCGGAAAGCGCGCCATGGTCCTGCTCACCGCCGGGGCCCGCGAGGCGGGGCTCGGTCCGCGCGGCGTCAACGGCGACATCGAGCATCTGCTGTTCCCGCTCCAGCACGGGACGCTCTGGTACAGCGGCATGTCCGTCCTGCCGCCGCACGTCGTCTACGGCGCGGACCGGCTCTCCGCCGAGGAGTACCAGGGTGCCGCCGCCGCGCTGCGGGGACGGCTCGCCACGCTGCCGACCGCCGACCCGATCCCCTTCCGCCGCCAGAACGGCGGGGACTACGACGAGAACCTGGTGCTGCGGTCCGACGTCATGCCGGGGCACTCCGGTCTGGCGGTGCACTACGCAGCTCCAGCCGCCAGTCGTTGCACCGGATGAGGGAGCCCACCGGGTATTCGAGGTCGCACTCGCCGAGCAGCGTGAACCCGGCCTTGCGGCACACCCCGTTCGACGCGGGGTGGCCGACCGACGGATAGGCGTGCAGATGGCGGTGGACGCCCTCCGCGGCGGCGGCGCGCGCGACCTCCCGGGCGGCCGCCGCCGCGATGCCCCGGCCCTGATGCCGCGGCAGCACGCCCCAGCCCGTCTCGTAGACCGTCTCCCCGCACCACTCCCGCTCCCAGAAGCCGATGACGCCCACCACCTCGGCCTCCCGCGCCAGCACGATCCGGTACATCCGGCCGCCGCCCCGCCCGGGCAGCTCCGCGTAACGCCGATGGCGCGCCGCCACCTGCTCCTCGGTCTCCGGCCCGCCCAGGTGCTTCATCATCTCCGGGCTGTTGTTGCGCCGCAGCAGCTCGAGGTGGGACGGGGTGTCCGCCCACGGCTCCAGCCGTACCCCCACCACACCGCTCCCCTGAGACATCCGCCGCCTCCCGCCGTCGCGTCGTCCTCCCTCATTCGACCACGGGGGTACGACAACGGGCCGGTGGCAAATACTGCGACCGGTTCCGCGCCCGTGCGCTAATGTCCCGACATCGATCAGGAACGAACACAAGTTCCATAAGGGGTGGGGTATATGAGCATTCTCGTACGCACCGGACCGGACGCCAGACGCGCCAGAGCGGGGGCCGCGGTGCTCGCCGCCGCACTGCTGTGCGCCGGGGCGGTGGGGTGCGGCTCGCCGGATTCCGGCGGCGGCAAGCGCGCGCACCGGGCGGCGAAGGAGCCGCGCATGGCACCGGCGGCGGCCGTGCGGGCGGCGGCGAAGAAGACGGACAAGCTGACCTCGTTCCGCTACCGGATGACCGGCCAGACCCTGGACGAGGGGCCCATCGAGGGCGAGGGCGCGATGGCCTTCGACCCGCCCGTGGCCCGGCTCAAGATGCGCTCGCTCAACGAGGGCAAGGGCGAGGCGGGGACGGTGGAGTACCGGTTCACCGGCGGCGTGATGTACGTCGGCGGCGGCGCGGTGGCCGCCGGGCTCGGCAGCGGCGACAGCGACGTCCCCGAGCTGGACGGCAAGCGCTGGTTCGCGCTGGACGCCTCGGAGATGAAGAAGCGCGGGTCCGCTTCCCAGGGCGCGGGGGCGCTCACGGGCCGGGCGAAGACCAATCCGGCCGACGAGTCCGCCTTCCTCTCCGACGCCGACGATCTGCGGCGGATCGGCAGCGAGACCATCGGCGGCGTCCGCACCACCCACTACCGCGGCACGATCACCGTCGACCAGATGCGCGCGAGCCTCGAGGACGGGACGTCCGCGAAGCGCGAGAGCCGTGAAGAGACCCTCAGGACATACGAGGAGGCGGGCATCGACCACCTGAACATGGACATGTGGATCGACCCGGAAAGCCACACCAAGCGGTTCCGCATGCGCGGCGACGCCGACAAGGGCCGACTCGACGTGACGATGACCTTCCTGGACATGAACAAGCCGGTCACCGTGCAGGCCCCGCCCGCGAGCGAGACCCTGAACCTGTCCGACCTGGCCCCGGGCACCCGGAGCTGACACCGGGCGTGCCGCGCGGCGGCCCGGCGTCACGTGGCACACGCCACTCTTGCAAGCATCTTGCTTGCAATAGTTAGCACTCCTGGTGCAGCATCGAAGACATGGCATCACTGAACGTCGGCAACCTCGGCGACTTCCTGCGGGAGCAGCGGCGCAGTGCCCAGCTCTCGCTGCGGCAGCTGGCCGACGCCGCCGGGGTGTCCAACCCGTACCTCAGCCAGATCGAGCGCGGTCTGCGCAAGCCGAGCGCGGAGATCCTCCAGCAGCTCGCGAAGGCGCTGCGGATATCCGCCGAGACCCTGTACGTACAGGCGGGGATCCTCGATGAGCGCGATCGGGAGGAGACCGAGGTGCGCAGCGTGATACTCGCCGATCCCACGATCAACGAGCGGCAGAAGCAGGTGCTGCTCCAGATCTACGACTCCTTCCGCAAGGAGAACGGACACGGGACCACTTCGGACGACACCCCCGTCGCCGACGCCGACGTCGCCACACCCTCGAACTGATCCGGGAGGACCAGCACCATGGCCATCACCGACGACGTACGCAAGACGCTCACCGACCCGACCCCGCTCTACTTCGTGGCGGGCACGGCCGACCTCGCCGCCCAGAAGCTCAGGGAGGTGCCGACGCTGGTCGAGAAGATCGTCGCGGAGGCCCCCGATCGCTTCAACGCGGTGCGCAACACCGACCCGAAGGCCGTCCAGGACCGGGTCACCCAGCAGGCGAAGGACGCCCAGGGCAAGCTGAACGAGGTGCTGGGCTCCCTGGACACCGACCTCAAGCGGCTCCGGGACTCGGCGCAGGACCTCGCCCTCCAGGGCGTCGGCCGCGCCGCCGAGCTGGCCGTCAAGGCGCGGGAGCGGTACGACGAGGTCGCCGAGCACGGCCAGGAGGTCGTGAAGACCTGGCGCGGCGAGGCGGCCGACGAGGTCGTCGACATCGCCTCGGCGATCGAGCCGACGGAGGAGAAGAGCCAGCCGAAGGCACCGGCCCAGCCGGTCGCGGTGGACTCCTCCAAGGAGGCCCCGAAGGCCACGGCCAAGCCGGTCGCCCCGGTCAAGAAGACCCCGGCCAAGAAGACCGCCACCGCCAAGAAGACGGACCCCAAGCCGTCCCACTGACGTCACGGTTTTGTCGGGGGCGCACAAAGGGGCCGGGTACGCGCATGGCGTGCCCGGCCCCGTCAGCGGGTACGGTGGCCCGTAACGCTCATCCCTCTTCTTTCTCTCAGCGTCTCTTCTAGGCGGTGGACAGCGTGCTGGTGCAAGGTTTCGGCGAGTTGCTGTACTGGGTCTCCTGGGGCCTTCTCCTGTTCAGCCTGTTCGCCTTCGTCGACTCGGTGATCCGCCGGCAGGACGCCTACCGGGCCGCGGACAAGCAGACCAAGCCGTTCTGGATGATCATCCTGGGGCTCGCGGCCGTGGTGAACTTCTTCATGGGCATCATGAGCTTCCTGCCGATCATCGGGCTGATCGCGACGATCGTGTACATGGTCGACGTACGCCCGGCGCTGCGGCAGATCTCCGGCGGTGGCCGCGGCTGGCCCGGCGGCGGCCGCGGCTCCAGCTCGGACGGGCCGTACGGGCCCTACAACGGCGGCCGCTGAGCGCGCGGCGCCGCAGAGCGCCTCAGCCGCGGTCCGCCACAGAGCGCCTCAGCCGCGGTCCAGCAGGAGCACGGCCAGGTCGTCCGTCAGCTCGCCGCCGTTCAGCGCGCGCACCTCGGTGACCGTGGCGTCCAGCAGCTCCTCGCCGCGCAGCCCGGTCGCCATCTGACGGGCGACGATCTCGACCATTCCCTCCTGGCCGAGCCGCTGCACCCCGGCCCCGACGCGGCCCTCGATCAGCCCGTCGGTGTACATCATCAGGCTCCAGGCGCCGCCCAGCTCGACCTGGCGGCGCGGCCAGCGGGCGTGCGGCAGCAGGCCCAGCGCGGGACCGTTCTCGTCCGTGGGCAGCAGCCGGGGCGCCATTCCGGGCCGTACGGCCAGCGGTGAGGGGTGCCCGGCGAGGCAGACCCCGGCCCGCCTGCCGTCCGGGGCGATGTCGACGGTGCACAACGTCGCGAAGATCTCGTCGTCCGGGCGCTCGTTCTCCAGCACCTGCTGCAGGGTGCCGAGCAGCTGGTCGCCGCAGAGCCCGGCGAAGGTCAGGGCGCGCCAGGCGATCCGCAGCTCCACGCCGAGGGCGGCCTCGTCGGGGCCGTGGCCGCAGACGTCGCCGATCATCGCGTGCACGGTGCCGTCCGGGGTGCGGACGGTGTCGTAGAAATCGCCGCCGAGCAGGGCCCGGCTGCGGCCGGGCCGGTAGCGGGCGGCGAAGCGCAGCCCGGAGCCCTGGAGCAGCGGGGTGGGGAGCAGTCCGCGCTCCAGCCGGGCGTTCTCCTGGGCGCGCAGCCGGGACTCGGTGAGCTGGCGCTGCGCGAGGTCGGAGCGTTTTCGCTCGACCGCGTACCGGATGGCGCGGCTGAGGATGCGGCCGTCCAGCTCGCCGCGGAAGAGGAAGTCCTGCGCCCCGACCCGGACCGCCTCGGCGGCGCGCTCGGCGTCGTCCTCGGCGGTGAGGACCAGGACGGCCTGGGTGGGCGCGAGCTTCAGTACGGAGCGCAGCGTGTCGAGCGCGTCCTCCGCCTCGTGCTCGGGGCCGGGCAGGGCCAGGTCGAGCAGGATGCACTGCACCCCGTCGGTGAGCAGCCGGGAGGCCTCGGTGAGGTTACGGGCCGTACGGATACGGACCCGGTTGCCCTCGGTGTCCAGCATCTCGGGGACGTTGAAGGCGCCGGCCGGATCGTCCTCGATCACCAGCAGGGTGAGCCCGCTGTCGGGCAGGGCGGCCGGCCGGACCTCGGTGGCCAGTGCCTCCCGCTGCCTCGGCACGGGTACGGACATCGCTCGATTCCTTCCCTCCCCCCGAGGGCGCGGCGCCCGCCGCCGACCGGCGGACCGCACGAACCGGCTCACACACCGATTGGTCGGTTTCAGGGCGTGGAAGCCGGATGCTGCCAGCCGACTTTAGCGCCCGGTCCGGGCCCCGTGGAATGACCTCCCGGACGCCACTTTCGTCATATGCCCCACGTCCTGGGCGACTTGGGGAAATCCGGGCAGGCGCTGGGATGACAAACGTCACGCGAACTCGTCGCCCTTTTGTGGAACCGCACACGGATGTCGCGACGCGCGCCCCAACCACACCGGGGCGGGGTGGACATACCAGGCGAATAGCGCCTGATGCGCGAAATCGTTCCGAATCAGGAGCCGTCCGGGCGCACCACGCCCAGGATCGGCATCGACCCCGCCCCCGCCAGGGTGACCTGGCGGCCCGGGCGCGGGGCGTGGACGATCGCGCCGTCGCCCACGTACATCCCCACGTGGCTGGCGTCCTTGAAGTAGATGACCAGGTCACCGGGGCGCATCCGCGCGGTGTCCACCTTCGGCAGCAGCCGCCACTGCTCCTGCGAGGTCCGGGGGATGGACCGCCCGGCCGTGGCCCAGGCCCGCTGAGTCAGCCCCGAGCAGTCGTAGCCGTCCGGGCCCACGGCGCCCCATACGTAGGACTTGCCGATCTGGGCCGTCGCGAAATCGATCGCGCGACGCCCGACGGAGCTTGAGCGTCCGCCAACGTCCCGCAATATGCCGGTCTTGAGCCATTTCGCCTGGGATGCCCGGTCCCGCTCCTCCTGAAGCCGCCGCAGCCGGTCCCGCTCCTTGCCCTCCAGCCGCGACTCCAGCCGCCGGGCCCGGGCGAGCTTCTCGGTGATCTCCTTCTTTGCCGCCGCCTTCCTCGCCCGGCTCCGGTCGAGCCGCTCCCACTCCTGGGAGGCGGACGCGGCGTACCGGTCGAGCGCCGCCTGGGTGCGCTCCAGCCGGTTCATCAGCCCGCGGGCCGCCTTCTCGCCCTTGCGCGCGAGGGTGAAGCCGTCGAGGACGTCGCCGGGGTCGTCATTCAGCAGCACCCGCGCCTCGGGCGGCAGCCCGCCGCCGCGGTACTGGGCCCGCGCCAGCGCCCCGGCGCGCTCCCGTAACCCGGCCATCTCCCGCTGCGCCTTCACCACGGCCCGCGCGATCCTCACGATCGACTTCTCCTGGCGCGTCTGTTTCTCCCGCGCCAGGTTGTACGCGTCGGTGGCTGATTCCGCTTGCCGGTAGAGACCGTTCACGTCCGAGCGGACCTTCTCCAGCCGTCCGGCGCCGGACGCGCCGCCACCGGCACCGCCCGGCGTCGGCTCCGGTTCGCCCGGCGCCGCGTACGCCGGTCCCGGCGCGGCCGACGCTCCCAGCGCACAGACGAGCGCGGCGGCCACGGCGGCGCCCGCACCCCTCCCTCTCCCATCCCGACTCACCCCACCGGCCTCCTCTCGTCCAGGTAGGGACGGATAGTGACATGCCGTACCTCAATCCGACAGAGCCACGCGCCGGTCGGCTGCGCACGCGACGCGATCCGGGGTTTTGAGAGGACGAAAGTGGACGCAGGCAGTCACAAGCGGAGGCAATCAGAGGGAAGCGGAGAGAAAGGGACAGAGCGAGCGGAATCCGGACCGCGACCACGCCGTGACCCAGCCGTTATCCGGCCACCACACTGACGGCCGAGGTTCACCGCTCGTTCACTCTCCTCGTTCGGTCGCTTCATCTGATCTGCCTAATTTCAGCCCTACTGCAGTGCGTGCCGAGCCCATGCCCGGCCGCGCGCCCAGCGCACATCCGTCCCTGCGCATCACTGTTCGCGCGCCGTCCCCCACCGGCGGCTTCTGGAAGGAATGTCCAAAAGTGAAGCTCCAGCGCAACAACCGGCTTCGCGCCATCGCCGCCGGTGCCCTCGCCCTGTCCGGCGCCTTCGTCCTCACCGCCTGCGGTTCGGACAACAACACCGGCGGTGGCGGCGCCCAGTCCACCGGCGACATCAAGTGCGATGGCAAGGGCCAACTGCTGGCCTCCGGCTCGTCCGCGCAGAAGAACGCCATGGACCTGTGGACGAAGAACTATGGCGCGAAGTGCAAGGACGTCAAGCTCAACTACAAGGCCACCGGCTCGGGCGCGGGCATCCAGGAATGGCTGCAGGGCAAGACCGCCTTCGCGGGCTCCGACTCGGCGCTCAAGCCCGAGGAGGTCGCGTCCTCGAAGAAGATGTGCAAGGGCGGCCAGGGCATCAACCTGCCCATGGTCGGCGGCCCGATCGCGGTCGGCTTCAACGTCCCCGGTGTGGACAAGCTGACGCTCAACGCCGAGGTCCTCGCCAAGATCTTCAACTCGGACATCAAGACGTGGAACGACCCCGCGATCAAGGCGCTCAACAAGGGCGTGAAGCTCCCGAGCCTCAAGATCCAGGCCTTCCACCGCTCGGACGAGTCCGGCACCACCGACAACTTCACCAAGTACCTCAAGGCTTCCGCCCCGAAGGCGTGGCCGCATGAGCCGGGCAAGGCGTGGGAGGGCAAGGGCGGCCAGTCCGCCGACGGTTCCTCCGGTGTCTCCTCGCAGGTCAAGCAGGTCCCCGGCGCGATCTCGTACTTCGAGCTGTCGTACGCGACCGCCAACAGCATCAAGACCGTCGACCTGGACACCGGCGCCTCGCAGCCCGTCCAGGCCACCGTCGAGAACGCCTCCAAGGCCATCGCCGAGGCCAAGCCCAAGGGCACCGGCAAGGACCAGGCCCTCGACCTGGCGTACGACACCAAGGCGGCCGGCGCCTACCCGATCACGCTGGTCACCTACGAGATCGCCTGCGACAAGGGCAACAAGGCCGGCACCCTCAAGGCCGCCAAGTCCTTCCTGAACTACGCGGCGAGCGAGGGCGGCCAGTCCGCGCTCAAGGAGCTGGGCTACGCGCCGCTGCCCGACGCGATCGCCAAGAAGGTCCGCGAGAGCATTTCCAGCCTCTCCTGACCTGAAGTGTGCGGCCTGTTCCGCCGCGGCCGACCGGCCGGGGCAGAGCAGGCCGCACCGTCCGGTGCACCGCCGCACCAGGAGCCACACCCATCCGGCTCCGCAGACCGGAGAACCCATGAAAACGGATATAGAACCCACATCCTCATCCGCCGGGTCACCGCCCAAGGTCGCGACCCGCTCCACCGGCCGGGCCGGTGACAAGATCTTCCTCGGCCTCTCCCGGGGCTCCGGGATCGCCCTCCTGGTGATCATGGCGGCCATCGCGGTCTTCCTCGCGTACCGCGCCGTCATCGCGATCTCGAAGGACGAGGCGAACTTCCTCACCGCCTTCGAGTGGAGCACCGGCACCACGCCGATGCGCTTCGGCATCGCGGTCCTCGCCTTCGGCACGGTCGTCAGCTCGATCATCGCGATGGTGCTCGCGGTCCCGATCGCCGTCGGCATCGCGCTGTTCATCTCGCACTACGCCCCGCGCCGTCTGGCCACCCCGGTCGCGTACGTGATCGACCTGCTCGCCGCGGTCCCCAGCATCGTCTACGGCCTGTGGGGCGCGCTCTTCCTGGTGCCGCACCTGACGGATCTGTACACCTGGATGGACACGTACCTGGGCTGGACCGGGGTCCTCTCATACGAGGGCGGCGCCGCGCGGTCGCTGTTCACCGTCGGCATCCTGCTGGCGATCATGATTCTGCCGATCGTCACCAGCGTGAGCCGCGAGGTGTTCCGGCAGGTCCCGAAGATGCACGAGGAGGCGGCGCTGGCGCTCGGCGCGACCCGCTGGGAAGTCGTCCGCATGTCGGTCCTCCCCTTCGGCCGCTCCGGCATCATCAGCGCCTCGATGCTGGGCCTCGGCCGCGCGCTGGGCGAGACCATGGCGGTCGCCACCGTGCTCTCCCCCAGCTACCTGATCAACGTCAGCCTGCTGGACCCGGGCGGCGGCACCTTCGCGCAGAACATCGCCAGCCACTTCAAGGAGGCCAACGGCAACGGGCGTGACGCGCTCATCGCCTCCGGTCTGGTCCTGTTCGTCATCACCCTGCTGGTGAACGGCGCCGCGCGAATGATCATCGCCCGCCGCAAGGAGTACTCGGGGACCGCAGCATGAGCGACACGACCACCGACACCAACACGCCGCGCACGGCCTCCCTCCAGCAGGCGCGACTGCCCCGCTGGGCACCGCTGGGACTGGCCGCGGTCGCGATCGCCGCGGGCGTCGGCATCGGCACCGCCGCGGGCCTCGGGAACACCTTCCAGTGGGGCCTGATCGCCGCAGCGCTCTTCGTCGTCCTCTCCTACGGCGTCACGGCCGCGGTCGAGGGCGGCCGGCAGGCCAAGAACCAGCTGGCCACCAGCCTGGTGTGGCTCTGCTTCCTGATCGCGGTCGTCCCGCTGTTCTCCCTGATCTGGGAGACCGTCAACCGCGGCAAGACCGTCCTGGACGGCTACTTCCTCAGCCACTCCATGGACGGCGTCCAGACCATCCTGCCCGGCGGCGGCGCGTACCACGCGATCCTCGGGACCCTGGAGCAGGTCGGCATCGCCACCCTCATCGCGGCCCCGATCGGCCTGCTGACCGCCGTCTACCTCGTCGAGTACGGGCGCGGGAAGCTCGCGAAGGCCGTGACCTTCTTCGTCGACGTCATGACCGGCATCCCGTCGATCGTGGCCGGTCTGTTCATCCTCAGCTTCTGGATCATCATCCTGGGCTTCGACTACTCCGGCTTCGCCGGTGCCATGGCGCTGGCCATCCTGATGATGCCGGTCGTGGTCCGCTCCACCGAGGAGATGCTCAAGCTCGTCCCGGACGAGCTGCGCGAGGCCTCCCTCGCACTGGGCGTGCCCAAGTGGCGCACCATCCTCAAGGTGGTCCTGCCCACCTCGATCGGCGGGATCACCACGGGTGTGATGCTCGCGGTCGCCCGTATCGCCGGTGAGTCCGCCCCCATCGTGCTGCTGGTCTTCGGCTCCCAGGCGATCAACCCGAACCCCTTCGAAGGCGCCCAGTCGTCGCTGCCGTACTACATCTACGAGCAGTGGCAGCTCGGTAACGAGGCGTCGTTCAACCGCGCCTGGGCCGCGGCGCTCGTGCTCATCGCCTTCGTCATGATCCTGAACCTGGTGGCCCGCGGCATCGCCCGCTGGAAGGCCCCGAAGACCGGCCGCTGAGGCCAAGAAGAAGAGAAGTGATTCACATGGCCAAGCGCATCGACATCAGCGGGCTGACCGCCTACTACGGCAGCCACAAGGCCATCGAGGACATCTCGATGACCGTCGAGCCCCGCTCGGTGACCGCTTTCATCGGCCCGTCCGGCTGCGGCAAGTCGACCTTCCTGCGCACCCTCAACCGGATGCACGAGGTCACCCCGGGCGGCCGCGTCGAGGGCAAGGTGCTGCTCGACGACGAGAACCTGTACGCCTCCGGCGTCGACCCCGTCTCCGTGCGCCGCACGGTCGGCATGGTCTTCCAGCGCCCCAACCCGTTCCCGACGATGTCGATCTTCGAGAACGTGGCGGCCGGGCTCAAGCTGAACGGCTCGTACCGCAAGAGCGAGCTGCAGGACGTCGTCGAGAAGTCGCTCAAGGGCGCCAACCTGTGGAACGAGGTCAAGGACCGGCTGAACAAGCCGGGCGCCGGGCTCTCCGGCGGTCAGCAGCAGCGGCTGTGCATCGCCCGCGCCATCGCGGTCGAGCCCGACGTGCTGCTGATGGACGAGCCCTGCTCGGCGCTGGACCCGATCTCGACCCTCGCCATCGAGGACCTGATCGGTGAGCTGAAGGAGCGCTTCACGATCGTCATCGTGACGCACAACATGCAGCAGGCGGCGCGCGTCTCGGACCGTACGGCCTTCTTCAACCTGGCCGGCGTCGGCCAGCCCGGCAAGCTCATCGAGATCGACGAGACCGAGCGGATCTTCTCCAACCCGTCCGTCCAGGCGACCGAGGACTACATCTCCGGCCGCTTCGGCTGACCTCAAGGCCCCTCGCCCGCGGGCGAGGACCGGCGTCCTGCGGTGCTGCATGGCGGTGCCACCGCACGACGAAAAGGGCCCGCCCCTGGCTCCCGGGGGCGGGCCCGCTCCGTATCTGCTCGTCGTAGGGGTCAGCCGAAGGCGAGGTCCACGATCCAGTAGCTGAGGGCCGCGACCCCGGCCGCCGCGGGCATGGTGATGAACCAGCCGAGGATGATGTTCTTCGCGACTCCCCAGCGCACCGCGTTCACGCGCTTGGTCGCCCCGACACCCATGATCGCCGAGGTGATGACATGCGTCGTCGAGATCGGCGCCTGGAACATGAACGACGCGGTGTACATGACCGAGGCCGCCGTCGTCTCGGCGGCGAAGCCCTGCGGCGGGTCCAGCTCGATGATCCGGCGGCCCAGGGTGCGCATGATGCGCCAGCCACCCGCGTACGTGCCGAGCGAGAGCATCGCGGCGCAGGCGATCTTCACCCACACCGGGATGGCGTCCCCCTGATCCTCGACACCGCCGATGACCAGTGCCATCACCACCACACCCATGGTCTTCTGGGCGTCCTGGAGACCGTGGCCGAGCGCCATGGCGGCGGCCGACACGGTCTGGGCTATCCGGAAGCCGCGCTTCGCCTTGTGCGGATTGGACTTCCGGAACATCCAGAGGATGCCGACCATGACGAAGTAGCCGAGCACCAGACCGATGAGGGGCGAGAGGACCATCGGGAGGACGACCTTCTCCACCACCCCGCTCCAGTGAACGGTGCTGGAACCGGCGAGCGCCGCGCCCACCAAGCCGCCGAACAGGGCGTGCGAGGAAGAGGACGGCAGTCCGTAGTACCAGGTGATCATGTTCCAGGCGATCGCGCCGATCAGCGCGGAAAACAGGATGATCATGCCCTGTTTGCCGGTCGGGGTGGCGATCAGCCCCTCGCTGACGGTCTTGGCGACCCCGCTGCCCAGGAAGGCACCGGCGAGGTTCATCACCGCGGCCATCGCGAGCGCGGCCCGCGGGGTCAGGGCCCGGGTGGAGACCGAGGTGGCGATGGCGTTCGCCGAGTCGTGGAAGCCGTTGGTGTAGGTGAAGAAGAGCGCGACCGCGATGGTCACGACGAGCGCGAAGGTGTCCATGCCGGGGCTCAGGACTCCTTGACGGCGATCGTCTCGACCGTGTTGGCCACATGCTCGAAGGCGTCGGCCGCCTCTTCCAGCACATCCACGATCTGCTTGAGCTTGAGCACCTCCATGGCGTCGTACTTGCCATTGAAGAGGTGGGCCAGCAGCTTGCGGTGGATCTGGTCGGCCTGGTTCTCCAGCCGGTTGACCTCGATCCAGTACTCGGTGAGGTTCGTCATGGTGCGCAGGTTCGGCATCGCCTCGGCGGTCAGCTCGGCCGCCCGGGCCAGCACCTCGATCTGCTGCTCGACGCCCTTGGGCAGCTCATCGACCTGGTAGAGGACGACCAGGTCGACGGCCTCCTCCATGAAGTCCATGATGTCGTCGAGGGACGAGGCGAGGGAGTAGATGTCCTCGCGGTCGAACGGCGTGATGAAGGAGGAGTTCAGCTGATGGAAGATCGCGTGCGTGGCGTCGTCTCCAGCGTGCTCCGCGGCCCTCATCCGCTCGGCGATCTCGGAACGAGCGGCGGAGTCCGCCCCGAGCAGTTCCATCAGGAGCTTGGAGCCGGTCACGATGTTGTCCGCGGAGGCGGCGAACATGTCGTAGAAGCTCGTCTCCCTGGGGGTCAGACGAAAGCGCACTGGGGATCCTCGGGATGCGGCGGATGGGGACTCGACGATGCTAGGCGCATCTTCCGGCCACGGTAACCGGCGTCCCCAGTGTCGCCCATCGGGCGGTGTGCTCTTCACAGGGGCCCGGTTCGGCCGGAAAAGCCGTTACCATATACCCACTGGGGGTATATGTGCACCGATAATGAACAACGGGAGGACGCCATGACCACCACGGCAGCCGACACCACCGCGCCCACCGGCGGCGATGAGCGGGGCCAGGCGTCCGGCCAGGCTTCCCCTACCCACGGCGGCCACGGGTACGCCCACCAGAAGGACCAGCATCTGAAGCGGCTGCGCCGCATCGAGGGCCAGATCAGGGGCCTGCAGCGGATGGTCGAAGAGGATGTCTACTGCATCGACATACTCACCCAGGTCTCCGCCAGCACCAAAGCCCTGCAGTCCTTCGCCCTCCAGCTGCTCGAAGAGCATCTGCGGCACTGCGTCGCCAGCGCGGCCGTCGAGAGCGCGGCCAAGGAGGGCGGCGAAGGAGCGGACGAGGTGGACACCAAGGTCGCCGAGGCGACGGCGGCCATCGCCCGGCTGCTGCGGACCTGAGACGGCGGGCCCGAGACGGCGGGCCCAAGAGACGGCGGGCCCGAGAGACGGCGGGCCCAAGGCGGCAGGCCCGAGACGGCGGACCCGAGACGGCGGACCCGCTTACCGGGCATCCGGACCGTCGGTTTCCGGACGCTCCGACCGCTCCGTACGCCCGGCCTTCCGGCCCTGCGAGCGGTTGGCTGAATCCGATCGGTCAACTGATCGATGAGCCGACCGGTCGGCCTCCACCCGGAGCACCTCGTCGATGCGGTCCGGACTGAGCCGTTCCTCGTCCGCGCTCGCTGCAGCGATCATCAATTCACCGTAGAGATCGATCTCGACGAGGGCCACGGGGTCCGGGCCCGGTGAGCCGCGACGCGCAACCACGTGTTTCACCTCCTCCTGCGAGCACCTTCGAGCAGCGGCTTCCCAGCGTAGGGATCGGCACACACTCCGCGCATGGCACGGATGGGCCATTTCGAAGGGGAGAGCGGGCCCCTCCGACTACTTCTGAGGCGATCCGACCTTTCCTGTGTAGATATCCGCGGGCTCGGGGAGCCGAACGGCGGCCGCCACCCCGAAGTCGTACAGCTCCGTCGTCGAAGCGACCCCCATCGCGCGCCGCCCGTCCGCACTCCCGGCGGGCCGCGCACCGCTCGCCCCGCTGGTCACGGTGAAGCGGTGGCGCACCTCGCGCAGCCGCCCCAGCCCGTCCAGATACGCGTCGAAGGGCACCAGGGGATCGGTGAACCCCTGCGCTGCGGCCCACAGCGGCCCCCGTACGCCGTGCGAGGCCGCGCGGGCCGCCCGGCCGATGTCCGTGGTGCCGCGATAGTGCCGCACCAGGGCGCCGTCCAGCCCCACCTCCCCGACCAGGCTCGCCCGCCGCACCCCGCGCAGCAGTTCGGCCGCGGTCAGCGGATCGGTCGCCCCGCCGGTGACCAGATTGCCGTCCGGAATGCCCGCGGTGTCCACCCGTACCCATTTGTCGCTGGGGATGCCCGCGCCGCGGTTGCGCATGAAGAGCGCGCCGGGTGCCAGCAGTTCGGTGATCGGGCCGTGCTCGACCGCGCCCGTCGCGTCCCTCGGCAGCACCAGCCGCAGCCGTCCGCGCCGTCGCTCGAAGTCGTACGCCCCGCGGCCCTCGATCGACACCCGGGTGCCGCCGGTCGCCGTCTCCAGGGTCGTCCGGACCCGTGAACTCCCGGAACTCACCAGCACGTCCGCGGCCTGCCGCAGCACGGCGACCGCGGCCGCCGCCCCGGGGGCACTTCCCGGGCGCTCGTCCGCCACCGTCTGGGACGAGCAGCCGCTGACGGTCGCCAGCAGTCCGGCCAGCAGACCACCCGCCACGCACCCGGCGACCGCCTTCGCCCGTCTCCTTCCACCGCGCCGCTGAACCACCATCGACCGTCGACCCCCTGGCCACGCTCGTCCACGCCTTGATACTTGTTCGTTTAACGACCCGTTCCGGCCACTCGTCACGGCCCGGTAGCGTGGTCATGTGCTCGACTCCGGTGACATAGGCCCCGAACAAGCCCGCACCACCACTGTGGAGAAGGGGGCCTTCTGCCTCGCCCGGTGCACCTGCGGCTGGATCGGTCCGGCCCGCCGCGCCCGGGCCCTGGCCCGCGACGACGCGAGCGCCCACACGACGGACCGTCATTCTTCCGCCACAGACGCAACCCCGCGGCCCGGCATGACCTCTGACCAGGAGACCGGGCGGCATACGCGGTAACGGCGGTGGCCCGGTCGACCAGGGGGACGCAAGGTCGACAGGGAGGGGACACCGCCATGAACCGGCGGACACTGCTGGCAGCGAGCGCGGGGCTGGCCTCCACGGCCACCTGGGCCGCGGCCTGCAGCACCACCACGGGACACGCCGCCGGCGGCCGCACGTCTCTCGGCACCGTCTCGGGCAGCGGGCTCGCGGCGAGCGCGGGCAAGCCGAAGGCCGCGGACTGGACCGCGCTCGGCAAGACGCTGCACGGCGATCTGGTGCGTCCCGGCGACGCGGACTACACCGCCGCACGGCGCCTGTACAACACTCGCTTCGACCATCTGCGGCCCGCCGCCGTCGCCTATATAGGCAATACCGCCGACATCGCCTCATGTCTGGACTTCGCCCGGCGTCAGGGCACCCCCGTCGCCATCCGCAACGGCGGCCACAGCTACGCGGGTTATTCCAGCGGCGACGGACGCCTGGTCATCGACGTCTCCGCGCTCGACTCCCTCCGTACCACCACCGGCGAGGCCCGCATCGGCGGCGGCGCCAAACTCATCGACGTCTACACCGGGCTCGGCGCCCGCGGCGTCACCGTCCCCGGCGGCTCCTGCCCGAGCGTCGGCATCTCCGGACTCACCCTCGGCGGCGGCCACGGCGTGGTCTCCCGGGCGTACGGGCTCACCTCCGACCACCTCACCGGCGCGACCCTCGTGACCGCCGACGGCAAGACCCTCCAGGTCTCCAAGGACCGCGAACCCGACCTCTTCTGGGCGCTGCGCGGCGCGGGCGGCGGCAACTTCGGTGTCGTCACCGAGCTGCGCTTCCGTACCCGCAAGACCGGCGACGGTGTCACCGCCTACATGTCCTGGCCCTGGTCGAAGGCGGCCAAGGTGCTCAGCGCCTGGCAGAAGTGGGGCCCGGACCAGCCCGACGAGATCTGGTCGGCGCTGCACCTGTCGGCCGCTCCCGGCCGCACCCCCACCGTCTCCATCAGCTGCTTCTCGCTCGGCACCTACGGCGATCTCCAGAACGCGGTCGACCGGCTCGCCGACGGCCCGGGCGGCCCCGGCCCCGCCTCCCAGGTGACCCTGCGCCGCCGGGGGTACGTCGACGCGATGCGCATGTACGCGGGATGCGGCGACACCTCGACGACCCGCTGCCATCTGCCCGGCGACCAGCCCGGCCGCAGCACCGACGGGGTGCTGCGGCGGGAGACGTACGCGGCGCGCTCCGACTTCTTCGACCGCTCGCTGAACCAGGCGGGGGTCCGCGCGATGCTCGACCAGGTCGAGCGCTTCGGGCGGCGCACCAGCGGCGGCGGCGCGGTCAGCATCGCGCTCACCGCGCTCGGCGGCGCCGTCAACCGCGTCGACCCGCGGGCCACCGCCTTCGTCCACCGCCGCTCGCGGTTCCTCGCGCAGTACACCGCGTCCTGGGCGGCGGGCGGCGCGGGCACGCCGCAGAACGCCTGGCTGGACGCGGCGCACACGGCGATGCGGCGCTACGCCTCCGGGGCGGCGTACCAGAACTACACCGACGCCTCCCTCAAGGACTGGCGCTCGGCGTACTACGGCTCCGGCGCGGACCGGCTGGCGCGGCTGAGGAAGCGTTACGACCCGAAGCGGCTCTTCGACTTCCCGCAGGCGCTGTGAGCCCGCTTCCCGCAGGCGCTGTGGCCCCGCGGGCCTGATATGTCGGACGGGCGGCCCGGCCTCGTGCCGTGCCGCCCGTCGGACGTGCGTATCAGGTGCGTCGCGTCAGGCCGCGAGGTCCTTGCTGCCGCGCTCCGTGCCCGGTGCCCGGCTCTCGGGGAACTCCGGGATGCCCTCGCCCGCCGCGGCGGCCGGGGCGGGGCGCCGGGCCTGGATCAGCCAGCCCGCCCGCGACCCCGCGATCGTGGTGGTGAGCGGCGTCAGCAGCATCATCGCGAGCGGCGCCAGCAGCAGCGTGACCGCGGTCCCCAGCGCGAACCCGCCGATGACGTCCGTCGGATAGTGCACGCCCATGTAGACGCGGCAGAAGCCCTCCAGCAGCGCGAACCCGATCGCGGCCACCCCGAACCGCCGGTGGGCCATGAAGACTCCGACGGCGAGCGCCATGGTCAGCGTCGCGTGATCGCTGACGAACGAGAAGTCGTCCTTGCCCGCCACCAGGACTTCGAGCCCCTGATGGTCCTTGAAGGGACGCGGACGCTCGACGAAACCGCGGATCGGGATGTTGGCGATCAGCGCGAGGCCGGCGGCCAGCGGAGCCCACATCAGCCCGGCGACGGCGGACGGCGCGTCCTGCGGACGCTTGCGCACGCTCCACCAGGCGCCGAGGCCCACCAGGGCGAGTCCGATGACGATGCCGAACTCGCCGACGAACTCCATTACGCGGTCGAACCAGTGCGGGGCGTCCTTGGCGAGCCCGTTGATGTCGTAGAGAAGGCTGACATCGGGGTTCGACCCGTCCAGTGCGAGTCCAGCCATGTGCCGCGGCCCCTTATCTCTCACCTGTCGCTGCGTACAGCTGCCGACCCCCGTGCTTCCCCACGACCGACGGCCCCGGCGAGCGATGCCGAAGGGTGTGCCGCCGATCTACCTCCAGGAAACGCCCTCATCGCGCCAGGCGTTCCGTTCGCTACCCAACGATCACCGGGACGTTATCGAAGGGTGACCCGTCGTCGCAGCTCAGAGGGAATCCTCACGCGGCGTTGGACCGGGGCAGCGCTTTTGCGCCATCCTGCGTCACCCTCGTCGCCCCGATGTAGTCCGGGGAATCGATGGGGTCGAAGCGGATCACCGCACCAGTGTAGGGCGCGTTGATCATCTTCCCGCCGCCCACGTAGATGCCCACGTGGTGAATGGATCTCGGGTCGTCGAGGTCGTACGCGAAGAAGACCAGATCGCCGGGGAGCAGCTCGTCGCGCTTCGGATGCGGTCCGGCGTTCCACTGGTCGTTGGCGACGCGCGGCAGGTCGATCCCCACCGTCTTGTACGCCGCCTTCGTCAGCCCCGAGCAGTCGAACCGGCCGTCCTGATCCGGGGTGCCGTTGCCGCCCCACAGATACGGCTTCCCGAGCTGCTTCTGCGCGAAGTAGATCGCCGCGGCCGACTGCCGCGACGGCCGCACGGTCTGCGTGGGCGCCTCGAAGCTCTTGGCCAGGTTGGTGATGGTCTTCACGTAGTTCTGGGTCTCGCGGTACGGCGGCACGCCCTTGTACTTGAGGACCGCGTACGCGCCCGCGTTGTAGGACGCCAGCATGTTGTGCGTCGGGTTGCCCGGCACGTCCTTCACGTACTTCGCGAGCGAGCAGTCGTAGGCGGCCGCGGACGGAATCGCGTCATTCGGGTTCCAGATGTCCCGCTTGCCGTCCTTGTCGCCGTCCACCCCGTGCGACGCCCAGGTGGCGGGGATGAACTGGGCCAGCCCCTTGGCGTTGGCCGGGCTCTGCGCCTTCGCGTTCCAGCCGCTCTCCTGGTAGAGCTGCGCGGCGAGCAGGGCCGGATTGATCGCGGGGCAGGAGTTCCCGTACCGCTGGATCAGCGGCGCGTATGACGCCGGGACAGACCCCTGCGCCAGTCCGACACTGGTGCCGCCGCCACCGCCCGCGAGGTTCGCGGCGACCATATAGGTGCCGAGAACGAGCAGGACGACGAAGGAAAAACAGACTCCGATACCGACACTGACACCCAGCCAGACCTTACGCACCCGGCCATCCTCCCCCATCAGCCCGCGGTACGAACGTCTTTCCGTACGCACGGCGAAAATCAGCCGCTCGCCAGCCGAAACCCTACGGGCGACCGGGGCCGGACCCGGCCCGCCTCCCCGCGGAGCGCGTAAAGTCCGGCCCGTCCGAGCACCTCACACCCCCATGGACCCCAAGGAACACGGATGACGCAGCTGGACTGGCAGCGGGCCTCGACCGACGAGGACGAGGAGGCGGGCGCCTACCTGGAGGTGGCCGCGGGCCCGGACGGCCAGATCTACATGCGCGAGAGCAACGACCCGGAGACCGTCGTCGTCACCTCCCAGGCCAAGTGGGAGGCGTTCCTCAAGGGGGTCAAGGCAGGCGAGTTCGACGACTTCGCGGAGGAACAGGGGGAATAGGGGCCTCCGCTACCGATCGTTGCCCGGCGCCCACCCGCGTGATACACAGAGTGACCATAAGGCGCCTGATGGGCATGGCTCATCCTCCTGCCAGGTCACCGTGGTCCACAACACGTACGAGATCCGCCAAGAAATGCCGCCTAGTCGACATGCGGAAGCGGAAACGTCAGCGAAGATAGAGACTGACCCACGCCGGTGCGGCGGGGCACACAACTACCCATAAGGGGCGGTGAGTTCACTATGTTTCTAGCGGCCGAAAAGGGCGACATCAACACCATCATCGGCGGAATCGCCCCAGACTGGGGCCCCTTCGGAAGCCTGGGCAGCGAGGCCCGCGTGATGATCGAGGTCGTCATGGCCATCGCGCTGCTGCTGTGCTTCGGCATCGCGATCTGGGGCGCGGCCAAGCAGCGCATCGGCGCGACGGCGCTGCGCGACACCTTCAGCGCGGAGCAGGGCAAGGGTCTGATCGTCGCAGGGCTGACCGGCGTGTTCATCATCGGCTCGCTGGGCACGCTCTTCACGATCGTGTACGGCATGGCCATCTAGCCACGCCCCCGCCCGCCCCGGCATGCGCCCCCGCGCACCGGAGCCGACCCCCGCGCGCGGCGCACGCCCCCGCTGCCGAGCCTCCGCCCCCGATCCCCCCTACCGGCCCCACCCTCCGTACCCGAGGCTGCTCCCTGATGCCCGCACCCGCCGCCCCCGTCGCCGAGGTCGTGTCAGTCTGATGTCCACTCACACCACCACGCCCACACGTCGGTCCGCGCCGCTACCGTCGTACCAGCGTGGCGGAACAGCGACCACGGACGGCGCGACCGGCACAGCCGGCACGGTTGAAGGGGCGAACACGCGATGAGTCTCGGCGGCGACGGCGGCGGCGGCTACGGCGGTGACTACGACTACGACGGCCACGACACCGGCCGCACCCGCGGCACGGCCCCCGGCGGCCATCTGACGCGCACCCGCCTGCCCGAAGGCGACGAGGACCCGTACGGCCCGCCCCGCCGCGGCCCCGGCCGGACCGCCAAGCCGAGCCGCAACCTGATCACGGTCGTCGGGGTCGTGGTCCTGCTCCTCGCCGCCATCGCCTTCGTCAACCGCGGCGGCCAGGACGACGGCGGCTCGTCCGACCCGGACTCCGGCGGCACCAACGCCGAAGCCCAGCCCACCGCCCCCACCGGCACCCGCCCGGTCACCGGCGAGAACGGCACGACGGGCATCGCGTCGGGTTTCGCGAAGACCCAGCAGGGCGCACAGAGCGCGGCGGCGAACTACGCGGTGGCACTGGGCTCCGCCGACATGCTCAACCGCGAGCAGCGCCATGACATCGTTCCGCAGATCTTCACCACCACGGCCGCCACTCCGCTCCAGGCGAGGCTCGACAAGGCTTACTCCACCAACGCTCTGGAAAAGATCGGGCTGGACGCAAACGGCCAGGCGCCCGACGGCATGACCTACATCTCGCGCACCGCCCCCCTGGGCACCAAGGTCTCGAAGTACGCGAGCACCGCCGCGACGGTCGAGGTCTGGTGCACGGGAGTATTCGGAACGGCGGGCGAGGGTTCCAAGAATCCGGTCACCAACGACTGGTTCACCATGACCCTCAAGCTGCGGTGGACGGACAACGACTGGAAGGCCGAGAGCTTCTCGCAGAAGAGCGGCCCCGCCCCCGTCAACAGCGACAACACCGCCTCCACGGCCGATGAGATCGCCAAGGCAGTCGAGCAGTACGGAGGGTTCACCTATGCCCGCTAGCCAGAGCCGCCGCGCTCTCACGCTCACGGGCGTCCTGGCGGCCGTTCAGACGGCCGCCGTCCTTCTGGCGACCCGTGCCGCCGCCGCCCCTACGCCCACGCCGAGCCCCAGCAACAGCGAAAATCCCTGTGACATCGTGCATGGGGCAGCTCGGGATGCCTGTGAGAAGGGAAGCACCGACTCCCCACCCAGCGTCTCCGACCCCTCCAACCCCCTCGACCCCGCCGCCTCCCTCGCCCGCGGCTGCGCCGACGCCGCCGCCTGGCTCGTCGGCAAGCTCTCGAAGCTCGTCAAGGAGACGGCCAACGTCGACTTCACGAACGCGGCCTTCCTCCGCCAGTACGCCGTCGTCTTCGCCGCCTCGACCGTCCTCACCCTCATCCTCTGGCTCCTCGCCGTAGCCAAGCGCGCCATCCGCGGCGTCCCCCTCGGCGAGGCGCTCTCCGAGGCCATCGGCTTCCTCTGGCTGACGGTCCTGGCCTCCGCCTTCACCCCGCTCATCCTCTATACGGTCGTCACCGCCACCGACGCCGTCACGGACGCCATCGCCACCGGCACCGGCGCCGACAACGACGCCTTCTTCGGCTCCTTCGCCCAGGCCCTCAAGCGGGACGAGGACATCGGCGGCGGCCCGATCATGCTCATCGTCGTGTCGCTCGTGACGATCCTCGCGGCCGGTGTGCTCTGCCTCGAGCTGGTCATCCGCGCGGCCCTGCTCTACGTCGGCGCGCTGCTCGGCACCGCCGTCTACGCCGGGCTCGTCGACAAGAACATGTGGGGGCACGTCCGCCGCTGGGCCGGGATCATGATCGCGGTGATCCTCGTCAAGCCGGTCATCGTCATAGTGCTCGCCCTGGCCGGCGCGCTCTCCACCTCCGGCAACGAGCCCGACGCCTTCTCAGCCGTCGTCTCCGGCCTGTCCATCATCATCCTCGCCATCTTCGCCAGCGCGATGATCTACCGCTTCGTGCCCGGTTTCGGCGACGAGATCGTCAAGGCCCGCAGCGCCAGCGCCGACCCCGCGTCCCGTCAGGCCGCCGCGGTCATCAGCTCGCCCGCGGCCCTGGTGAAGCAGGGCATCAACACCCACAGCGCCCGCGGCGGGGGCGGCGGCGACGGAGGCGGCGGAGCCCGCCCGGCCCAGGCCAAGCCCGCCAACCCCGTCTCCGGCGGCGTCGCGGCCCACAGCTCCCGCGGCAGCGGCAGCAGCGGCGGAGGCGCCTCCGGCGCCAGCCGCACCGGAAACTCCGGGGGCGGGTCCGCCCCCCGTTCGCAGAACAACAGCTCAGGCAACAACCCGGGAGGTGACCGGCGGTGACGGTCGATGCCCAGTCCCACGCCATCGCACCGCGCCGCACGTATCTGATCGGCCGTGCCCGCCCCAACGCGATCGTCGGCAAGAACCGCGAGACCGGCGAGATCGCGCTGATTATCGTGGGCGCGTTCATCGGGATGATGTGCGGGCTGCTGGTGCCGATGCTGACGCTGCGCATCGTCGCCCTGGTCGGCTTCCCGACCATCGCGCTGGCCGCCGTGTACGTGCCGTACAACGGGCGCACGTTCTACCGCTGGTTCGAGATCAACCGCTCGTACCGGCGCAGCGTCCGCAAGGGCACCACCGGCTACCGCTCCGCCGCCGCCGAGGCCGGCACCCGGGCCGACGGCCGCGAGGTGGAGGTCGGACCGCCGCCCGGCATCGGCCGGATCAACTGGCTGGCCGCGCCGTTCGGCCCGGACGAGATCGCCGTCCTGCTGCACGCCGACCGCCGCACCGTCACCGCCGCGATCGAGATCGAGGGCCCGGGCGTGGGCCTGCGGGACAGCGAGGACCAGGAGGCGCTGGTCGACCGGTTCGGCACGCTGCTCAAGCACGTGGCCAACGGCGACGGCTTCGTGACCCGGCTGCAGATGCTGGCCCGCACCCTCCCCGCCGACCCGGACGCGCACGCCAAGGACGTCGAGCGGCGCGGCGACAACCGTTCCCCGGAGTGGCTCAAGGACTCGTACGACCAGCTGCAGTCGATGGTGTCCACCTCCTCCGAGCAGCACCGCGCGTACCTCGTCGCCTGCATGCACTACACCCGCGACCTGGCCTCCGAGGCGCAGGCCATCGCGCGCGCCACCCGGCGCAGCGGCGGCGGCCGGATCGACAAGGACGCGGGCCTGGCCGTGATCATGGCGCGAGAGCTGACCGACATCTGCGCGCGGCTCGCCGAGGCCGACATCCGGGTGCGCCAGCCCCTCGGTCAGGGCCGGCTGGCCTCGCTCATCCACTCCATGTACGACCCGGACCACCCCATCGACCACATCCAGGCGATGACCAAGCGCAACGCCTGGCCCGCCGAGCTGGACGCGATGGAGCCCACCTACCTCCAGGCGAAGACCCGCGAGTCCAGCACCCGCGAGCCCTGGTGCCACTCCACCGCCTGGGTGAAGGAGTGGCCCATGACGCCGGTCGGGGTGAACTTCCTCGCCCCGCTGCTCGTCCACACCCCCGATGTCATCCGTACGGTCGCCGTCTGCATGGATCTGGAGCCCACGGAGATCGCGATCGAGCGAATGCTGACCGAAAAGGTCAACGACGAGGCCGAGGCCAGCCGCGCCGCGAAGATGAACCGCGCGGTGGACCCGCGCGACATCGCCGCGCACGGCCGGCTCGACCAGCGGGGCGAGGATCTGGCCAGCGGCGCCGCGGGCGTCAACCTGGTCGGCTACATCACCGTCTCCTCCCGCTCGCCGGAGGCGCTCAACCGCGACAAGCGGACGATCCGGGCTTCGGCGGGGAAGAGCTATCTCAAGCTGGAGTGGTGCGACCGTGAGCACCACCGCGCGTTTGTGAACACGTTGCCGTTCGCGACCGGTATCCGCCGTTAGCCGACCGCAGCTGACCGATAGCCGTAAAGGCGACACAGAGACGCCGTAGAGACGACTGGGACTGGGACGATAGGGGCTCCGCCGTGGCCGATCCGATGACCGCCGTCACCGACGCGTTCACCAGCTTTCTGTTCGGGAAGGTGGAGACGACTCGGCTGCCGGTCCGCACGTCCACGGGGCAGGCGCAGGCCGTCTACCTCCCGACCGCGGCCCCGGGCCTCGGCGACTCGGGCGTCATCATCGGGCGCGAGGTGTACTCCGGGAAGGGCTACATCTACGACCCGTTCCAGCTGTACGGCCAGCAGCTGCCCGCCCCGCACTGGCTGGTCCTCGGGGAGTCCGGCAACGGCAAGTCGGCCCTGGAGAAGACGTACGTCCTGCGGCAGCTCCGGTTCCGCGACCGCCAGGTGGTGGTGCTGGACGCGCAGGGCGAGGACGGCGTCGGCGAGTGGAACCTGATCGCCCAGGAGCTGGGGATAACCCCCATCCGGCTCGACCCGATGGCGGCCCTCGACGGCGGCATCCGGCTCAACCCCCTCGACCCGTCGATCACGACGACGGGTCAGCTGGCCCTGCTCCGTACGATCATCGAGGTCGCGATGGGGCACGGGCTCGACGAGCGCTCCGGCTTCGCCCTCAAGGTCGCGCACGCCTACGTCAACGAGACCATCACCGACCGTCAGCCGGTGCTGACCGACATCGTCGAGCAGCTGCGCCACCCCGAACCGGAGTCGGCGGAGGCCATGAACGTCGACCTGGACGACGTACGGGCCTGGGGTCTGGACGTCGCCCTGGTGCTGGACCGGCTGGTCGACGGTGACCTGCGGGGCATGTTCGACGGCCCGACCACGGTCGGAATCGATCTCGACGCGCCGCTCATCGTCTTCGACCTGTCCCATATCGACCGCAACTCGATCGCGATGCCCATCCTCATGGCCATCGTGGGGGTCTGGCTGGAGCACACCTGGATCCGGCCCGACCGCAAGAAGCGCATCTTCCTGGTCGAAGAGGCCTGGCACATCATCAACTCGCCCTTCGTCGCCCAGCTCTTCCAGCGGCTGCTGAAGTTCGGCCGACGGCTCGGCCTGTCCTTCGTCGCCGTCGTCCACCATCTGTCCGACGTGGTCGACGGCGCCGCGGCGCGCGAGGCCGCGGCGATCCTCAAGATGGCGTCGACGAGGACGATCTACGCCCAGAAGGCGGACGAGGCCCGCGCCACCGGGCGGGTGCTGGGGCTGCCGCGCTGGGCGGTGGAGATCATTCCGACGCTCTCGCCCGGTATCGCGGTCTGGGACGTCAACGGCAACGTACAGGTCGTCAAACACCTGATCACCGAGTCCGAGCGCCCCCTCGTCTACACCGACCGGGCGATGACCGAGGACGGGATCGCCGTCCAGCTGGCCGCCGAGGCGGAGGCCGAGGAGCGAGCCGCCGCGGCGGTCGAGGCCGCGGCGGAGGCGGACCCCTACGGCGGCCCGTCGTACGGCTCCACGGTGGCATGACATGGCGGCGGGGCAGTACCGCGGCGGACCCGCGGAGCACGGCCACGGAGGACAGCGGCCCCCGGAGGGCGGCATTCCGGACGGGCTGCTGATCGGCCTCTTCGCCTTTCTGCTGGGGCTGATCGGGCTCATCTGGTCGGCGACCGGCCTGGCCGCGCTCTTCGCGCACGGCGCCTGGCCGGACGGCCTGACGTTCCTGCACACACCCCTGGCACTGCGCCATCTGGTGGAGGAGCCGCACAACCTGGCGGCGGCCTGGCCCGCCACCCCGAAGCACCAGCTGTCCGGCTACGGGCTGTTCTGGGGCATCCTCATCGGCGAGCTGATGGTGCTGATCGTGCTCACGGTCTTCGCGGTCGGCACCCTGACCCGCTACCGGCTGGTCCGCGCCAGGCGCCGCGCCGCCCGCGCGGAGGCCGCGTCGGGCAAGTGGGCGGCCGCCGCACCCGGCACGGCCGACGGCACGGGTACGGAGCGGGCCGCTGGCCCCGCGTACGCCTCGGAGGGCCCGGCACACGGCGTTACGGCCGCCTCGGCCCCCGAGGAAGCTCTCAGCCCGCCCCGCCACGGGACGGCGACGGGCCCCGGCAGACCAGGCGACGAGCACGTCTCGGCCGCCCGGCCCGAGGCCGCCGCGCCGGGCCCCGTCGTCGCGCCCCGCACGGCCGCCGCAGGCACGGCCCACGCGGGCGGCGCCGCCGTCCACGGCACCGGAACCCCGGCTGAGGCCATGGCCCCCGGTGCCGACGCACCGGTCGGCCCACCGGCCACCGCACAGGACACCGCGACCGGCCCCGTCCCCACGGACCACGTCGCCCCGCTCTCCCCGGCCCCCAACGGCCCGTACGGCCCCCAGGACCCGGCCCCCGCGTCGCCGCAGCCGCCGGCCGCCCCCGATGCCGACCTCGCCGCCGGACTGTTCCGTCCCGGCGGGGAACCGGCCCGTTCCCGCGTCCTCTTCGGCGCCGAGCGCGGCGAAGCCGCCGCCCAGGCCATCCTGGAAGCGGTCGGCCCGGTTCTCGTCCTCACCAGCGACCCCGGTCTGTGGGCCGGGACCAAGGACGCCCGCGCCAAGATCGGGCCCACCCATGTCTTCGACCCGTCCCATCTCCTCGACACCCCGGCTCGGCTGCGCTGGAGCCCGGCGGACGGGTGCGGCTCCCGCGAGGTCGCAGCCGCGCGTGCCACCGCCCTGCTGGCCCCCGTGCGCCCCGCGCACGCGATGGACCAGCCCCTGGCGCAGGCCGCGGAGACGATGCTGCGCTGCTGGCTGCACGCCGCCGCGGTGGACGGCCGCCCGTTCCGGCACGTCCACCGCTGGGCGCAGGGCAATTCGGCGCATGAGCCGGTACGGATCCTCCGTACGCACCCCAAGGCGGCGGGCGGCGCGGCAGGCGAGCTGGAGGCCACGCTCACCGCGCACCCCGAACGCCGCGATATGGCACAGGAACTGACGGCCCGTGCACTGGGCGCGCTCTCCTCGATCCATATCCGCGACGCGTGCAATCCGGGGCGAGCCGACGCGCTCGCACTGGAGTCATTCGTCGGCGAAGGGGGAACGCTTTACCTGATGGGGGAATCCATTGAGGATCCCCGGTCCCAGCCGGGTGCGATGCCCTTGTTGACCGCACTCGCCTCGCACGTGGTCGAGCACGGCCGGCGCATGGCCGAACGGTCATCCTCCGGTCGGCTCGACCCACCACTCACCCTCGTCCTGGACGACGTGGCCGCCGTGGCACCGCTTCCGGCCCTGCCGGACCTGCTGGCCCAGGGAGCCGCACAGGGGCTGCCCACGCTGGCGCTGATGCGCTCGCAGGAGCAGGCACGAGCCCGCTGGCCGCACCGGACGCTGGTCGGGTAACCGGAGACGAAGCCCGATCCACCGAGCGCTGATCCACTGACCCACTGATCCACGGGGAACCTGGCGCTGAACGCAAAAATGCCTCGGTCCCGAGCATGAAATGCTCGGGACCGAGGCTAAAGATTGTTCGGCGGCGTCCTACTCTCCCA
>NZ_JBVIZF010000026.1:0-93395 GCF_055591805.1 Streptomyces sp. NPDC041200 | reverse complement strand
CGCCGTCGCGCAGGGCGCAGACGAGTACGGCGCGCAGCCCGTGCAGCCGCTTGGCCAGGTAGGCGAGCCAGCGCAGCGAGGGGGCGTCCGCCCACTGGAGGTCGTCCACCAGGATCAGCAGCGGCTGATCGGCGCCGACGTCGGCCAGCAGGGAGCGCAGTCCGTTCAGCACCGTCTCGGAGAGGGCGACGGAGCGGCACTCGCCCAGCGGCAGGGCGTCGTCGGCGAGGACCATGCGGGCGAAGTCGCCGTGTTCGCGCAGCCAGCGTTCGCAAGCGTCGGGCGGGGCTGTGGTCAGCAGGCTGTCGAAGAGCTGCCGAACCACGCCGAAGGCGAAGTCCTCCTCCATCGGGGCGGCGTTGGCGCGCAGGACGCGGACGTCCTGCCCGGCCAGCAGGGGCAGCCGCTGCAGCAGCGCGGTCCGGCCGATCCCGAGCGGGCCGGTGAGCAGCAGCAGCGACGAGGTGCCCGCGGCGGCGGCCCGCAGGGCTTCCCTGATCTGGGCCACCTCGGTGTCCCGCTCAAGCAACATCCGTGCCGTATCCCTCCGTCGCCCGCACCAGCTCGTGGAGTTCCGCGCGCCCGGCGATCCGCAGCTTCCGGTACGCGACGCTGAGCCGCAGCTCGACCGTGCGCCGGGTCACCGACAGCATCTCGGCGATCTCCCGGTTGCCGTGGCCGAGTCCGGCGAGGGTCGCGGTGCGCCGCTCGGGTTCGGTCAGCGTCGCCCAGGCGGGGTGCGGGCCGGGCCCGGGCGCGGCGGGCTGTCCCAGCCGCTCGGCGAGCGAGCGCACCCGCGCGGCGAGCCTGCTGGAGGGGCGGTGGGTGGTGGTGAACGTGAACAGCTCGGCCACCAGCGGGGCGGCGGCCTGCCGGTCCCCCGCGTCCAGTTCGGCGGTGGCCAGTTCGATCAGCGCACCGGCGTAGGCGAGCCGGGCGGCGGTGGGGCGCAGAGTGCGCACGGCCTCGCGGAGCCGGTCGGCGCGGGCCTCGCGGGCCACCCGTCCGGCGCCCAGCTGGGCCCAGCCGAGGGTGCTGGCGGTGCCCCACCGCCGGGCCAGGGCGATCTCCTCGTGGCACAGCCGCTGGGCCTCCTCGTGGTCGCCGAGCGCGTGGCACGCTCCGGCGGCCCTCGAACGCCAGGGCATCAGGGCGGGGTTGCCCCGGTCGCCGCGCAGCAGCCGCCGTCCGCAACCGCGGAACAGCTCCAGCGCATCCGCGGGTCTGCCGTCCCGGGAGGCCACCAGCCCCCTGGCGAACAGCAGATGGGCGAAGGCCGCGCCGTCCTGGGCCTCGGCCGGTACGGGGGCGGCGGCCAGTTCCCCGGCTTGGCCGGCGTGGCCGCTCTCCAGGGCGACGGTGATCCGCAGCGCCGTCAGATACGGGAGGTGGTGCGGATGCCAGTGGGTGTGGGGCAGGGCGCGCCCGGCGGCGGCGACGTCCCGTTCGGCCGCGTCGAGCCGCCCGCGCCGCAGGTTCAGTTCGCCCCGGACGGCGAGGACGAGCCCGGCGGCGGCCCGGGCGTTGCGCCGCCGCAAGTCGAGGTGCAGGGCGTCCAGCCGCACCTCGGCCTCGTCCAGGTCGTCGGTCAGGAGCAGGATCCGCGCGGCCGTGATCCGGGGCAGGATCAGCTCGTCGCCGCCGGGCTCGCCGGTGAAGGCGCGCCGGGCCAGCGCCCTGGCGGTGGGCAGGTTTTCACCGCGCAGGGCGAGTTGCCGGGCGCGGGCGGCGGCCTGCGCCGGGTCGGTGGGATGGGCGGGCAGCGGGGGGATCTCGGGCAGCAGCAGGTCGGCGTCGTCGTGGCGGCCGGGTTCGGCGAGCCGTAACAGCCCGGCCAGGGCATCCCGTTCGCCGTCGCGGGCGGCGGGCAGCGCGTTCGCCACGGCGGACCGCAGGCTGTACACGCCGCCGCGGGCGAGGCCGAGGTCGGCGGCGCGCACCCGGGCCCGGGCGGGTGCGTCGCCGCCGGTCCGGATGATCTCCGCGAGCCGCCGGTCGCCGGCCTCGGGCGCGCTCAGCACCTCGATGGCGGCCAGCTCCAGGCCGAGTTGGAGGCGCCCGTCGCGGTCCTGGTGCTCCGCCAGGGCGCGGGACAGGCAGGCGATGGCGCGGGCGGGGTGCCCGGCCCGCAGGGCGGCGGTGGCGGTGCGGCGCAGTGCGTGGACGGCCCAGGGTTCGCCGAGCGGGCGGGCGGCGAGCAGCAGCCGGGCGATGTCCTCGTCGGGTACGGCGGCCCGGTGGGCGAGTTCGGCGGCCCGGGCGTGCAGGTCGGCCCGCTCGTCGGCGGTCATCTCCTCCAGGATCCAGTTCCGTGCCTCCGGGCAGCACAGCCGCAGCCCGGTGCCGGTGTCGGTGGCCAGGCCGCTGGCCTCCAGCGCCGCGGACAGTCCGGATTCGCTCGCCGCTCGGGGCCCGGCGAGCGCGTACACCAGGGGCAGTTCGAGGAGTTCGCCGCAGACGGCCAGGGCGCGGACGACCGCGACGGCGGTGTCGGAGAGCCCGCCGAGCGCGCGGACGACGTAGTCGCCGCAGACGGCCTCGATGAGCGCGCGCAGCTCCGGCGCCCGTCCGTCGACCGGCTGGTGGCCGCGTGCGGTGAACTGGGCCAGCGCCTCGTGCAGCACCATGGGGTTGCCCGCGCTCACCTCGAACGCCGTCTCCGTGAACGCGTCCTCGCCGGGCTGTCCGCAGACCGCGGCGATCATGGTGGCGACGTCCCGCCGGGTGAACGCGGACAGCGCGAGCTGACGGGTGGGGACCAGGCCGGGGAAGGGGGAACCGCCCCACCAGCCGGGGCGGCTGACGCCTCTGCTGCTCGCCAGCAGCGCGACCGGCTTCCCGGGCAGTCGCCGTACCAGGGCGTCGAACCAGTGCCGGGAAGCCGGGTCCAGCCAGTCCACCTCGTGGACGACGAGCAGCGTCGGCCGGTCGTGGGCGCCGCGCAGCAGTTCGGCGAGGCCCGGCAGTCCGCTGTCCGGACCCGGTTCGGCGAGCGTCGCCAGCGTGCGGTCGCTGAGTCCGTCCAGCGGTGTCAGCAGCTGCTGCACCACGCCGTAGCGCAGTCCGCTCTCGCCCCGTGTGGCGTGGGCGGTCAGGGTGCGCAGCCCGCGTTCTCCGGCGAGCCGGGCCGCCCGGCGCAGCAGCGGGCCGCAGCCGAAGCCGGGCCGGCCGGACAGGGTGACGACCGCCGGGTGGCCCGCCGCCAGGTCGGTGATGACCGAGTCCAGCACCGCCTGCTCTCGTTCCCGTCCCGGGAACGGAAGCCCGTTGAGCTGCATGGAACGACTATATGTCGAACGGATAGTCGAGGCGGGGGAGGGCGGCGCCGGGGTGTCGCGCTCAGTCGCGGCCACGTACCTGGGACACCCACGCCGGGGCCTGCGGGTGCGGAATGCTGGGGGTGCGCAGCACCGAGGTCAGCTCGGCCCGCTGGGTCAGCCCCAGTTTCCGGTAGACGCTGGTGAGATGCGTCTCGACGGTACGTACCGTGACGAACAGCGACTCGGCGATCTCCCGGTTGCCCGACCCGGCCGCGGCGAGGGTGGCGACCTTGCGCTCGGTGCCGGTGAGCAGGTCCACCGGGGAGGCGGTGATCTCGCGCATCCGGCCGCCCGCGGCGACCAGCCGCCGCCGGGCGGCCTTGGCGAGCGCCAGTGCGCCGCAGCTCTGGGCGAGGTCGGCGGAGGTCCGCAGGTGCTCGCGGGCGCCACGGGAGTCCCCGGCGTCCAGCAGGGCGGCGCCGAGCGTGAATTCGGCCCGGGCGTGCTCGGCGCGGGCGGGCGAGGCGGACAGCTGCTCGACGGATTCGGTGAGCAGGGCGATGCCGGTCTCGCCGCGGGTGGTCATGCCGCGGGCGAGCGCGGCGAGTCCGAGGGCGCGGGGGGTGCCCCACCGGCGGGCGAGTTCGGTGCCGTGGTCGACGACGTCCCGGGCCTGGTCGGCGCGCTTCTCGGCGGCGTACACCCAGGCCGCCTCGGCCCACCAGGGGATGAAGCACGGGTTGGCGAACCCGGTCTCCTCCAGGGACGAGCCGCAGTCGAGCAGCAGCCGCAGCGCGGTCCGCCCGTCGCCGAGCGCCCAGCGGGCCCGGGCGCGGGCCATCAGGTACCAGTGGTACTCCATGACGAACCCGTCCAGGTTCGGCCGGGTGACCTGGCCCAGCAGCTCTTCGGCCCGCTCGGGCTCGCCGCGGTCGACCAGTATGGTCGCCAGGGCGATATGGGGCATCGTCATGTGGCTGCCCCACCGCTCTTGGCCGACGATCTCGACGGCGGTCTGGGCGTCGGCCAGCGCGTCCGGCATCGCGCCGAACCCGTGCAGGATGAGGGCGCGGGTGGAGAGGGTGAGGACGTACGACCACACCGCGGCGTTCTCCTGGCCGTACCGCAGCGAGCGGTCCAGCGCCTCCAGCGCGTCCTCGACCTCGTCGGCCAGGCCCAGGGTGAACGCGGAGAAGAGCAGCGACCAGTTGCCGAACGCCACCCCCGGGGGACGCAGCGCGCGGCGGGCCTGGCGCACCGTACGCTCCGGAGAGGTGCCCTCCATCGCGCTGAGCACGGTCATCATGGCCAGCAGCTGCCGCTGTGCGGGCGTGTCCCCGGCCGGTTCGGCCAGCTCCGCGAACCGCTCCCGGACCGTGGTGATGGTCGCCTTCTCGTCGGATCCGCTGATCAGCAGCGCGGACCGGACGAGGGTGAGCAGTTCGTGGTCGCGGGGTTCGGGGTCGGGCCCCAGCTCGGCCTCCAGCGCGTCCAGTACGCCGACGAGCGTCCGTACGGCGGCCGGTGACTGCTGCACCGTCAGGCAGGTCATCCCCAGCTGTACGGCGATGGGCGCCTTGGCGCGTACGTCGGGGGTGAGTTCGAGGGCGTCCTTCAGGAGCTGGATCGCCTCCACCGGGTGGGTCTCGGCGAGCGCCCCGGCCAGCTGGACCCGGGTGGACACGCTGTCGGGCTCGGCCTCCAGGATCCGGCGCAGATAGCGGGCGACGGCCTCGGGCGCGCCGCGGTTCACGGCCTGGCCGGCGGCCTCCCGCAGCACCCAGCGCATCCACGGCTGGGGGTCTCCGGGCACCAGCAGCACCTGGCCCGCGACCTCTTCGGCGGGGCGGCCGATATCGCTGAGCAGTTGGGCGGCCCGCGCGCGGAGACCGGGCAGGGCGTCGGCCCCGGCGGCGTCGAGCACGGCCGAGCGCACCACGTCGTGGATGAAGCCGGGGCGGTCCGGCGCCACCACCTCGGCGCCGCGCAGCAGCGTCACCGCCTCCTCGACGTGTGCGGCGGACACCCCGGCGAGGGCGCCGATGTGCTCCGGGTCCTCCTCGCCGAGCACGGCGATCGCGGTGGCCACGTCCCGGACCCAGCCGGGCTGGCGGGCGAACAAGGCGTGCACCGACTGGGCGACCACGTACTGGCCGACCTCGGCGATCTCGCGGATCCCGGTGTCGTCCGGCCGCGCTCCCTTGGCCCGCAGCTCGTGCAGGAGCCGGGTGACGGTGAGAGGGTTGCCGCCGCAGACGGCGGCGGCGCGCTCGGCGAAGGAGGGCGCGACGGGGAGCGGGAAGATCTCCCGGGCCATCTCGGCCACGTCGGCGTCGGTCAGCGGGCCGAGCCGGAGCGCCGAGGAGCGGGGCTGGGCGGCGATGTCGGCCAGCGCGGCGGGCGCGACGGGCTCCGCCTCGGTGCGCAGGGCGAGCACCACGAGGAGCGGCAGGTGGTCGGCGCGCCGCAGCAGGAAGTCGATCCAGCGCAGCGAGCGTTCGTCGCACCAGTGCGCGTCGTCGAGGACGAGCGCGAGCGGGCCCTGTGACATGAGGTTCACCGCGAGCCAGTAGAGCCCGTGGAGCACCGGGTAGGCGGTGGCGGACGAGGGCTGGTCCTCGTCGCCGGGCCAGGGGGCGAGCGCGGGCAGGGCGCGGCGGGCACTGCCCCGCAGCAGCGGGGAGTCGACCGCGTCGTCGGCGGTCAGCTCGAGGGGGCCGAAGAGGGCGCGTACGCCGCCGTAACCGGAACCGGCCACGACCTCGCCGCAGGTGCCGTGCAGGACGGTCATCTTCCCGCAGGTGTCGCTGTCGAGGAAGGCGCGCAGCAGACTGGTCTTGCCGATTCCGGCGGGCCCGGAGAGCACCACCAGACCGGACCGCCCGGCGCAGGCGGCCTCCGCGTGACTGGTCAGCACCGTCAGCTCACCGGTGCGGCCGACCAGCATGCTGGGTAAACCCGAGTCGTTGGCCCGGTCCAGCACAGTGGTCCCCCTCGCACCCCCGTGGTGTGGAATTCGCACAAATACGCTACTCGGCGCGATCATTAGGCTACACGAACAGCCTCACGGCGATCAACGTCGATCGGAGGCGCGCACGAACGCGCACAAGGCGCGCAAGATGCCCCAGAGCGCGCGAAGGCCCGGGAGGCGGAAGGCGTGGTGAGGGCGTTCACCGTTCCGTCCCCGGGCCGTTTTCGTATCACCGTGTGGGTACAAGGCGTGGAGTCGTCAATCGCATCTCCCTTCGTCGGCTTCATCCCGCCTGGTCAGGGCAGGCACGGGGCGCCGGGATGACGCGTCCGTCAGGAAGCAGTTCACCCGTGTCCGCGAAGACCACCACTCCATTGCAGAGCAGACTCCACCCCTGCTCGGGGTAGGAGGCCACCAGACGCGCCGAATCGTGATCGGGCGCGTCGGCGGAAGGACAAGGGGGCTGGTGGAGGCACATGGCGGACCTTCGATCTTCCGCCGACGGTCGGCGGAACTCTTCACGAGGTCACCAGCATGGAACGACGGGCCGGGCGGCGAGGAGGGGAGAACTCCCCGGATGGCTACCTGACCCACCCCCGACCCGGTCGCCCTGGGCGACGACCACTCACGCTCGGTGGACGTGCGAGCACCGGCGAGGGCCCGCGAAGGCCGAGCGAGCTGCGAGGGCCGTCCCCCGGGCATAGCCTGGACAGTGACCGTTCGGGCCGAGCGGGGGAGTCCCGCCCGCCCGAGGCTGGTGCGAGGCATCGATGGGTGCGGTGGCGACCGGCACCCCGACCGGGCGGCAGACAGGCTGGCTGCCGGCCGAGGTGACGACTTTCGTGGGGCGTCGGCACGAGGCGGCCGAGGCCCGGCGCATGCTGTCCGCCTCCCGGCTGGTGACCCTCACCGGGGTGGGCGGGGTCGGCAAGACCCGGCTGGCGCTGCGGGTCGCCGAGGACGCGCGCCGGGCGTTCGCCGACGGGGTCTGGCTGGTCGAACTGGCCGCCTTGGAGACCCCGGATCTCCTCGCCCAGAGCGTGGCCGAGGCCCTGGAGGTCCGGGACCAGTCCGCCCGGCCGCCGCTGGACGTCCTGGTCGACCATCTGCGCGAGCGGCAGACGCTGATCGTCCTGGACAACTGTGAGCATCTGATCCAGGGCTGCGCGCTGCTCGCCGACCGGCTGCTGCGGGCGGCTCCCCGGCTGCGCATCCTGGCCACCAGCCGCCAGGCGCTGGGCACCGCCGGCGAGCAGACCCTGTCCGTTCCGGCGCTGGCGCTGCCCGGCACCACCGGGCCCCGGCTGTCCACCGCGGCGCTGGCGCAGTGCGACGGGGTGCGGCTGTTCGTCGAACGGGCCGGGGCGATCCTGCCGGGCTTCGCCGTCACCGAGGCCAACCGGGACGCCGTGGAGCGGGTGTGCCGCAGACTGGACGGCATCCCGCTCGGGATCGAGCTGGCGGCCGTACGGCTGCGCGCCCTCTCCGTCCAGCAGCTGCTGGACCGCCTCGAGGACCGTTTCCGGCTGCTGACCACCGGCTCCCGGTCGGTGCTCCCCCGCCACCAGACCCTGCGGGCGCTGATCGACTGGAGCCATGACCTGTGCACCGAGCAGGAGCGGCTGCTGTGGTCCCGGGTCTCGGTGTTCGCCGGGAGCCTGGACCTGGAGGCCGCCGAGGCGGTCTGCGCGGGCGACGGCATCGCCCGCGAGGACGTGCTGGACCTGGTGACCGAGCTGGTGGACAAGTCGGTGCTGATGCGGGAGGAGCACGGCGCCACGGTGCGCTACCGGATGCTGGACACGCTGCGCCAGTACGGCCGCGAACGGCTTGAGGCCGCCGGGGAGGAGCCCGACCGGCTGCGGCGGCACCGCGACTACTACCGGCAGCTGGCGGCCGACGCGCGCGCCGCGCTGTTCGGCCCGGCCCAGGTGCAGTGGTTCACCCGGCTCCAGCTGGAGCACGCCAATCTGCGCAGCGCCCTGGAGTCCAGCTTCGCCGAACCGGAGGAGACCACCTGCGGCCTGGGGATCGCGGCCGACCTGCTCTACCACTGGATCACCAGCTACTACCTCGGCGAGGGGCGGCGCTGGCTGGACGAGGGGCTCGCCGCCTGCCCCGAGCCGACCGAGGTACGGGCCCGGGCGCTGTGGACCAACAGCTGGCTGGCCATCATCCAGTCCGACACCAAGGCGGCCGCGGCCATGCTGGCGGAGAGCCGGGCCATCGGCGAACGGCTCGGCCTGGCCCCGGTCCTGGCGTACGCGGCGCTCTACTCCGGCATGGTCGCCATGTACCGGGGCGACGCTCCGTCCGCGATCGCGCTCTACCAGGAGGCGGTGGCCCGCCACCGGGCCACCGGCGATCCGGTCGGGCTCGCGCTGGCCCTCATCCGGCTCTCCCTGGCCCACTCCTTCATCGGCGACTCGCCGCGCGCCATCGCGCTGGGCGAGGAGTCCCTGGAGGTGTGCGACGCCTACGGCGAGGGCTGGCACCGGGCGTACACGATGATGGCGCTCGGCGTCGAGGTGTGGCGCCAGGGCGACACCGCCCGCGCGGCCGCCCTGGAGAAGGACAGTCTGACCTTCAACCGCTCGCTCGACGATCCGCTGGGCGTGGGGGTCAACCTGGAGGTGCTGGCCTGGATCGCCGCCACCGACCGGGACCACCGGCGGTCGGCCCGGCTGCTGGGCGCCGTACGGACCCTCTGGCAGTCGGTCGGCTCCTCGCTCTCCGGCTACGGGCACCTGGCCCACTACCACGACCAGTGCGTGGCGGACGTGGCCCGGGCGCTGGGCAGACCGGCGTACAACGCGGCCGTCAAGCAGGGCGCCCGGCTCCGTTACGACCAGGCGCTGGTCTACGCGCTGGAGGACGAACTGCCCACCGGGGAGGCGGCGGCGCCCGAGCGGCCGTCGCCGCTGACGCCCCGGGAGACCGAGATCGCCCAGCTGGTGGCGCAGGGGCTCAGCAACAAGGAGATCGCCGCGGCGCTGGTGATAGCACAGCGAACCGCCGAGGGCCATATTGAGCACATTTTGAGCAAACTTGGTTTCACCTCGCGTGCTCAGGTAGCTGTTTGGGTAGCGCACCAGGACCGGGCCGCCCTCACCGACGGCGAGCGTCCGCCGGACGCCCCCGCCTGACGCTCCGCGACCGCCACCACCCTCCGGGCGAGCGGGCGACAGGCCGAGCAAGGGGCGGAATTTTATTCGATCAGGGAACATCTGTCCCTCGGTTTCGCGCACACCCCACGAAAATCCTCAGGTCCCCCACGTTTTTGGGATCATGCGTCAGGCTCGAGGGACGAGCCGCAAAGGTCGTGATTGCACGACCCCTTGCGACCGAGGAGGTCCCGCCGTGACTGTTGCCGCAGTCGGCAATTCCGGTGATGCCATGGAACTCTTCCGTGGCACCGCCCACAGCCCGTCTTTCTTCGCGCTCAACCGCGCCGGGATCACGGGTGGCGGACAGGAGCTTGTGGACTTCTGCATCCCCTGCAATCCGTACTTCCCCACCCCCGCCATGTTCGCCGTGATGGCGGTCAGGCTGCGGGAGATCCTCACGTACTACCCGAGTTCCGCGGACACCATCACCGCCGAACTGGCCGATGTGCTGGGCCTGCAGCCGCAGACCATGGCCATGGGCAACGGTTCGACCGAGCTGATCACCTGGATCGACCATCTACTGGTGAAGGAAAGCCTCGCGGTGCCGATTCCCACCTTCGGCCGGTGGACGGACCAGCCGATGGAGACCGGCAAGCGGGTCGACATGTTCCAGCTCCCGGAGATGAACGGATTCCAGCTCGACCCACAGGCCTTCGTCCAATTCGTCCGGTCCCGCGGCTCCCGGGTCGCCGTCATCTGCAATCCCAACAACCCGGACGGCGGGCTGCTGTCCCGCCAGGCCGTCATCGGCCTCATGGACGCGCTGTCCGATCTCGACCTCGTGGTGATCGACGAGTCCTTCCTGGAGTTCGCCGACGCCGAGGCGTATCCGAGCGTCGTGGACGAGGCGATCCTGCGGCCCAACGTCATCGTCCTGCGCAGCCTCGGCAAGAGCTTCGGACTGCACGGCGTCCGCTTCGGCTACCTCGTCGCCAATCCGGCACTGGCCGTGCAGATCCGCTCCCGGCTGCCGAAGTGGAACCTGAACTCCTTCGCCGAGGTCATCGTCTTCATGCTCAAGCGGTACCGGCAGGAGTACGTGCAGAGCCTGCGCATGCTCAGCCGCGACCGGCAGGAGATGACGTCCCAGCTGGCCGGGCTGCCCGGGATGACGGTCTTCCCCTCCCAGGGCAACTTCGTCTTCGTCAAGCTGCCGGGTGGCACGGACGGCGCCTGGGTCCGGGACCAACTGCTCGCCCAGCACGGGGTCCTGGTCCGCGAATGCGGCAACAAGCTGGGCAGCAGCAGCCAGTTCATGCGGCTGGTGGTGCGCTCCCAGCCGGATGTGCAGCGGCTGCTGACCGGGCTGAGCACCGTGCTCTACGGGACCTCCTTCTACGCCCCCCAGATCAGCTACGAGCAGCAGCGCGGCTGGGACGTTCAGGCGCCGCTCTACTCCGCCCCGGCCCAGCAGCTGGACTACCAGTACCAGCAGATGCCGCAGCTGCCCGCGGCGCCCGCCGCTCCCGAACCCCAGCCGCCGATCCAGCAGACACCGGAGCAGATGCAGCAGATCCTGCAAATGCAGCAGATGCAGCAGGCGGCGCCGCAGCAGCAGCTGTACTCGGCGAACGCCCTCCCCGCGCCGCAGGGCGTGGCCTCGGACGCGTACGGACAGTCCGACCCGTACGGGCAGTCGGGGTCGTCGGCGCAGTCGCCGTCGCAGCCGCCCGCCGAGCTGGCACCCGCGTACGTCGCCACTCCCCCGGTCCAGACGCCGCTGTACCAGGTACCGGCGCAGCAGCAGATACCCCAGCAGATGCAGTCGATGCCACAGATGCAGCAGACGCCACAGATGCCGCAGATGCAGTCGATGCCGCAGATGGCTCAGATGCAGCAGGCCCCCCAGATGGCCGAGCAGATGGCTCAGCAGCAGATGCAACAACAGATGCAGCAGATGGCGATGCAGCAGCCCCAGATGGGGCAGATGCAGCAGGCCCCCGCGCCGCAGCCCCAGGCGGCGCAGGGCCAGGCACCGTACCTGCAGATGGCTCAGACCCCGCAGACGCAGTTCCCTCAGGCCCAGGCCCCACAGGTCCCGCAGGCGCAGACTCCGCAGATGCAGATGGCGCAGGCCGAGACCGGCCAGATCCCGGTCGTCCAGCCGCAGGCCCCGGCGCAGGGCGCGATGGCCGGGTACGCCCAGGGGCCCTCGCCCTCCGAGCAGACGGCGCTCGACCAGATCCCGCTCTACCGGCCCGAGCCGACCCCCGTACCGGAGCCGTCCCCGGCGGAGCAGACCCAGGTCATCGACTACGACCCGGCCGAGCTGAGGGCCTCCACCCCGGCCCGGCCCAGCCGCCCCGCCGACGCCGACAAGGACCCGGACGGTTCCGGGCCCGCGCTGATGCGCTACCCGCGCCCGGCCGCGTACTTGCAGACGGACGACAACGCCTCATGATCCGGAACGCCGGTCTCCGCGCGGCCAGGCCGGAGAGACCCCGGCCACCGCGCAGACGGCGATGTGCAGCAGCAGCGGGTGGGTGTAGGGCATTCCGTCGTCCGGCGAGTGCACCACCCGCGGTCCCCCTGCCGCCCGGTCGGTCCGCCGCCCGAGCGGCGGACCGACCGGCACCGCGCCCACCGCGTAGACGGCCGCCGAGGGCCAGTTGACCCCGATGTCCGACTGAGACGGCACGATCCACCACCAGCGGCCTCCGGCGGCCAGGACGCAGCCCACCCGGGGCAGCCGTGCCATGACCGCGGGCCCGTACCGCTCGGCCACTCCCACCGCGTCGTGCGGCCGACACGGCCGCGATGACGGCGGCCTCCGTAACGGGATCATGACGCAACTATCGCGATGGCCGCGCACACATGGCAAGTAACACTCTGAATTGTGCAGAGTTGCTTGTGCAGTGTGTCTGGGCCGTACTGGACATGGCAGACTGCGGGCATCAGCCACGGGGGCAGGGGAGGTAGCAAGGTGAGCGAACCGCGGTCGGCCCCGACCGTGGGCCAGGTCGTCCTCGGGAAACGCCTGCAGGAGCTGCGCGAGAAGGCGGGGTTCAAGCGCGAAGAGGCCGCGCGGGTGTTACGAGTCGCCCCGGCCACCGTCCGCCGGATGGAGACCGCCGAGGTCGCCCTCAAGGTGCCCTACGTGCGGATGCTGCTGGACTCCTACGGGGTCATCGGCGCGGAGTTGGAAGGGTTCATCGCCCTCACCGAGGAGGCCAACCGCCCCGGCTGGTGGCAGCGGTTCCACGACATCCTGCCGGACTGGTTCAGCGTGCACGTCAGCCTGGAGGGCGCGGCCGAGATGATCCGGGCGTACGAGCCGCACTTCGTCCCCGGCCTCCTGCAGACCGAGGACTACGCCCGCGCCGTCATGCAGACCGGTGCCATCGGCAAGGCCGGGGCCCAGGAGGCCGAGCGGCATGTGGCGCTGCGGATGGAGCGCCAGTCGCTGCTGAACCGCCCGGACGCGCCCCGGCTGTGGGTCGTGATGGACGAGACCGTGCTGCGCAGACCCGTCGGCGAGCCCGCGGTGATGCGCAGACAGGTGGACCGGCTGCTGGAGAGCACCGAGATGCCGCATGTGACGCTGCAGATCTCGGAGTTCGCCTCCGGTCACCATCCGGGCACCTACGGGCCCTTCGTCCTCTTCCGCTTCGCTGTTCCCGAACTGCCGGACATGGTCTACGTCGAGTACCTCACCGGCGCCGTCTACCTCGATGAACGCATCGAGGTGGCCTCGCATCTGGAGGCCATGGACCGCATGGCGGCCCAGGCGGCAACCGCACGACGCACAAAGGAAATCCTCCGCGATTTCCGCAAGGAGCTCTGATCTGCATGGATCGCATCTACAACGGCATGCGCGCCACCGACCTCGGCACCGAAGGCTGGCGCAAGCCGTGGAGCGGTGGCAACGGCGGCAACTGCGTCGAGGTCATGAAGCTGGACGACGGCCGGGTCGCGATCCGTCAGTCCAAGGATCCGGACGGCCCGGCGCTCATCTACACCCGCAGCGAGATAACCGCCTTCATCCAGGGCGCCAAGGAGGGCAAGGCCGACTTCCTGGTCTCCTGACCCCGCTCTCCTGAACCGTCCGCCCGCCGCCGTGAGTGACCGTCACGGCGGCGGGCGGCGGTCTTCACGGGGCTTACGAGGCGTCCGCCGCCAGCGCCCGCAGCAACCCGATCGCGAGGGCGGTGCGTGCCGGGACGGCGTCCAGCAGCGTGTGTTCATGGCGGGCGTGGGCGCCCGAGCCGAGGGCGCCGAGGCCGTCGAGGACCGGCCGCCCGAGCGCGGAGACGAAGTTGCCGTCGCTCGCCCCGCCGACCGCGGTCTCCTCCAGCTCCCAGCCCAGTTCGGCCGCGACGGCGTGGGCCTGCTTGAACAGCTGACGGGACGGCTCGTTCGGCACCATCGGCGGCCGGTTCCATCCGCCGCTGACCGCCAGCCGCACCCGCGGATCGGCGGGGGCGAGGGCGGCGAACGCGGCGTCGATGCGCGCCATCTCGGCCGGTTCGGTGATCCGGATGTCGATGCCGCAGCGCGCCTGGGCTGCGACCACGTTGCGGCCGGTGCCGCCGCTGATCAGTCCCACGTTCACGGTGGTGCCCCGCTCCGGGGCGCCGAGGGCGGTGATGTGCGGGACGGCCTCGGCCAAGGCGTGGATCGCGCTGGCTCCGGCCAGCGGATCGAGCCCGGCGTGCGACTCGACGCCGTGCGCCGTCACATCGAACAGCCCGACGCCCTTGCGCGAGGTCTTGAGCGCCCCGTTCTGCGCCGCCTCGAACACCAGGGTGGCCAGGACGCCCTCGCTCAGCCGCTCGATGTGCGGCCGGGAAGACAGGCTGCCAATCTCCTCGTCCCCGTTGAGCAGCAGCCGGACGGTCGGATGCGGCAGCTTCAGCTCGCGCAGCAGCCGCAGCGCCCATACGGCCTGCACCAGGCCGGTCTTCATGTCGAAGGCGCCCGGTCCGCTCGCCTTGCCGTCGGTCACCTCGAAGGGCCACTCGGCGAGGGTCCCGGCCGGCCAGACCGTGTCGTAGTGGCACAGCAGCAGCGCGGTGCCGGGCGCGGTGCCCCGGTAGGTGACGGCCAGCACGTCGCCGTGCGGGCCGCAGTCGTGGCGCTCGGTCTCGTCCGGCTCGCCGAGCCGCGCCACCAGCCAGTCGTGGATCGCGGCGAGCCCGGCGTCCAGCAGGTGCTTGTCGTCGCTCGGCGTCTCCAGTTCCACCAGCGCCCGCAGGTCGTCGGTCATCTCGGGCAGTGCCCGCTCCGTCGCGGCGGCGATGTCGGAGAGCGTCATCAAGGGGTCCTTCCGGGAGGGAGGTTCGGTGGCTCAGCGGACGGGAGCGCCGGGGCCGAGCGGAATGCCCAGCGCCCACCACGCGTAGAAGAGCAGGGTCCAGGTCACCAGCATGGCCAGGGACAGCGGCAGGGTCAGCGAGGCGAGGGTGCCGATGCCCGCGGAGCGCCGGTAGCGCTGGAGGAAGCCGAGCGCCATCACGAAGTAGGCGCTCATCGGGGTGATGGCGTTGGTGCAGGAGTCGGCGATGCGGTAGATCGCCTGGGTGGCCTCGGGGGGCACGTCCAGCAGCATCAGCATGGGGACGAACACCGGGGAGACCAGCGCCCACATGGCCGATCCGCTGGTCATCGCCAGGTTGATGACCGTGCACACCACCACGATGCCCAGGAACGCGACCGGTCCCGTCACCCCGAGGTCCTTGAGGAGGTCGGCGCCCCGGATGGCGAGCACCTGACCCACGCCCGTCCACTTGAAGTAGGCGAGGAACTGGGAGATGGCGAAGAACAGCACCAGGATCGGGGCCATCTCCCGCATGCCCTGGGCCATGAAGTCGGGGATGTCTCGGCTGCCGCGTACGCTGCCCGCCGCGCGCCCGTACACCGTGCCGAGCAGTGCGAAGAGCACTCCGAGCACCACGGCGATCCCGGAGAGCACGGGCGACTCGACGATGCTGCCGCCCTCGCCGCGCAGCGGCGAGCCGGTGGGAATCATGGCCACCACGATCGCCGCGAGGAAGGCCAGGAAGACCAGCCCGCTGCGGCGCAGTCCGCGCCGCTCCTCGGGGCGCAGATCGAGCGCGACCGGGTCGGCGCCGTCCTCCGTGGCGGTCTCGCCGCTGTCGGGCGGCAGCGCCGCCACCTGCCTGGCCGACACCTTCTCGGTGACGAGGGTGATGACGGCGGCCAGGACCACGGAGGAGGCGATCGAGAAGAAGTAGTTGGCCAGCGGGGTGACGGTGTAACCGGGGTCGACCGTGTGCGCGGCCGCCGTGGTCAGTCCGGAGAGCACGGCGTCCATCGGCGTGATCAGCGGGCTCGCGTCGTACCCGGCCGACACACCCACGAAGGCCACCACGATGCCGAGGACCGGGCTGCGTCCGACCGCGCGGAAGGCCAGGCCGCCGAGGGGGACGAGCACCACGTAGGCGGCGTCGGAGGCGATGTGGGCGACCATCGAGGTGAAGGCCAGCGCGAACGTCATCCAGCGCGCCGGGACGCGGGAGACACCGGCCCGCAGCATCGCCGTGAGCATCCCCGACTTGTCGGCGACGGCGACGCCGAGCATCACCACGAGGATGGTGCCGAGCGGCGGGAAGGTGGCGTAGTTGGTGATCGCGTCGGTGATCATCGAGCGCACGCCGTCGACCGAGATCAGGCTGCGGACGACCACGGTCTTGCCGTCGGCCGGATTGTCCGCGGACACGTCCGCCGCGGCCAGTCCCCAGCTCACCACCGCGAGCAGTGCGCTCAGGATGGCGAACAGCCAGAAGGGATGGGGCAGCTTGTTGCCCCAGCGTTCGATGGCGCCGAGAACCCGGAGCAGACGGGACAGCGCCGCGGAGCCCTCCGCGGGCGCCCCGGGCGGCGTCCCGGGTGGTGGGTTGTCGGGCGTGGTGGTGGTGTCGTTCGAGCTCACCGGCCGCACTTCCTTCGTCGGATGACGCAAGCGTGGTCGTCCATTAGAGAAGGACTGACGGAATGAGGCAAGTAAAAGCTTTGTAACGCAAGAATGATTCACTGATCAGGCACTCATCGCACGATACATTCGCTCCATGCCGGACACTTCCCCGCTGGACAATGCCGACCTCGACTTGGTCGCCGCCCTCCAGGTGGCCCCCAGGGCCCCACTCAGCGCGCTCGCCGATGTGCTCGGCAGCTCGGCCAGCACGGTCGGCCGCCGACTGACGCGGCTCGCGGACGAGCGGCTGCTGCGGGTGATCGGGCAGGTGGACTGGCCGATGCTGGCCGAGGGCAACCCCATGCACATCTGGGTGGCCACCGTCCCGGGGCAGGCGCGGCAGGTGGCCGGGCGGCTCGCCGAGCTGCCCGAGATCCCGTTCGTGGCGACGACCACGGGACGCACCGACGTCTACTGCTCCCTGCACGCCACGCGCCGCGCCGGGGCGCGGGAGCTGCTGATGAACCGCATCCCGTCCGTCCCCGGCGTGCGGTCGGCCCACACCGAACTGGTACTGCGGGCCTCGACCAAGTCCGACTCCTGGCGACTGCGGAGGCTCAGCGACGAGCAGTCGCGGGCGCTGCGGGAGGTGCCCGAACCACTGAACGAACCCGCCGAGCCCGCCGAGCCCGCCACCGTCGCCGGTTTCAGCGACGAGGAGCTGGGCGCGGTCGAACTGCTGCGCCACGACGGGCGGGCCAGCGCCGCCGAAGTGGCCCGCGCGCTCGGCATCAGCCGCTCGACCGCCTACCGGCTCACCCAGTCGCTCCTGCGGCGCGGGCTGGTACGGCCCCGGGTGGAGATCGAGCCCGCGCTGCTGGGGTACGCGCTGGAGGTGGTGGTCGAACTGCACGTGGCGCCCGGAGCCATCCAGCAGGTGGCCGACGCCCTCGCCCGGCACCCGTCCGCACGTTACGTGTCGATCGTGGCGGGCACCTCGTCGGTGATCCACCACGGGGTGTTCCGGGACGAGGAGGGGCTGGCCACCTTCCTCACCCACGACCTGGCCGCCCTCCCCGGCATCACCGCCTGCGAGGTGTCCGTGATGCTCGATGTACTGCGCCGCTACTGGATCGGCCGCGCGGACGGACGGCTCGTCACCACGGGCTGATGCGCCAGGACCGCTGGAGGGGACGGGAGCGGCCGGGGGCCGAGGGGGCCGACCGGCGTCCGAGGGCACGGCCCGGAGCGGTGTGCGCCCCCGGCCGGGCGTCCAGCGGCGCGACGGAGCGCCACGTACGCCAGAAGGCCGACGGCGCACGGCCGGTGACGACCGGCATGCGCCGTAGGCGCACTGCACATCCTGGGGTACGGACCGCCGTGCGAGGATTCCCTCGATGCGGCGGGGGATGCCGTACGGAATTGACGGCACCGACGTCGCGGGGGCTCCCGGCGATCCGGGGTCAGGAGGTGATTATCCGGAACCGCTCCTGCGAGCGATCTACCGTGATGAAGTCGATGTGAGGCAATGATATGCGCGTCGGCGCGCTTCCCGCTATACGAGGACCGCGTGATTCTCCGCCAGTTCCCGGCCGCCGCGGGAGTGGCCTCCTTTTCGGAGAACTGGCGCGGTACGCGGGCGGTCCGGGAGGCGGTGGGGGTGGGAGATTAGGCAAACGGCACGTCAAGTTCGCTTGTGAGCCCCCGGGGTTGCCGGGAGGTTGGCCCATGCCTTGAGACGGGGCCAAAGCCGGGTGAGAGCACGGGAGTTGTGGCCGGGGTTCTTCGGTCGCCGTGTACCGTATCCCGCGCCGATGGGCGGTGATGGCGCCAGGCGCGCCAGGCCGGAGGGGGCGGCGCAGGCCGCCCGGGCCGCCGTCGATACCGGTACCGAGGCCCACGCCGAGGCCAACATCGAGTCCCCTGCCGACGGGCCCCTCCCCTACGGCCGCTCCCCGCGGCCCGCGGCGACGGCCGGGCCGCAGGCCGGGGCCGCGACCGCCGTTCACCGCCGGTATTGCCGCGCCCTCTCCACCGCCCTTCCGCTATTCAACTTCTCCCGCTCCGCTCTCCGACCCGCTCTTCGACTTCGCGGTCGCCCCGCGCGACGGCATTCGACCGGTCCGGCGGCCCGGGCCGGTACATCCTGTTCCCCGCCCGGCCCCCGGCACGGCCAAGCGGCCGATCTTGGGCGGGCGGCGGCCGCAATAGCGCTCCACAAGATCCGCCCAACGCGTCCCGCGGTCGCACTCCCCCGCATTGGATCGCCCACGGACCGGTCCGGACCGAACCGCCGCTCCCCGGGCGGAAATTCGGCCGACGTCGAGAAGATGATCGGCCGCCGGTTCCCCGGGAAACCAATCCGCCGGAAAAGCGACATCCCACCGGGGAACCGCGCGCGGCCGGTCGGAGAATCATTTTCCGCCGCCGGGGTCCGCGTACGGCACGCGACGGAAAGCGATCTCGGGCCCGGCGCCCCGGCCGTCCCGTCAGTCCCGGGTCTGTCCGTGCGCCCCCCGGTCCTCCACGCGCCTTCCCCCGCACAGCTGATGGAGCGTCACCCGATCAGGGGGCGGCTTCCGGGAGCGCGCGGCGTCCCGTGACCACCCCTGCGCCTTGTGACCGGCGGCCCCCGCCTGCGGTACTCGTACAGCCGCCGGGACCTCCGGAGGCGACGTCGAGAGCCGTTGTGGAGAGGAACCAGCCTCATGGCCGTTCGAGGAAGTCACCGCCGCCCCGCATCGCCCAGCCGGGTCTCCCCGCTGTGCGCGGTCCTGACCGCGGGCAGCGTCGGCATCGTCCTGCCCTTCCTCAACACCGGCGCCGCCCAGGCGGCCCCGGTCGACACCTGGGACAAGGTCGCCGCGTGCGAGAGCGGCGGCAACTGGCGCATCAACACGGGCAACGGCTACTACGGCGGACTGCAGTTCTCGCAGCACACCTGGGCCGCGTACGGCGGCACCCGGTACGCCCCGCGGGCCGACCTCGCCACCAAGGGCCAGCAGATCGCCGTGGCCGAGGCGGTGCTCCGTGGCCAGGGCCCGGGCGCCTGGCCGGTCTGCTCGGCGCGCGGCCGGCTGTCCCGGTCCGGCCCGCCCGCAGCCGAGGCGGCGAACCGCGGCGCCTCGCGCGGTGCCAAGCCGCCCGCCAAGCAACACCACCCGAAGCGCACCGCCAAGCCATCCGGCAAACACAGTCCCGGGCGGACGGCCGGGGCCGGTTCCGGGACGTACGCGGTGCGCGGCGGCGACACCTTATCCCGCATCGCGACCCGCACCTCCGTCAGCGGTGGCTGGAAAGCGCTGTACCACGCCAACCGCCGCACCATCGGCGCCAATCCGCACCTGATCCACCCGGGCCAGCGGCTCACCCTGCCCTCGGGCAAGGCCCGCGCGGTCAAGCGGCAGTCCCACCGGGCGGCCCCCCAGCGCACGACCGCCCGGCAGTCCGCGGCGCAGCGGTCCACCAAGCACCGGCTGGCGGCCCCGGTCAACGGCCCGATCACCGCGGCATACGGGGTGCGCGGCCCGCGCTGGGCGAGCGGCCACCACACCGGCGTGGACTACGCGGTGCCCATCGGCACCTCGGTGCACGCGGTCGCCCCGGGCACCGTGGTGGCCGCGGGCTGGGCCGGGGCGTTCGGCTACCAGGTGGTCATCCGCCACGCCGAAGGGCTGTACACCCACTACGCGCATCTGTCGGCACTGACGGTACGCACCGGGCAGACTGTCGACGCGGGGCGCCGGATCGCCCGGTCCGGCAACACCGGCAACACCACCGGCCCGCATCTGCACTTCGAGGTACGCACCACCTCGCGCTACGGGTCGGACGTCGACCCGCTCGCCTATCTGCGCCCGTACGGCATCGGCGCCTGACGGCTCCGGACCGGCGCCACTGGACCATTTCCGGGGGTGGGGGAAAAGGGAGGCCGCCCGAGGCACGGCTCGGGCGGCCTCCCGCCGTCTTGCGCCAGGGGGGTCAGTACCAGATGGCGATGTCCAGCCCCGTGTCCGTCTTCTCCGGCGGGGCGGGCAGGCTCACGGCCGTGCCGAGCGCGACGCGGTGTGCGCTCCAGGCCGCCGCCGCGGCGTCCAGGACGTCGTCGGACGGCACCCGCCCGGCCGGGCCCAGGTCGTCGGGCAGGACGATGCCCTGTTGCTGGAGCAGACGGCGGCGCACGGCCTGGCCGTTCCAGCCCTTCTTGCTCCAGGCGACCGGCTCGCCGCCCCGCATGTTCGCGAAGGAGACCTCGGGATGCACCTCGTGGAGCCGGTGGTCGCCGCCGTCCCGGAGGGCGTTGGCCTCCCGGAGCTTCGCCACCAGCCCCCAGGTCTGGCGGGGCAGCCCCAAGCCGGTCAGTTGACGGCGGCACGCGTTGGCCGCGGCGTAGTCCGGCTGCTCCCAGACCTGCCGGGGCGGCACCGGGAAGACCCGCGACCGGTGCGCCCCCAGCGCGTCGGCGGCCAGCTGGTCCGCACGGCGGTTCCCGGACTCCAGCAGCCCCAGCGGCATGTCGACCGCGACCACGGCCGCGTCCTCCAGCCCGGCCAGCAGATCACTCAGCCCGCCGGCTGTCGCGGCACCGGCGAACACACCACCGCGCAGGATCACCGCGACCCAGCCGGAGCGGCAGGCGTCCACCCCCACGACGTCCGGGGACGAACCGAGGAGGGTGTCGCTACGGGAATCCATGCGCCGTATCCGACCATACGGCCCCGTTCCCGTACAGCTATGGCCAACGCCCTTGGGCTCAGCCCGCCGCCGCCCGGTAGGGGCGGAAGAACGCGCGCAGTTCCTCCGCGTACAGCTCGGGCTCCTCGAAGGGCGCGAAGTGTCCGCCGCGCGCGGGCTCGGTCACCCGCGCCACGTTCGCCGTGCGGTCGAGCCACGCCCTCGGCGGGCGGACGATGTCGCCGGGGAAGAGTGAGAAGCCGGACGGGACGTCGACCCGGCGGGCGTGCTGCGCGGGCGGGATCGCGGAGTTCGCGCCGTACATGCGCATCGACGAGCCGATCGTCCCGGTGAGCCAGTAGAGCGTGACGTTCGTCAGGATCTCGTCCTTGGTGAAGCTCCGCTCGATGTCGCCGTCGCAGTCGCTCCACGCCCGCAGTTTCTCGACGATCCACGCGGCCAGCCCGACCGGTGAGTCGGTGAGCCCGAAGGCGGCGGTCTGGGGCTTCGTACGGTGCAGGGCGGCGTAGGCGCCCTCGGTCGCGCCCCAGGCCATGACGTCCTCGAACCAGGCCCGCTCCTCGGGCGTGAGGTCCGCCGGGTCGCCGGTGAACACGGGCAGGCCCCCGTCCATGCGGTGGACGCCCACGACCCGGTCGGGGTGGTCGAGTCCGAGGTAGCGGCTCACATGGCTGCCGATGTCCCCGCCCGCCGCGCCGAACCGCTCGTAGCCGAGGACATCCATCAGCTCGGCCCACAGACGGGCCACGGCGATGGAGTCGAGCGGCGGCCCGGTGGGGCGGTCGGAGTACCCGTAGCCCGGCATGTCGGGCACGACCACGTCGAACGCGTCGGCGGGGTCGGCGCCGTGGGCGCCGGGATCGGTGAGGTGCGGGATGACCTTCGCGTACCGCCAGAACGAGTCCGGCCAGCCGTGGCCGAGGACCAGCGGCAGGGCGGTCCCGGCCGGTGTGGCGGCCGCCCGCGCGTGCACGAAGTGGATGCCGAGGCCGCCGAGCCGGACGCGGAACCGGGGCAGCCGGGCGAGCAGCGCCTCCTGCGCGGGCCAGTCGAACTCGTTTGCCCAGTAGGCGACGAGTTCGCGGAGGTAGCCGAGGTCGGTCCCGAGCGACCACCCGGCGTCCTCGGGAGCGTCCGGCCAGCGCGTCACACGCAGCCGCGCGCGAAGCTCGTCGAGCGCGGCGGGGTCGGTCTGCTGGAGGAACGGCTCGGGGCGGGGCGGGACGTCAGGCATGATGATCACCGTACACAGGGCGCCGTGGCGGCTACCTCAGTCCTCCTCTTCTCTCTTTCCGAAGGTCTTCGCACCGCCGCTGGAAAAATCAGTGGCCGGGCACCGACCTCCCCCGCCACGCTTGGCGACCATGGAACACCAGTCCCACCAGATCCGCGCCCGGCACACCCCGGACACGGTCACCGTCTACCAGGCGTATCCCCCGCACATCGGCCGTCCCGCGGCCCGCGACGGCCGGTTCCCCGCCGTCTGGAAGCGGGACCGGATGACCTGGATCAAGCCGTCGTTCCTCTGGATGATGTACCGCTGCGGCTGGGGTCTGAAGGAGGGCCAGGAAACGGTCCTGGCCGTCGAGATCACCCATGAGGGCTTCGCCTGGGCGCTGCGCAACGCCTGCCTCTCCCATTACGTACGCGGCCTCCACCCCGACCAGGCGGCCTGGAAGCGCCAGTTGCACCGCTCCCCCACCCGGGTCCAGTGGGACCCGGAACGCGACCTGCATCTGCGGCCGCTGCCGTACCGCTCCCTCCAGCTCGGCCTGGCGGGCGAGGCGGCGCGCCGGTACGCCGACGAGTGGACGGTGTCCATCACCGATGTCACGCCCCTGGCCCACGAGGTCCACGCCCTCGTCCGGGCGGGCGACCTCGACGCGGCGGCCGGGCGCCTCCCCGGGGAGCGCCCCTATCCGGCGGAAGATGACCTCCTCTCTCACCTTCGGGTCGCGTAGCCGACGCATCCGGCGGCAGGCGCGGTGTCAAACCCGCCGCGAGGGGAACCCATGCGCCGTATCCGGCCATGCGAGTGGCCTGAGCGGCGGGAAGGACAGGCGATGGGCGTGCGCACCTGGGTCCAGGAGTGGCCCGTCTACCGGCAGCTGACCGGGACCGATCCGCTCGGCCGCGGAGCCACCGCCGCCTCGGCCGCCACCCGTGCGCTGCGCCCCCGCACCGAGACCGCGGACCGGGTGGTGAAGTCGGTCTGCCCGTACTGCGCGGTGGGCTGCGCCCAGAACGTGTACGTCAAGGACGACCGGGTGGTGCAGATCGAGGGCGGGCCTGCGCCAAGGCGTGCCCCACCGACTCCATCCAGTTCGGCCCGCTGGACGAGTTGCGCGAGCGCGCCGCCGCCCGGGTGGAGGACCTGCACGGGGCGGGCGTGTCCGACGCCCGGCTGTACGGCCACGACCCCGAGGACGGGGTGGGCGGCGACGGCGCGTTCTTCCTGCTGCTGGACGAACCGGAGGTGTACGGGCTGCCGCCGGACCCGGTCGTCACCACCCGCGATCTGCCCTCGATGTGGCGGCACACCGGGGCCGCGGCGCTGACGCTGCTCGGCGGAGTGGCCGCCGTGTTCGCGGCGCACGGCCGGAACGGAGGGAAGCGCTGATGGGTGAGGAGGAGGACGGCAAGGGTCGTAAGGGCCGCAGGGGGCGCCGGGGCGAGCAACTGATGGTGCTAAAAGGCCGAGTTCACCTCGTACTACGGCAGGCCGATCCTCAACCCGCCCACCTGGCAGGCCCGGGACATCGCCGGGTACTTCTTCCTCGGCGGTCTGGCGGGCACCGGGTCGGTGCTCGCCGCGGGTGCCGGGCTGACCGGCCGCCCTCGCATGGCCCGGGCGCTGAAGGTCTCGTCGCTGGTGTCCATCACGGGGTCCGCCGCCCTGGTCCATGACCTCGGACGACCGGAGCGCTTCGCCAACATGCCGCGGGTGTTCAAGCCGACGTCGCCGATGAGCGTCGGTTCCTGGCTGCTGGCCGCGTACGGCCCGGCGGCGGGGGCCGCGGCGGTGCTGGACGTCGGGGGCCGGCTGCCGCGTACCGGCCGGGCGGCCACGGCGGCGGCCGCCGGGCTGGGCCCGGCGGTCGCGCCGTACCCGGCGGTGCTGGCCGCCGACACCGCGGTCCCCGGCTGGCACGAGGGCTATCGCGAACTGCCGTATGTCTTCGTCGGGTCGGCAGCGGCGGCGGCCGGCGGCATGGCGCTGATCGCCTCTCCGGTCACGGAGAACGCCCCGGCGCGCAGCGCCGCGCTGTTCGGCACGGCGCTGGACTCCATGGCCGTACGGGCGATGGAACGGCGGCTCGGGGTCGTCGCCGAGACGTACCGCGAGGGCACGGCGGGGCGGCTCACGCGCGCCGCGAAGGTGCTCGGCGCGGCGGGCGCGCTGGGCGGGGCGCTGCTGGGCCGCCGCAGCCGTACCGCCGCGGTCCTCAGCGGCACGGCCCTGCTGACGGCCTCGGCGTGCACGCGGTTCGGTGTGTTCCACGCCGGAATGCGGTCGGCCGAGGACCCGAAGTACACCGTGGTCCCGCGGCGCGAACGGGTGGCGGCGGCCCGGGAGGCGCGGAAGGCGCCGCAGAGCTGAAGGGCTGTCCGTGGCGTTGACGTGCCCTGCCCTCCCCCTTATCTTTCGTTCGAAGTTCTGAGCGACGTACGGGATTTCGAACGACACGATTCGGAACGGGAGACGCATGCCCCGCACACGCTGGAGACTCGGCCTGACCCTCACCATCGGCGCCCTGCTCGCCGGTACCGTCACCGCCGTCCCCACAGCCGCCACCGGCGCTCCCGCGCACACGGCGGCGGACACCACCGACTACACGCTCTCCGTCGACCCGAAGGCCAAGGGCCCGGCCATCGACGACTCGATGTACGGGGTGTTCTACGAGGACATCAACCGCGCGGCCGACGGCGGTCTGTACGCCGAGCTGGTCCAGAACCGGTCCTTCGAGTACGACCCCGCCGACCACGCCTCGTACACCCCCATGACCGCGTGGGCCGAGACCGCGACCGGCGGCGGCACCGGCGAGGCGAAGGTCGTGGACGACGAGGGCCGCCTGAACGAGCGCAACCGGCGCTATCTGCGGCTGACGCTCGGCGGCACCGGCGGATCGGCGGCCCGGTACGGGGTGACCAACTCCGGTTACACCACCGGGATGGCCGTCACGGCGGGTGAGCGCTATGACTTCTCGGTGTGGGCGCGCACCGACCAGACCGCCGGAACACCGCTGACCATCGGCCTCGGCGACGGCTCCGGCGGCGACACGCTCGCGCGTCCGCTGCGCGCCACCGTGCGCGGCGACCGCTGGACCAAGTACACCGGCACCCTCACCGCCGCCGCCTCCAGCACCACAGGGCGGCTCACGGTCGCCGCGGGCGGCAGTGGCACGCTCCGGCTCGACATGGTCTCGCTCTTCCCCCGCGACACCTACAAGCACCGCCGCAACGGCATGCGCGAAGACCTCGCGCAGAAGATCGCCGCCCTGAAGCCCGGCTTCCTGCGCTTCCCGGGCGGCTGTCTGGTGAACACCGGCAGCCACGAGGCGTACGAGGCGCCGAACTGGCCGCGCAAGCGGTCCTACCAGTGGAAGGACACGGTCGGCCCGGTCGAGCAGCGGGCCGTCAACGCCAACTTCTGGGGTTACAACCAGTCCTATGGCATCGGCTACTTCGAGTACTTCCAGTTCGCCGAGGACATCGGCGCGATGGCGCTGCCGGTGGTGCCCGCGCTGGTCACCGGCTGCGGCCAGAACAAGGCCACCGACGACCCCGCGCTGCTGAAGCGCCACATCCAGGACACCCTGGACCTCATCGAGTTCGCCAACGGCCCGGTGACCTCGGCCTGGGGCAAGCTGCGGGCGAAGATGGGCCATCCGAAGCCGTTCGGCCTGACCCATCTGGAGGTCGGGAACGAGGAGAACCTGCCGGACGAGTTCTTCGCGCGGTTCACCGGGTTCCGCAAGGCCATCGAGGCCAGGTACCCCGACATCACGGTGATCAGCAACTCCGGTCCCGACGACAGCGGGCAGACCTTCGACCGCGCCTGGGCGCTGAACCGGGCGGCGGGCGTCGACATGGTCGACGAGCACTACTACAACAGCCCGCAGTGGTTCCTGGAGAACAACCAGCGCTACGACACCTACGACCGCTCGGGCCCGAAGGTGTTCCTCGGCGAGTACGCCTCGCAGGACAACAAGTGGCACAACGCGCTCACCGAGGCGGCGTTCATGACGGGCCTTGAGCGCAACGCCGATGTCGTCAAGCTGGCCTCGTACGCCCCGCTGCTGGCCCACGAGGACGCGACGCAGTGGCGGCCCGACATGATCTGGTTCAACAACTCCGCCTCCTGGGGCTCGACCAGCTACGAGACGCAGAAGCTGTTCATGAACAACGTCGGGGACGAGGTGGTGCCGAGCAAGGCGTCCGCCACCCCCGCCCCCAGCGAGCCGATCAGCGGCGCCGTCGGCCTGTCGACCTGGGCCACCAGCGCGGCGTACGACGACGTCAGCGTGACCGCCGCGGACGGTTCGACGCTGCTGAGCGACGACTTCTCGGGCGATGACGGGCAGTGGACCAAGACCGCGGGCAAGGGGTCGTGGTCGGTGCGGGACGGCGCGTACGTCCAGTCCGACGCCGCCGCCGAGAACACCCTGGTCACCGCGGGCGACAAGGCCTGGCGCGACTACGACCTGAAGGTGAAGGCGACGAAGAAGTCCGGCAAGGAGGGCTTCCTCATCGCGTTCGGGGTCAAGGACACCGGCAACTACTACTGGTGGAACCTCGGAGGCTGGGGCAACACCCGCTCCGCCGTGGAGAAGGCGGTGGGCGGCGCCAAGCAGACGATGGCCGAGGACGCCACGAAGATCGAGACCGGGCGCACCTATGACGCCCGGGTCGAGGTGCGCGGCCGCCAGGTCACGCTGTACCTGGACGGCAAGAAGTGGGGCGGCTTCACCGACGACAAGGTGGCCGAGCCGTTCCGCCAGGTGGTGACGCGGGACAAGGCCACCGGTGAGCTGATCGTCAAGGTCGTCAACGCGCAGAGCACGGCCGCCCGTACCCGTATCGACCTGGGCGGGGGCAAGGTGGCGCGGACGGCGCGGCTGACCACGCTCCAGGGCGCGCCGGAGGCGGTCAACACCGCTGCCGAGCAGCCCGTCAAGCCGGTGAAGTCCACGCTCGACGGGGTGGCGAACACCTTCACGCACACCTTCCCGGCGGACTCGGTCACGTTCATGAGGATCAAGACCAAGCACTGATACGGGCAGGTCATGGGGCGGGTCCACAACGGGCCCGCCCCGCTGTCATGTGCTCAGTCCTCGCGGGCGGCGGTGCGCCGGGCGCTCTCCCGGCGCGGCCGCAGCGGGGCGTCCTGGTCGCTGAACAGCTCCGGGTGCTTGGCCCGGATCTTCTCCACATCGCTGAAGACCAGCCGCAGGTGCGAGCGCAGCGCCCCGTCGGCCCGGTCCAGATCGCCGTCCTCCAGCAGATCGACCACCTCGCGGTGCTGGCCGATCAGCAGCGACATCTGCTGCGTCATGGGCAGTGAGAGGCGGCGGGCCCGGTCCAGCTGGGCCTTGGCCTGGCTGACCACGGGCCACGCCGAGCCGTGTCCGCTCACCGCCATCAGCCGCTGGTGGAACTGCTCGTCCAGCTGGAAGAAGCCGGCCATGTCGGACCGCTCGTCGGCCTCCTCCTGCGCGATGAGCAGCACCCGCAGCTCCGCCACGTCGCGCGCGGTGGCCTTGCCGACGGCGTCGCGCAGCGCCGCGCACTCCAAGGCCTCCCGGATGAACTGGGCGGAGGCCACATCGCGCTCACGGATGCGCGAGATGAACGTCCCCATCTGCGGATAGATGTCCACCAGCCCCTCGTCGGCGAGAAGGATCAGGCTCTCGCGGACGGGGGTGCGGCTGACGCCCAGCTCGGCCGCCAGGTCGTTCTCCGATACGGCCGAGCCGGGGGCCAGCTCCAGGCCGACGATGCGCGCGCGCAGCACCTCATGGACCAGCTGCCGGGTGTTCCGCCCCCGGGAGCGTGCCGCGTGCAGTCCCTCCGCCGATGCCATCCGACCCCTTCCGAACCCTTGACCCACCTCGCTGACGTACTTGTATGGTAGCCGACCAATAGCCCGGGCTCCACCCCGGAGCCGGCGCAGTGAGGAGCAGACGCGCATGGCCACGATCACGGAGGCGACGGTCATCGTCACCTCTCCCGGCCGCAATTTCGTGACCCTGAAGGTGACCACGTCCGACGGGGTGACCGGGCTCGGCGACGCCACGCTGAACGGGCGCGAACTCGCGGTCGCCTCCTATCTGCGGGACCACCTCGTCCCGCTGCTGATCGGCCGCGACCCCGCCCGCATCGAGGACACCTGGCAGTACCTCTACAAGGGGGCGTACTGGCGCCGCGGCCCGGTGACCATGACCGCGATCGCGGCGGTCGACACCGCGCTGTGGGACATCAAGGGCAAGGTCGCCGGGATGCCGGTGTACGACCTGCTGGGCGGCAAGGCCCGCGAAGGGGCCATGGTCTACGGCCACGCCAGTGGCGGCGACATCCCCGAACTCCTCGACGACGTCGCCCAGTTCCAGGAGATGGGCTACCGCGCGATCCGCGCCCAGGCCGCCGTCCCCGGCTCCCCCGGGACGTACGGCATCCGCCACGGCACGGTCGCCACCGTCTACGAGCCCGCCACCGGCGCCCTCCCCGAGGAACAGCCGTGGTCGACGGAGGCGTATCTGGACTTCGCGCCGCGCTATCTGGAGGCGGTCCGCGAGCGGTTCGGCTTCGGCTTCCACCTGCTGCACGACGTGCACCACCGGCTCAGCCCCACCGAGGCGGGGCGGCTCGGCCGCAGCGTGGAGGATCTGCGGCTGTTCTGGATGGAGGACCCCACCCCCGCCGAACTCCAGGACTCCTTCCGCCAGATCCGCCAGTCCACCACCACCCCGATCGCGGTCGGCGAGGTCTTCAACTCCATCTGGGACTGCCAGCAGCTGATCACCGAGCGGCTCATCGACTACATCCGCGCCTCAGTCGTGCACGCGGGCGGCATCACCCATCTGCGGCGGATCTTCCACCTCGCCGAGCTGTATCAGGTGCGCACCGGTTCGCACGGCGCCACTGATCTGTCGCCGGTGAGCATGGCCGCCGCCGTCCATCTGGACGTCACCGTGCCCAACTTCGGCATCCAGGAGTACATGGCGCACGACCCGCTCACCCATGAGGTGTTCCGGCCCGCCTACGAGCTGCGCGACGGCGCGCTGCACCCCTCCGACGCGCCGGGTCTGGGCATCGAGCTGGACGAGGAGGCGGCCGCCCGCTTCCCGTACGACCCGAAGTACCTGCCGGTGAGCCGCCGTACCGACGGGTCGGTGCACGACTGGTGAGCACGCCACAGCGGCTGTCCCTGGCCACCCTGTCCGCCGTACCGGCGGCCATGCGCCCGCCGGTCGATCCGCGGGCGCTGCGCCCGCGGATCGTGCACCTGGGGATCGGCGCCTTCCACCGCGCCCACCAAGCCCTCGCCACGCAGACCGCCGAGGCCGCACGCGGCGGCGGATGGGGCATCGCCGGGGTCACCCAGCGCAGCCGGGCGGTGGTGGACGCGCTGCGCCCGCAGGACGGGCTGTACTCGTTCACCGAGCGGCGGCCCGAGGGCCCGGCCACCCAAGTGGTCGGCGCGGTGACCGAGGTGCTGCACGCGACTGACGACGGCTCCCGGCTGACCGGGCTGATCGCCTCGGCGGACGTCACCGTGGTCACCCTCACCGTGACCGAGAAGGGCTACCGGCGCGACCCGGCGGGCGGCGGTCTGGCACTGGAGGACCCGTCCGTACGCGCCGACCTCGCGGGCGCCCCCGCCCCCGCGAGCGTCGTCGGACAGCTCGCCGCGGGGCTGCGCGCCCGGCTGCGGGCGAGCGGCGCGCCGCTGTCGGTCGTGTCCTGCGACAACATGGCGGCCAACGGCGCGGTCCTGCGGCGGCTGGTACGGGACTTCGTGGCGGCGAGCGCGTGGGACGAGCGCGAGCGCCTCCTCGACTGGATGACCGGCTCGGTGGCCTTCCCCGCCACCGTCGTCGACCGCATCGTGCCCGCCACGACCGACGCCGATCGCGCGGCCGCGGCCCGTGCGCTCGGCGTGGCGGACGAGGGCGCGGTGACCGGCGAGCCGTTCACCCAGTGGGTGCTCCAGGACATCTTCGCCGCGGAACGCCCGCACTGGGAGGAGGCGGGCGCCCGGTTCGTCGCCGATGTGGCCCCGTACCAGTCCGCCAAGCTCCGGCTGCTCAACGGCGCGCACTCGCTCCTCGCCTACCGCGGCCTCGCCGAGGGCTGCGAGACCGTGGCCGACGCCCTCGCCACGCCCTGGGGCGAGGCGGCCGTACGCGCCTACTGCGCGGAGGCGGCGCGGAGCCTGCCGCCCGCCGAGGGCCTGGACCTCGCCGGATATATCGACAGCCTCGTGGTCCGGTTCGCCAACCCGGCCATGCGCCACCGGATCCGGCAGATCGCCATGGACGGCTCGCTGAAGATCCCCGAACGGTGGCTGGCCCCGCTGCGCGAGCTGCGCGCCGCCGGACGGGACGCCCCGGAACTGACGTCGGCCCTCGCCGCCTGGGCCCGCGTCACCCGTGACCACCCCCTGGACGACCCCGAGGCCGAAGCGCTGCGCCGGGCCTGGGACGCCCGGCCCCCGCGCGACGCCCTGCGCCGCCTGCTGAGCCTGCTGGGCGCCGACGACCTCGCGGACGACACCTCCCTGGTCACCTCCGTGGAGGCGGAGCTGCACTCCGGCGCCCGGACGCGCTGACCTCACGTACCACCGTTTCAAAGGAGAGCCGCCGTGAAGACCCCCAGAGTCGTCACCGCCACCGACACGCCATCCCAGGGCGAAGCCACCTCCGCCTCCGCGCCACCACGCCCGCGCGGCCTGCGGCACAACACCCGCTGGCTGATGGTCTTCCTCTGCTTCCTCGGCATGACCGTCAACTACGTCGACCGCGCCACCATCTCCATCTCCCTGCCCTACATGACCGATGACCTGAACATCGGCCCCGAGTGGCAGGGCGTGATCCTCAGCATGTTCTTCGTGACGTACGCGCTGGGCCAGCTGCCCGCCGGGGCGCTGATCGACCGGTACGGCGAGAAGAAGATGTTCGCGCTCGGCGGGCTGCTCTGGTCCGTGGTCACCATCGCCACCGGATTCGTCCGGGGCATCGGCAGCCTGCTGATCGCGCGGCTGGCGCTGGGCGCGGGCGAGGCACCGGCGTACCCCTCGTGCGCCAAGTCCGTCTCCCGCTGGTTCCCGGTCCGCGAACGGGCGCTGGCCAACAGCGTCTGGGACAACGGCGCCCGCGCCGGTACCGCGGTCGCGGCCCCGGTGGTGACCGCGCTGATCGCCTGGCAGGGCTGGCGGATGGCGTTCTGGGTCACCGGCGGGGTCGCCCTGCTGTGGGTCGCGCTGTGGCTGAAGGCGTACCGCGAGCCCTCGGCGGGCGGCGGGATCAGCGCCGAGGAGCGCGCCTACGTCTCGGCGGGCGGCGCCCGGCTGGAGGACGCCCCCGACGAGGACACCGCCAGGGGTGCCGAGGAGGCGGCGCCGGAGGAGCCCGCGGTGCGCTGGCGCGATCTGTTCCGGTACCGCACTGTCTGGGGCATGATGATCGGCTTCTTCTGCCTCAACTACGTCATCTACTTCTTCATCACCTGGTTCCCCAGCTACCTCGTCGACGCCCGCGGCTTCGACCTGCTGAAGCTCGGCTTCTACGGCGCCCTGCCCGGCCTCGTCGCCATCGGCGGCAGCCTGCTCGGCGGCTGGACCAGCGACACCCTGCTGCGCCGCGGCTGGTCGGTGACCCGGGCCCGCAAGACCTGCCTGGTGTGCGGGATGCTGTTCTCCTCGGTCATCGCCTTCGCCGTGCTCGTCCCGAGCGCCATGTGGGCCCTGACGCTGCTGTCCGTCAGCTACGCGAGCCTCGCCTTCTCCGCCGCCTCGGTGGCCAGCCTGCCCGCCGATGTCGCGCCCACCCCGCGCCATGTGGCCTCGCTCGGCGGCATCCAGAACTTCGCGTCCAACCTGGCCGGGGTGCTCGGCTCGACCACCACCGGACTGCTGCTGGGCTTCTTCAACCACTCGTTCGTCGCACCGCTGATGCTGTCCGGCGCGCTGTGCGTGGTCGGCGCCCTCACCTACGGCCTGGTCATCAAGCGCGTCGAACCCCTGCGGATATCCGCCGCCTAGCCCGGAAGCCGCCCGGGCCGGTGGTCCGAAACGGAGGGCACCGCGGGGGACGGCACAATGGGCGCATGTCCCGACGCACGCGCCGTACCACCCCTGTGACCTGCCCCTGCGGGCTGCCCGCGCCCTACGCCGACTGCTGCGGCCGCCTCCACCGGGGGGAGGCCCGGGCGGCCACGGCCGAGCAGCTGATGCGGTCCCGGTACAGCGCCTTCGCGGTGGGCGACGAGGCCTATCTGCTCCGCAGCTGGCACTCCACGACCCGGCCGCCCCGGCTCGAACTCGACCCGGGGCTCCGGTGGGTGCGGCTGGAGATCCTCGGCACGACGGACGGCAGCGCGTTCCACGCGACGGGCACGGTCGAGTTCCGCGCACACTACATGAACGGCGGGGACGGCGGACGCACCGGCGAGCAGCACGAGAACAGCCGCTTCACCCGGGAAGGGGGCGCGTGGGTGTACGTGGACGGGGTGTCCCTGCCCTGACACGCCCCCCATGACAGCAGCCGAACGGCGTTTGTTCTCCATGATGTCGCCCACGCCTTCTGGCGCTCCGTCATCTCCATGGCGATGCTGGGGCGCTGTGCGTGGAAGCCACGCGCGTCCCATGGCCCCATGGAGCTGCCATGTCCCCTGTCGCGTTCACCAGACCCGTGGCGGCGCTGACCGCCGCCTGTGCCCTTGTGCTGGGCGCCGTAGACCAGGCCGCCGCCGACAGTCCCCCCGCGCCCGAACCCCTCCCCCGGTCCGCCGCGGAGATGCTGCGGCCGGTCGCCCCGCCGGCCGCCGTCAACCCGCCGCCCGGCGCACGCACCATCGCCGACGGCGACGGCTTCCAGACCGCCCGCACGTCGCGGCCGGTGGCCCCCGGGGTGAAGCTCACCTCGTACGACCGGCTGGAGTCGGACAAGTGGCTGCGGGCCGACGCGCTTTCCGTGGACCTCACCGGCTCCACGAAGGTCGACTACCTGCGCCCGGACACGGTCGCCCGGCGCGAGACCGTCTCCCGGCTCGCCCAGGAGCACGACGCGGGGCCGGGACGCCGCACGGTCGCCGCGATCAACGGTGACTTCTTCGACATCAACCAGACCGGCGCCCCCGAGGGCACGGGCATCGGCGACGGCCGGATCGTCAACTCCGCCGCGTCCGGCTCCGGCAGGGCGGTCGGCATCGGCCCGGCCGCCGCGGGGCGCGTCCTCCAGCTGTACTTCGACGGCACCCTGACCCTCCCGGACGGCCCGCGCCCGCTCGCGGCGCTCAACGCCGCCAACGTCCCGGGAGGCGGCATCGGCGCGTACAACGCCCAGTGGGGCGAGGCGGACCGGGCCCAGACGGTGGACGGGGCACGGCGCACCGCCGAGGTCACGGTCGTGGACGGCAAGGTCACCGCGGCGCCCGGAGCGCCCGGCAAGGGGGCGATCCCGCAGGGCGCCACCGTGCTGCTGGGGCGTGACGCGGGGGCGGATGCCCTGGGCAGGCTGACGGTCGGTGACGCGGTGTCGTGGGAGTACCGGCCCCGTACCGACAGCGGCGACACCCCGCGCACAGCGGTCAGCGGCCGGGAACCTCTCGTCGTGGACGGCGAACCGGTCGGCCACGAGGGCGAGGGCAACAACATCGCGGCGCCGCGCACGGCCGTCGGCTTCTCCCGCGACGGCCGGACGATGCAGGTCCTCACCGTGGACGGGCGGCAGGCGGACAGCGGCGGGGTCACCCTCACCGAGCTGGGCCGGATGATGAAGGACGCGGGCTCCTACAGCGCGCTCAACCTCGACGGCGGCGGCTCGTCCACCCTCCTCGCCCGCGAACCCGGCAGCGACACGGGCCAGGTGGAGAACAGCCCGTCCGACGGCAGCGAGCGCCCCGTGCCCAACGGCCTCGCCTTCACCGCCCCCGACGGCAGCGGCCGCCTCCGGGGCTTCTGGGTGGAGACGGCGACCGGCGCGGCAGAGGCGCCCACCGCCGATACGGTCCGGGGCGGCCACCCGGAGCGGGTGTTCCCGGGCCTGACCCGCCGTCTCACCGCCGCGGGCTACGACGAGACGTACGGCCCGGCCGAGGGCGCCCCGCACTGGCAGTCGGCCGATCCCCGGGTCGGACAGGTCGGCGCCGACGGCACGTTCACCGCGCGCCGCGGCGGCGACACGGCGGTCGTCGCGCGCCGCGGCGCGGCTCACGGCTCGCTCAACCTGAGCGTGCTGGACGAGCTGGACCGGATCCAGCCCACCACCCGGCTGCTCGGGCTCGCCGACGCCGGGGCCACCGGCCGCTTCGGGATCGTCGGCCTGGACGCGCACGGCACCAGCGCGCCCATCGAGCCGTCCGACGTCCGGCTGACGTACGACCACGCGCTGTTCGACATCGCCCCGGATCCGGCGACGGGCGACTTCACCGTCAAGGCCCGCGGCGACCGGGCCGCGGGACAGGTCAAGGTCGCGGTCGGCGACGCGGTCACCGTACTCGCCGTCACCGTCGGCCTCACCGATCAGCCGGAGGCGTCCTTCGACGACGCCGGGCGGTGGGTGTTCAGCCAGGCCCGCGCCTCCGGTTCGGCGAAGGCCACGCCCGACGGCCACAGCGGCACCGGTCTGGAGCTGACGTACGACTTCAGCCAGTCCACCGCCACCCGCGCCGCCTATGTCACCCCGCCGGAGCCGATCGCGGTGGACGGCCAGCCTCAGTCGTTCGGGCTGTGGATCAAGGGCGACGGCAAGGGGGCGTGGCCGACCCTCCAGCTCAAGGACGCCGCGGGCTCGGACCAGTTGCTGCGCGGCCCGTACGTCACCTGGACCGGCTGGCGACATGTCGACTTCACGGTTCCGGCCGGGGTCGCGTATCCGCTGAAGGTGAGCCGTTTCTATCTCGCCGAGACGGGCGCCGCCCGCCAGTACACGGGTCAGGTCGTCCTCGACGACCTCACCGCCCAGGTCCCGCCGGAGGTCGAGCTGCCGAAGGAGGACGTACGCCCCGATCCGCTCATCACCACTGCCGCGCACACCGGGGGCCGGGACTGGCGATTCGCGGTGATGTCGGACGCCCAGTTCGTGGCCCGGGCCCCCGACAGCCCGATCGTGGCCCAGGCCCGCCGCACCCTGCGGGAGATCAGGGCGGCGAAGCCCGACTTCCTGGTCATCAACGGCGACTTGGTCGACGAGGGCTCCCCCGCCGATCTCGCCTTCGCCCGCCGTGTGCTCACCGAGGAGCTGGGCGACGCCCTGCCCTGGACTTACGTGCCGGGCAACCATGAGGTGATGGGCGGCTCGATCGGGAACTTCACGGCCGAATTCGGCCCCGCGCACCGCACGTTCGACCACCGGGGCACCCGGTTCCTCACGCTCGACACCTCGAGCCTGAGGCTCAGGGGCGGCGGCTTCGACCAGATCAAGCAGCTGCGCGAGCAACTGGACGCGGTCGCCGCCGACCCGGGCATCGGCTCGGTCATGGTGATCGAACACGTCCCGCCGCGCGACCCCACCCCGCAGCAGGGCAGCCAGCTGAGCGACCGCAAGGAGGCCTCGGTGCTGGAGAACTGGCTGGCCGACTTCCGCCGTACGACGGGCAAGGGCGCGGCGTTCATCGGCAGCCATGTGGGCACCTTCCACGCCTCGCGGGTGGACGGCGTCCCGTATCTGATCAACGGCAACGCGGGCAAGAACCCGGCCACCCCGCCCGGTCAGGGCGGCTTCACCGGCTGGTCGATGGTGGGCGTCGACCATGTCTCACCGCGGCAGCGGGCGGCGGCGCGCCACGCACCGTGGACCGGCGGGCCCGACTGGGTGTCGGTGCAGACCCGGGCCCATGTGGACGGGCTGACGGTCACCGCACCGGCCGAACTGCGCACCGGGCAGGACGCGGACGTCACGGCGGCGGTGATCCAGGGCGAGGGGGCCGGTGCCCGCACGGTGCCGGCCGGCGGGCCGCTCAGCGCGGACTGGACCGGCTCACCAAACGTCTTCGTCGGCGATGTGTCGCGCGTCCGGGCGCACCCGGGCCGCTATGTCGCCGCGTTCGACCCGGCGACCGGGAGGCTCCTCGCGCTGCGCCCGGGTACGGCGACGCTCGCGGTGGCCGTGAACGGTGCGACGGCGCAGGCGCGCTTCTCCGTGACGGCGGCCCGGGCCGCCGAGGCGCCCGCGGCGTGAACGGGCCGGTGGGGGCGGGGCGCCGGTCCGGGCCCGGCCCCCACCGGCTTCAGGTGTCCCAGACCCGGCGGACCTGTTCGAAGCGGGTCGGCAGCGGAGGGCGGCGCGCGGCGTACCGGGCGTTCGTACGGTGGACGAAGCGGCGCCACGAGAGCACCAGCCCCTGCCGGGTGATGGGCAGCCCGGCGGCGACGGTCACCCCGTGGTCATGAGTGTGGTGCACGGTGAGCAGCAGCGCGTCCGGGATGGAGCCCTCCAGCTCGGTGCACAACTGCTTGCGCACCAGCAGCCAGCGGCGCAGGACCAGGATCGTCCCGGCGTCCAGACCGTGCCGGCGCGGGATCCGGTGCTTGCCGTGTTCGATGGTCACCCAGCCCGCGTCCAGGTCGAGGGAGGCCATGGTGCAGCGCAGCAGTCCGCCGTAGCGCGCGCCGCTGGCCCGGGCCAGCCCCACGATCACCGCGAGCCGTACCGTCTCCGGCTTCGCGCCGTTCTCCAGGGCCTGCACCGACAGCAGCCGCCAGATCCACTCCGCCTCCGCGGCCGACACCACGGGCCGCGGATACCGGTCCCGCGCCGTCTCCCCCGCCTTCGCCATCACGCCGCCACCTTCCTCCGATCGTCCGCTTGGCACATTATTTCTGCGACCGGCGGATCACAACCCCAGATCGCTCAGGCCCGGGTGGTCGTCCGGGCGGCGGCCGAGCGGCCAGAAGAACTTCCGGTCCGCCTCCGCGATGGGCAGATCGTTGATGGACGCGTGGCGGCGCGTCATCAGACCGTCGGCGCCGAACTGCCAGTTCTCATTGCCGAAGGACCGGAACCAGTTGCCGGACGCGTCATGGCATTCGTAGGCGAACCGCACCGCGATGCGATCGCCCTCGTGGACCCACAGCTCCTTGATGAGCCGGTAGTCCAGCTCTTTCGCCCACTTCCGGGTCAGAAAGTCGACGATCTCCGGACGGCCGTGCGGGAATTCCGTGCGGTTGCGCCAGCGGGAGTCGACGGAGTAGGCGAGGGCCACCTTTTCGGGGTCGCGGGAATTCCAGGCGTCCTCCGCCTGACGGACCTTCTGGAGGGCGGTGTCCCGGGTGAACGGCGGAAGCGGCGGGCGCTCGGTCACAATCTCTCCCTGTGCGGTGATCCATGGCTGACGGTTCACACGGTACGGTCGCCGCGTGCGTCTTCTGCTGATGTCCGACACCCATCTGCCGCGACGGGCCAAGGAGCTGCCGAGCGAGCTGCTGGCCCAGGTGGCGCGCGCCGATGTGGTCATCCACGCGGGCGACTGGGTCGACACCGCCACCCTCGATCTGCTGGAGGCACGCTCGTCCCGGCTGATCGGCGTGTACGGCAACAACGACGGGCCCGAGCTGCGGTCGCGGCTGCCGGAGGTGGCGTACGCGGAGCTGGGCGGGCTGCGCTTCGGGGTGGTGCACGAGACGGGCGCCGCGCAGGGGCGTGAGCGGCGCTGCGCCCACCGGTTCCCGGAGCTGGATGTGCTGGTGTTCGGCCACAGCCACATCCCGTGGGACACCACATCGGCCGACGGACGGCTGCGGCTGCTCAACCCGGGCTCCCCCACCGACCGGCGCCGCCAGCCGTACTGTACGTTCATGACGGCCGCGGTCGAAGCCGGACGGCTGACCGCCGTGGAGCTGCACCGGCTGCCGCCCCGCCGCTGAGGGCGCCCGAAGGCGCCGTTCCCGTTCGCCCCGTTTTCCCCGCCGTTCGTGGCGCTCTCTCTTCTCTCATCAGCCCCCGCCTGTCCCCCTCCGTGGTGCTGATGAGGAGTGACTGATGACGGTACGGAGCGCTGTTTCCGTACGGCGCGCGGCGCTGGCCGCCGTGTCGCTGACCATGTTCTGCGTCCAGCTGGACGCCTTCGCGCTGAATCCGGCGCTGCCCCGGATCGGCCGCGACCTCGGGGCCGAGGGCGGGCTGCCGTGGGTGGTCAGCGGCTATCTGCTGGCGGCGGCCTCGCTGATGCTGGGCGCCGGGCGGCTGGGCGATGTGCTGGGACGGCGCGCGCTGCTGACGGCGGGCCTCGCGGTGTTCGGGGGCGCGTCGCTGGTGTGTGCGCTGGCACCCTCGCTGCCGGTGCTGGTGGGCGCCCGGGTCGTCCAGGGAGCGGGCGCCGCGCTGGCCGTGCCGGTGGGGCTGGCGCTGCTGACGCACGTCTATCCGCCCGCGCTGCGCGGCCGGGCCCTGGGGTGGGCGATGGGCGCCGGGGGCGTCGCGACGGCGTGCGGGCCGTTCGCGGGCGGGGTGCTGACCGAGGCCGCGTCGTGGCGTGCGGTGTTCTGGCTCAATGTGCCGGTCGCCGCGCTCGCGGCGGGGTGCGCGGCCCGCGCGGCGGAGCCCCGGGACCGGCGCGCGGCGCGCCCGGTGGACGGAAAGGGCCTGGTCGCGGCGGTCACGGCGCTGGCCGCGCTGGCGGTGTGCACCGACCGCGGGCCGGTGTGGGGCTGGGCGTCGGGGCGTACGGCCGCCGCTCTGGCCCTGGCCGCCGCCCTGTCCGTGGTCTTCGTACGGCGCGAACGGGCGGCGCCGAATCCCCTGGTGAGCCCGGCTCTGCTGCGCGACCGGCCCTTCGTGGCGCTCACCGCGGCCGGTGCGGTGGCCAATGCCGCGACCGTGGTCTTCCTCTTCGTGGTGCCGACGTCGCTCCAGGGGCCGTGGCGGCTTTCGGCGGGCGCCGCCGTGGCGGCCTTCCTCGCCCCGGCGGCGGCCATGTCCGTGGCCGGACCGCTGGCCGGGCGGATCGCTCCGGCGCGGGCGGTCGGGGCGATGGCGGGGTGTCTGGCCCTGGGCGGGGCGGGGCTGTGCGCGGCGCCGCTGGCGGCCTCGCTGCCGGGCTATGTGCTGGTGGCCACGGGCTGCGGGGCGGCCCTCGGGGTGGCGGGCGCCCTGACCCTCATCGCCACCCAGGCGGCCGCGGGCCCGGAGCGGGCGGGCGAGGCGTCCGGCGTGACCAAGACGGCGATCACTGCCGCGGCGGGCCTCGGTGTGGCCCTGTGCGCTCCGGCCACCGGGACGTCCCTGACCACGGTCGGCCTGGGCTGTCTGGCCGCCGCCCTGGCGCTCGCCGCCGGGGCGCGGCGCGGCCTCCGCGCCTGCGAGGGGCGTACGGATTGAACCCAGGGCCTGGTTGCGACAAAGTGAACATAAGGCACATATCCCTTCTCCGGCTCGGTGGCCGCACACCGAACCCCGACCGACGAGGGCGCCATGGCGTACTACGGCGATGACAGCACTCCCGCGATGGGCACGCCCGCCCATGCCTCGCCCAGGAGCGCGCCGGGCGTGCTGCGCGCCCATGACGTCGGCCTGCTGGTGGTGCGGCTCGGGGTCGGGCTGATCGTCGCCGCGCGGGGGGCGCAGCATCTGTTCGGCTGGTGGGACGGGCTCGGGATCTCCCGGACCGCCGTGGAATTCGCCCACCTCGGCTATCCGGCGCCCCGGGCGATGGCCATCTGCGCGGGGCTCACCGAGACCCTGGGCGGGCTGGGGCTCGCCGTGGGGCTGCTCACGCCGCTGGCCGGAGCCGCCGTGGCGGGCACCATGGCCAATGCCGTCGCCGCCACCTGGAAGCTCGGTCTGTTCGGCGGTTTTGAGTTCCCGCTGCTCATCGGCGTGTGCGCGGCCGGGCTGGCGTTGAGCGGGTCGGGCCGTATCGCGATCGACGGGCTCATTCCGGGGTTGCGGTCGCAGCGGCTCGGCTATGGTGTGGCAGCGCTCGTCCTCGCGGCGATCCTGGCGACGGTCCTCATCCTGCTGCGCGCGTGACGTGGCGCGCCCCGATCCCTGCGGCTCACGGTGAACGGGGCGCGGCGGTTCTCCGTATGGCTCTGTATGCGCCCTGGTATGCGGGGCGCGGACCGAACCTACGGAGGACCAGCTCATGAGCGAACGGTTCACGCCTCCCATCCAAGCCCTCCCGGACGGGGACGCCGAAGTCCGTCTGGTGCTCCACCTGCCGTGGGACGTGGTCTCCGCGCTGGGCCAGGAGGCCGGGCGGCTGGCCGCCCAGATGCACCGGCCGGTGAGCCTGGACGAGGCGGTCAGTCACCGGCTGCGCACCCAGGCCATGAGCGCCGCCGCCCATGCCAAGCCCCAGCTGGAGCGGAACCAGCCCGCGCCCCCGCCGTCGCCCTCGGCGCAGCCCACGACCCGGTCCCCGGGCGAACAGGCCCGGCAGGCGATCGACAAGATCAACGGTTCCGCCTCTTCCGCCAACGGCAGCAGCCACGCCGGGACGGCCCACGGTGGCACCGGTCAGGGCGGCTCCCCCAGCGGCACCGAGGCCTCCGGCCCGCCGCCCGGCGCCACCGCCGCGGACGCCCCCGCCGACCGCGGCATCCTGGAGCGCCCCGCCCGGGCCACCGGCCCGGTGAACGGAACCGCGCACGGGCCGGGGTCGCTGAACGGGACGGCCACCGAGATGCCGAGATGAGCACGACGGCGTAGCAGCCGTCGCCGAGACGGGCTCCGCCGACGCACGGTCGGCCTTGCCTCCGGGGGATGACCACGCGCTGGCGACGATGACCAGCGCGAGGGTGACCCGCCGCCGGGCGGGCGGATCGCGGGCGTCAGGATCCGAGCGCGCCGAGATCGACCGTCGCGGCCATGGCCAGCGCCCCGTCGTCGTTGAGGTGCATGCCGTCCCCGCTGTCGAACGCGGGGCGCAGATGGTCCGGGCGGACGGGGTCCGCCACGGCTTGGGCGACGTCGAAGACCGTGTCGAAGGTGCCGCTGTCGCGGATCCAGTCGTTCACCTCACGCCGTACGGCGATGCCCTCGGGCGTGATGTTGTTCGGGGGGACGGCCCCGGCGAAGGGGCCCAGGGTCGCGGCGTGGATCGTGAGACCGGCGTCGTGCGCCCGCGCGGCCAACTCGGTGAATCCGGCCACCAGTTCATCGGCCGTGACCGGGGGCAGGCCGAGCATGCCGGGCAGCCCGAGGTCGTTCAGGCCGAAGTGCACCAGGACGTGCCGGGCGTTCCCGCACGACAGCACGTCGCGCTCGAAGCGCGCTAAGGCGTGTTCGCCTATCTCGTCGGCTAACAGCCGGTTCCCCCCTATGCCCTGGTTGACCACCCAGCCGTGCCGCAGCCTGCGGTTGAGCGCGTCGACGGAGCGCCGGTTGGCGCCGAGGGTGGTGCCGACGCCCTCGAACCAGGAGTCGCCGAACGCGACGGTGACCGGTGTGTCCCGCTCCGCGAGCACATCGACCCCGGTCACGTAGAACCCGGCCCGGACCTGCTCGGCACCGGGAAGGCTCGCCGCACCGGCGCGGTCCCCGGCCGCGACATAGGCCGTCTCGACGCTCGTGTGGGAGTAGGTGGCCGGTCCGGTGTCCTCCGGGAGGTAGAGGCTGAGCACCAGGTCGGTGCCTGCCCTCACCGGCAGTGCGACCGGATCGCTGACGATCTCCTCGCCCACGGGCACCGTCACCCACGTCGAACCGTCGAAACGCAGCGCGGTATCGGTGGCCGTCTCGATCCGGTCGGCGCCGCCGCGCACGGCGACCCGGGCGTCGGCCACGGCCAGGGGGGCGTGGCCGTACCGATTGGAGAGCCACACCCGCACCTGCTCACCGCCACCGGCCATATGCAGTATCTGGCGCACCGTCTGATCGCGGAAAACCCGAGGCTCGTCGAACCGGAGCTGCTCGTAGGGGCTGATGACCGCGCTTCTGAACCCCGCCAGCCACTGGACAGCCATGATGGGCCTTCTCCTTCCCCCGTCAGCGGTCTCGTCCTGACCGCCGGCGCGGCGGGGCCGGTATCGGCCTCGCCACATGTTCAACCGCGCACTCGCGTCAGTTGAACATCTGCCGGGCATGGCTGGAGGACCGCTGAGAATGTGAATTCGGCGGTTGCCCCGAGCGACGAGTCAGACGATAGCCTGTTCGACGGGCAGCCACCCTCAGCGCTTCGCATCCTGCGTCCTGGACCCGGGCCGCGTCCAGCGATCTGTAATTTCTTCAGCCGGTTTCCCCGACCTCCTGCGCGAACTCCGCCCACATGCCCGCGTATTCTTTCGCCAGGTCGGCCACCAGACCCGTGCAGTGCGGGGGCACCGCCTCGGCCAGCTTCAGCAGCTCCTGCCGCTGCATGGCACTGCGCTGCAGCAGACGAAGCAACCGGCGACCGCTCTCCTTGTGCCGGAGCGACGGATCGCGTAACAACTTGACCATGGGCGACATGTCGGTTGGCCGCATCGGCCTGATGGCGCTCACGGTGGCCTCGGCGGTCCTGCCCAGCGATGTGGCGCAGCTCTTCGTGCCGGTGGCCGACTGCTGCGGGTGCCCGTCCCGGTCCGGTACGGGGAGGCGGCCGGAGGCGAGCCGTTTCCGGACATCGCTGACCGTCGCCGGTGAGATGCCGACGGTCCTCGCCACCTCGCGCAGGGAGGCGTGCGGGCGTTCCGTCAGCAGTTCTGCGGCCCTCCTGCGGCCCTCCGCGCTGTCCGACGGCCGGACCTTGCCGTCCCTGCCGATACGGGCCTTCGGATGCGGTGTCACATCGGTCAGGGTGGACCGCAGCCCCGCCACGGTCTTGGCGCTGAGACCGGCGGTGCGCGCGACCGTGCGGTCCGACAGATGCGGAGACGAGACGAGGATGCGCGCCGCCGCGGCCCGGCGGTCCTCCCGGGACAGCGGAAGGCCGTGCGCCATGTTGGACCGGACCGCGAGGAGGAACGCCTCCTCGGCCGTGCCGTCGAAGAAGCGCACCTCGATGGTCTCCTGGCCCCTCGTCCAGGCGGCCATGAGGCGGTGCATGCCGTCGATCACCCGCATCGTGGACCGCTCCACGACGATCGGCGGAAGCGGACCGTCAACTTCCGCCAGCCGGGCGACATGCGCGGCGTCTTCTCCTTGCAGTCGCGGAGAGAGACCGGGCACGAGCGACGAGATCGGCACGGGCTCGGCCTCTTGGGGGATCGCCCGGGTCAAAGTCCCCGCCCTCGACGGGACGTCGGAATCCTCTTGCTCGGATTCCAGGGGATGTGCGCTGCGATCGGCCATGTGACTGAACCTCTTTCATCCTGAGTCGCCTGGGTGAAATGGCCTGGTCGGCTGAGCTGGTGAAGAGCCAGGTCCGTTCCTCGCGCAAGCCCGGGGGCTGCACCCAGTCCTCAGACCGGCGCGGGGGTGGCGTCCCTGTGGCGGCGCCCTGGCGGGACGCCGGTGAGACACCGCGAACTCCCCTAGCACTACCCGCGCTGTTCCGGATGAAAGAGTTTCACCGACTCATCTCCCCCACATTTCGGCACCCTTGGCGCACCCGCTGCACTGTACACAGAGTCGGGCGTTCAGCGGTGCGGGAGAATTGCACGGAACTGCGTTCCGGAAACATGGGTCGATGCCACGGCGGACAATTACCGATAACCGGCGACGTAGTACCCCATCGTGGCGCTCCGGGCGAATGCCCGCACGATGGGATACATGACTCACAGGATGAGTTCGCTGCCGTCCGCCATGACCTCCACGCCCCCTCGTCGCACCGCCGCGCTGGCGGAAGAGGAGGGATCGAGAAGGGGGTTGGTGTTGTTGAGGTGGGTGTAGATACGGCGCAGCCCCGGGTGGCGGGCGAGGGCCGTGAGGCTGCCGCCGGGTCCGGCCACGGGCACATGGCCCATCAGGGACTGACCGGCGCCCCCGGAGCGGACGGCCGTGCCCAGTTCGCCGGCGCTGAAGAAGGTCCCGTCCAGCAGGGCGCAGGACGCCGATTCCAGCAGGTCGTCGAACCCGTCCGGCCAGGTGGCCAGGCAGGGGGCGTAGACCAGGGCGCCGCCGGTCGCCGTGTCCTCGACACGGTAGGCGCTCACCCAGGGGGCCCCGGGGTCCGGAGCGCCCACGTACTTGGGGGCCTTGGCGCTGACGGGGTGCGCGGTGACGGTGAGCCCGCCCGCCAGCTCGAAGCCGGTGCCGTCCTGCCACTCCCATGGCGCGTAGCGGTCCAGCAGGCCGCGCAGCGGCAGGTCGGCGGTGAGCGCGCCGATGACCGGGGGCGCGGCGTGCACGGTCAGGCCCGCGCCGCCGCGCAGGATGGTCAGCCCCAGGGCGTGATCGACCTCGGCGTCGGTGAGCAGCACGCCGCGCAGGGGGGTGTCCCGCGGACCCGGGCCGGGCGCCAGGGCGGGTGTGGCGAGGAGCTGGGTGCGGATGTCCGGGGAGGCGTTGAGCAGCCACCAGTCGCGGCCATTGCCGCTGACGGCCGCGCACTCCTGGGAACGGGCGGGCAGTTCGCCCCGGTGACAGCGGGCGCACAGCGCGCAGGCGCAATTCCACTGCGGGAATCCACCGCCCGCGGCGGTGCCGAGCAGGATCACCCTCATGGGACCACCGGCTTCCGGGGGACGAACGCCAGGTCGGCCGCCTGCAGGCCGTCCTCAAGCGCCGCGTCGACCAGTGGCCGGTGCGGGGAGAGGCCACAGACCGGATCCGTGGCCGCGGCGTCGCCGGTGAGCTGGAACGCCTGGCAGCGGCAGCCGCCGTGGTCGGTGTGGCGCTCGGGGCAGGTACGGCACGGTTCGCGCATCCAGCCGGTGCCGCGGTAGGCGTTGAACGCCTCCGACTCGTACCAGATCTCGGACAGCGGGCGGCGCAGCGCGTTCTCCCTCGGCAGCGTGGTGATGGCGTACGCCGCCGGGCACGGCAGCACGTCCCCGGTGGGGGTGACGGTCAGCTGGGTGCTGCCCCAGCCGTCCATGCACGGCTTGGGCCGGTCGGCGTAGTAGTCGGCGGTCACATAGACGAGTTCGGGGCCGCCCGCGTGCTTGTCCCGGGCGCACCGGACGGCTTGGCGCGCGGCGGCGAGCTGGTCCGGGGTGGGCAGCAGTGCGGCGCGGTTGCGCAGCCCCCAGCCGTAGTACTGGGTGTTGGCCAGCTCGATCCGGTCGGCGCCCATACCGACGGCGAGGTCCACGATCTGTTCGGCCCGGTCGATGTTGGCGCGGTGGAGTACGACGTTGACGGTGAGCGGCAGTCCGGTGGCGGCGACCGCCTCCGCGGCCTTCAGCTTCGCGGCGTGCACCCGGGCCCCGGCGATCAGGTCTCCGGCGGCGGGGTCGGCGTCCTGGAGGGAGAGCTGGACGTGGTCGACTCCTCGCTCCGCCAGCTCCCGCGCGCGCTCGGCGGTCAGTCCGACGCCGCTGGTGACGAGGTTGACGTAGGCGCCGAGCTGCCGGGCCCGGCCGACCAGCTCCGGCAGATCCGGGCGGGCCAGCGGCTCACCGCCGGAGAAGTGCATCTGTACGACGCCGAGCGCCCGGGCCTGGGCCAGGATGTCCGACCACTGCTCGCGGGTCAGCTCCTCGGAGCGGCGGACCAGCTCCAGGGGGTTGGAGCAGTAGGGGCAGTGCAGCGGGCAGCGGTGGGTCAGTTCGATCAGCATCCCCAGCGGGGGCGGAACGGTCGCGTCACGGGCGGTCGCGTCAGGGGCGCTCGCGTCACGGGCGGTCGTGTTACGCGCGGTCGCGTCAGCCATCCAGGTCCACCACCCGGCGTTCCGCAAGCCGCAGCAGCAGCTCGGAGACGTCGTCGGCGCTCACGCCCTCGTACTCCTCGCCGAGGCGCTCGACGATGCGGCCGACGTCGGACGCGCCGTCGCAGAGGGCGAGCACCGCCGCCGCGGTGTCGTTGAGCACCACGACGCGTTCGGGCAGGAGGGCCAGCTCGCCGCGTACCGGATCGCTGGTCAGCCGGACTCCGGTCCGCAGCCGCGGCACGGTGGGCTGTGGCAGGACGGTCATGTGCGCGTGCCTCCGTTTCCCGAGTGGTAGTCGAGCGCGTCGAGGACGGCGCTCAGCACATCGCACTTGAAGGCCAGCGCCTTCACGCAGGCCTCCTGCTGCTCACGGGTGACGGCGTGCCGCGCCACCAGGTCCAGCAGCGAGCGGCCCTCGGGACCCACCACCTCGATGCGCGCGGTGAAGTACTGGAAGCCCTCTTCCGCGATCCACGGGTAGTGCTCGCGCAGCCGGCCCAGCCGGTGGGCGAGCAGGCCCGGTGAGAACAGCTCGGTCAGCCCTGACGCGGCCGCCTCCAGCCAGGGGCGGCGCCGGGCGAAGTCCCCGTAGGCGTCCACCGCGAAGCGCACACCCGGCAGGACGAGGCGCTCGGAGAGCACCTCGTCCTCACCGAGCCCGACCGCTTCGGCCAGCCGGAGCCATTTCTCCGCACCGCCCGAGGAGGAGTCCGTCCCGTCGTGGTAGACGATCCGGGACAGCCACTGGCGCCGCACCTCGGGCAACGGGCAGTTGGCGACGATCGCGGCGTCCTTCTGCGGCAGGCAGCGCTGGTAATACCAGCGGTTGGCCGCCCACAGCCGCAGCTCGCCCTTGTCCAGCAGCCCGTCGTGCATCCGCTGGTGGAACGGGTGCCGGTCCCAGTACGACGACTCCAGCGCGTAGAGCGCCTTCCGGAATTCGGCCTCGCTCCACGGGGCGCCGGCCTCATGCGTCACGGACATCGAAATGGCTGCGTCCTTTCCTGCGACAGTGCGTCAGTCGCGGGCGAAGTAGGCGGTGACTTCCAGCGCTGTGTCGAAGGAAACGAAATCGGGACGGTGCCAGGTCTTCTTGACCCGGAGTTCCTTGTCGGCGGTCCGCATACGACTACTCCCTTTCATAGAACGGTGTTTGTCGAATGTGCGAGAGTGAGGCTAACGACACCCGTGAGACGGCGGCAATATCCGGCCCGGTGTTCAACACCGGGCGGCAACGGCCACCTCTGGTAGGGTGAAGTGCGAGTGATGTGCGACAAAGGAGAGGCAACCGTGGTTGTGGCGGGTGACGACGACATCTCCGGATGATCCGGATGTCAGCGGACACAGATGTGCACCAGGCATCTGTGGTCGTACCCCCATGCCTTGACCACCGCACCCTCCGGGCCACCCTTGTGCGCCCGCGTCACCTGCGAGGCCTCCCTTCATGTCCGAAGCCGCTATCGTCTGCTCGAATCTCTCCTTCTCCTGGCCCGACGGCACTCCGGTGTTCCAGGACCTGTCCTGGTCCGTGGGTGACGGCCGCACGGGCCTGGTCGCACCGAACGGCGCCGGGAAGTCCACCCTGCTCCGGCTGATCGCGGGCGAACTCGGCCCGAACCGCGGGGGCGTGACCGTCAAGGGCCTGCTCGGCTATCTCCCCCAGAGCCTGCCCCTCACCCTCGACCTCACGGTGGCCGAGGTGCTCGGCATCGCCCCCATCATCCAGGCGCTGGACGCCATCGCGTCCGGGGATGTGGGCGAGGAGCACTTCACGACGGTCGGCAACGACTGGGACATCGAGGAGCGCAGCCGTATCCAGCTCGACCGCTTAGGCCTCGGCGACATCCCGCTGACCCAGCGGCTGCACGCCCTCAGCGGCGGCCAGGTCATCTCCCTCGGTCTCGCGGCCCAGCTGATCAAGCAGCCCGATGTGCTGCTCCTGGACGAGCCGACCAACAACCTCGACCTGGATGCCCGCCGCAAGCTCTACAGTGTGCTGGAGAGCTGGTCCGGCTGTCTGCTGGTGGTCAGCCACGACCGGGAGTTGCTCGACCGCATGGACCGGATCGCCGAACTCGACTCGGGCGAGATGCGGTTGTACGGCGGCAACTACACCGACTACGAAGAGGCCGTGCGCGCCGAGCAGGAGACCGCCGAGAAGAACATCCGCACCGCCGAACAGCAGGTCAAGCGGGAGAAGCGGGAGATGCAGCAGGCTCGTGAGCGGGCCGCGCGCCGGGCCGGAGTCGGCGCCAAGGCCGCCAAGAAGGGCAGCATCCCCAAGATGGCCGCCGGTACGCTCAAGCGTCGCGCCCAGGAGTCGGCGGGCAAGGCGAACGACATGCACGGCCAGCGCCTCGCCGACGCCAAGGCAAAGCTCGACGAGGCTGGCCGGGCGCTGCGGGATGACCGCAGGATCACGCTGGAGCTACCCGACACCAAGGTCCCCGCAGGGCGCACCGTCTTCCTGGGCGAGGGCCTCCACGTCCGCTACGGCGAACGGGAGCTGTTCGCGGGCGAAGGCGTCGACCTCTCGATCCGGGGGCCCGAGCGCATCGCGCTGACCGGCCCCAACGGCGTCGGCAAGTCCACGCTGCTGCGCGTCATCAACGGTGAACTCGACGCGAGAGCAAGGGAATTCAAGCGGGCGGACGGACGGGTCGCCTATCTCTCCCAGCGTCTGGACACGCTGCCGCTGGACCGCAGCGTCGCGGAGTGTCTGGCCTCCTACGCGCCGCAGAAGCCCGAGGCGGAGCGGATGAACCTGCTGGCCCGCTTCCTCTTCCGGGGCCCCGCGGCGCATCTCCCGGTCGAGGCGCTGTCGGGTGGTGAGCGGCTGCGGGCCACCCTGGCCTGCGTCCTGGGCGCCGAGCCCGCGCCACAGCTCCTGCTGCTCGACGAGCCGACCAACAACCTCGACCTCGACAGCGTCGAGCAGCTGGAGGGGGCGCTCAACTCGTACGAGGGCGCGTTCATCGTGGTCAGCCACGACGAGCGGTTCCTCAAGGAGATCGGGGTGAACCGCTGGCTGCGGATGTCGGACGGCCGCCTGCGCGAGACCGGGGCGCCCGCCGGTGACTGACGCATCCACACCACGGACCGGCGGGCAGGACGTCCTCTCCGCCGACCACCGCTCCGCACACCTGCTCGCCGAGAACCTCCACTGCGTGCTGGGGGACCGCATGGTGCTGCGCGATGTCTCGCTCAAGGTCTCCCACGGCGAGCGGGTGGGCCTGATCGGGGAGAACGGCCGGGGGAAGTCCACGCTGCTGCGCGCGCTCGCCGGAGAGCTGACACCGCAGCGCGGCCAGGTCGTGCGCGCCGTCACGGGCCAGGTGGGGTTTCTGCCGCAGCGGCCGGACTTCCCCGCCGACGCCACCATCGAGGACGTGCTCAGCCGGGCGACCGCGGAGTTCGGGGAGCTGTCCGCGCGGATGCGGGACGCCGAGGAGCGGATGGCCTCCGCCGAGGGCGACCTCGACGCGGTGCTGGAGGAGTACGGCCGTCTGCAGGAGGAGTTCAGCCGCCGGGGCGGCTGGGAACTCGGCGCCCGCGTCGGTGAGGTGCTGGACGTCTTCGGCCTGGCCGGACTGGACCGCGGGCGGCACACCCGGACCCTGTCGGGCGGCGAGCGGGCCCGGCTGGCGCTGGCCTCTTTGGTGCTCACCGAACCGGCCGGTCTCCTGCTCGACGAGCCGACCAACCACCTCGACGACCGGGCGGTGGACTGGCTCGTCCAGTGGCTCGCCCGGTACCAGGGCCCGTGCCTGATCGCCTCGCACGACCGGGTGCTGCTGGACACCGCCGTCACCGCCATCGTCGACCTGGACGGCCCCCGCGGCTCCACCGTGCGCTACGGCGGCGGCTACCGGGACTACCTCGACGAACGCGCCGCGGCACAGGAGCGCTGGCGGCAGCGGTACCGCGACTGGAGCCAGGAGCTGGCCGAGGCCCGGCGGCGGCTGCACCGGGCCCGTACGAGCGGCCGCGTCTTCGGGGGCCGGGGCGACAACGACAAGCTGTCCTACAACGCCGCCGGGAGCGCCGCCCAGGCGGCCGTCGCCCGTACGGCCCGCTCCGCCCAGCAACATCTTCGGCGGCTGCTGGACGAGAAGGTGCCGCGTCCTCCGGAGCCGTTGACCTTCACTCCCCCGCCGGAGGCGGGCCCGGCCGACGAGGCTCCGGATGCGGCCGACGGGGTGCTGTTGCGGGCCGAGGGCCTGGCCGCCGGTGCGGTGCTGCGGGACGCGGACCTGGAGTTGGCGCCCGGCGCCCGGTATGTGATCACCGGTCCGAACGGCTCGGGCAAGTCGACGCTCCTGTCGGTGCTGGCGGGCGAGCGGCCCCCCGAGGCGGGGGTGCTGGAGCGCGCGCCGGGGCTGCACATCGGCTATCTGCCGCAGGACAGCGACTTCAGTGCCGAGCACGGCAATCTGCTGGACACCTTCGCCGCTCGCCGCGCGGCCCATGTCGAGGACGCGGCGGCCGAGTTGACCCGGTTCGGGCTGTTCGGGCCCGCCGACTTCGACACCCCGGCGAACCGGCTGTCCGTGGGCCAGTGGCGCCGTCTCGAACTGGCGCTGCTCTTCGCCCGGCAGCCGCATCTGCTGCTGCTCGACGAGCCCACCAACCACCTCAGCCTGGTGCTGGTCGAGCAGCTGCTGGAGGCGGTGGAGGGCTTCACCGGTCCGGTGGTAATGGTCACCCATGACCGCGCGTTGCGCGAGCGCCACCGGGACCGGCTGCTGGAGCTGTCCGGCGGGCGGCTGGTCCGGCCTGGCTGAGGCCACTTCCCGGGCTAGCGGATGTAGCGCCCGTCGAGGTACTTCTTGGCCAGTTCGAGGTAGCGGGGGTCTTCTGAGTTTCTGATCAGTTCGAAGAAGAACATCTCCCGCGTGATCAGGTGCGCGCCGTTCTGCCGCAGGCGGGCGAGCCCCAGCTCGTGGTCCGCGTGGTTGCGGGCGGAGCAGGTGTCGGCCAGTACGAACACCGTCTTCCCCCGCTCGACCAGGCTCATCGCGGACTGGAAGAGGACCACGTGGGTCTCGGCACCGGCCAGCACGTACTGGTCCCGGTCCGAGGACACCACGTGGTTCTCGATGGGATCTTCGCGGAGGAAGTCGAAGTGCTCCTTCTCCAGCCGGGGCGCGCCCTCGGCCGCCTCATGCAGTGAGAGGGAGAGCCCGCCCAGCTTCTTGTGCTCGGTCAGCAGGAGCGGAAGGCCGAATTCCCGCGCCACCTCCGCGACCCAGCAGGTGTTGTGCAGCAGTTGTGTGCCGTCCAGCAGCAGCGGGATGAGTTCCAGCTGCATGTCGAAGAGGACGACCGCCGCCCTGTCCACGTCTACCAGCATGTCGTGTCACCGTTCCCTTTCCATGAGGTGATCCCGCTCGGACCAGAACTCCGTCAGCGTCCGGTTGAAGGCCCGTCCCGCGGTGAGCGGCATGTAGTGCCCGTGGGCGTCGAACTCCCGCACCCGTGCCCCGGGGATCCTGGAGTACAGCGCGGCGGCTTCCGCGTCGATGACGCAGTCGTCGCGGCCGCGCACCACCAGGCAGGGGGCGGTCACGTCGGCGAGCCGGTCGACGATGTCGAAGCCCGTCAGGGCCGCGTAGTAGCAGCGCAGCGTGTCCATGGGGGCGGCCGCGGTGAATCGCTCGGCGGGGTTGCCGCGTTGGCCGCCTCCCTCACCGAACACCACGTCCAGCAGGCTGCCGTGGACGCGCAGTTCCTCCCGCAGCTCCAGGGTGCGGTCGAAGGCGTCGTCGCCGTAACGGGGCGCGCAGCTGATGAGCGTCAGCGAGCCGACCCGCTCGGGGTGCCGCAGGGCGGTGAGGGACGAGACGCAGCCTCCCAGGGACCAGCCGACCAGGTCGGCCGGGCCGTCGGCGGCCTCTCGCAGGAAGGCGGCCACCTCGTCCGCGAGCGTCTCGAAGGAGAAGCGCCGCTGGTCGAAGGGGGCGTTCCCGTGCCCCGGGTACTCCGGGACGTACACCGTGCGCCCCTGCCGGAGCAGGGCCGGGATCTGCTGGGTCCACGCCCGCTGGTCGCAGTTGAGCGGGGGCAGCAGCAGGGTGGGCCGCCCGCCGCGGCCGTACTCCAGCCACCGGGTCAGCGGCGCGGCGTCGTGCGTACGGGGTGCCCGGGTCTGCTGGCGCTCCTCCGGCTCGGGGGGCCGTCCGCCGATGGCGGCCGCGAGGTCGGCCACCGTCTCGTAGCGGAAGAGGTCGTGCGACTTGATGGGGCTTCCGGCCTTCTGGTGGGGGCTGAGCAGCTGGACGGCCGAGAGGGAGTCCAGGCCGAGCGAGGCGATGCGCGTGCCGGGTGTGATGTGGTCCGTTGCCTCGTCGAAGCCCAGCAGAGCCGACAGTTCCGCGCACAGTCGCCGGGCGAGGCGGTCGCCCGCGGGCGCGTCCGGCCGGTCGGGTGTTCCGGCGGGGGCGTCTTCGCTCAGCCAGTGCCGCCGCTTCTCGAACGGGTAGCCGGGCAGCGTGATCCGTGCCAGGTCGGCCGGTGCGTCGAGCCCCCGGAGCAGTGCGGTGGTGTCGCGGGCCCGCCAGCGTGCGACGAGGTCGTGCAAGCCGCCGTCGAGGCGGTGGGGGTCCGTGCGCTCCCCCAGGTCGCCGAGGCCGGTGAGGAGTTCGTCGCGGGTGCGTGCCACGATCACCCGCTCATGGGCGTAGCACGGGCGCCGCAGCAGCAGTTGGGAGAGATCCCAGAGCCGGTCCTCGGGGAGATCGGCCACCAGCGCCCGGCAGCGGTCCGCCAGTGCCGTCAGGCTCTCCCGCGACTCCGCCGACAGGCAGAAGGGCAGCGCCCGCCCGGGACGGCGGTCCACCGCGTCCTCGCCCGCGACACCGCCCGCCACCTTGCGCAGGACCACATGGCCGTTGGAGCCGGTGAAGCCGAAGGCACTGACGGCGCACAGCGGTTTGTCCTCCGGCCATGGCAGCGGCTCCCGGTTGACCCGGAACGGCGCGACATCGAGGTAGGAGGCCGTCTCGTCGGTGGCGGCCACCGGCGGGATGGTCTCGTGGTGGAAGCTGAGCAGCCCTTTGATGACACCGGCCAGCCCCGAGCACACCAGGGTGTGCCCGATGAGCGGCTTCACCGCGCCGAGGTGGCAGCCGTCGCCACCCCCGGCCCGGCGGAAGGCGGACTTCAGCCCCTCCAGCTCGATGGGATCCCCCAGTGGCGTCCCGGTGCCGTGGGTCTCCAGGTAGGCGATCCGCGAGGGGTCGATCTTCTCGCGCTCGTACAGCTGCGCGATCAGCCGTGACTGCGCCTGGGAACTCGGCGCCATCAGACCGTTGGTGGTGCCGTTGTGGTTGGTGCCGGTCGCCTGGACCGCTCCATGAATCCGCAGCCCCCGGGCCCTGGCCTCGTCATGGCGCATGAGCACGAGGCACGCGGCGCCTTCGGCCGGCACGAAACCATCGGCGGCATCGGTGAAGGGCAGCGACGCGCCGTTCGGGGAACTCATCCGGGAACTGCGCGCGAAGCGGAGCACCTCCGGGGTGCTGAAGACCGAGACACCGCCGACGACCGCGCAACGGCCCTGTCCGGCACGGAGGTTGAGTACCGCCTGATGCAGTGCGGCCAGCGAGGACGAGCACGCGCTGTCCAGGGTGAGGGAGGGGCCGTTGATGTCGTAGAAGTAGGAGATACGGCCCGACAGGGTCGAGGGCGCGTTGCCCAGGAAGCTGTGGGTGCCGTAGACGACATCGCCGCGCCGCGCCACCAGGTTGCGGTAGTCGCCGGGCAGCCCGGCGACGAACACACCGCAGTCCAGGGCGCGCAGGTCGGCGGGGGTCAGATAGGCGTCGTCGACCGCGTGCTGCACCGTCTGCAGCAGGATCCGTTGCTGCGGGTCCATGCACTGCGCCTCGTTCGGCGAGATGCGGAAGAACCGCGCGTCGAAGTCCTGGTGTCCGTCCAGGAAGCCGCCCGTGAACGCGGCGTCCTCCTCCCTGGGCCAGCGGTCGGTGGTGCCCAGGGCGCTGCGGCCCAGGCGCAGCCGCTCCCAGTACTCCTCCAGACCGTCGCTGCCCGCGAACCGGCAGGCCATGCCGACCACGACGGGGGTGTCGTCCTCAAGCAGCTCGTCCATGCCCACTCTCGTTTCCCTGCCGTGGCGTGGTGGTCCCGATGCCGGTGCCGGTCCCGGCCCCGGTCCCGGTCACTCGAACCAGAACCTGTTCTGTGCGAACGCGTAGCCCGGCAGTCGCAGCCGCCGGTACCGCCCGTCGTCGAACATCGTGGGCCATGCGAACTCCTCCCCCTCCAGGTAGCGGGCCCGTACGGCCTCCAGCGCGGCGCGGTGGCCGGGATCCGCCGCGTCCGGCAGGGTCACCGGGTGCGCGGTCGGCCGATTCCGCCCGCACTTCGCCACTTCCTCCGGCCGGGCCTCCTCCAGCTGCCGGAGCAGATCGGAGGTGCTGGAGGCGATCCAAGCCATCCGGTACTCGAAGTGGTCGCGGCCGGCCGTCAGGGTGTGGGCGATGTCCGCGAGGTCCGCCCGCTGCGCCTCGGGGCCGCGCAGCCACTCCAGCAGGGTGTCCCGCATCGCCGAGAGCGATCCGGTGGTGCGGGCGCTGAGCGTGATGAGCCAGTACGGCCGCGACGCCCTGCGGGGCGGTGGCGCGGCGGGGGCCTCCGAGAGGACCACGTGTGCGTTCGAGCCGCCGAAGCCGAAGGAACTGACGCCGGTCACCAGCGGTGTGCTCCGCTCCCATCGCTCGTTCTCCAGCAGCAGCCGGAAGGGCGAACCGTCCAGCTCGACGAGCGGATTCAGCTCCTTGAAGTTGATGTTCGCCGGAAGGTGCCGGTTGCGCAGGCACAGGAGCAGCTTCAGCAGCCCGGCCATCCCCGCGGCCGGTTCCAGGTGGCCCACGTTCGTCTTCACCGCGCCCAGCGTGATGCTGCCCGGCTCACGGTGCGGGGCCAGTGTGCCGAACGCGGCCCTCAGCGCGCTGATCTCGATGGGGTCACCCAGGTTCGTCCCGGTGCCGTGGGTCTCGATGTGGGTGACCCGGGCGGCCAGTTCCGGTGTGTAGGCCTTCTCCAGCAGGGCGGTCTGGGCCTCGGGGTTGGGGGCGGTGAGCGAGTTGGAGCGGCCGTCGTGGTTCTCGGCCACCGCCTCGACCACCGCGAGGACGGCGTCGCCGTCCCGCTGGGCGTCATCGAGCCGTTTGACCACCACACAGCCCACGCCCTCGGCCCGCACGTAGCCGTTGGCCTCCTGGTCGAAGGTGGCGCAGCGGAAGTCGGGCGAGAGCACTCCCAGGCCGTTCGCCGCGTCGGTGGCGGCCGGGTCGACGAGCACGCTGACGGCTCCCACGAGGGCCACCTCGCACTCCCCCGCCGCGAGCGAGAGCACACCCCGGTTCAGCGCCACCAGCCCGCTGGAACAGGCGGTGTCGACCGTCTGGCTCGGCCCTGTGAAGTCGAGCAGATGGGACACGCGGTTGGCGAGCATGGTGTGCGCGTTGCCCGTGACGGTGTACGGGTGGGCCCAGTCCGCGCCGTTGTGCAGCGCCGCCTGGTACTCGCTGAACTGCACACCGGCGAAGACACCCACGTCCCGCAGGGTCGCGGGTGCGTGGCCGGAGTCGAGGAGGGCGTTGTAGGCGCACTGGAGGAAGAGCCGGTGCTGCGGGTCCATGAGCATGGCTTCCCGGGCGGAAAGCCCGAAGAAGGCGTGGTCGAAGGTGTCGTACCCGTCGATGGTGCCCGCGAAGTACTCCTTACCGCCGTCCTTCGCGGGGTCCTCCGCTTGGTCCTTCGCTCGGTCCTTCCAGCGGTCGACCGCACGGATGGCGCTGCGGTTCTCGACGAGCAGCCGCCAGAAGTCCGCCAGGTCGGCCCCTCCGGGCATGACCCCGCTCATGCCGACGATGGCGTACTTGCCGCGATCGGGCCTTGGGTCAGGGATCGCGGCCGCTGCCGAGTCGTCCTTCTCCGGTACGCCCTGGTCCCTCAGATAGGCGCTCAGCGATGTGATGCTGCTGTACTTGAAGAGGGCGTTGGGCGGTGTCTCCACGCCGAATTCCGGGCCCAGTTCCCGGGCCAGGCCCTGGAGCATGACCGAGCTGTAGCCGAGGTCGCCCCAGGTGCTGTCGAAGGTGATGTCGGCGGGCCGCAGGCCGGTCTGGGTACGTACCAGCTCCACGAGCCGGTCACCGATGTCCTCCAGCGCCGCCGCGGGGGCCGGGCGTGCCGGGTCGCCGCCGTCCTCTGTCGGCGCCGGTCCTTCGGTGCCGGGGAGCAGCCGCCGCCGCATCCGCTCCACGTCGCCGACGCAGGGGATGACCTGGTGGCACGTCTGCGGTAGGCCGTTCAGCAGGTCGACGAACAGATCCGCGCCCCGCCGCGAGGAGAGCGGTTCCATCCCGAACTGGCCGCGCAGGTACTGGGCGAGCGCCTGGTACCGCTCGCGTCGTTCGTCCTCGGCGTCCAGCCACAGCGGCCAGTTGACCGAGAGGGTGAGGCCGCTGCGTTCGCCGTCGGTCACGCGCCGGGCGCGTTCGGCCGCGAACTCGTCGAGGAAGCGGTTGGCGGCGATGTAGTCGCTCTGCCCGGTGTTGCCCAGCACGCTGGAGATGGAGGAGAAGACGCAGAAGAAGTCCAGGCGCAGATCCGCGGTGTACCGGTCCAGGTTCTGGGCGCCCCGCACCTTCGGGGCGAGCACCGCCTCAGCGTCGTCGGCGGATTTGTTCTGCACCAGGGCGTCGCGGATGACACCGGCGGAGTGGATGACCCCGTCGAGTCCGCCGAAGCGCTCGCGGATGCCCGCGATCAGGTCCCGGGTCCGGTCGGGCGAGGCGATGTCCGCCTGCTCGTAGTGCAGTCCTGGCGACGCGTCGATCCACTGCCGCCGCCCGGCGTCCGGCGCGGAGCGGCCGACGGCGATCACGGTGGCGCCGTACCGTTCGATCAGGCGCTCGGCGATGGCGCGGCCCACCGCGCCCAGACCGCCCGTGAGGAGATACGTCCCCCCGGTGCGCACCCGGACGCCGTCGCCCCGCTCGATCTCCGTCAGTTCTCGTGTCTCGCGCGTGCCGTTCGACCACCTGACCTCGGTGAACGGCTGCCGGGCGGCGCTCAGTTCGTCCAGCAGGGGCCGCCAGCCGTCGGCGAGCGCGGCGTCGATGCCGCTCCGGCGTGCCAGGACGGTGCGGATGTGGGCGTTCTCCTCCGCGAGTCCGTGGAGGAAACCGGCCAGGGCGCGCACCTCGGCCGTGTCAGCCTCACGGGTCACGCCGAGGATCGTGGACGGGGTGCGGCAGGCCTGCAGCGCCCTGGCGATGGACAGGGCCGAGGCCACCGTCGTCTTGCGCCGGAGGTCGACCCAGTACAGGTGGTCCAGCCCCAGCTCATCCGTCAGATGCCGCAGGGCTCGCGCGGCGGCCGCGTCGTCGCCTTCGGGCAGCTCGATACGGTCCGCCTCGATGGCCAGCGCGTCACCGGGCACCACCCGGATCAGCCGGGTCGGCTCGGGTGGGCGGGGAAGCGGGTGCTCCTGGCCGCCGTTGGTGAGAACGAGGACACAGCGCACCCTTGGGTCCGCCGCCGGTCCGTCCGGTCCGTCCACCGCGCGCTCCCGCCACTGCGGGGTGAGCAGCAGTTCGCCGGAGGCGTCACCGGCCGAGGCCGGTGCGGTCGGCCGGTTCGCGTGGTCGAGCGCGTCGGCCACGTACCGCTCGGTGGCGAAGGGGTAGAGCGGGGCGTCCACCAGCATGCGGACCGGGAACAGCTCCGTGAAGCCGGGGTTCCCGCCGTCGAGGTACGCCGAGGCCGCGCGGGCCCAGGCGTCGTCGTCCGGTGGCGCGGCCGAGGAGGTCCCATCCGTGCCCTGGAGCAGCCCGGTCAGCTGCTCGACGCTCTCAGCCCAGTAGCCGCGCCGGATCCGGAAGTGCTGCCTGGCGCAGCACAGGGTGTAGCTCAGCCCGTACAGGGACGTGTCGGGCGCGTTCCGCAACGCGGTGAGCAGGTCGTCCGCGCGGCGCCGCACGGCGGCCTCGTCCCGTCCCGAGAGCGGGATGAAGTAGCGCGGAAACGCGGGGGCGGGGCGGCTCTCGCGCGGTGCCACGAACTCCTGGATGATCGCGTGCCCGTTGGCGCCGCCCGCGCCGAATGAGCTGAGTCCGGCGAAGCGCGTGGGACCGCTGCCCCTGGGCCAGGGCCTGGCCTCCTTGACCAGGGCGAAACGCGAGTCCTCCAGGTGCAGGTCGGGGTTCTCCAGTGCGCAGTGGAGCGTGGGCGCCAGGGTTCGGTGGGTGAGCTGCTTGACGATCTTTACGAGCCCGGCCATGGCGGCGGCGGACTCCAAGTGCCCGATGTTGCTCTTCACCGAGCCCAGGTAGGCGCGGCCCTGCTCGGGCCCGCCGTACGCCCGCCCCAGCGCGCGCACCTCGATCGGATCGCCGAGCCGGGTGCCCGTGCCATGCGCCTCGATGTAGGTCACCGCGGACGGTTCGATGTCCGCCGCGGACAGCGCCGAGGCGATCACGCGGTGCTGGGCGCGTTCGGACGGCACGGTGAACCCGGCCGTCCTGCCGCCCGCGTTCACCGCCGTCGCCCGGATGACGGCGTGCACCCGGTCCCCGTCCCGCAGCGCCTCGGACAGCGGCTTGAGGACCACGGCCACGGTTCCCTCGCCGGGCACGTAGCCGTCCGCTTCCACTCCGAAGGCCTGGCAGTGACCGGTAGGACTGAGGAACGTGCCCTCGGACAGCAGACGGTACTTCCCCGGGTGCGTCATGAGGTTCACCCCGCCTGCCACGGCCAGCGCGCAGTCCCCGGAACGGATGCTGCGGACGGCGAGGTGCAGGGCCGTGAGCCCGCCGGAGCACATGGTGTCCAGGGCGACGCTGGGGCCGTGCAGGTCGAAGGCGTAGGAGACCCGGTTGGCGATCGCGGCGAACGAGCTGCCGATCACCCGGTCGGGGGCGGTGAGGTCCTGGTAGTGGCCGAACATGGCGGCCACGAACACGCCCACGTCGTCGGTGGGCTGGGCGAAGTACCCCGAGTCCTCCAGAGCGTGGTGGACACACTGCAGGAAGCGGCGCTCCTGCGGGTCCATGTACGGCGCCTCGATGGGCGTGATGTTGAAGAAGACGGGATCGAAGTCCAGGGCGTGGTCCAGGAATCCGCCGTGGCGGCCGTACGAGGTGCCCGATTCGTCGGGCGAGAAGGAGTGCTGGCCGCGCCAGTCCCAGCGATCACCGGGGATGACCCGCACCGCGTCGTCGCCGTTCAGCAACGCCTGCCAGAACGCCGCGGTGTCGGCACCACCGGGAAACTCCCCGGCCATGCCGACGATGGCGATGTCGCCGGGCCGGTAGGCGTCGTCGGACACGGTCGCGTCCTCGCTCAGGGCCGCGGCGGGTGCCGCGGACGCGGGGTCCACGGGCGCCGCAGACACGGGCGCTTGTGCCGCAGGCCCGGGCGCCACGGGCGCGGGGGACACGGACCCGGGCGCCGCAGGCACGGGCCCGGGCGTCCCGGACGGGGGAGGTGCGGGAGCCTCAGACGCAGGTGCCACGGACCCGGCGGGCACGGACCCGGGTGCCGGAAGGGTCGCGGACGCGGGCGCCCCGGGCGCCGCGTGCGCCGGAGGCGCGGGGACCGCAGACGCAGGTGCCACGGACCCGGGTGCCGCTGATGTCGCAGGCACGGGTGCCACGGGGTCAGCGGGGGCCGCAGGCCCCGGAGCCGCAGGGGCCTCGGGCGCGGGTGCAGCAGGCGCAGGTGGCGCATCTATCGCGGGCGCGAAGGCCACGGGGGCCTCAGACGCGGGGGGCACAACCCCAGGGGGTGACGCCGCAGGCGCGGGTGCGGGGGCCGCAGGCGTCGCGGGCGGCACGGACCCGGGAGCCGCGGGCCTCGGGGGCGTGGGGGCGGGGGCCGTCGGCGTGGGCTTCGTGGCGGGCTGGTGCGTCCCCGGACGCTCTCGGGTGAGGAAGGATTCCAGCTCGGCGGGGAAGTTCTCGGCCACATGCTCGCCGAGCGCCGCGACCGTCGGGTACTCGAAGAGGACCGCGCGGCTCAGCCGGGATGTCCCGGCTATGCCCAGCCGGGCTTCGATGTCCCGGCTGATGCGGATGCTGCCGACGCTGTCCACGCCCTGGTCCAGCAGGTTGTCGTCGTCGCGCAGGTGTCGCAGGCCACTGTGGCGTGCGACGAGTTCCCTCAGCCACCGCGTGGTGTCGGTGAGGAGATCCTCGGCGGGGGGACGAATCACGGAGGGCGTGGCGTCGTCGGGGTCCAGCCGTACCTGTCCGTCGTAGATGGCCAGGCGCCGCGTCCCGGCGGCGAGGGCCGACATCAGCGCGTCACACGCCTGCTCCGGCGGCATCGCGCGCAGCCCGGACCCGTCGTCCGGCATCGGCATTCGCATGCCATCGGTGTCCCACAGGCCCCAGTTGATGCTGTACCAGTCGGGCCGGTGTGCGGAGAGCCGGTCGAGGAACGCGTTGGCCGCTCCGTACGCCACCTGGCCGACATTGCCCGTGACGCTCGTCAGCGAGCTGAAGTGCACCACCATGCCGGGCCGGTGCGGGCCGGAGAGGGCCGCCAGGTTGAGGCCGATGGCCACCTTCGGTCGCAGGACGTTCTCCAGGCGGTCCGGGGTCAGGTGGTACAGCAGACAGTCGTCGAGCACACCGGCGAGGTTGAACACGGCCGTGAGCGGGCCGAATTCCTCGTGGAGGTAGCGCAGCGCCCCGTCGAGCGCCTCGGGTTCGTGCGCCGCGACACTGACGTAGCTCCTCGCGCCCGCGTCCTTCAGCGCCTCCCGTGTCTCCCGGCCGGGAGTGCCGCGCCCGAGGACGAACACCTGGGCACCGTGGCGCTCGCTCAGGTAGCGGCACAGGTGCCGTCCGATGCCCCCGGCACCGCCGATGAGCACGACACGGTCGCCACGGCCGAACACCTCACGCGGCCGTTCACTCTCCGGCGTCAGCGGCGTGTGCTCCAGCCGTGCGATCCGGTCGCCGTCGGCCCTCAGTCGCGCCCCCGGAGACCCGGCACCGGCCGCGATCCAGGCGCGCAACCGCGCTGCGGACACGGCGTCGGCGTACTCGACGGCCGTGTGGGTGAGCGGACATTCCAGCGCGGCCGACAGGGCCATGCCGTCGAGCAGCGACGGGAGCACGTCCGCCGCGCGGGACAGCGTGACGAGATGGATCGGGCGCCCCGACTCCCGCAGAGCCTGCAGCAGGGACAGGCAGGTCCGGGCGAACCGCGTCGCCCGCCCGTAATCCGGCGTGCCGCCGGACGGTCCGTCGCCCCATGCCACCACCACGGTGGCGTGGCGGCCGACGCGCCGCCGCAGCTCCTGCGCGAGCCCGGCCTCGTCCTCCGTGGCGGGGCCCGCGGACCAGCACTCGGCGCCGAGGGACGCGGCCGCCGCCGCGATGTCCTCGAGGTCGGTGATGACGAGCGTGTCGCCGACCGGGCCGCCGGTCGCGTCCGGGGCGGCGAGGTCCTTGTACCGAGGTGCTAGTGATGTCACAGGTCGTCCCCGTCCGAGAAGCCGAGAAGGTGAAGCTCGCTCATACGCCCATGAATTCCTTGACGCCCCGGAACTGCCCGACGGCGGGCGCGTCGTCCGGGAAGGGGTGCGGAACGCCCAGCCGGTCCGCGATCACCATGCCGGAGACGATGGCCCCCTCGTGCCCGGTGATGCTGGTGTCGGTGCCGCAGAACCAGAGGTTGTTCCGGCCCTGGATCTCGCTCAGCCGCTTCTTGCGGCGTAGGTCCACCGGCCGGAGCTGGGGAAGTTTCCACTGGCGGCGGACGATGACGCGGTCGGGGGCGATCTCCTCCTGAGGGTCGAAGGTGATCAGGATGGGTGCCTTGACCTCCCGGTAGGGGTGGAGCGCGTTGCAGTTCCGGGTGAGGCTCCCCATCAGTTCCTCGGCGCGGTCCAGCTCGAACCCAGGTGGCATCCGGAACTGGCAGTAGGCGTCGCCGCCCTCCGGGCTGAGCCAGCTCTCGTCCTGGTGGAGCACGCTCTCGACCGGTACGTAGGCGAAGTTGCCGAGCAGTTCCCCGTACCGGGCGTCGGAGGTCCGCAGCAGTCGCAGCGTCACGTCCGCGTGCGTGGCGAACACGACCTGGTCGAACCGGTGCTCCTGGCCCCCGGCCACCACCGTCACCCCCGTGTCCGTCGGCACGACGGCCTCGGCGGGGGTGTTCAGCCGGACGCGGTCGCCCAGTTCGTCCCCGATCCGGCGCAGATAGCCGTGGATGCCGCCGTCCGCCTTGCGCCAGTAGCCGGCGGAGAAGAAGGAGAGCAGGTGCATGCTGAACGACAGCGCCACGTACATGAGGTTGTAGTCCAGGGAGGGCGCGTGGCAGCCCGAGTAGATGCTCAGGATGGGGTTCATCGCCTGGTACTTGAAGCTCTTGGAGTACCCGTTCTCGTCCAGGTACTGGCCGATGCTCATGCTCTTGTACCGGTCGTCGCCCGAGGTGGGGATCTGGTTCATCTCCCGGTGGAACCGGTCGAACTCCTCGTGCAGTTCCTCGCGCAGCCCGCCGAGGAAGGTGAGGTTGTTCCACGTCTGCCGCTCGCCGGGGAAGTCCACGTGGACGGAGGACGGGGCGACGTAGGTGGTGATGCCGAAGTCGGTCAGCAGCCGGAACATATTGGGCGAGAGCTTCTCGTTGAAGTGTTCCACGCCCATGTCCACGTGGAAGGTGCCCTGTTCCGTCTCGACCGGATGGCTGTACGCGTGACCGCCCAGGTACTCCCCCGCCTCGAACAGCGTGACGTCGTGCTTCCGGGCCAGCTGCCAGGCCGCGACGGCGCCGGAGCCGCCGCCACCGATGACGGCGATCCTGCTGATTGCTGTGTCCACGGTCCTCACTTCCAGGGCTCGGGCTGCGGCGAGGGTTCGTCGCCGAGGATCTCTGTGCTCAATTTGGTCAGCACCGTGCCGGGGCCGACCTCCTCGAACGTCTTGTGTCCGGTACGGGCCAGATGCGCCACGGTCTGCCACCACCGCACCGGTTTCACCAGCTGGAACACCAGCTCCTCCAGCAGGTGGTCGGGGTCCAGGGCCCGGCCGCTGGTCGTGGAGATCACCGTCTTGGCGGGCGGGGCGAACTCCCGGTCCCGCAGGAAGCGGGCGAACGCGCGCCGGGACGGCTCCATGTGGCGGGAGTGGAAGGCGCCGCCGACCGGCAGCGGCACACAGCGGTGGCCCGCCTCGCGCAGGCGCGGCACCAGCTCGTCCAGCCGTGGCCTCGCCGCGCTGAGCACGAGCTGCTCAGGGCTGTTGTAGTTGGCCACGTCCACGTCGAAGAACTCCAGCTGGACGAGGTGTTCGTCGATCTCGTTCGCCCGGGGCCCGATGACCGCCACCATGGCCCCGTCGCGCGCCTCCTGCATGAGCGCGCCGCGCTCGGAGACGATTTCCAGCCCCTCGAAGAGGTCGAAGACCTTCGCCGCGAAGAGCGCCGGGTACAGCCCCAGGCTGTGGCCCGTCACGCACCGCACCTGCTCGTCCCCGTGGCGTTCGGTGTACGCCAGGTACATCAGGCAGCTGACGAAGTAGACCGCCTGCTGGGTGTGGGCGGTCTGGTTGAGCCGCCCGTGAGGGTCCTCCAGGCACAGTTCGCGCAGGGAGTATCCGACGATCTCGTCGGCCCTCTCGCACAGCCGGGGGTACGCGTCGAACACCTCCCTGCCCATGCCCAGGTGCTGGGAGCCCTGCCCGGGGAACATCACGACGTCGCTGGCCACGGCCGCCCCCGTCAGTTCAGCTCGAAGACGGTGAAGGGGGCGGAGGCGGGCTCCGGTCCGGGCTCCGGCCTCCCGACGGCCACGGACACCGCCTCCTCCAAGGCCACCAGGACCTCGCCGTGCCGGTCGGTGAAGAAGATGTCATAGACGCGGGAGCGCTGGGAGTGGCCACCCGGCCGGGCCACGCAGGTGCAGTACACCGCCTCGTCGCGTGGGGCCCGTACGACGGTCAGCCGTCCCAGGTGGTACGGGACGAACACGGACGCGTTCGGTGCCTCCTCGGCCGCGAGCAGGAGGGACAGCTGCATGCCGCTGTCCAGCAGCGCGGGCGACAGGCCGTATCCCCAGTCGCGGTCCGCGTGGAGGAAGGCCCGTACCGCGCCCGCCCCGACCTCGGCCCAGCGCACGCAGCGCAGCGGTTCGCCGTAGTCATAGCCGAGCCGCCGGAAGGTGGCGTAGACCTCCCGGCCGTCCTGCCTGCGGGCGCCGGAGGGCGGGTCGGGCGGGCCGCCCACCGCCGCCGGTGCCATCACCTCGGCCGTGCAGTGCACCGTGCCGGTGGCACGGTCGACGAGCGACAGCTCGCGGCCGTGCTCCCGCACCTCGACGGCCTCGGGGTCGGTGATCCTCTTCTGCCACAGCACGTTTCCGAGGGCGCTGCCCGCCGCCCGCCCGGCGAAGACCGCGAGCGTCCAGGCCGCCGGGGCCATGCTCACACCGTCGATCCGGTGGGCGGACACCAGCGAAGAGAGGGCGTGGAAGCCGGACTCCACGGAATCGATCCAGTGGCGGTGGCGCAGGAACGGATACGCGGGCAGATCGACGGGGGTGCGCCGGGGGTAGTACGCGTCCCAGGACGGGGAGCCGCCCGACTCGTACAGGGCCGCGACATCCGCAGCCGTACGGGCCGACAGCTCCTCCACTGCCCGTACCGCCGTGGCCACGGGCTTCGGCCGCTGCCGCAGATCCTGCTCCAGACCGCGGACGAGTTCGTCCTGAGTGCGGCAGACGATGGCCACGCGGTGCGGGAAGGTGTCGCGGCAGCACGCCAGCGTGTAGGCGAGGGCGTCCATGTCGACCCGGCGCCCGTGCAGCCACCGCCGCAGCTCGTCCATGGCCAACTGCAGCCCCGCGCTGGTGTGGTGGGAGAGCGGGATGACGTAGCAGTCGCGCCCGGGGCCCGTGGTGGCGGCCTGTTCGGGCACCCCGCGCAGCACCACATGGGCGTTGGCGCCGCCCGCGCCGAACGAGCTGACGGCGGACACCAGCGGTAGGGCCTCGGGCCAGCTCTCGCGCTCCGTGCTGAGCGTGAACGGAGTGTCCGCGAAGTCCAGGTGCGGGTTGGTGCGCTCCGCGTGCAACGAGGCCACCAGGGTGCCGTGGCGCATCTGGAGCACCGCCTTGAGCACTCCGCTCAGACCGGCCGCCGATTCGAGGTGGCCGACGTTGGACTTCACCGAGCCCAGCCGGACGCGCCGCGTCCCCGCCGCGGCGTAGGCCTTGGTGAGGGCCCGCAGTTCGATGGGGTCACCGAGTGCGGTGCCGGTGCCGTGGGCCTCGACGTAGCCGACCTCTTCGGGGGAGGTGTCCGCCGCCGCGAGGGCCTTGGTGACGAGTGCGTGCTGCGCCTCGGGGTTCGGCGCGGTGTAGCCGTTGGCCCGGCCGCCCGCGTTGACCGCGGAGCCGCTGATGAGCGCGTAGACACGGTCCCCGTCGCGTACGGCGTCCTCGGCGGGCCTGAGCACCAGGCTGATGACGCCCTCGCCGTCCACGAAGCCATCGGCCCCGGCGCCGAACGGCCTGCACTCCCCGGTGCGCGAGAGCATCTCCAGACCGCACAGCAGCCGGTACTGGCGGGGGTGGGTGATGAGGTTGACGCCGCTGACGACGGCACGGTCGCACTCCCCCGTGCGCAGCGACTGGCAGGCGAGGTGCAGCGCGGTCAGGGAGGCCGAGCAGGCGGTGTCGACGGCCATGCTGGGCCCGTGCCAGTCGAAGTGGTACGAGGCCCGGTTGGCCATCGACCAGAACGTCGAGGTGGGCGGTTCGGCGCCGCGTTCGGTGGCCGTGTGCCAGGCGTACCCGCCGTTCATGACGCCGACGAACACTCCCGTGTCGCTGCCCGCGAGCCTGCCCTGGCTGTACCCGGCGTCCAGGACCGCCAGGTAGGTCTGCTCCAGCACGAGGCGTTCCTGCGGGTCCATCCGCGCGGCGTCGTGAGGCGTGATGGAGAAGAAGGTGTGGTCGAACGCGTCGATGTCATCGATGAAGGCGCCGCGTTCGGTGTACGAGACGGGCTCGGGGCCGTCCACCAGGCGCTCGCGGAAGCGCTCCGGGGGGATGGGTGAGGTGCAGTCCAGGCCTTCGAGGAGGTTGTTCCAGAACTCCGTGGTGTCGCGCGCCTTCGGCAGCCGTGCGGCGATGCCGACGATGGCGATGTCCCCGGGCCGTGGCTCGACGTCGCGGACATCGCGGGTGGGCGCGGCCGGGGCCGGGGACTCGTCGTGCGACTGGGGCTGTGTCTGCGGCTGGGGTTGCGGCTGCGGCTCGGGCTCGGGCTCGGTGACGGGGAACGCGGTGTGCACCGCGTCGGCGTGTTCGGTGACCAGATACTCCACCAGCCGCGCCACCGTCGGAAATTCGAACCACACCGTGGCAGGCACGTACCCCACCCGCTCACGTAGTGGCTTCAGCAACTCCATGGAGATCAGCGAATCGATGCCCATATCCCGGAACGGGCGATCACGTTCCACCTCGTCCAATTCAAAGCGCATCGTCTCCGCGATCACCCCACGGACGAACCCCTCCACCTCCTCCCGCACATCACCGACAGCCACCACCGGCTCCGGCTCGTCCGCCGCGCCCGCCAGGGCGACCATCACCTGCTGTCCGTCCCCGCCGTGGGGCCGCACGGTGCCGAAGCCCGCCTCGTGCATGAGCGCGCGCCACTGGTCGCCGTCGAGCAGGGGGCTGTGCTCGATCCGGTACGGGTCGTCGCTGAGCCACCAGCCGTCGGTGAGTCCGAAGGTCAGCGTGGCGTAGTCCTGCCGGGCCGTGATCTCGTTGAGAACGAGGATTCCGCCCTCCCGCAGCACCCCGCGCACGTTCCGGAGCGTGCCGGGGACGTTCGACGTCGCGTGGAGGACATTGGTGGCCACGACCACGTCGAAGGAGCCGGTGTACTGCGCGGGCGGGTCCTCGATGTCGCAGATCTCGTAGGTGAGGAACGGGTACTCGCCGAAGGAGTCCCGGGCCTTGTTCAGGAACGCGTACGACAGGTCGGTGAAGTGGTAGCTCACACCGCGCGGGTCCAGCTCCGGCAGGACGAACCGGGTGGTGCTGCCGGTTCCGGCGCCCACTTCCAGGATGCGCAGCGGGCGCCCCGGTGAGCGGCGCTGGTACGCGGCGACCACCCGCGCGCAGATCCGGTTGAAGTAGTCGGCGATGGGGTTGCTCTGGTACACGGGCGCGACGAGGTCGAAGCCACCGTCGGGGAAGAGCACGTCCAGCGCGTCGGTGGTACCGCTCAGCACGTCGGGCAGGTGCTCCACACACCGGTCGAGCAGCTCGAGGTGCCCTTCCAACTCCGGGTAGATGCGCAGGAGTTCGTCCCGGGACGGGGAGGTCGCCGGGGGCATCGCGCCGATGGCCTCCCGCAGCTTCGCGTACTTGGCGATCGGTGTCGTCGGCAACGGCACCTGGTGCAGCCGCCACCGCGCGTACGCCTCCAGCCGCTCGGAGAGGTCCCGGTTGCGGGCGACATCCGCGTCGTCGCCGGTGAAGGCCGGTACGACGGCGTCGAGGACTCCCGCCACGTCCGCGGGCTCGTGCGGTGTGATGCCCATGCGCTCCAACGCCTCGTCCGTCCCTTTCACACAGGTGATCTGTCGGTGGTCGGCGGCGAGGAACCGCTCGATGACCGCCAGCCCCTCGGCCGGTTCGATCGAGCCGATCCCCAACCGCTCCATCCGTACCCGGTACTCCGGCTTCGCGACGACGCCGATCCCGCCCCAGTACCCCCAGTTGACGACCTTGGCGTCGATCAGCAGGGCCTGGTGGAGAAGGTCGGCGTAGGCGTCCTTGGCCACGCACGCGGCGGCGTAGTTGGCCTGTCCCGCGCTGGCGATATAGGCCTGGACGGAGGAGAAGAAGAGGCAGAAGTCGAGGTCCCTGCCGCGCACCGCGTCCACCAGGTGGCGGGTGCCGTGCAGCTTCGGACGCAGTACGTCGCACAGCACTTCCTCGCTCATCGTGGCGAGGGTGGAGTCCTGGAGCACGAGCGCGGAGTGCACGACGCCGTGAATGACCTCGTGGGCGTCGAGGGCGCGCCGCAGTGCCGGGCCGTCGGCCAGGTCGGCCCGGTGGTAGTGGACATCGCGGGCACCCAGCTCGCGCAGGCGCTCCCCGGTCGCGGCGAAGTGTTCGGCCGGACGGCGGCCGACGACGACCACCTCGGCCTGGTAGGCGGCGGCCAGGTATTCGGCGAGCAGACCGCCGAGCCCGCCGGTGCCGCCCAGGATGACGTAGGTGCCGTGCGTCCGGAACGCCGAGCCGTCCGGCGGACCGCCGAGGGACGCCGGTCCCATCGACGCTACGGCGTACTCGTCGCCGCGTACACAGACGGGCTTGCCCGGCACGGTCGGCAGGGGCCGGTCCAACGCTCCGGACAGCGACGGCGCGGTGAGGTCGGCGAGACAGAAGGTGCGCACCGCCCACTCGGGCCGCTCCTTGGCGAGTGTCTGGGACAGGCCGACGTACACCCCGTCCACGGGGTGGGTGGCGGCGGTGAACAGCGGGCTGGGCACCGCCTTGTCGGTGAACACGTCGAGCCGGACCCGGGGGCGCCGGTCGAGGACGTGGACGAGCCGGAGAAAGGCCGTGACCTCGTCGTCCGCCGTCCCTTCGGCCCATGCGGTGCGGCTGACGAACACCAGGTGTTCATCGGCGGCGGCCGAAGCGGCGGCCGGAGCGGCGGCCAGTTCGGCCAGCCCCGCGCCGTCGAGCCGCAGGACCCTGCTGTGCGGGAACTCCTCCGTCAGTTCCCGGTGGAGACCGTGCTGTCCGGGCGGCGTCAGGAAGGTCTTCGGGCCCCCCTCGGCGGGCCGTGGTAAGTCCAGTCGGCCGTGTGCCCACCGCGGGGCGAACACCATCCGGTCCACGGAGGCACCATGGACCAGCGAGACATCGGGGAGCGCGCTACCGGACACGGCATTTCCACCTTGCCGTTCATCGTGACTCAACGAAGTCCCCCATGCCTAGGGTTCACAGCGGGATGTCAGAGGGCGGGTTTCACACCGAGGTCGAAGACCGAGAGAAGCGGTTCGTAATCCTCATCGAATACCGTGAAGTGCGTTCTGAAGGGAGAGAGCTTCTCCGTCAGGACGAAAGCCGAAGCGGCAGGAAAGCGCGGCGGGGCGTGGAAAACCATATGCCCCATGGAGAAAGGCATCAAGCTGTCACGATGCTCTCCGATGGAGATCGCCATGCCCGACTGGAAGGAGCAGTCGAGGAGGTTGACCAGGCCCATCCGTGTGCCGTCGTTGTGGGACAGCCAGGCCAGTGAGGACTGTCCATGCCGCTGTACATAGGTGATGCGGCGGAAGTAGGGACCGTAGTCGATGCCCATGTGCGAGAACTCCGCGTATATCTCCCGCCGGGTGAGGTGGGACCGGGTGTTCGCGCAGATCGTGTCCCGTACGTCCAGGCCCACCGCGGGGGCCCGGTCCTGTCTTTCGAACAGGAGCGTGCCCATACCGCAGTGCGCGCCGCGATTGCTGACGGTGTAGTCCACCGACATCCCGTCGGGTGCGGAGCGAAAGGCCAGGGAGAGTTCATCGAGCGGCTCATCACCGGGAATCGGCCGCAGCCAGGCGGCGTCCCTGATGGCGAACGTCTGCTGGCCGGGGTGGAGTTGGACGGCGCCGTGCAGCGCCATCTCCAGGCTGACCACACCGGGCAGGACGCGCCGCCCGCGTACCCGGTGCTCCCGGAGGTACGTGTGGCCGGGGCCGATCCGCGCCCGGAAGCCGCCCGGTTCACCGGCCGCGAGCAGGGGCACAGGCTCCACCGCGCCGTGGTCGGCCGCAACGCCGTGACCGGCTGCCGTGTCGTCCGCGGTCGTCATGGTGTGCGTCCCCCATCCGTGAACCAGAGGTCGGTTTCGTCGAACGGGTAGGCGGGGAGCCGCAGCCTGCGCGGCTCGTGCTCCGCGAAGAGCGCCTGCCAGTCGACGGGTTGACCGGCGAGGTACCGCTGGCGGGCCGACTCGGGAGTCGGCGGGTGCGCGGCGCGTTCCCGCTCCGCCGGTGGCGCGTGCACCGGCTCGCCCGCCGCGCGCAGCGCGCGTACCAGCTCCTCGCCGGACGAGACGCACCAGGCCTGGCGGTACGCCAGCGGCGCACGGCGGCACAGGGTGTACGCCACGTCGAGCAGGTTCTCGTCCGACAGTCGCCCGGCCCGCTCGAGGTGGTCCAGCAACGTGGCCGTGAGCCTGCGCAGCGCCTGTGGGGTGCGCGCCGACAGCGGCACCAGCAGGGTCTGCGCGCGGGTGCCGCGCCGGGCGGGAGGACTCGGTGGCGAGGAGAGGACGACGTGGGCGTTGGTGCCGCCGAAGCCGAAGCTGCTGATCCCAGCCGTGAGCCGGTCTCCGTCGTCCCACGGAACCGTCTTCCGCAGCACCTCGAAGGGGGTGTCCTCCAGGTCGATGCCCGGGTTGAGTTCCTGGACGTGGAGGTTGCCCGGCAGCATCCGGTGCTCGAAGGCCTTGATCACCTTGGTCACGGAGGCGACTCCGGCGGCAGGCTCCAGATGCCCGATGTGGGACTTGACCGCACCGAGCCGGACGCGGCGCCCGGCGGGCTCCGGCACCAGGTGCGCCCACGCCCGCTTGAGCGCGTCGATCTCGATCGCGTCGCCCAGCACCGTCCCGGTCCCGTGGGTCTCGATGTAGCCGGTGCGGGCGGCGAGTTCGGGGGTGTAGGCGTCCAGCAGCAGGTGGTACTGGGCGTTGGGGTTGGGGGCGGTGAGCGAGTTGGCGCGGCCGCCGTGGTTCTCCGCCACGCTCTCGACCACCGCGCGGATGTCGTCGCCGTCGGCGAGGGCGTCGTCCAGCCGCTTGACCAGGAGGGTTCCGTACCCCTCACCGCGTACGTAGCCATTGGCCGAGGCGTCGAAGGCCGCGCACCGGTGGTCGGGCGAGAGGAACCGCGCCGCCTGGAGCCCCTCGTTGATCTGGGTGTCGAGGATGAGGTTCACCCCGCCCACCACCGCCGCGTCGCACACCCCGGCGCGCACATCGCGGCAGGCCTTGACCAGCGCCACCAGGGAACCGGAGCAGGCGGTGTCGAGGGTCGTCGAGGGGCCGTGCCAGTCGAACCAGGAGGAAACGCGGTTGGCGATGAGGCTCATGGAGTGCCCCACCAGCGAGTACGGCATCTGCCGGGCGTCCGCCCTGGCCTGGAGCAGCGCGTAGTCGTTGCCGGTGGCCGCCATGTAGCAGCCGGTGCGCGATCCGCTCAGCTCGGACGGGGCGTACCCGGCGTCTTCGAGCGTGTGCCAGACGGACTGCAGCAGCAGCCGCTGTCGTGGATCCAGCCAACTCGCCTCCAGTGGCGAGATGGAGAAGAACCGGGCGTCGAACCCTTTGATCCCGGGCAGGAATCCGGCGACCTCGCCGGGCAGACCACGTTCGGCACCGGCCGGTGTGACGCAGTCCCTGCCGTCGACCAGGGTCTGCCAGAACGCGTCGGGGTCCGGCCCGCCGGGCAGGACCGCCGAGAGCCCGACGATGGCCAGGCGGTCGTCGGCGCCGGGTGCGGCCGGGGCCGTCCCGGTGCGTGGCGCGGCCGTGGGCCGGATGTCCTGCCCCTGCGCGGGCAGTCGCCGGTCGCCGGTCAGCCGGACGACGGTCTCGGCGACGTTGCGCAGGGTGTTCAGGCGGTAGAAGTCGTGTGCGTGGACGACGACGCCGTAGCGTTCGCTGATCTTCGTGGCGAGGATGTTGTAGCCGAGCGAGGTGACGCCCTGATATCCCAGGGGCCGGTCGGCGTCGGGCGGCGCGAGGCCCAGTTCGGCGGCGACGAGCTGCCGCAGCTCGGAGAGGACGTCTCCCCCAGGGTCCGCCCCGCCGGCCCCCGCCCGCTCCGCGCCGGTCGCGGGAGGGGTCGCCTCGTCCTCGTGGTACAGGCCCAGCGAGGACAGGGGCGCCTCCGCCAGCTGCTTCACGTCGGTCTTGCCGTTGGCCGTCAGCGGCATCTCGCGGAGCCGGTGCACCGCCTGCGGCACCATGTAGTACGGCAGCGTGTCCCGGCACCGCTCCCGCGCTGCCGCGGCGTCGAAATCGTCGGTGGCGGGCAGCCACACGAAGCAGCGCAGATGCGGTTCGGGCTCCGGCCGGACGACGGCGACGACGGTGGCGGTCGGTGCCTGGGCGGCCACTGCGGCCGCCACTTCGCCGAGTTCGATCCGGTGGCCGTTGACCTTGCGCTGGCCGTCGTCGCGGGAGACGTAGGTGAGGTGCGACGGACCTTCGTAGTGGACCAGATCGCCGGTCCGGTAGGAGGGCGTGCCGTCGGGCAGAGCGCCGAAGGCCGTCGACGGGGCGTTCAGATACCCCTGGGCCACGCAGTCACCGGCGATCATCAGCTCGCCCCGCATGCCCGGGGCGACCGATCGGCCCTCGGCGTCCACCACGTAGTACCGGGTGTGGTGCGCGGGCTCTCCCAGGTGGATGCGCCGGGCGTCCGTGACGCGCTGCCAGCTCGCCCAGATGGTCGCCTCGGTCGGGCCGTACATGTTGTACACGGCCGCGCCCTGGCTCAGCAGATACTCCGCGAGGTCGCGGTCCAGGGCCTCCCCGCCGCACAGCAGGGTCATGGGCCGGGCGGCCCGCCACCCGGCGGCCTTCAGGATGCGCCACGTGGACGGCGTGGCCTGGACGACGGTGGCCCCGCTGCCGCCGATGCGCTCGGCGAGCAGGGTCCCGCTGGTCCTGGCCTCCTCGGACAGCACCTGGACGCTCGCGCCACACAGCACCGGCAGCAGGATCTCCAGCAGCGATATGTCGAAGCCGATCGGCGTCAGGGCCACGATCCGGTCGTCCGGGCCCATGCCGGGGTCCTCGCGCACGGAGTGCAGGAAGTTGACGAGGCTGCGCTCGCTCACCGCCACGCCCTTGGGGGTGCCGGTCGACCCGGAGGTGAACATCACGTAGGCGGTGCGGTCCTCCTCCGCGGGGGCCGACGGCCGGATGTCGTGCGGCTCCGGACCGTGCGACGGGGGCGGTGGCGCTGCGTCCACCTCCTGTGTCCGTACGTGGGGGAACAGCCGCCCCGCCCGGTCGCGGGTGGCCGCGTCCACCAGGATCACGCCCAGGCCCGCGGTCTCCGCCATGTACGCGAGCCGGGCGTCCGGCAGTCGTGGGTCCAGCGGTACGAACGTACGCCGCAGCGCGAGCGCGGCCAGATAGGCGACCGGGATCGCCGCCGACCGCTCCAGGAAGATGCCGATCGGCTCCTTCCCGGCCCCCGCGCCACCGGGGGCGAGGGCGCCGCACAGCCGGTGTGTGGTGCCGAGCAGTTCGCCGTAGGTGAGCGACCGGTGGTCGTCCACGACGGCCACCCGGTCCGGTTCCTGCCCGGCGGTGGCGATCAGGACCTCGCCCAGACTCTGGGTCTCGCCCAGATCCTGGGCGGCGTTCCGTACGGCTCCCTCGGCCACCGGTTCCGGCGGGCGGGACAGGTCGCACCGCGACGGCGGCCGGTGCGGTTCGGTGGCCATGAAATGGGCCATGCGGCAGAAGTTGGTCGCCAGCGCCGACAGGGCCGGTGGCGACATCACGCGCGTGGAGGAGTCGAAGGAGAGGTGGATGCCCTGCTCGTCGGAGCTGAAGTTGACGCTCAGCTCGCTCGAACTAGCGGTCTCCGGCTTGCGGACCCAGGACACCTCCAGCCCCCGCAGCCGCGGCATCGCGGTCGGCAGCATGGCGGAGGAGGCGTTCACCACGAGATTGAGGACGCTGTGTCCCAGGTCCGCCGTGGCGCCCTGGTTGGCGGTGGCGAGGGCGAGCAGGTCGAGCGTGGGGAAGCCCTGGTGAGCCCTCAGCTCCTCCCGCCGGGTGCGGACCTGCTCGAACACCGACAGGGCGGGCCGGTCCGCCGAGAGGTCCAGCCAGAGCGGCAGCAGGTTGGTGTGGCAGCCGTAGGGGTCGCCGTACGCCCGGGTGTCCACGGTGTGCGCGACCACGACGCTCTGGTCGTCGCCGCCGTACGTGTGCACCAGGGCGCCGGTGACGCCCACCACGAACTGGAGCGGGCTCAGCTCGTGGTGGCGCAGAAAGCGGTGGATGACGTCGGCCCGCTCACCGGTGAGCGTCTCCTTGGCCGCGATGGCGCGGCCGGTCGGCTGGGGCGCCGCGGAGGAGAAGGGCAGCGGCTGGTGCAGTCGTCGGCCCGCCAGCATCGACCGCCAGAAGGCCTCGTCCTCGGCGACGGCGGCGGTCTGCCGCAGCGCGCCGAAGGACCGCTCCCGCACCGGCGTGTCCCCCTGCCAGCAGGCGCTGAGCGCGGCGATGAACGGGGCGTAGCAGCCGCCGTCGAACACCACGTGGCTGAAGTCCAGGCGCAGCCACAGCTCTTCCGGGCCGGCCTGCCAGCACCGGAAGCGGAACAGCTCCTGGCCGGTGGGATCGATGCCGCCGGGGTCGAGGAGTTCGTCCTGCCGCTCGCAGCGCCGCACTATCCGGCGGGGCGCCGGACGGCTGCGCGCCATCAGTGTTCCGCCGATGTCGGTGAAATAGCAGAGAAGCCGCGGAAAGGCAGTCGAAACCACCTCTCGTAATGCGTCGTCGAGACGGCTCATGTCGACATCGCCGGTCAACGCGTAAACGTAGCTGATGGTGAGTCCCGGGTCATCGGGATTCTGGTGGTACCGGTGCCACTGAAAGCTTTCGTAGGCGCTCGCCTGACGTTGCGTCATGCGTAAAAGACCTTTCGCCCGCCCAGGCCTCTGGAAAATCCCATGATGCCGTGCGGCGATCATTTGTCACCACCGTGCACGGTCTCCTTCGTTCCTGTCAGGTGTTCAACTGCTCCCGTGCCGCGGTTGAACACCCCGGCGTCCGCGATACTCACCCCGTCCCACGGCGTCCGCTCGACGACGCTCATCGGAGGTATCCACGTGCTGCTCTCGGATCACGACGTGGCGCTGTTCGCCCGGGTCAGCGGCGACCGGAACCCGCTGCACCGCTCCCCCGACTACGCCCGCCGCACGCCGTTCGGCCGAACCGTCGCGCACGGCGTCCTCGCGGTCCTGGCGACGCTGGACGAACAGGCGCCGGGCGAACAGGCGCCGGACACGGCGGGGGTGACGGCCGTCGAGGCCGACTTCGGCAATCCCGTCTTCCCCGGGGTGCGCTACCGCTCCGACACGCTCGACGGTGCCCGCGGCAGCAGCGGATACCGGCTGCTCGACGGCGACCGGACCTGTCTGACCGTGCGGGCCCGCCCCGGCGCCCCGCCGGACCTGGATCCGCTTCCCGTACCACCGGCGCGGTCGGCGGCGCCGCGCACGATCGCGGATCTGCCGCCCGGCACCACGGTGTCCGGCGCGTACGGCCCGGACGGGATCGACGCGCTGTGCGAGCGGTTCCCGGCCGCCTCCCGGCTGCTCGGGCGGACGCCGCTGGCCTGTCTGCTGTGGACCGGCTATCTGGCCGGGATGCGGCTGCCGGGTGAGAACTGCCTCCTCGGCCGGGTGGCGCTGCGGTTCCTTCCGGTCACGGCCTCGGGCTCCGCGCGGCTGTCGTACACCGCCCGCGTGCTCCATACCGACCACCGTTTCGGGCTGGTGTCGATCGGCGGGGAGATCACCGCGGACGGTGAGGTCGTCGCCGAGGCCGAGATCGAGGCGGTGGTGCGTACGCCCGCTCCCCTGGCCACGTCGGCCACTGTGAGCACGCACCTGGGCCCGTCCACCCGGCTGCGGGGCACCTCGGCCGTGGTCGTCGGCGGCAGCCGTGGGCTGGGCGCGGCCCTGTCCCTGGCGCTGGCGTCGCAGGGGTGCGAGGTCTACGTCGGGCACCGGGGCGCCCTTCCGGATTCCCTGCGGGCCGACGGCGACAGGCTGCCGGGCCGTTTGCACTCCGTACCCGGCGACGCCGCGGACCCGGCCTGGAGCGGCGAGGTGCGCGCCCGTGTCGAGCGCGCGGGCGGCCGGCTCGACTTCCTGGTCTGCAGCGCGGCCCCGCCACTGCACACCCTGGGCCTGGCACCCACCGACCTGGAACGGATGGACGCGTTCCTGACCGGCTCGATGCGGCTGGTCAGCGCGCCCATGGCGGGGCTGCTGAACCTCTTGGAGCCCGGGCGGGGCGGGTGCCTGGTGATCTCCTCGGCCGCCCTGCGCGAACCGCCCCACGACTGGCCGCACTACGTCGCGGCCAAGTCCGCCGTCGAGGGCCTGGTCCACTGGGCCGCCCGGCACCACCCCGGGGTGGCGTTCCTCCTCGCCCGGCCGGGGATGCTGCGGACCGAGCAGACGAACTCGCCCAGCGCCCGGGAGACGGCCGGGCCGGTGGAGCCGGTGGCCGCGGCGCTCGTGCGCCGTTTGATGGACGCCGGGCCCGCCGACGGGATCCCGCGGATCATCGGCGAGGACATCGGCGATCCGGTCCCGGCCGGGCGGTGACGGACGGGCGGTGACAGATAAGAGCGCGGTCAGACCATGGAGGTCGTGTCCGCGTTCTCCTGTGCCCCCTGGGCGCCGGTGCCGCCCATCCCCCGCACGGCGATGAGCGCGAAGGCGAGGACGACGAAGGCCGCCGCGGAGAAGATGGGAACCGCGCTCGACCCGTCGATCATGCCGAAGACGACGCCGGACAGCCCCGCGGAGATGGCCGCGATGGCACCGGCCGTGCCCATGACGGAGCCCTGGTGGCTGTCGGCGACGGCCGCCGACATCATGCCGACCAGGCCGCTGTACGAGATGCCGTACGTGACCGCGCCCACCAGACACAGGGCGTAGAGCGCGACCGACGAGCCGGTCAGGGCGGTACCGGCGATGCAGACGGCCATCACGGCCAGCGCGCCGGTCACCGCGACATGTGGCTTGAGGTACTTCATCGACAGCGGCACCAGGGAGAGGAAGGCGGCCGCGAGGCCGATGCCGACCACCGAGATCAGGTTGGTGACCGCGCGCTGGTCGAAGCCCTCGTTCGCCGTCAGATACAGACCGATGAACTGGAAGAAGGCCGTCCAGCCCAGTGACATGAAGAGCAGGACGGCAGCGAGCAGCCTGACCCCGGGGAAGGAGAAAGACTCCATCAGGTGCTTCACGGGGTTCGGGAAGGCCATGCGCCCCGCGGGCTTCGGCGCCGGGGCCTCACGGTAGGCGACGAGCAGGATGAGCAGGTTCAGCAGCGTGGCACCGGCGACGAAGATGAACGGGGTCTTGAGGGTGAACCAGGAGACCAGAGTGGGGTCGCTGAGGTAGCCGCCGATGAGCGGGCCCACCACGTACCCGGTCGAGACGCAGAACATGATCAGCCCGATGGAGTTCACCCGGCGTTCCTTCGGCGTGACGTCGAGGATGGCCGCCTGGGCGACCGGCAGGCTGCCGGAGAAGAGGCCGCCGACCACCCGTCCGGCGACGAACATGGAGACGTCCCGGCGCAGCATGGCCCAGATGGTCAGCGCGTAGCCCAGCGCCAGCCCCAGCAGGCACAGTGCCAGGGTTTTTTTGCGGCGGAAGTGGTCGGACAGGGAGCCGAGCAGCGGTGCGCCGAGGAACATGGCTAACGAATAGCTGCCGATGGCGACTCCGTAGAACAGGTCACGGGTGCTGGTTCCGCCGCTGCTCATGATGCCGGTATGGGCGTCATAAGAGATGGGAATCAGCACCGGAATGATGAGACTGACACTCAGGTTGTCGATCAGGATGATGAAGTAAAAGGGAACGAGGCTGGCCAACCCGTTTTTGCGCATGGTTCCTTCTTCTGATTCGGCTTCTGGTCCCGCTCGATCGGTACCGGTGGATCGACTGGCGCCATGGCGGCAGGCCGGTGGATTGTAGCCGAGGTGATGACCGCGTGACATGAACGCCCCCCGTCGCGCACGCAGTTGCGGCGTCCGGTGAGCGGTCCTTACGCTCCAGATCCGGCCGTCGGTTTGATGGCCGCCCGGGATGCTTCACCTTTCCGCCATATGCGTTGGCCGACCGTGGCCGAAACGAGGGTGTTCTCGTGAGGGAAACGAACGAACCGGAATCCATGCCCGACGGGGCCGCCGAGCCACCCCACGTTCCCGCCCAGCAGGCGCTGGACACGGTGCTGGAGGCGTTCCGCGGGGTGCTGGGCCTGGCCGTGGTCGCCCCGGATATCCCCTTCGCCGCGCTCGGCGGGGACTCGATGCGGGCCGTGCGCGTGCTGTCGCGCCTGTGGCGGGAGGTGGGCGTGGAGCTGCCCGTGCACGCGCTCGGAAAGGACACGACCGCCGCGGAACTCGCCGAGGCCGTCCGCGCCCATCTGGACGGCCGGGCGGGATGAGCGGCGCGGAGCATCCGGGGATCGTCCTCGCCGCGACCTTCACCGCGGACGGGCTCAGGGCCGCCATGGACCGCGCGCTTGAGGGGACGGGCCGTACGGTCCTGACGGCACCGTACGGCCAGATCGTGGAGCCGCTGCTCGACCCGGGCGGTGTGCTGCTGACCCACGCCGGGGTGAACGTCGTGCTGCTGCGGGTCGAGGACCTGGTCCGGGGCGCCGCGGACCCCTGGGGCGACGACCGGCTCCTGGACGAGCTGCTGTCGGCGCTGTCCGCCTCACCCGCCCGCTCCGCGGCGACCTGGCTGGTGGCCCTGACGCCGCCGTCGCCGGGCGCCCTGGCCGACCCCGTCGCGGCGCGGTGGATCGACGCCGCCACGCGGCGGATCAGCGACGCCGTCGGCCCACTGCCCGGCGTGCACCTCATCCCGCTGGACGACCTCGCCGACCGCTACGGCGTGCCGGAGACCCACGACGAGTACGCCGACCGCATCGCCCATCTGCCGTACACCGACGCGTACCTGGACGCGCTGGCCGACTGGCTGGCCCGGATGGCCGCCACGACGTGGCGCAGGCCCCGCAAGGTCGTGGTGCTCGACTGCGACAACACCCTGTGGTCCGGAGTGTGCGGCGAGGACGGGCCGCGCGGGGTGGAGATCGGCCCGGGGCGCCGCGCGGTCCAGGAGTTCCTGCGGGACCAGCGCGCGCGGGGCAAGCTGCTGTGCCTGTGCAGCCGTAACGAAGAGGCCGATGTCCAGGCCGTGTTCGCAGAACACCCGGACATGGTCCTCACCATGCCGGACATCACCTCCCACCGGATCGGCTGGCGGCCCAAGGCCCAGTATCTGTCGGAACTCTCCGAGGAGCTGGGGCTCGCGCTGAACTCCTTCGTCTTCGTGGACGACGACGCGGTGGAATGCGCGTCGGTGCGCGCGCAGTTGCCCGAAGTCGCCGTGGTGGAGCTGACCCGGGACGCGGACGCGGCACCGGGCCAGCTGGCCCGCGAGACGGCCTTCGACCAGCTCACCGTGACGGACGAGGACCGGCTGCGGGCCGACTGGTACGGGGCCGAGCCGGAGCGCCGGGCCCTGGAGCGGTCCGCCGCGGACTACGAGGAGTTCCTGGCCCGCTGTGCCATCGAGGTCACGATGGAGCCACTGCCGGGCTCCCTGCTGGAGCGAGCTGCCCAACTGACCACCCGCACCACGCAGTTCACCCTGGCGGGCGCCACCTTCACGGTGCCGGAGCTGCGGCAGCTGCTCGACGCCCGCGGTCATGGCTGGATGGTGCGGGTCCGCGATGTGTTCGGCGACTACGGCACGGTCGGGCTCGTGGTGGCGGAGGCCGACGGTGACACTCTGCACGTTCCCGTCTTCCTGCTCAGCTGCCGGGTCCTCAACCGCCGGGTGGAGACGCGGATGCTGCGGCTGCTGAGCGCCGAGGCCCGTGCGCTCGGCTGCCGCACCCTGCGTCTGCCCTATCGGCCCACCCGGCGCAACGCGCCCGCGCGCCACTTCCTCCAGCAGCTCTCCGGCAGTGCCATCGGCGCCGACGACACGCCCGGTGTCATCGACGTACGGACCGCCGACTGGGCCGACGCCTCCGCGGAGACGTCCGCGCGGTAGCCGAGCCGACCCCACCACACGTGGCCGGCGATCCCGCCGGCCGCTCCGCCCAAGGCGTCCAGAGGGAACGAGGGAAGCACTCCATGAAACCCGGTACGAGCCGATGGCCCGGTCAGGGCCGGAAGCTGTGGCGGCGGCTGGCCGTCGCGGCGGCCACCTGCGCCGCCCTCACACTGGCAACCGGCGCCCCCGCCGCGAACGGCGTCGAGTCCGCCCAGTCCAGAGTCGAGCCCGCCCAGGACAGAAGTGTCCCCGCGAAGCCCGACTGGCACAGCGCGGGACAGAACAACCACAACACCCACCACGCCGCCACCGAGCGCACCGTCGGCCCGAAGAACGTGGGCAGACTGGCGCCGAAGTGGACCTTCACCACCGCGGGCGATGTCTCCGCCACGCCCACCGTCGTGAACGGCACCGTGTACGTGCCCGACTGGGGCGGCAAGCTCTGGGCCGTCGACGCCGACAGCGGCAAGGAAGTCTGGTCGAACACCATCACCAGTTACGACGGCATCACCGGGGACATCTCCCGGACCAGCCCCGCGTACTGGAAGGGCAACCTGTTCATCGGCACCGGCACGCTGATGACACCCGAGGCCAAGAGCGCCTACCTCATCTCCATCGACGCGAAGACCGGCGAGAAGCGCTGGAAGACCAAGGTCGACGACGATCCGACGACCGTCATCACCTCCTCCCCCACCGTGGACAACGGCATCATCTACGTGGGGACGTCCTCCAAGGCCTCGACCCTCCACGACGAGCCGAAGTTCCGTGGCTCGGTGCTGGCCATCGACGCGCGGACCGGCAAAATCCTCTGGAAGACGTACACCCTCCCCAAGGGGTACACCGGCGCCGCGGTGTGGGGCAGCCAGCCCGTGGTCGACCACAAGACCGGTCTGCTCTTCGTGGGCACGGGCAACAACTACACCTCTCCGCCCGGTGTCTGCCTCAACCCCAAGCAGACCAATTGCACCCCGCCCGACAAGGACAACCACTTCGACAGTGTCCTCGCCCTCGATCTCAAGACCGGCAAGCTCAAGTGGGCTCACCACACCCTGACGGCCGACACCTGGATGATGTACCAGCCCAACCAGGCCCCGGACTTCGACTTCGGCTCCGCTCCGAACCTCTACACCACCACGATCGACGGCAAGCGGACCGACCTGCTCGGCGTGGGGCAGAAGAGCGGTGTCTACTACGCCCTCGACCCGGCCACCGGCAAGGTCGTGTGGGAGACCCAGGCGGGCCCCGGCGGTCCGCTGGGTGGCATCCTGTGGGGCACGGCCACCGACGGGAAGCACATCTTCGCCGGTATCGGCAACGGTGATCACCTCCCCTACACCATCACCGCGGCCGACGGCACCAAGACCACCATCAACAGTGGCTTCTACGTTTCGCTCGACGCCGCCACCGGCGAGATCGAGTGGCAGACCGCAGACCCGCAGGGCAAAGACGGCCAGTGGCTGGACGACTCCTTCGTGACCAGCGCCAACGGCGTCATGTACGCGGGCTCGTCGGCGCCGAGCGGCACCAACATGTACGCGCTGGACGCCGAGACCGGAAAGATCCGGTGGGACTTCGCCAGCGGCGGCTCCGTCTTCGGCGGGCCCGCCGTGGTCGACGGCAGTCTGTACTGGGGCTCCGGCTACTACATCTCCAACGTGGGCGAGGGCCTGAGCGGCCACAACAACAAGCTCTACCGCTTCACCCTCGACGGCCGCTGACGCGCGCCCCAGCCACCTGAACAGGCCCGGACCTGCTGGTCCGGGCCTGTTCACACCCGGACGACCCTGACGACGTCGAGCGACCGGTTCAAGAACGTGACGAGCTGCCGCACCCTGATCTCGTCCGCCGTGTCCACCTCGATGGTGATCCTCCGCAGCCCGCCGACGGGCGCGGCGACGTCCATGGTGAGCACGTCGAACTGGCGATGCGCCACGATCAAGGCGACCCGGGCGACCGCCAGGGGCGTGGCGACGACATCGAGTCGCAGGACGGGATTCATGGCTTCGGAGGGGACAGCGGCGCATGGTGGTGATGATGTTACGGCTGGCATGAGGACACGCTTTCAAGGGTCCGGTCCGCACACAACAAAAGTGCGTCGACGATGCGCGGCACGCTCCTTTAGGGAAGTCCCTCCGCGTCGGGAGTGATCACTGTGGGAAGTGCTGCTTACACTTGCGGCATGTCGGCACCCATACATCTCGACTCGGTCGATCTGCAGATCCTGGAGCTGTTGCGCGCCGACGGGCGGCGCACCGTTCGCGACATCGCACGTCTCGTGCAGCTGTCACCGGCGCCGGTGCGGCGGCGCATCGCCCGCCTCGAGGAGTCGGGAGTCATCACCGGGTACACGATCACGACGGACCAGGCCAAGCTCGGCCAAGGCCTGCAGGCGGTGACCGAGCTGCGCTTCACGGGCGACACGGATATCCACGACATCGTTGAGTTCGCCTCGACGCTGCCGGAGGTCGACGAGGTGCTGACGCTCACCGGCGATGTGGACGCACTCGTCCGGTTGCATGTCGACAGCGTCGATGAGCTGCAGAAAGTGGTCAATCGCCTGCGGCGCAAGGGGGTCGGTGTGCTGCAGACGAAGACACTGATCGTCATCGACTCCTGGCAGCGCGGAACGCCCGTACCCTGAGGCACGTGCCCGAAGGCACGTGCCCTGAGGTGTCAGGCCTCCTCGTCGTCCATGAGCGCGAGCAGCGGCTCCCGCTCGTCCTCGGGGACGTAGCCCGCGTAGTACTCGTAGAGCTTGCGCCGTGAGATGCGTGCCGCGGCCAGGCCGTCCCGCAGCCGGATCGCCTCCAGCACCTCCTGGTGGTGCTGGAGCGACTCCCGCATGAGCGCCGTGCTGTTGTGCGCGTGGGCGACCTTGTCCGAGATCAGCGAGAGGACGGCGCCCCGGACCACCTGGTTGCAGACCTCGATGAGGGAGTTGCGGCTGGCCACGGCCACCGCCTCGTGGAAGGCGACGTCGGCCTTGCTGAACTCCTCGTATCCGGTCTCGATCGCGTCCGCCATGACGGCGAGCGTCCGTTCCATGGCGGACAGCTCGTCCTCGGACCGCAGCCGGGCCGCCAGCATGCTCGCCGATCCGTCGAGGATCATGCGGAACGAGATCAGCTCGGCCATCGACATGTTGTCGAACTGGACGAGCCGGGTCATCTCCTTGGTCAGGCGGGCCGACGAGAACGGCAGGATCTCCGGGCCGTTCGGGTCGCCCGGGCGCGAGCGGACGAGGCCGTTGCTCTCCAGTACGCGCAAGGCCTCCCGCACGGTGGGACGGCTCGCCCCGAACTGCGTCACCAACTCGCGCTCGCTCGGCAGCCGTTGCCCCGGCTTCAGGTCACCTCGCGCGATCGCCTGCTCGATCTGTTCGACGATGCGCTGGTAGAGCCGTACCGGCGAGACCTGCCGGAACTGTGCCCCGTCACTCAAGGTTTTTCCCCTTCGGGCGTGGTCGATGTCGTGCTCTCCCCCGTGGGCGCTCCGAGGTTGTGGTCCGGCCAGCGCGGGACCGCATCGGCGGGCCGGTTCCGTTCGTACCACGCCGCCGCCCTCAAGACGCCGAGATCGTCGAAACGGCGGCCCGCGATCTGCACCCCGATGGGCCGGCCGTCCGCCGTCAGACCACAGTTGACGGTCGCCGCGGGCTGGCCCGACATGTTGTACGGCGCGGTGAAGCCGATGTGCGCCATGGTCTTCGCGTCCCCCGTGAACGGCATCGGCTGCTCGGCGGGAAACGCCGCCACCGGAGCCACCGGCGAGAGCACCAGGTCGTAGGGGACCGTCGCCGCCACGGTCCGCGCCTGGATGCTCATGATCTGCTGGTAGCACTGGAGAACCCTGGTGCCCGGCACGTCCGCACCTCCCTGACACCACCGGATGACGTGGGGGTGGACCCGCATCCGGGCCTCGGGCGCCAGCTCGCGGAAGTCGTTCCAGGACCGCACCCGCAAGAACAGGTCCAGGTCGTCCAGGAGCTGCTGGCTCATGAACGGCTCGACCGGCTCCACGACGGCTCCGGCCGCCTCGAAGACCTCGGCGGCGCGCTTCACCGCAGCGAGGATCTCGGCGTCGCTCGACTCCCCGCAGCCCGCGTCGAGGTGCACACCCACCCGCAGTCCGCGGACCTCGCTCTCCAGCGCCGACCAGTCGATGTCCTGCGGTGGCAGGCTCGTCCAGTCCCGGGGGTCGGGCTGGCTCAGGACCCGCATGAACAGGGCCGCGTCCGCCACCGTGCGCGTCATGGGACCGGCGGCGCGCCCCAGGTACGGGGCGTCCAGCGGGATCCGCCCGTAGCTGGGCTTGAGCGTGGCCAGGCCCAGCCAGGTGCCCGGCAGCCGGATCGATCCCCCGATGTCGGTGCCCACGTGGAGCGGGCCGTATCCCCCGGCGGCCGCGGCTCCGGCACCGGAGCTGGAGCCGCCCGTGGTCCAGCCGGGGTTCCAGGGGCTGCGCGAAATGCCGTGGCGGCTGGAGACGCCCGAGGAGAGCATGCCCCAGTCCGGCATCACGGTCGATCCGAGTATCACCCCGCCGGATTCGGCGACCCGCGCGGCGATGGGGGCGTCCGCCTCGGGGACGACCGGCTCGGTCCCCGCGTTGCCCGAGGGCATGGGGACACCCCTGCGGGCGACGTTCTCCTTCAGGGTCACGGGCACGCCGTCGATGGGTCCGAGCGGTTCCCCCGCGGCCCATCGGGCCTCACTGGCCTGGGCTGCTTTACGGGATTCCTCCGGGTCCCGCACCCAGAACGCGTTGAGCACACTCTCGCGCGCCTCGATCACCGACTGGACCGCGTCGTGGACCTCGACCGGCGACAGCGTGCGGCCGGCGAATCCGGCCACCATGTCGACGGCCGGTATGGCGGCCAGCCCCTGTTGCGTCGGCACCCGCACTCTCCTTCTCCCTCAGCTACCGCTGGGTGGTACCTCCCAGCCATACCCGGGGCATTCGAACCCTTGACAAGGACAGTTTCAGTCGTCACGGTACCTGACAAATGAGCTTACTGGTCAGGCCAGTCACAGCGGAAGGTGGCGTCCATGACGGACACCAAGGTCGTGCGGCTCGCCGTCATTCCGGGCGATGGAATCGGCCCGGAAGTCATCTCGGCGACGGTGCCCGCACTCAGGGCCGCGCTGGAGGCCGACGGCCACCGGCTCGACGTGACCTCGTTCGACTGGGGAGGCGAGCGTTTCCTCCGGCAGGGCGCGGCCATGCCGGACGACGCGGCCGACCTCGTCAAGCAGACGGACGCCGTGTTGTTCGGAGCCGTCGGACGCCCCGATGTACCGGAACACGAACTGGTCTGGGGCCTGATCATCGGCCTGCGGCAGCAACTCGACCTCGCCGTGAACCTCCGCCCGGTGCGCGCGTTCTCCGGCGTCCCCACCAAGGTGCGCGACTCCGATGGCGTGGACTTGGTGATCGTGCGCGAGAACACCGAGGGCGAATACGCCGGCGCGGGCGGGGTGGCGCACGCCGGGAGCGGACATGACCTCGGCATCGAGGTCGCCGTGCACTCCCGCCGTGCCATCGAGCGGGCGGCGCACCAGGCCTTCGCCCTGGCCGGCCGCCGGTCGGGCCGCCTGTGCCTGGTGACCAAGTCCAACGCGATGCGCTACGGCTATCCGCTGTGGGACCGGGTGGTGCGCGAGGTCGGCGAGCGGTACCCGGCGGTCCAGCTGGAAACGGTGCTGGTCGACGCCATGGCCGCCCGCATGATCCAGGCTCCGCGCTCCCTCGACGTGCTGCTCACCAGCAACCTCTTCGGCGACATCCTGTCCGATCTCGCCGCGGTGCTCGCTGGTGGCATGGGCATGGCGCCCAGCGCCAACGTTCTTCCGGGCGGTGGCGTGCCGGGTCTCTACGAACCCGTCCACGGCTCCGCGCCGGACATCGCCGGGAAGGGTGTGGCCAACCCGGTGGCCTGCATGCTCTCCGGTGCGATGCTGCTCGACGACGTCGGACACGGTGGCGCCGCCCGCCGTCTCCGCGACGCGGTGGCGGACACCTTGCGAGATACCAGGCACCACACGGCCGACCTCGGCGGCAACGCCACCACGGCGGAGGTGGCATCCGCCGTTCTGCACACGATGGAGAGCCAGGGGCAGCACATATGAGACATACCAGGCGGCTGACACGGCACACCGGGACGGTCGCGGCCATGCTCGCGTGCCTGCCGCTGGCAGCCTGCTCGGCCGGGTCGACGGCCACCGGCAGCACCGGGAAGAACTCCCTGAACATCGGCCTCACCGCCGAGCCGGCCAACTTCGACTTCACCAAGACCGAGGGGGCCGCCATTCCGCAGGCACTGCTCAACAACGTCTACGAGAACCTGGTGAAGCTGGACCAGTCCGGGAAGATACGGCCCCAACTGGCCACGTCCTGGCGCCTGTCCGAGGACCGCAGGACGTATACGTTCCATCTGGTGAAGAACGCCAGGTTCAGCAATGGCGCACCGTTCACGGCCGAGGACGCCAAGTTCTCCATCGAACGTGTCCCCACCGACTGGACACTGGCGCAGAAGTCCCAGATGGACGTCGTCGACACGGTCCGGGCGGTGTCGCCCGGCGAGCTGAAGGTCACCCTGAAACGGCCGAGCAACGACTGGCTGTACCGGATGACGACCCGCGTCGGCGCGATGTTCAGCCGGACCGGTGTGAAGAAGCTGGCCACCGAGCCGGTGGGCACCGGCCCGTACGTGGTGAAGAGGTGGAACCGCGGCGACTCGATCACGCTGGCCCGCCGCAAGGGCTACTGGGGGCGCGAACCGCACTTCGCGTCGGTCACCCTCAAGTACTTCAAGGACCCGACGGCCATGAACAACGCGCTGCTCACGGGCACCATCAACGTGATCGGCCAGATGCAGTCGCCGGATTCGCTGTACCGGTTCGAGAACAACCCGAAGTACAAGGTCATCGAGGGCACGTCCAATGGCGAGGTGGTCCTCTCCCTCAACAACGGCTCGGGCCCGATGAAGAATCCAAAGGCCCGCCAGGCGGTGCGTTACGCCATCGACCACAAGGCCCTGTTGGACACGTGCTGGGGAGGCCGCGGCAAGCTCATCGGCAGCATGGTCCCGCCGACCGACCCGTGGTACCAGAACCTCACGGACCTGTATCCGTACGACCGCGACAAGGCGAAGAAGCTGCTCAAGGAGTCCGGTCAGGCGGGTCGTACGCTGCGGCTGCGGCTTCCGACGCTGCCGTACCCCACCGCGTGCGGCACCGTGGTCAAGAGCCAGCTCGAACAGGCCGGGTTCAAGGTCAAGCTCGACCAGCTGGAGTTTCCCGCCGCCTGGCTGACCGCCGTGTTCAAGAACGCCGACTACGACATGTCCATCATCGGCCATGTGGAGCCCCGCGATATGCAGACGGTGTTCGGGAACAAGTCCTCCTACATCCGCTATGACGACCCCAAGTTCCGCGCGTTGCTGATGAAGGCGGACCAGGGCTCCCGGAAGGAGCAGATCACCTCCATGCGGGCGGCTGCCCGACTGCTGTCCAAGGACGCCGCGGCCGACTGGCTGTTCCTGTTGCCGAACCTGATGGTGGCGGACAAGAGCATCACCGGTCTGCCCGTGAACTCCGTGTCCGAGTCACTGGATCTCACCGGCCTCGGCCGGTCATGAAAGGCGGACTCAACCAATGATCGTCCGTCTTCTGCAGCGGATCGCGATTCTCCTGGCCAGCCTGGGCGTGAGTTCCGTCGTGGTGTTCGCGTTCATGGCGGTGCTGCCGGGGGACCCGGCCCGCGTCGCCCTCGGTACCAGCGCGTCGGATACGGCGGTGGCGCAACTGCGCGAGCAGTTCGGGCTCGACCGGCCGCTCGTGACGCAGTACTTCAGCTGGATCCACGGACTGGTGACCTTCGACCCGGGTAACTCCTACATCTCACACGCGCCGATCGGCCCGCAGATCGCCGACCGCCTCCAGGTCACCCTGTGGCTCGTGGGCACCGGAATGACCCTCGCCTTCATCCTGGCGGTCCCCATGGGCACGCTCATGGCGATGCGGCACCGCAGGCCTTCCGGGCTCATCCTCTCGGCCCTGTCCCAAGTCGGGGTGGCCGTCCCGGCGTTTCTCGCGGGCATCCTGCTGATCACCGTGTTCGCGGTGGGGCTCGGATGGCTCCCGGCGAACGGCTGGACGCCCCCGGTGCAGAACCCGGTCCTGTTCCTCAAACAGCTGGTGATGCCAGCGCTGGCCCTCGGACTGGTGCAGGGGGCGGTGCTCACCCGCTATGTCCGCAGCGCCGTGCTCGATGTCCTGCGGGAGGACTACCTGCGCACCGCTCGGGCCAAAGGACTGCGCCCGACGCGGGCCCTGCTGCGCCACGGCCTGCGGAACGCGGCGGTGCCCGTGGTCACCGTCCTGGCGCTGCAGCTCGCCACGCTGCTGGTGGGCTCCGTCGTCATCGAACGGGTCTTCGTCATTCCCGGGCTCGGGAGCCTGCTGCTGGACAGCGTCGCCAACCGGGACCTCATCGTGGTGCAGGACGTGGTCATGATCATCGCAATGGCGGTGCTGTTGGTGAACTTTCTGGTGGACATGGTCTATCTGGTGATCGACCCGCGACTCAGGGAGCGTGCGTCATGAGTGCTGCGGACACGGGCATGGGAACGGACACGGAGGTCACTGTCGCCTCCGCGTCACCGGACGCCCGCCGGCGGCGCCGCCCGGTGACGGGCAGCCTCCTGGTGGGCGGTGTCATCGTCTCGGTCGTGATCGGCATGGCGCTGCTGTCCTTCGTATGGACCCCGCACAACCCGACCCTGGTAAACCCCTCGGTGCGGCTGCAGGAGCCGTCGCTGGAGTACTGGTTCGGCACGGACAAGTTCGGCCGCGACGTGTTCAGCCAGATCCTGATCGGCTCACGCACCACACTGTTCGTCGGCTTCGTGGCGGTGGGGGTCGCCGCCCTGGTCGGCGTGCCCCTCGGCATCGTCGCCGGAATGGCGCCCGGCTGGTTCGGCGAGCTGCTGATGCGCGGCAACGATCTGATTCTCGCCTTCCCGGCGCTCCTCCTGGCCATCATGTTCGCCGCCGTGTACGGCGCCGGGACGCTGGTCGCGATGATCGCCATCGGCATCGCGTCCATCCCCAACTTCGCCCGGCTGATCCGCGGCGGCACGCTGCAGGTCATGAAGACCGAGTACGTCATCGCCGCGCGCGCGGCGGGCCGCGGACCGTTCGCGATCGGCCTGCGGCATGTGCTGCCCAACGTCAGCAGCCTCGTCATCGTGCAGGCGTCGGTCGGTTTCGCCATCGCCGTACTCGCCGAGGCCGCGCTGTCCTTCCTGGGCTTCGGCACCCCGCCGCCCACCCCGTCCTGGGGCCGGATGCTGCAGGAGAGCCAGGAGCTGCTGTCGCTGGCCCCCCGGCTCGCCGTGTTCCCGGGCATCGCGATCGCGGTGGCCGTGCTCGGATTCAACCTGCTCGGCGACGGCCTGCGCGACCGTTTCGACCCCAAGCTGGAGGACCGCCGATGACCCCGGCACCCGAGGTGGCACCGGCCTTGGGGCCGGACTCCCCCGATGATGTGTTGACCGTGCGGAACCTCGATGTCTCGGTGGGCGGCCGCAAGCTCGTCGAAGACGTCGGCTTCACCATCCGGGCCGGTGAACGGGTCGGCCTGATCGGCGAGTCGGGGTCGGGCAAGTCGCTGACCGCGCTGAGCGTCATGGGCCTGCTCCCCGAGGAGCTACGGGCCACCGGCTCGGTGCGGCTCGCCGGAGTCGGCCACGACCTGGTGGGCGCCGGCGAGGCGCGGATGTCCCGGGTGCGGGGCAAGGAGATCGCCATGGTCTTCCAGGAGCCCATGACCGCTCTCAATCCCACGATGAGGGTGGGGCGGCAGATCGCCGAGGTGCTGCTGGTCCACCGGACCCGGCCCGACCGCGCGTCCGCCGGCGCCGCCGCCGTGGAACTGCTCGCCCAGGTGGGGCTGCCCGACCCCGAGGCCGCCGCACACGCCTACCCGCACCAGTTCTCCGGAGGCCAGCGGCAGCGGGTGGTGCTGGCCATCGCCCTCGCGAACGACCCCGCGCTCCTGGTCTGCGACGAGCCCACCACCGCGCTGGACGTCACGGTGCAGGCGCGGGTGCTCGACCTGATCGTGCGGGGCGTCCAGGACCGCAGGTCGGCCATGCTCTTCATCACCCACGACCTGGCCGTGGTGGCCACCGCCTGCGAACGGGTCCTGGTCATGTACGGCGGGCGGGTGGTCGAATCCGGCCCGGTCCGGGAGGTGTTCACCCGCCCCCGGCACCGCTACACCCAGGGCCTGATCGGCGCCTCGGACCTGACCGCGACCGACGACCGCGGCCGCCTGATCACCATCGGCGGGTCGGTTCCCCCGGCGGGGCAGTTCCCCGCCGGATGCGTCTTCCGGAACAGATGTGCCCACGCGACCGAGGTGTGCGCCACCAGACCGGAATGGATCGCGGACGGTCCGGACTCCGGCTACGCCTGCTTCCACCCGGTGTCCGGGAGCGGCGCACCCGGCACCGGCACACCGACGAACCAGGAGGCCGGCCGTGGCTGAGCAGCCGACCACCACGCCCCTCGCGCCCGGGTCGCCGTCCGGCGCCGTGGACGCCATCACCGTCCGCGACGTCACGCGCGACTACCGGCGGCCCCGCACCTCGCTGCGCCATCCCAGTCCGCCGGTGCACGCTCTGCGCGGTGTCAGCTTCGCCATCCCCCAGGGACAGCGGTTCGGCATCGTGGGCGAGTCGGGGTGCGGGAAGTCGACCCTGCTGCGCATCCTGGCCGGGCTCGACCGCCCCACCAGCGGCAGCGTCGCGATCGACGGCCGGGACATCACCGGGCTCCGGGAGCGGCAGCTGAAGTTCGTCCGCGAACGGCTCCAGCTCGTGTTCCAGGACCCGATGAGTTCGCTGGACCCGCGCATGCGCGTGGGCGACATCGTGGCCGAGCCGCTCGTCGCACAGGGACATCCGAACCGCAGGGAACGGGTGGCCGAGCTGCTGGAGGCCGTCGGCCTGCGCGCCGACGCGGCGGACCGATATCCGCATCAGTTCTCCGGCGGCCAGCGGCAGCGCATCTCGATCGCGCGCGCTCTCGCGCCCCGTCCGAAGGTCATCGTGGCCGATGAGCCGGTGAGCGCCCTGGACGTGTCCGTACGGGCCCAAGTGCTCAACCTCATCGCCGACCTCGTCGACGAGCTGTCCCTCACGCTGGTCTTCGTCTCCCACGACCTGTCCGTCGTCCGCCATGTGTGCGACCGGGTCGCGGTCATGCACGCCGGACAGATCGTGGAGACCGGGCCCACGGAGCAGGTGTACGAGGAACCGCAGCATCCCTACACGCGCAGGCTGATCGCCGCCGTTCCGACCCTGGGCAAGGCACTGTCCGGAGTGTCGGCGGCCGACCTCAACCAGGAGTACCGACCGTGACTGTCCACGTGAAATCCGCCGACGGCGAGAGCCCCGTGGGGAGGGAGTTTCCCGAGGGGCTTCCCATCGGCGACCGCTGGGTGAAGGCTCCCGCCACCGAGGACGTCCGCTTCCCCTACGACGGGACGCTCGTCGCCCACGCCCCCGTCGGGGACACCCGCCTCGCACGCGACGCGGTGGACGCGGCCCTCGCGGTCCGCGACCAGGTCGGCAGGCTCCCCTCGCACACCCGCAGAGCCGCGCTGCTCGCCACGCACGAGGCCGTCGCTTCACGGCGCGCGGACTTCGAGCGGCTCCTGGTCCTGGAGACCGGCAAACCGCTGGTCGACTGCCGTGTCGAGGTGGACCGCACCCTGCTGACACTGCTGACGGCGGCCGAGGAAGTGGCCCGGCTGCACGGGGAAACGGTGCCACTGGACCTGCTGCCCTCGGGTGAGGGGCTGCTCGGCTTCTGGACCCGCAAGCCCATCGGCGTGGTGGTGGGCATCTCGGGCTTCAACTACCCGCTGCTGCTCGCCGCGCACAAGATCGCGCCCTCGCTGGCCGCCGGGTGCCCCGTCATCGCCAAACCCGCCCCGCAGACGCCGCTGGCCACCCTGTGGCTGGTGCACCTCCTCCGCGAGGCGCTGCGCGGACACCAGGCACCTGAGGCCGCGGTGCAGCTGGTGACCGGGGGCCCCGAGGTGGGCGTCGCGCTCACGACCGACCGGCGGATCGGGGCGGTGTCCTTCACCGGTTCCGCCGCCGTGGGCCACCGGATCGCCCGGGACGCGGCACCCACCAAGGTGCTGCTCGAACTCGGCTCCAACGCCGCCCTGGTGGTGGCCGCCGACGCCGACCTCGACGCCGCCGCCGACGCGGTGGTGCGCGGCGGCTACTACGCGTCGGGCCAGGCGTGCATCAGTGTGCAGCGGGTCATCGTGGTGGACGCCGTGCGGGAGGAGTTCACGGCCCGCCTCACGGAGCGGGTGGCGCAGGTGACCGTGGGCGATCCCCGCGATCCGGCGACACGCGTCTCGGCACTCATCGACACGCGGTCGACCGAGCGGGTGTGCGCGTGGCTGGACGAGGCGGTGGAGGCCGGGGCGTCGCTGGTGGCCGGAGGCAGGGTCAACGGCGGGGTGATCGAGCCCACCGTGCTGCTCGACGTGGCCGACACCCTGGCCGTCTGGGACGAGGAAGTCTTCGGCCCCGTCGTGGCGGTGCGGTCCGTGCCCGATCTGGAGACGGCCTTCAACATGGTCAACGACTCGCGCTACGGACTGCACGCGAGCGTCTACACCAGCGCCCTGGACACGGCCTTCGCCGCTCTCGACCGCCTGGAAGTGGGCGGAGTGGTCGTCAACGAGGTCCCCGGCTTCCGCTCCGACGTCATGCCGTACGGCGGTGTGAAGGACTCCGGGGCCGGACGGGAGGGCCCGAGGTTCGCCATCGAAGAGCTGACCGTGACCCGTATGGCAGTGATCCGCCCGACGACAACGAAGCCGTGAGGACCACAGTGCAAGCAACAGACCGCACCGACGCGGTGGACGCGTACTCCAACCTGTTCAGGCTCGACGGCCGCAAGGCCGTCGTGGTGGGCGCGGGCAGCGGAATCGGCCGCGAGAGCGCCCTGGCGCTGGCCGCGCACGGCGCCACCGTAGTGTGCGCCGACCGTGATCTGACGGCGGCAAAGGAGTCGGCCTCGATGGGGCCGAACCTCGTCGCGTACGCCCTCGATGTGCTCGACGGGGAGGCGGTCGCGCGAGCCGCCGAGGAGCTGGGCCCCGTCGACGTGCTCGTCTTCACCGCCGCGACGAACGTGCGCAAGACCCTGCTCGACTACACGGCGGAGGAATTCGAGCGGGTCGTCGCGCTCAATCTGCGCGCCTCCTTCGACCTGGTGCGATCCTTCGGCCGTGGCATGGCGGAGCGCGGCCGGGGCAGCATCATCGGCTTCAGCTCGATTCGCGCGGTGGCCGTCGAGCCGGGGCAGGGGGTGTACGCGGCCACGAAGGCCGGGCTCGTGCAGATGCTGCGCACCGCGGCGGCCGAGCTGGGCCCGTCGGGCGTGCGGGTGAACACCGTCGCCCCGGGCGTCGTGGACACCCCGCTGACCGCGCAGATCAGGGCCGTACCGGAGTGGTCGGAGGCCTACGCCTCCAAGAGCGCCCTCGGCCGCTGATCCCGGCCGGACGAGCTGGCCGG